>NZ_JBEZNL010000002.1:0-608389 GCF_040653275.1 Streptomyces sp. NPDC048002 | reverse complement strand
TCGAGCTGGGGGTGGCCGCAGAGACCAGCGAGAAGCGACTGTTTACTAAAAACACAGGTCCGTGCGAAGCCGTAAGGCGATGTATACGGACTGACGCCTGCCCGGTGCTGGAACGTTAAGGGGACCGGTTAGCTCAGATTCGTCTGGGCGAAGCTGAGAACTTAAGCGCCAGTAAACGGCGGTGGTAACTATAACCATCCTAAGGTAGCGAAATTCCTTGTCGGGTAAGTTCCGACCTGCACGAATGGCGTAACGACTTCTCGACTGTCTCAACCATAGGCCCGGTGAAATTGCACTACGAGTAAAGATGCTCGTTTCGCGCAGCAGGACGGAAAGACCCCGGGACCTTTACTACAGTTTGATATTGGTGTTCGGTTCGGCTTGTGTAGGATAGCTGGGAGACTGTGAAGCTTGAACGCCAGTTCAGGTGGAGTCGTCGTTGAAATACCAGTCTGGTCGTGCTGGATGTCTAACCTGGGTCCGTGATCCGGATCAGGGACAGTGTCTGATGGGTAGTTTAACTGGGGCGGTTGCCTCCTAAAGAGTAACGGAGGCGCCCAAAGGTTCCCTCAGCCTGGTTGGCAATCAGGTGTTGAGTGTAAGTGCACAAGGGAGCTTGACTGTGAGACCGACGGGTCGAGCAGGGACGAAAGTCGGGACTAGTGATCCGGCGGTGGCTTGTGGAAGCGCCGTCGCTCAACGGATAAAAGGTACCCCGGGGATAACAGGCTGATCTTCCCCAAGAGTCCATATCGACGGGATGGTTTGGCACCTCGATGTCGGCTCGTCGCATCCTGGGGCTGGAGTCGGTCCCAAGGGTTGGGCTGTTCGCCCATTAAAGCGGTACGCGAGCTGGGTTTAGAACGTCGTGAGACAGTTCGGTCCCTATCCGCTGTGCGCGTAGGAATATTGAGAAGGGCTGTCCCTAGTACGAGAGGACCGGGACGGACGAACCTCTGGTGTGCCAGTTGTTCTGCCAAGGGCATGGCTGGTTGGCTACGTTCGGGAGGGATAACCGCTGAAAGCATCTAAGCGGGAAGCCTGCTTCGAGATGAGTATTCCCACCTCCTTGAGAGGGTAAGGCTCCCAGTAGACGACTGGGTTGATAGGCCGGATCTGGAAGCCCAGTAATGGGTGGAGGTGACCGGTACTAATAGGCCGAGGGCTTGTCCTCAGTTGCTCGCGTCCACTGTGTTGGTTCTGAAACCACGAACAGCCCCACGTTGCCACAGCGTGGTGCGGCTGAAACAGTTTCATAGTGTTTCGGTGGTCATAGCGTGAGGGAAACGCCCGGTTACATTCCGAACCCGGAAGCTAAGCCTCACAGCGCCGATGGTACTGCAGGGGGGACCCTGTGGGAGAGTAGGACGCCGCCGAACAAATATTGAGAAAACCCCCGGCCGGGGATACCGGTCGGGGGTTTTCTGCGTTTGGGTACCGTTGTGCCTATGAGCTTTGGTAATGGGGAGCGTTACGTCGTCCGGTCGGTGCGGTCCGAGGAATGGCCGGCGGTGAGGGAGTTGAGGCTGGCGGCCCTGCGGGATCCCGCGGCACCGATCGCCTTTCTGGACACGTACGACAGTGCGGCAGCCAAGCCCGACGAGTTCTGGCAGGAGCGGACCGAGGGAGCCGCCGAAGGGGCCACCGGGGCGCAACAGATCGTCGCGGAGGGGCCGGACGGGGCGTGGGTCGGGGCGCTGACCGTGCTGGTGGAAGAGGCCGGCACGACCGACTGGGCGGGGTTCCCGGTCGAGCGGAGGCAGGGGCATCTCGTCGGCGTGTTCATGCGGCCCGAGCACCGCGGGTGCGGGCTGACCGAGCTGCTCTTCGACGAGGCGCTGGAGTGGTCCTGGCGGCAGGGGCTGGAGCGGGTGCGGCTCATCGTGCACGAGGACAACGGACGGGCCCAGGCCTTCTACCGCCGGCTGGGATTCGTACCGAGCGGGGTGACCGTACCGCTGGAAGGGCAACCAGGAGTCCTGGAGCGGGAGTTCGTGTTCGAGAAGGGCTCGGCGGGCTCGGATCGGTAGAACGAGCCCGGTCAGACCGGTAGTTCGTCGTGCGGCCAGCGGGCGCGGGCCTGTTCCCGGGAGCGGAGCAGGGCCAGCGTCGGCAGTCCGCGATCGGCTCCGGCTGCCAGCAGCTGCGGGAGTTGGGGGAGCGGGGCCACCGCGGCGACGTCGTCGAGGACGAGGGCGAGTGGTGGGTCGAGGCGGCCGGAGGATGACCGTTCGGCCATGTGCCGGCCACGCTCGACCACGCTGGAGGCCAGGGCGGTGAGCAGTGGCATCGCGCCCGGGTTTGTTCGGGGATCCTCGATGGATTCACCCACTAGGTAAAGCGTGCCCCCTTCGTTCACGAAGGAATCCAAGGCCAGTGCATCAGTTCGGTTGGGTGTGCAGGCCTCGCGGACGTTCACCGTGAACAGGGCGGACAGGGCCCGGGTCGTCAGTTGCTGGGCCATGTCCCGGCGTTCGGGGTGGGCCGTGAGCGCCGCTTCGAGTTCGCCGGCCGCTCCGGGCGCCGCCTTGGGGCTGGTGCGCAGGATGCGGACGGCGTCCTGGATCTGGGTTCCCTGGGACCAGCGGTGGACGTGGCGGATCGTACGGCCGTCTATGGCGGCGGCGTGCAGAGCGCTGCGCAGGAGCGTTTCGGCGGTGTCGGCCACCGCCTGGTCGATCCTGGCCGTGGGGCGTACGGGAGCCAGCAGGGCGGCCGCTCTTGCTGCCGCCGTGCCTCTGTCCTCGCAGCCCGTCGTCGGCGACCAGTGCAGGCGGGACGGGGTGTCGCAGAGGTGGGTGGGGTCGTAGAGGTGGACCGGGCCGAGTTTGGCGCGGGCGTCCTTGGTCTCCTGCCAGACGGCGGGGTCCGAGGTGATGACGAGAGCGGGGCCGTCTGCGTCGCGCACGGCCTGGACGGCGGTGGCGCGGCGGGTCTCCCCGGAGCCGTAGAGGACCGGGGGGCGGGTGCTCTGCCACACGGACAGGGACACGGGCTCCGGCGCGGTGACAGGGGTGGTGACGGGCGTCGGTGCAGGCGCCGGGGCGGCTGCTGGGAGGGGTGCGGTAGGTACCGGCTCCTCGTGCGCCGGTGGCTGCCAGGTCGCCGGAGTTCTCGGTGTCGGGACCTCGTGCGCGGTCGGCTCCGGGGGTGCCGGAGCCACGGGCGGCTGCTCGCGGCGCCGGGCCCGGACCGCGCGCCAGCGGGCGAGCGTGCCCATCACGAACACGGTCAGCACGATCAGCACCATCAACTGCCCGATGAACAGGCCCCAGAAGAGGCCGTACCCGGAGAGTTCGGCCGCGGGGGTGTCCGGCCAGGCGGCCGGGATGTCGTGCGGCGCCCCGAAGAGGGAGCGCATGGCGAGCGGGGTGCGGGTGAAGGTGACGCCGGCCGGCCAGGAGCCGTGCGAGAACAGGCCCGCCAGGCCGGTCGCCGTCCACACCAGCAGGGTCATGCCGAGGAGGAAGGCGAGCAGGGCGACCAGCAGCCCGTCGGGGATGCCGCCCGGAGTCTCCTGCCGCCGGTCGTCCGCACGCACCGATCCGCCCCCCTATGCCACCGTCGACTCGGAGTCGCCGAGGTGTTGTTCCACGAAGGCCGCAGCCCGTTCCTCCGCCTCCAACTCCGCCGCGAGCAGGGCGTCGTCGGTGAGGTGGTCGCTGGAGGACTCGGTCATCGCCCGGTCGGTGAAGACCAGCGGGCGTTCGGTCTCGGTGATCAGGTGTTTGACCACCTGGACATTGCCGTTGACGTCCCAGACGGCGATGCCGGGGGTGAGCGTGGGGATGATCTCCACGGCCCACCTGGGCAGGCCGAGCACCCGGCCCGTGGCTCTCGCCTCGTCCGCCTTCTGGGCGTAGATCGTCCTGGTCGACGCCATCTTCAGGATCGCCGCGGCCTCCTTCGCCGCCGCTCCGTCCACCACGTCCGACAGATGGTGGACGACCGCCACGAAGGACAGGCCCAGCCGGCGCCCGAACTTCAGCAGCCGCTGGAACAGCTGCGCCACGAAGGGGCTGTTGATGATGTGCCAGGCCTCCTCGACCAGGAAGATGCGCTTCTTCCGGTCGGGGCGGATCCAGGTGTGCTCCAGCCACACGCCGACGATCGCCATCAGGATCGGCATGGCGATGGAGTTGCGGTCGATGTGGGACAGGTCGAAGACGATCAGCGGGGCGTCCAGGTCGATGCCGACCGTGGTCGGGCCGTCGAACATGCCGCGCAGGTCACCGTCGACCAGTCGGTCCAGCACCAGGGCGACGTCGAGGCCCCAGGCCCGTACATCGTCTATGTCGACGTTCATCGCCTCGGCCGACTCCGGTTCGGGGTGGCGCAGTTGCTCGACGATGTCGGTGAGGACCGGCTGGCGTTCGACGATGGTCTCGTTGACGTAGGCGTGCGCGACCTTGAGCGCGAAGCCGGAGCGTTCGTCGAGGCCGTGGCCCAGGGCGACCTCGATGATGGTGCGCAGCAGCGCGAGCTGCCCGGTGGTGGTGATCGCCGGGTCCAGGGGGTTGAGCCGGATGCCGTGGTCCAGGGCGGCCATCGGGTCCAGCCGGATGGGAGTTATCCCCAACTCCTGCGCGATGAGGTTCCATTCGCCGACGCCGTCCTCGCCCTGCGCGTCCAGCACGACGACCTGGCGGTCGCGGAAGCGCAGTTGGCGCAGGACGTACGTCTTCTCCAGCGCCGACTTGCCGTTGCCGGACTCGCCGAGCACGAGCCAGTGCGGGGCGGGCAGTTGCTGGCCGTACAGCTGGAAGGGGTCGTAGATGTAGCCCTTGCCGGAGTAGACCTCGCGGCCGATGATGACGCCCGAGTCGCCGAGGCCGGGTGCGGCCGTCGGCAGGTAGACCGCCTGGGCCTGGCCCGTGGAGGTGCGCACGGGCAGCCGGGTCGTCTCGACCTTGCCGAAGAGGAACGAGGTGAAGGCGTCGGTGAGGATGGACATCGGATCCCGCATGCGGCGGCCCTACCTTCGAATGCCGGTGGCGAACGGGAGCGTGTTCACGAAGGCGCGATGGTGCTCGCGGTCGCACCACTCCAGCTTCAGGTACGACTTGCCGGCCGAGGCCCGGATGGTCCGCTTGTCGCGGGCCAGGGCCTCGGGGGAGCGGGAGGAGACGGTGATCCAGCCGACCAGGTTCACTCCGGCCGCGCCGCTCGCGAGGTCCTCGCCGCGCTGGTCGAGGCGGTTGTGGGCGGCGATGTCGCGGGGGTCGACGGTGCGGTTCATCTTGGCGGCGCGGGACGCCTCCGCCTCGTCGTTGGTCTTCTCCGTCAGCATGCGTTCGATGGCGATCTCGGTGGGTTCGAGGTCCATCGTGACGGCGACCGTGCGGATGACGTCGGGGGTGTGGACGAGCAGTGGGGCGAGGAAGTTGACGCCGACGGGGGTCATCGGCCACTCCTTCACCCAGGCCGTGGCGTGGCACCAGGGGGCGCGGGTGGAGGACTCGCGGGTCTTGGCCTGGAGGTAGTTGGGCTCCATCGCGTCGAGCTCGGCCGGCCAGGCGTTGCGCTTCGTCATCGCCTGGATGTGGTCGATCGGGTGGTCCGGGTCGTACATGGAGTGGATCAGCGAGGCGAGCCGGCCCTGTCCGAGCGGCTGCCGGACGCGGATGTCGGCCTCCTGGAGGCGGGAGCAGATGTCGGTCAGCTCACGGGCCATGACGACCGCGAGACCGGCGTCCTTGTCGACCTTCCGGCCCTGCTGCGGGCGTGCGGCGCGGGCCATCGCGTGGGCCTCGGCGGCCAGTTCGCGCGTGTAGTGCATGCACGCGACGAGGTAGGCGCGGTGCTGCTCGCTGCTGGTGGACACCATCGACTGGAGCTGGTCGTACGACTGCTGGAGCCAGGGCAGCGCCTTCTCGTCCCCGCGTACGGCGACGTCCTTGGCGTGGGCGTCCGGGTCGGCGGGGAGGGTGCGGGCGAGCATCTGGATCCGGGTGACGAAGCCGTCGCCGTTGGCCACGTGCTTGAGGAGCGTGCCGAAGCGGTCGACGAGCGCTTCCTGGTCCTCGGAGTCGCGCAGGCCGACGCCCGGGCCCTCGATCTCGATGGCCGCGGTGACGGTCCTGCGGTCCGCGTGCAGCAGTACGGCGATCTCGTCGGGGCCGAACGGTGCGGCGAGCCAGGTGATCCGGCCGATGCCCGGGGGCGGGCCGACCTCGATCTCCCGCCCGTCGATCCGGGTGCCCGCCTCCATGGCGGAGGACCGGTAGACGGTGCCCTGGCGCACGGTCCGCTTGAAGCTGCGGTTGATCTCGAACCACTTGTAGAACGTCCGGCGCTTGTACGGCACGTAGACCGCGGCGAGCGCCACCATGGGGAATCCCATGAGCAGCACGATGCGCAGGGAGAGGACGGGGACGAGGAGCCCGCACATCATGCCGAGGAACGCGCCCGCGATGATGAGCGCGATCTCGCCGGTCTCGCGGTTGCGGCCGACGATGGCGTTCGGCCGGGCGCGGCCGATCAGATACGTACGGCGGGGCGTGACCGCATGGGACACGTGGGACTCGGTCGTCAACGCCCTTCACCTCCCGTGCGGTTGGTACTGCTGTTGCGGGTGTTGCTGGCGTGGGGCGTGTTCACCGGTGACCCGGACCGGGGCACGGGTGCGGCGGAGGGGACAGATCCGCCGCCTCCGTTCGCGGTGCGCGAGCTGTGCGCGGCGACTCCGCCGGCCGCCTGGTTGGCGGGGCGGGGGCCGCCCCCGGACTGGCCGCCGTTGTGGTCGGCGCGGGCGCTGTGGGTCTTGATGCCCTGGGCGACGAGGGTCGCGGGGGAGCTGATGACGGCGGCGGCCTTTCCTTCGGCGCCCTGCATGATGCGGTTGTTGCGGGAGCCGGCGAGTTCGTCGCCGAAGCCCGGGACGAAGCGGTAGATCATCGCCGAGGCGAAGATGGCGAGCAGGATGATGGCGAGGCCGGAGACGACGGCGGAGAAGGCGTCCGGGCCCTCGTCGGTGGAGAGCGCGCCGGCGAGCCCGAGGACGATGACGATGACGGGCTTGACCAGGATCACCGCGATCATGATGCCCGCCCAGCGGCGGACGTGTCCCCACAGGTTCTTGTCGACCAGGCCCGCGTAGACGACGGTGCCGAGGAGGGCGCCGACGTAGAGCAGGGCGGCGCGGATGACCAGCTCCAGCCAGAGGACTCCGGCGGCGAGGATGCTCACCAGGGAGACCACGATCAGCATGATCGGTCCGCCGCCGATGTCCTCGCCCTTGTCCAGGGCGCCGGAGAAGGTGCCGAAGAAGGTGTCCGTCTGGTCGCCGGTGGTCTTCGCGAGGACCTCGGAGACGCCGTCGGTGGCCGAGACGACCGTGTAGAGGATGAGCGGCGTGAAGGCGGACGCGAGCACGGTCAGCCAGAGGAAGCCGATCGCTTCGCTGATGGCGGTGGTCAGGGGTACGCCCCGGACGGCCCGCTTGGCCACGGCCAGCAGCCACAGCAGGAGGGTGAGGATGGTCGACGCCGCGAAGACGACCGCGTACTGCTGGAGGAACTTGGGGTTCGTGAAGTCGACGTTCGCGGTGTCCTTCACGGCCTCGCTGAGCTTGTCGACAGTCCACGCGGCGGCATCGGCACAGCCCTTGGCCAGGGAGGAGAGGGGGTCGAGGGCGGAGGTGGGGTCGAGGGTGGCCGGGGGGCCACTCCCGCCACCCGAGTCGCTTTCGCAGATCTCCCTCGCCTGCCCCGAGAGCAGGTCGCAGTTGTTCGTGGTGGGGGAAGGGCTGGGCGTGGGTGCGGCTGTGGCGCGCGCAGCCAGCGTGACGGCCGTGAGCTGGACCGTCGCGACTGAAGCGGCGACCTTGAACGCGAAGCGCGGACTACCGGGCATAGGTGAGGCCTCCGTACTCCTTGACCGCTTCGGCCATCTTGTCGGCGCTGGACGCCTTGTCGTCGCCGGGGACGGGGGCCGGTCCGTCCTTCTGCGAGAAGCTGTGCACCTTCCAGTCGCCGTCCAGCCAGCGCAGCTGGAAAGTCATGGTGAACCAGTCGCTGGTGACCGGAGTCGTCGAGCGGTCTCCAGCGGTGCCGAAGACTCCCGTGCACCAGACATCCACGGTTGCGGCTGTATCCGAGAAGGACGGCACCTTGGTGCCGATCGGAGTGGTTCTGGAGACGTAGGTGTTGCCGTTCGTGGCCCTGCCGTTCTCATCGAGGCCGAGACTGGTCAGGAACTCCTTGGAGTAGGAGGCGTCGAACCTGGCCTCCAGCTCTGACTGTTTGTCGGCAACGAAGACGTCTCGCACGATGTCAGCGCGCTGGACCGGGTCGAGCATCTCCGCCGAGACCAGCGTCACCGCATAGTTCGCCGCCGCGCTCTGTGCCCCCTGCTCATCCCGGGCGAAGCCCGAGGTGACCGGGCGTTCGCCGGTGGCTGCCGTGGGGGCCGCCTTCGGCTTGTCCGTGTCCGTGTCGCCGGCTGCGGAATCGTCTCCTCCACGGTTCGCGAAGGCGATCGCCGCGATGAGGAGGACGACCACGCCGACCACCGTGACCAGGCTCCGGGACGAGGAGCGCCCACCTCTGCGCGCACCCCCGTACACATCGCCGTCGCTCTCGGGCAGCCGTGTCCGGGTCTGCCCCGAACCGCCGTAGCCGCTGGAGCTGTCCCGCTCGTCGCCGAAGCTCATACCGCGTACGCCCCCTCACCGTCGTGGCCCTGCTCGTACGACGGTAGCCGTGCTGGTTCCCGCGTGGGCGCGGTGTGGTGACTCGACATCAGGGAGACGCAACCTCAGCCGGTGGGCACGACGGGGTGGGTGGGAGACGGGGACGGGAGCCGTGGGAGTGGCTAGACGGCCATGCCGTACACGATCGTGAAGAGCGTGCCGAGTGATCCGATGATGAAGACACCGGTCAGGCCCGCGATGATGAGGCCCTTGCCCTGTTCCGCGCTGAAGGTGTCACGGAGGGCGGTGGCGCCGATGCGCTGCTTGGCGGCGCCCCAGATGGCGATCCCGAGGCAGAGGAGGATGGCGACCGCCATCACGACCTCGATCATCACCTTGGCCTCGTTGCCCAGGCTGCCGAAGGGGCCCCAGTCCGGAGCGATCCCGCCAATGATGGTGTTGATGTCTCCCTCGTCGGCCGCAAAGAGCATGTAAGTCACCGCCCCTGTTGGGTAGTTCCACTTCCTCTGTCGTAGCGCAGAGGTCAGGCCTCATTGTCGCCGACAATCACGCCGTCGTATGTCGACTTGACGTCATTGATTGGCGGGTTTCGTACGAATAGCTGGTCGCCGTCCCGTGCCGGACCCTGACGGGCGGCGCGGGGCGGTATACGAGGGATCGTATGGTCACTCTGTGTATCACGGCTGGTCACACCGGGCAACGAAGCTGGAGCGGAACCTGTCGTGTGGTTCCGTCGTTAGCCTTCCTTGCCCCTTGTGCGGTCGTGCGGAAGGTTTCTGACGGCCGGTCGGGTGACGGGTCGCGTCGATGTTCCCCGGGTGAAGGCTACCTTCCGCTCCTCAGCGGGGCTTGAGGCCGTGCAGCAGGTTGTGGACCAGGTCACCGATGCTCTCCAGGGCCGCCTCGGGCGGGATCATGCCGCCGGCCGTGAACGAGGCGAGGCCGTGCAGGCTCGCGCCCGTGGTGAGGGTGAGGTGGGCGGGGTCGCCCGCGATGATCTCGCCGCGCCCCTGCGCGTCCTCCAGGACCCGCTCCAGGGCGCCGATCGTGCGGTCGATCGCCGAGGCCATCTGCTCGTGGGCGTCCGGGTCGTGCTTGCGGGCGTACATCAGCTCCAGCAGTTCGCCGTTGTCCAGGGCGAAGCGGAGGTAGGCGCGGGCCAGCGCGGTCAGCCGGGGTTCGAGGGGGAGGCCGGGGTCGTCGGCGGCATGGAGGGTCTGCGCCAGGCGGTCGTAGCCGGCCAGGGCGAGTGCGTTGAGCAGGGCCTGCTTGTCCTTGAAGTGGCGGCCGGGCGCGGCGTGGCTGACGCCTGCCTCGCGGGCCAGTTCGCGCAGGGAGAGTGCGGTGGCGCCCTTCGTCCGCAGGGTGCGTTCGGCTCCGGCGAGGAGGGTGGAGCGCAGGTCTCCGTGGTGGTAGGGGCGGCTCTCGGGCATGCGCACATCGTAGCCCTGTGTTGTCACTGTCAGCATTGTTGTCGTTGACAGCATTGTTGTCGACGCCTACATTCGAACCATGACCGAGACACGGAAGTGGAACGAGACCGACCTGCCCGATCTGCACGGCCGTACGGCCGTCGTGACCGGCGCGAACAGCGGCATCGGGCTCACCGCGGCCCGTGCGCTGGCCGGGGCGGGCGCGCACGTCGTCCTAGCGGTAAGGGACACGGAGCGGGGCCGGACCGCCGCGGCCGGCGTCGACGGCAGCACCGAGGTGCGGCGGCTGGACCTCGCCGACCTGGCCTCGGTGCGGGAGTTCGCCGCGGCCTGGGACGGACCGCTGGACCTGCTGATCAACAACGCGGGCGTGATGATGATCCCGCCGCAGCGGACCAGGGACGGCTTCGAGATGCAGTTCGGCACCAACCACCTCGGCCACTTCGCCCTGACGAACCTGCTGCTGCCGCACCTCACCGGCCGCGTCGTCACCGTCTCCTCGGCCGCGCACCGCTGGGGCGACGGCACGATCCACTTCGACGACCTGAACCGGGACGCGCACTACCACCCGCGGCACGCCTACGGGCAGTCCAAACTGGCGAACCTGTTGTTCACGCTGGAACTCCAGCGCAGGCTCACGGAGTCCGGCTCCCGGGTGCGCGCACTCGCGGCCCACCCCGGGTACTCGGCCACCAACCTCCAGAGCCACGCCGCGAGCCGGGTGGAACGCGTCGGCATGCGGATCTCCAACCGCTTCGTCGCGCAGAGCGACCGCGCGGGTTGCCTGCCCACCCTGTACGCCGCCACTCAGGACCTGCCGGGCGCCAGTTACGTCGGGCCCGACGGCATCGGGGAGTGGCGTGGCGCGCCGACGCTGGTGGGCCGCTCCCGCACGGCCAGCGATCCGGTGACGGCCCGACGACTGTGGACGGTGTCCGAGGAACTCACCGGGGTGACGTACCCGTTGGAGGTTCAGGTGGCCTGAGGCCCACGGGTCTCAGGACGGCAGTGAGTCGCGCAGAGCTTGTGCCGTCGTGGTCGGGTCGTAGTTCGTCGGTACGCCCTCGATCAGGATGATGTCGCCCTCGATGTGGCGGGAGCGCAAGGGGGCGATCTCCTGGTAGGCGGGGGAGTTCCACCAGCGGCGGGCGTCCTCGATGCCGGGGAAGGCGATCATCACCACGTTCCCGGGCCAGTCGCCCTCCACCGTCTCGTGCTCCCGGCCGTGAACCAGGAACCGGCCGCTGTACGGCTCGAAGGTGGCGGTGATGCGCTCGATGTACTCGGCGACCTCCGGGTGCGGGGTGACCTTGCGGAGATGGGCGATGGCGTAGGCCGTCATGACGGGACCGTCCTTCCGGTCGGCTCGAGTGGGTTCCTCACGTGTTCGATCGTGGCAGTGGGGGCGGGCCGGGGTCGATGACCTCTCAGGTCATGGAGTGGGTCCCCTTCGGGCCGCCGACGGGTGGGCGACGGGTGGCCGATGGCCGGCCGACGGGTGGCCAATTTCCGAGGTGCCGTCACAACAGTCCCGGTTGCACCGGAATCCATGGGGGAAGCTCCTAGACTGGCGCGGGCGGACTCCCGGTGGGCGAGGGGCGGTTGACGGTGCGTAAGGCATGGATCGTGGCGGGTGCCGCTGTCGCGGCGGGGCTCAGCTTCGTGATGCTGCTCGTCGTCGGGGTGTACCTCGTCGCCGGGAACCTGGCGGGCGGCATCGGCGGCGGGGCCAAGGCGCTGGCCAAGGGGGCCGTGCCCGCCGCGTACCAGTCGCTCGTGCAGAAGTGGGGCAACCTCTGCCCCGCCATCAACCCCGCCCTGCTCGCCGCGCAGCTCTACCAGGAGAGCGGCTTCAACCCCAAGGCGCAGAGTCCGGCGGCCGCGCAGGGGATAGCGCAGTTCATCCCCGGCACCTGGGCCACCCACGGCATCGACGGGGACGGCGACGGCGACCGGGACGTGTGGGACCCCCAGGACGCCATCCCGTCGGCCGCGTCCTACGACTGCGAACTCGCCTCCTACGTCAAGGACGTGCCGGGCGACGCGACCAAGAACATGCTCGCCGCCTACAACGCCGGCGCGTACGCGGTCATCAAGTACGGAGGCGTGCCGCCGTACCGGGAGACCCAGAACTACGTGAAGACGATCACCACGCTGGAGGCGAGCTTCGCCGCGCCCGTCGGGCGGGTCGACCCCTCCGAGCAGGCCGCCGGGGCGATCTCCTACGCGCAGAAGAAGCTCGGCACGCTCTATCTGTGGGGCGGCGACGGCACCCCCGAGGACGGCGGGCGGTTCGACTGCTCCGGGCTGACCAAGGCCGCGTACGAGAGTGTCGGGATCACGCTGCCCCGGGTGGCCAACGACCAGTACAACGCCGGACCTCATCCGGCCAGGGACGAACTGCTCCCGGGGGACCTGGTGTTCTTCTCCGACGACCTCACCAACTCCCGGGCGATCCGCCATGTCGGGATTTACGTCGGCGGCGGATACATGATCGACGCCCCGAGAACGGGTGCTGTGATCCGGTTCGACCCGATCGACACCCCCGACTACTTCGGCGCCACCCGAGTGACCGAGGATGGCGCGAAAGCGCTCCCCACCGATGTCTGAACAGAGCGTGAGCCCACCCCCTGAGCTGCGACGATGTATCTCTCTTCGATAACGTCTGCGTGATCATTCCGTGGAGTGTGGAACGTATCAACGGGGGCCGTGCGTTCCTGTTGACGTAGCCGAACGCGGTTCCATGACCACGGGGTGGCACAGCGGCGCGCGCAACGGGCGTGCCGGAGAGACGACGAAGGGGCCTCAGCATCATGGCTGGACTCGCCGCATCCGGGTCGAACCCCGACGTCGAGCTGCTGTACGACATCAATGGCCTGGCCAAGGACGCCCCGCCGTGGTTCGACCGGGTCATGGAGTACGTCGGGGAGTACGGCCTGCTCCTCGCCGTCGTGCTGCTCGTGCTGTGGTGCTGGTGGTCGGTGCGCAGGCGCGGTGGTGAGGACGCCGCCTCCTCCGTCGCCGCGCTGGTGTGGGCGCCGCTCGCCGCCGCGGTCGCGGTCCTGGTGAACGTGCCGATACGGGGCTTCGTGGAGCGCCCCCGGCCCTTCCTCGACCATCAGGGTCTTGAGGTCCTGGTCTCCGGGAAGACCGACTTCTCCTTCGTGAGCGACCACGCGACGATCACCATGGCCATGGGCGTCGGACTCTTCGTCGCCAACCGGAAGTTCGGGCTCTTCGGCATCGCCCTCGGCCTCCTCGAAGGCTTCTGCCGGGTCTACATGGGCGTGCACTACCCGACCGACGTCATCGGCGGCTTCGCGCTCGGCACGGCGGTGACCCTGCTGCTCTCCCCGGTCGCCGTGGCCCTGCTCACCCCGCTGATGAAGGCCATCGAGCGCTCCCCGCGCGCCGGTTGGCTGATCCGCTCCCGCAAGGCGCCGACGGAGGGCGGCGGGAGTGCTCTGGTGCCGGGTGGCCGGGCGGAGAGCGCCGGGGCCGAGGAACGGGATCTGGCCGCCTGAGGGCGACTGCCGCGCAGGGCGGCCGGGGCGCAGGGCGGCCGGGGCGGTTCACAGTGACTGGGGGTAGGTGAAGAACCCCTCCGGGTCGTACCGCTTCCTCAGCCGGGCCAGCCGCGGGGCCGCGTCCCCGTAGTACGCCTTGCGCCAGTCCTTGAGGTCCGGGTCCGTGTAGTTCTGGTAGGCCGCTCCCGAGGCGTACGGCCGCATCGCGGCGTGCGCGCCGGCCAGCCAGGAACGGGCCGTCGCGCCGTCGGTACCGGCCCGCCAGGCGGCGATGTACTGGGCCAGCATCCGTGAGCGGCGGTGGACGAACGCCGTCGCCGTGGGGTCGACGCGGTTGACCGCGCCGCCGAGGGCGGTCAGGGCGATGCTGCCGGTGCCGCCGCGGACCGATTTGATCCCCGTCAGCAGGGCCTGGATGCCCGCCGGGGAGAGGGAGCGGTCGAAGAAGTCCGACTTCGCGGCGTACGTCTCCCGCCGCAGGGCGCCCTCCGGGGAGCGGCCCGGGGTGGCGCCGGGGAGATGGCACTGCGCGTCGGTGGTGAACGCGGAACAGCCGGCGTACAGCTCCATCGACTCCTCGTAGGAGCGGCGGCGCAGGGCGACGCTGGTGGCGGAGGCGCCGATGCGGTCGGCCAGGCGGTCCACGGCGTTCTGGAGTTCGCCGTAGGTGCCGAGGGAGAAGGCGGCGACCGAGACCGTCGGGGTGCCGCCGGCCGCGTTCCCCACGTGGCAGGACGACCAGATCTCGTCGGGCTGGGACGGGCCCCACTCCTGCCAGGCCCGCAGCACGGCCGCCGCCCTCGACCAGGGCCAGGACAGGTACGCCGTGACGGCCTGCGGGGCGGGGTGGGTCCTGAAGCGCAGTTCGGTGACGACGCCGAAGTTGCCGTTGCCCGCGCCGCGCAGGGCCCAGAAGAGGTCCTTGTGGGTGGAGGCGTCGGCGGTGAGCTGCTTGCCGTCGGCGGTGACCACGGTGGCGCCGGTGAGGCTGTCGCAGGTCAGGCCGTACGCCCGGGAGACGACTCCGTGGCCGCCGCCGAGGGTGAGGCCGGAGACACCGACGGTGGGGCAGGAGCCGGCGGGGACGGTGGCGCCCTTCGCGGCGAGGGCGCGGTAGACGTCGATGAGTTTGGCGCCGGCGCCGACGGTCGCGGTGCCGTTGGCCGTGCGGACGCGGTTGAGCTTGGAGACGTCGATGATCAGGCGGCCGTTGCCGGAGGACCAGCCGGCGTAGGAGTGGCCGCCGTTGCGGATCGCGACGTGGAGGTGGTGGGCGTGGGCGTAGGAGAGGGCGGTGCGGATGTCGGCGGTGTGGGCGACGTAGGCGACGGCTGCGGGCTTCAGGGTGTCGAAGCGGGTGTTGTAGAGCTGGTGGGCGGCCGGCCAGGTGGTGTCGCCGGGGCGGATCAGGGGGCCTTCGAGGTGGTGGGCGAGGGCGGACCAGGTGGGGGGTGGTGATGCGGTGGGGGTGGTGGGGGCGGTGGTGCGCTTGTCCTTGCCGGTGGCTGTGGCTGTGGCTGTGGCTGTGGCGGTGCCTGTGCCTGTGCAGGCGGTGGTGGCTGTTGCCGCGAGGGCTGCCGTGCCGACGGCGATGAAGGTGCGCCGTTCCATGTCGCCTCCCCTGGGTTCCATGGAACGAGACGGGGGTGTGGGGGTGGGGGTTCCGTGCGGGGGTGTTTCGCCCCCGCCGCCCCTTCCCTTCCCGTCCCCGGGGGCTGCGCCCCCGGACCCCCAACGGCCCTGAAGGGGCCTTGTCCTCAAACGCCGGACGGGCTGGAGGGGGGGGCGGGCGATGCGCTTGTGCGGCGGGTGGGTTGGAGGGGGTCGGGGATTGTCCTCAAGCGCCGGACGGGCTGGTGGGGGTGGGCCATGCGCTCGTGCGTCGGGCGGGATGGAGGGGGCGGGCCTTGGGGTTAGAGGGATGCCGTGTGGTGTTGGGCGTCCTTGCGGGCCAGGCTTCTTGCTCTTCTGGCGGGGCCTCGCCAGCCGCAGGTGCAGTGGGCTGTGCAGAAGGGGCCCTGTTCGATCGTGGCGGTGTGGTGGGGACCGGCGGGCGGGGGCGGGGCTTCTTCGTCTGCCACGGGTCAACGGTACCGGGGGCGGGTGAGGGGGTTCCAGGCCGGGCCGCAGGCGTTACGGGGGCCCCTGGTCGTCGTTAGGGGAACTGACGGGGGGCCTGTGGCGGATGGACCGGCTGGGGGGTAGGCAGGCGATGACGGAGCGGCAGTACAGGCGGAGAGGGGCCGCCGTCGTCGCGGCCGGGGTGGTGGCGTGCGCGGGGGCCGGCGGGTGCGTGAGCAGCGGTGCCGTGCTGGACGACGGGCGGGGCGGCGAGCGGGAGCGGGTCGAGGTGGTGCGCGGGGCGGCCGCCGAGCTCGTCGACGCCCGCAGCGCCAAGGCCCGTACGTCCATGGAGATGGCCAGCGGCGGGACCCGGGTCACCATCCGCGGGGAGGGCGTCTACGACTTCCGCAGGCAGGTCGGGCGTCTGAAGGTGCTGCTGCCCCAGGACCCCGCGGGTGCCACCGCCCACCGGCCGATCACCGAGCTGCTCTCTCCCGGCGCGCTGTTCATGAAGAACCGGGGTGCCGGAGTCCCCGCCGACAAGTGGGTCCGGGTCGAGACCGCCACCATGCCGGACGGGAACCTGGTCACCGGCGGAGCCACCGACCCCTCCGCGGCGGCCGAGGTACTGCTCGGCGCGCGGTCCGTGGAGTACGTGGGGGAGGAGAGAGTGGGCGGCGCCGGGGTGACGCACTACCGCGGTACCGCTGATCTGCGGCGGGCCGCCGAGCACGCCTCCGAGGGGTCCCGGGACGCCCTCGCCGCCGCGGCGAAAGGGTTCGCCACCGCGCTGGTGCCCTTCGACGTGTATCTCGACGACGAGGGCCGGATCCGCAAGATCAGGCACCGGTTCAGCTTCGTCAACGGGCAGCAGGAGGGGCCGGTCGCGGTCGCCTCCACCACGCTGCTCTTCGACTTCGGGGTCCCCGTCGACGTGCGGCTTCCCGAGCGCGAGGACATCTACGCGGGGCGCATCGCGGAGGGGTGAGCGTCCTCGACGGTCGTGCCGCGGCCGTCATGGACTAGCCCGTCCGTGCCATGCGCGGTCCGTAGGCCGCTCCCTACTCTAGGAAGTCGGTATCGGCAGAGAAGAGGTGACGCACGTGGCTCCGGTCGGCGGTACGGCAGTCCAGGACCACGTGGCCCTCGCCGAGATCGAGCTGTGCGGTGAGCTGATCATCGCGGCCTCGGCCGCCGAGGACCGGCTCAGCCTGGAGAGCATCGACCAGGTGCTGCGGGTGGGCGAGGAGCGCGACGAGCAACGCCGCGACGGCTCCTCCGCCCGGTGACGTCCCGCCTGATGTCCGGCCTGATGTCTGGCCCGACGTCCGGCCTCAGGTGCGCAGCAGGCGGCCGATCGCCTTCGTCGCCTCTTCCACCTTCGCGTCGATCTCGTCGCCGCCCTTGAGGGCCGCGTCGGCGACGCAGTGCCGCAGGTGCTCCTCCAGGAGCTGGAGCGCGAAGGACTGGAGGGCCTTCGTCGACGCCGAGACCTGGGTGAGTATGTCGATGCAGTAGACGTCCTCGTCGACCATGCGCTGAAGGCCCCGGATCTGGCCCTCGATCCGGCGCAGCCGCTTGAGGTGCTCGCTCTTCCGGTGGTGGTAGCCGTGCGTGGCGTGCTCGTCGTGCTCGCCGGGTGCGGCCTGCTCGGAGGGCGCCGTGGCGCCGGCCTCGGTCGTCGTCATCGCGTCCTCCAGACATATACCCCTACTGGGTATATCGTACCGAACTTTGCTGGGTATAGGGCCCTTGGTACGCCCCCGTGCTGATCACTGTGCCTGATGGGCGACACTGGAGGACGGCCCATTAGCCGTGGCCGGATGATGCGCCTAGCATCAGCCTGACCGAAACCGAAGCACCCCGAGGACCCCAAGTGCGCTTTCGTCTGACCCCCAGGGAGACGAGCTTCTACGACATGTTCGCCGCGTCCGCGGACAACATCGTCACGGGCTCGAAACTCCTGATGGAACTGCTCGGGGCGGACGCTTCCGCCCGGGCCGAGATCGCAGAGCGTATGCGGGCCGCGGAACACGCCGGTGACGATGCCACGCACGCGATCTTCCACCAGTTGAACTCCTCGTTCATCACGCCCTTCGACCGCGAGGACATCTACAACCTCGCGTCGTCCCTCGACGACATCATGGACTTCATGGAGGAGGCCGTCGACCTCGTCGTCCTCTACAACGTGGAGGAACTGCCCAAGGGCGTCGAGCAGCAGATCGAGGTGCTCGCGCGGGCGGCGGAGCTGACCGCCGAGGCGATGCCGAACCTGCGGACCATGGACAACCTCACCGAGTACTGGATCGAGGTCAACCGGCTGGAGAACCAGGCGGACCAGATCCACCGCAAGCTGCTCGCGCACCTCTTCAACGGCAAGTACGACGCCATCGAGGTGCTCAAGCTCAAGCAGATCGTGGACGTCCTGGAGGAAGCGGCCGACGCGTTCGAGCACGTGGCGAACACGGTGGAGACGATCGCCGTGAAGGAGTCCTGAGCGCGTCCATGGACAACTTCGCGCTGGTCGTGACCATCCTGGTCGCGCTCTTCTTCACGTACACCAACGGTTTCCACGACTCGGCGAACGCCATCGCCACCTCCGTCTCCACCCGGGCGCTCACCCCGCGGGCCGCGCTGCTGATGGCCGCGGTGATGAATCTCGGCGGCGCCTTCCTGGGGTCGGGTGTCGCCAAGACCGTCAGTGAGGGTCTGATCGAGACGCCCGAGGGTTCGACGGGGATGGGGATCCTGTTCGCCGCGCTCGTCGGCGCCATCACCTGGAACCTCATCACCTGGTACTTCGGGCTGCCCTCGTCGTCCTCGCACGCGCTGTTCGGCGGCATGGTCGGCGCGGCCCTGGCCGGCGGGACCACGGTGTACTGGGACGGGGTGATGACGAAGATCGTCATCCCGATGTTCATCTCGCCGTTCGTGGGGCTCATCGCCGGTTACCTGGTCATGACCGCCATTATGTGGATCTTCCGGCGGGCCAATCCGCACAAGGCCAAGCGGGGCTTCCGGATCGCCCAGACCGTCTCCGCGGCCGGTATGGCCCTCGGCCACGGCCTCCAGGACGCCCAGAAGACGATGGGCATCGTGGTGATGGCCCTGGTCATCGCCGACGTCGAGGACTACGGCGACCCGATCCCGGTCTGGGTGAAGATCGTCTGCGCCGTGATGCTGTCGCTGGGCACCTACGCCGGCGGCTGGCGGATCATGCGGACGCTGGGGCGGAAGATCATCGAGCTGGACCCGCCGCAGGGCTTCGCGGCCGAGACCACCGGCGCGTCGATCATGTTCACCACGGCGTTCCTCTTCAAGGCGCCGATCTCCACGACCCATGTCATCACCTCCGCGATCATGGGCGTGGGTGCCACCAAGCGCGTGAACGCGGTGCGCTGGGGTGTCGCGAAGAACATCGTGCTCGGCTGGTTCATCACCATGCCGGCCGCCGCGCTGGTGGCCGCGGGTGCCTTCGGCGTCGTCCACCTCGCCTTCCTGTAGAGGGCGTACGGCGCACGGCCCGAGCGGTCTGCAGAAACGACACTGCGGACGTCACTGCGGACGACACTGCGGACGGGCGATCCGGAGCTGCGAAAGGGGCCCGCCCCCTGGGAGACCAGGGGGCGGGCCCTTTATCTGCCTCGCGGTGGCACCGCCATGCAGCACCGCGAGGGGTCTGTCAGCCGAAGCGGCCGGAGATGTAGTCCTCGGTGGCCTGGACCGACGGGTTGGAGAAGATGCGCTCCGTGTCGTCGATCTCGATCAGCTTGCCCGGCTGGCCGACGGCCGCCAGGTTGAAGAACGCGGTGCGGTCCGAGACACGGGCCGCCTGCTGCATGTTGTGGGTCACGATGACGATCGTGAACCGTTCCTTCAGCTCGCCGATCAGGTCCTCGATCGCCAGCGTCGAGATCGGGTCCAGGGCCGAGCAGGGCTCGTCCATCAGCAGGACCTTCGGCTCGACCGCGATGGCGCGGGCGATGCACAGACGCTGCTGCTGACCGCCGGAGAGGCCGGAGCCGGGCTTGTTCAGCCGGTCCTTGACCTCGTTCCAGAGGTTGGCGCCCTTGAGGGACTTCTCCACGACGTCGTCGAGCTGGGACTTCTTGTACGAGCCGTTCAGCTTCAGGCCGGCCGCCACGTTGTCGTAGACCGACATCGTCGGGAACGGGTTCGGGCGCTGGAAGACCATGCCGACCTCGCGGCGCACGGTCACCGGGTCGACGCCGACGCCGTACAGGTTCTCGTCGTCCAGCATGACCTTGCCCTCGACCCGGCCGCCGGGGGTGACCTCGTGCATGCGGTTCAGGGTGCGCAGGAAGGTGGACTTGCCGCAGCCGGAGGGGCCGATGAAGGCCGTCACGGAGCGGGGTTCGACGGTCATGGAGATGTCGTCGATGGCGCGGAAGTTGCCGTAGTAGGCGCTGAGGCCGCTTACGTCGATTCGCTTGGCCATGGGTATCACTGCTTCTTTCGAAAAAGTCTCGGAGATCGGTCGCTGGGGGCCTCACGCGGCGCCGGCCGCGTGTCGTCGCTCTAGCGACCGGCCTTCGGGGCCTTCCAGCGGGCGATGCCGCGGGCCGCGAGGTTCAGGATCATCACGAAGGCGATCAGGGTCAGGGCCGCCGCCCAGGCGCGGTCGTACGCCGCCTCGGAGCCCGCGCTGTTCGCGTACTGCTGGTAGATGTACAGCGGCAGCGAAGCCTGCGCCCCCTCGAAGGGGTTGTTGTTGATGAACGGGTTGCCGAACACCAGCAGCAGGACGGGCGCGGTCTCACCGGCGATACGGGCGACCGCCAGCATCACACCGGTCGTGATACCGCCGATCGCGGTCGGCAGCACCACCTTGAGGATGGTGCGCCACTTGGGCACGCCCAGGGCCAGCGACGCCTCGCGCAGCTCGTTCGGGACGAGCTTGAGCATCTCCTCCGTGGAGCGGACCACGACCGGCATCATCAGGATCGCCAGGGCCAGGGCGCCCGCGAAGCCGGAGAAGCCGAGATCGAAGATGAGCAGGAGGCTCAGGATGAACAGACCGGCGACGATCGACGGGATGCCGGTCATCACGTCGACGAAGAAGGTGACCGCGCGGGCCAGGGCGCCGCGGCCGTACTCGACCAGGTAGATCGCGGTGAGCACGCCGACCGGCGCCGCGATCAGGGTGGCGATGCCGACCTGCTCCAGGGTGCCGATGATGGCGTGGTAGATACCGCCGCCGGGCTCGCTGTCCGCGACGACGCCCATGGAGTGGGTCAGGAAGTAGACGTCGAGGACCTTGATGCCGCGCACGACGGTCGTCCACACCAGGGAGACCAGCGGCACCACGGCCAGCAGGAAGGCGACCCAGACCAGCGAGGTCGCGATGCGGTCCTTGGCCTGGCGCTTGCCCTCGACCTTGGCGGCGGTGCCGTAGGTGCCGAAGACGAAGAGCAGGGCGGCGATCAGACCCCACTGGATCTTGCTGTCGATACCGGCGGCCAGGGAGACGCCGATGGACACGGCGAGCGAGCCGGCCGCGATGGCCCACGGGGACCACTTCGGGAGCCGGGCGCCCTGGAGCGAGTTCGGGTGCTGGACTGCGGTGCTCATGCGTTGGCCCCCGAGTACTCCTTGCGGCGGGCGATGATCATCCGGGCCGCGCCGTTGACCAGCAGCGTGATGACGAACAGGACGAGACCGGAGGCGATCAGCGCGTCCCGGCCGAACTCGTTCGCCTCACCGAACTTGCTGGCGATGTTCTGGGCGAAGGTGCCGCCACCCGCGTTGAGCAGGCTGGCGTGGATCAGGAAGTCCGGGGAGAGCACGGTGGCGACGGCCATGGTCTCGCCGAGCGCGCGGCCGAGGCCGAGCATCGAGGCGGAGATGACGCCGGAGCGGCCGAAGGGGAGCACCGCCATGCGGATGACCTCCCAGCGGGTCGCGCCGAGGGCCAGCGCGGCCTCCTCGTGCATCTGCGGAACCTGCCGGAAGACCTCGCGGCTCACGTTGGTGATGATCGGCAGGATCATGATCGCGAGCAGGATGCCCACGGTGAGCATCGACCGGGCGGGACCCTCGTCCCAGCTGAAGATGCCGGTCCAGCTGAAGTAGTCGTTCAGCCAGCCGAACAGGCCGTTCATGTGCGGGACGAGGATCAGGGCGCCCCAGAGGCCGTACACGATGGACGGCACCGCGGCGAGCAGGTCGATCACGTAGGCGATCGGGCCGCTCAGCCTGCGCGGGGCGTAGTGGGTGAGGAACAGGGCGATGGCGACGGCGATCGGGACCGCGATGACCATGGCGATGATCGAGGAGATGATCGTGCCGTAGGCCAGGACCGCGATGCCGAAGACCGGCTCGGTGCCGCCGGTGTTCCACTCGAAGGTCGTGAGGAAGTTGCCCTCGTCCTTGCTGATGGCGATGGCCGCCCGCCAGGTGAGGAAGACCGCGATGGCGGCCATGATCACCAGCAGGAAGATGCCGGAGCCGCGGGCGAGGCCGGAGAAGATCCGGTCGCCGGGCCGGGTGGCGCCGCCGGCGGGGCGCTTGTGCGCGCCGGCGGAAGTCTGTGGTGGCGGTGCTGGAGTGTTCTTGGTGGTTATGTCCATCGGGGTTCTCCGGTCTGCGGCGCCCTCGGGACGGAGGGCTCCTGGCGGCGGTGCACCGGACGGTGCGGCCCGGTCCCGTGGGGGGCCGGGCCGCACTCTCGGGTCAGCTCAGGCCGTCGATGGTCGAGCGGACCTTGGTGATGATCTCCTCGGGCATCGGGGCGTAGCCGTTCTCGGCGAGGATGGACTGGCCGTCCTCGCTGGCGATGTAGGTGAGGAAGGACTTGACGGAGGGCAGGGTCTCGGCCTTGTTGCCCGTGTCGCAGACGATCTCGTAGGTCACCAGGGTGATCGGGTAGGCGCCGTCGGCCGTGGTGGAGTAGTTCAGCTCCAGGGCCAGGTCCTTGCCGGTGCCGACGACCTTGGCGTCCGCGATGGCGGCGGTGGCACCCTCGACGGAGGCCTTGACCGGCTCGCTGGCGCCCGTGTCGATGGCGACGACCGAGGACTCCTCGGCGTAGGAGAGTTCCATGTAGCTGATCGCGCCGGGGGTCTGCTTGACCTGCTGGGCGACACCGGAGGAGCCGGACGCGGACTGGCCGCCGGGGGCGGTCCAGGCCTTGCCGCCCTCGTACTTCCAGTTGTCCGGGGTGGTGGCGATCAGGTACTTGGTGAAGTTGTCCGTGGTGCCGGACTCGTCCGAGCGGTGGAACGCCTGGATCTTGAGGTCGGGCAGCTCGGCGTCGGGGTTCAGCTTGGCGATCGCCTCGTCGTTCCAGTTCTTGATCTTGTCGCTGAAGATCTTCGCCAGGGTCGGCGCGTCCAGGACGAGGTTGTCGACGCCCTCGACGTTGTAGGCGAGAGCGATCGGGCCGCCGACCATCGGCAGGTCGATGCCCTGGCCGCCCTCGCAGACCTCCTTGGAGGCCGTGACCTCTTCGGGCTTCAGCGCGGAGTCGGAACCGGCGAAGGCGACGGTGCCCTGGGTGAAGGCGGTGACACCGGCGCCGGAGCCGCCACCCTTGTAGTTGATCTGGACGCCGGAGCAGGCGGCGGTGAACTGCTTCACCCACGCGTCGATCGCGTTCTTCTGCGCGGACGAGCCGTCGGCCAGCAGCTGGCCCTTGGCGTCGTCACACTTGATGTTGCCCGCCGCGGCGCTGGTGCTGGCGTTGTCGCTGCCGGTGTTGCCGGTGTCGTCGGAGCCGCACGCCGTGAGGGCCAGGGCGCCGGAGACGGCGAGAGCACCGAGAGCGAGGGCCCGCCGGTTCATGCGCTGAAGCTTCACTTGAGGGAGTTCCTTCCAGGAGCCGCCGTCCTGAATTCGGCGGCGTGCGAAGTCTTGGTGGTGCGGCAGCCCCGTCGAGCTGCGTGCCGCACCGCGTAAGGCCGAAATTAGGCAGAACAGGTGAAGGCGCCGATTGTCGTAAATGAACGCGGGGTGAACCCCTGGGGACGGTGTGGTTAGGTCACGGAAGGCTTACGCCCAGGACACGGACCGATGGCGGTCTCCGTCTCCGGCTGGTCACTCTACGCAGCCGGTCGTTCTCGTCCCCGCCGTCAGGCCGCGGCGCGTGGCCGAGGGCCCACGATCGGCGGGTATGCCCAACTCCTCCAGCAGACTTCGGTCACGGTGCTGCGTCAACCGGCGGCCGGCCGCCTCGGGGCGCAGCCACACGATGCGGTCGACCTCGGTGTTCGGCGTGAAGGTGCCGGCGCCGGCCTCGGCGGCCCAGTAGCGGACCTCCTTGGGGCGGGCGCCGACCATGTAGTGCACGGTGGACAGCTCCCGGCCGGCCGTGGCCGCGTAACCGGTCTCCTCCGCCACCTCGCGCAGGGCGCCGGCCAGAGGGTCCTCGCCGCGCTTCAGCTTCCCCTTGGGGTGCGACCAGTCGTCGTACTTCGGCCGGTGCACCAGACAGACCTCCAGTGCGCCGTCGACGGGCGAGTGCCTCCACAGCACGCAGCCGGCCGCCCGGACGGGGGAGTCGTTCGGTGATGTCACCGCTGCTCGGCCTCCTCGGTGGATCTCCGTCAGGGAGCGGTCTCCGTCGGGGTGCGCTGTCCGTCAGGGGGTGATCTCCGTCAGGGTGCGCTGTCCGTCAGGGGGTGATGTCTGTCAGGGAGCGCTGATCCTCTGCTTCTGCCCGGTCTGACCGGGCTGCCAGCACTGCTGGAAGGCGAAGCGGGACGCCTCGACCTCGTGCCGCTGGTCGGCGTGGAGCACCCCGAGGGCGTAGGCCGTGGCGGGGGCGATGCGCGGGGTGCGGGCGGCGGCCGCCGCTGCCGCCGCGGCCTCGGAGGCGTCGCGGTGGCGGTCCAGGGACTGGCCGGCGGTGAGCAGCCGTACGTCCGGGGCCGCTTCCTCGCCGAGGAGGGTCTCGCGGGCGTAGCGGTGCAGGCGGAGCAGGAGGCGGACCTGGTGCCAGGGGGCGTCCTGGGGGTGCGGGGCCGGGTCCGGGGAGAGGCCGTGGACGAGGGCCTCGGCGTTGTACGGGTGGCCGGCGGTGACCAGGGGAAGGGCGCCGACCGCGTCCTTCAGGCGGTCCTCGGCGGCGGCGGCCAGCGGCCGCAGATCGGCCCCGGCGGCGGACGGGGCCAACGGGACCTCGCTGGCCAGTACGGCGATGTGGTCGGCGACCGCGTGGAACCGGGAGGAGCCCAGGGCCTGGAGCGCGGTGCTGTGCGCCCGGGTGCGGGCGAGGGTGAGCTGCCGGTCCAGCAGGGCGCCCGCCTTCGCCGCGCCCACCGTCAGGTTGCCGCGCTCCGTGGCCGCGGTGAGGCTGCCGCGTTCGGTGGCCCCCGCGAGGCCGCGTCCGGTGGCCCCGGTGAGGCCGCCGCGCTCGGTCGCCGGGAGGTGAGGGCCGTCGCCGCCTCGGCCCGGAGCGGCCGCGCCGGGGCCGGCGGGGCCGGCGGGGCCGGCGGAGACCGCCCCGGGCGGGCCGGAGTGGTTCTCCCGCGGCGCCCCGGTGCTCACCGGCCCGCCCGCCTGGGCCGGGAACACCGTCGCGCCCGACAGCCGGTGCAGGGCCAGGAGCAGCCGTTCCAGCCGGGCGGCGTAGGCGTGCTCCATGGCGAGCGTGCCGGACAGCCAGGCCAGCTCCGGGCGGATCCGCTCCGACCAGTCGGCGTCCAGGAGCGGGCGGAAGGTGTGCAGGCTGCCGCTGATGCGGCGGGCCGAGCGGCGCAGGGCGCGCGCCGCGTCGACCGACTCCTCCGAACCGTTCTCCCCGGCCCGTGACCGCACCCGTCCGGTGGGGCCCCCGTCGCCGCCGGTCTCCCGGTGCAGCCGCAGCGCGCGGAGGAACTCCATGGCCTGGGTGCGCAGATACGTTTCGAGCGCCTCCCCGGTCACCGGCACCGCCGTGGGGTTCGTCGGGTCAAGGTGTTGCTGTGCCACGCCGGCGCCTCCGGGCGTCTATGAGCATCTCCTGGACGTTCCGCAGGGGCTGGCCTTCGGCGTCGGTCGCGTGCCGGGTCCACTCGCCGTCCGGGCCGAGGTGCCAGGAGGACGTGGTGTCGGACATGCCGGTCTCCAGCAACCGGTTGAGGGCCGCCCGGTGGGCCGGGTCGGTGACCCGGACCAGAGCCTCGATGCGGCGGTCGAGGTTGCGGTGCATCATGTCGGCGCTGCCGATCCACACCTCCGGTTCGCCGCCGTTGCCGAAGGCGAAGACCCGGGAGTGCTCCAGGAAGCGGCCGAGGACGGAGCGGACCCGGACGTTCTCCGACAGGCCCGCCACGCCCGGACGCACGGCGCAGATGCCGCGCACCCAGACGTCGACCGGCACGCCCGCCTGGGACGCGCGGTACAGAGCGTCGATGATGGCCTCGTCGACCATCGAGTTGACCTTGATGCGGACGAACGCGGGACGCCCGGCACGGTGGTGCTGGACCTCCTTGTTGATCCGCGAGATCAGGCCGTCGCGCAGGGACTTGGGCGCGACGAGCAGCCGGCGGTAGGTCTCGCGGCGCGAGTAGCCCGACAGCCGGTTGAACAGGTCCGACAGATCCGCGCCGACCTGCGGGTCCGCGGTGAGCAGACCGAGGTCCTCGTAGAGCCGTGCCGTCTTCGGGTGGTAGTTGCCGGTGCCGACGTGGCTGTAGCGGCGGAGGGTGTCACCCTCCTGACGGACCACCAGGGAGAGCTTGCAGTGGGTCTTCAGGCCGACGAGGCCGTAGACCACGTGGCAGCCCGCCTCCTCCAGGCGCTTGGCCCACTTGATGTTCGCGTGCTCGTCGAAGCGGGCCTTGATCTCGACCAGGACAAGCACCTGCTTGCCGGCCTCGGCCGCGTCGATGAGCGCGTTGACTATCGGGGAGTCGCCCGAAGTCCGGTACAGGGTCTGCTTGATGGCGAGGACGTCCGGGTCCTCGGCGGCCTGCTCCAGGAACGCCTGCACGGAGGTGGAGAAGGAGTCGTACGGGTGGTGCAGCAGGACGTCCCGGCTGCGCAGCGCGGCGAAGATGTCGGGCGCGGACGCCGATTCGACCTCGGCGAGGTCGCGGTGGGTGCCGGCGACGAACTTCGGGTACTTCAGCTCGGGATGGTCCAGGGAGGCGATCCGGAACAGGCCGGTGAGGTCCAGCGGGCCGGGCAGCGGGTACACCTCCGCCTCGCTGATCTTCAGCTCGCGCACCAGCAGGTCCAGGACCTCGCGGTCGATGGACTCCTCCACCTCCAGGCGCACCGGCGGTCCGAAGCGGCGCCGCATCAGTTCCTTCTCCAGGGCCTGGAGGAGGTTCTCGGCGTCGTCCTCCTCGACCTCCAGGTCCTCGTTGCGCGTGATCCGGAAGGCGTGGTGCTCCAGCACCTCCATGCCCGGGAACAGCTCTTCGAGGTGCGCGGCGATGACGTCCTCGATCGGCACGTACCGGCCGGGCGAGCTCTCCAGGAAGCGGGACAGCAGCGGCGGCACCTTCACCCGGGCGAAGTGGCGGTGCCCGCTGACCGGGTTGCGCACCACGACGGCCAGGTTCAGCGACAGGCCGGAGATGTAGGGGAAGGGGTGCGCCGGGTCGACCGCCAGCGGGGTCAGCACGGGGAAGATCTGGTGCCGGAAGAGGGTGAACAGGCGGGCCTGTTCCTTCTCCGTCAGCTCGCTCCAGCGGACCAGGTGGATGCCCTCCTCCGCGAGCGCGGGGGCGACGTCCTCGTGGAAGCAGGCGGCGTGCCGGGCCATCAGCTCGCGGGAGCGGGCCCAGATCATCTCCAGCACCTGGGCGGGCTGGAGCCCGGAGGCGGACCGGGTGGCGACGCCGGTGGCGATACGGCGCTTGAGACCGGCGACCCGGACCATGAAGAACTCGTCCAGGTTGCTGGCGAAGATCGCCAGGAAGTTCGCCCGCTCCAGCAGGGGTGTCTTCGGGTCCTCGGCGAGTTCGAGGACGCGTTCGTTGAACGCCAGCCAGCTGCGCTCCCGGTCGAGGAAGCGGCCCTGCGGCAGGGGGGCGCCGTCGACCGGCGACTCCTCGTACGCGTCGAGGTCGGCGTCGATGTCGGGTTCCAGGTCGGAGTAGTGCGACCCGGCCACGGTGCGCGAGCGGTGAGCGGCGATGGAACCCACGGAGGGCTGCGCGTTTGAATGAGTGCCTTGGCCCGCAGGGCCTCCGCCAAGGGCGGTGGTGGGCGACGGGTGGGCCTGTGCCTGGGCGTTCTGCTGACTCATGGACCCATTCTTCCGCGTCCCGAGCGATACAGGCGCGTCGGAGGACGCCGGCGGGAGGGTCGTGGCGAGGCGTCGGACGTTTCCGTTCCCCGCGGTTCCCTCGGGGGGCGGCGTCGGCTCTGGCGCGGCGGGCTTCATTCGCCGAGCGTCGCAAGCCCGTCTGAACCAATGGTTACGGAGACATGGCGTGCGGGTACGCGAGGGGCGGCCCCGAGGCGTCCACATACCGGTGCCGTACGTCCTTCCCCCCGTAGGAAGGACGTACGGCACCGGCGGATCGGGCGGCTCGGCGGATCAGGTGGCGCGGTGGCGCAGCAGCGCGAAGGCGCCGACGACCGCGGCGGCCGTGAGGGCGAGCAGGACGCCGGTCTCGACGTACTGGATCGGCCAGAAGTGGGACGGCGGGTGCAGCGTCACCAGGGTCTCGGTGCCGGACACCTGGAGGGCCGAGCGGGGCACCTCCCCGTCCGCCGTGTCCCGGACGACCGTGGGCCACAGGTCCGGCCGGTACCGCTCCAGCAGCTCGCGCAGGAGCAGGGCGCCTGCCGCGGCGGCCCCGGCCGCGGGGAGCGCCCGCCCGAGGGCCGTCCCCGCGAGGGCGCCGAGGGCGAGACCGGACAGGGCGTACGCGACGGCAGTGGGGCCGGTGCCGATGAACGTCTCGGGGTGGTACCAGTCCCCGACGAGGTTCGGGTCGTCCGCGCCGCGCGCCCATACGCCCAGCAGGACGGTCGCGGTCGTGCCGGCGGCGAGCAGCGCGGCCGGTACGGCGAGCTTGGCGGCCAGCCAGCGGGTCGGGGTCACGGACTGCACCCAGGCCAGCCGGGCGGTGCCCTGCTCCAGTTCGCGGCCGATGAGCGCGCCGCCCGCCCAGGCCGCGGCCAGCAGCGGCAGGAAGGCGAGCAGCGCGCCGCTGACGCCGAGGACGTAGTCGTACCGTTCGAAGGCCGGGCCCGGCATGTCGCAGCCCAGGTTCGGCCGCCCGGCGCCGCACCCCGTCTCCAGGTACTCCGCCCGGGCGGCGTCGTCGCCGGGCCCGTACGCCCAGAGCAGGGCGCCGGAGAACACGGCCACCGGCGCCGACCAGGACAGCAGGGCCGTGCGGTGGACCCGGAGGGTCAGCCAGAGCAGGCCGTGCGGGCCGCGGGCCAGGGTGGGCGGTGCGGCGGCGGTGGCCTCTGCGGGGACGGCGGTCATGCGGCTGCCTCGCGGGTGTCGCCCAGCGTCAGGGCCGGGGCGTCGGGGGCGCGCAGATGGGCGAGGACCAGCTCCTCCAGGGTCGGCTCCGCGCGCTGCCAGCCATCGCCGACGGGACCCTCGGGCCTGATCAGCGCGGTGAGCTGGCGGCCGGTGGTGCGGGACTCGACGACGGTGTGCGGGGCGAGGCCGTCCCCGGCGCGCCCGGTCCCTCGGAAGCGGTCAGTCCTTGAAGCGCTCAGTCCTTGAAGTGCTCGTCCAGTACGGAGGTGAAGAGCGCGGCGACGTCGTCGTGCTCCAGTCCCGCCGCGCGGGCCCGCGCGGCCCAGTCGGCGAGTTCGGCGCGCAGCGGGGAGTCGGCGGGCGCGGCGCCCAGCGACTTCCGCACGAACGTGCCCAGTCCGCGGCGTGCCTCGACCAGTCCCTCGCGCTCCAGCTCGCGGTAGGCCTTCAGCACGGTGTTCGGGTTGATGGCCGTCGCCTCCACGACCTCGCGCGCGGTGGGCAGCTGGTCGCCCGGCGCCAGCAGGCCCAGGCGCAGGGCCTGTTTGGTCTGCTGGACGATCTGCAGATAGGTGGCGACGCCACTGCGGCGGTCGATGCGGTACTCGACCACTCGATCCACCACCCTTTCACTAATTGAGTAGTGAAAGGGTGGTGGAAGTGGAGTCCAAAAGTCAAGGCGTGATTCCGTGAACCGGTCCGCGGGGCTCGTCCGATGAGGTGACGTGAGCGAAACGAGAAGCGACGGAGATCTGCTGCGCGCCGTCGCGGCGGACGGGGACCGGCGCGCCTTCGAAGAGCTGTACCGGAGGTTCGCCCCCTGGCTGACCGCCCGGCTGCGCAGCCGCTGCGCCGACCCCGGGATCGTCGACGACGTCGTGCAGGAGACCTTCCTCGCGGTCTGGCGGGGGACCGCCCGCTACCGGGAGGAGGGGGACGTCGCCGGATGGCTGTGGCGGATCGGGTCGCGGCGCCTGGTCGACGTGCTGCGCGGCGACGGGGCCAGAGGCCGGCTGCGGCAGGCCCTGGCCCGGATCCGGCACCGGGAGGAGGTGTCCGCCGAGGACCGCGTGCTCGCGGGGGTTGAGCACGGGGACCTCGCGGGTGCCCTGGTCCGGCTCTCACCGGAACTCCGCGCGGTCCTCCAGGCCACGGTCGTCGACGGGCTGACCACCCGCGAGGCGGCCGTGGTCCTGGGGATTCCACCGGGGACGGTCAAGACGCGGGCGATGCGGGCCCGCAAGCAACTGCGGGAGGCACTGGCATGACCTGGCACGTATCAGAGGAGGACCTGCGGGCCTACGCGCGCGCCGAACTGGCCGCCCCGCTGCTCTGGTCCGCCGACACCCACCTGGCCGCCTGCGCCCCCTGCCGGGCCGTGCTCGCCGAGGTGAGCGACCCGCTCGACGCCGCCTGGGAACGGCTCGACGCCGAACTCGACGCGCCGAGGCCCGGACGGTTCGAGGGCCTGCTGCTGCGGCTCGGGGTCGCCGACCACACCGCGCGCCTGCTCACCGCGACCCCCGTGCTGCGCCGCTCCTGGCTGGCCTCGGTGGCGCTGCTCCTGATCACCACGGTGGCCGTGGTGTACACGGCCGGCTCACCGACCCTGTTCCTCGCGCTGGCACCGCTGCTGCCGCTCGCCGGGGTCGCCCTGTCGTACGGGCCCGCGCTGGACCCGACCTACGAGATGGCGGTCGTCTCCCCGGTGCACGGCTTCCGGCTGCTGATGATCCGTACCGTCGCCGTGCTCACCACCGGGCTCGGTCTCAACGGCCTGGCCACGCTGGCCCTTCCCGACTACGGCCTGCGCGCCCTGGCCTGGCTGCTGCCCGCGCTCGCCCTGACCGCCACCGGACTCGCGCTCACCCCGCGGCTCGGACCGGTCCTCGCGCCGGCCCTGGTCGGCGGGGGCTGGGTGGCGCTGATCGCCGTGGCCGACGCCGCCGCGGACGGCGGACCGCTCGCCCCCTTCACCGCCGCCGGACAGGGCGCCGCCGCCGCGGTCGCCGCCCTCGCGGCCGGCCTGCTCTACCTCGTACGTGACCGATTCGACGTGTTCCACGGGAGCGCCGTATGACCTCCACCGTCTCCGCCTCCGGGCTCAGCCTCCACTACGGCTCCACCCGCGCCCTCGACGAGGTGTCGCTGCGGCTGACCCCGGGTGTGACCGGGCTCCTCGGACCCAACGGCGCCGGGAAGACCACCCTGCTGCGGGTCCTGGCCACCGCCCTGAACGCGCAGCGCGGCACCTTCACGGTGCTCGGGCACGACCCGTCCTCGGCGCGCGGCCGGCAGGAGGTGCGGCGGCGGCTCGGCTATCTGCCGCAGACCCCCGGCTTCCACCCCGACTTCACCGCCTTCGAGTTCGTCGACTACGTGGCGATCCTGAAGGAGATCGACGACCGCGCCGCCCGCCACCGCGAGGTGCGCCGCGTCCTGGACGAGGTCGACCTCGGCGAGGTCCGCGGCAAGCGCATCAAGAAGCTGTCCGGCGGTATGCGGCAGCGGGTCGCCCTCGCCGCCGCCCTCGTCGGCGACCCCGGGTTCGTCGTCCTCGACGAGCCCACCGTCGGCCTCGACCCCGAACAGCGCATGAGATTCCGCGAGTTGATCGCGCGGGCCGGAGAGGGCCGGACGGTGCTGCTGTCCACCCACCAGACCGAGGACGTGGCGATGCTCTGCCACCGCGTGCTGGTGATGGCCGGCGGCCGCATCCACTTCGACGGCACCCCCGCCGAACTCACCGCCCGCGCGGCCGGCCGGGTGTGGAGCAGCACCGAACGCGCCCCGCACGCCAAGGCGGGCTGGCGCACCGGCGCCGGCACCTTCCGCAACGTGGGGGACCCGCCGCCCGGCGCCGACCTCCTCGAACCCACCCTGGAGGACGGCTATCTGCTCACCCTCGACGACCAGGGCCTGGCGGTGACGGCATGACCACCCTCGTCGAACGCACGCCCCTCGCCCTGCGTTCCGGACCCCGCGAGACCTGGGCCGCCGTCCTCGCGCTCGCCCGCTTCGAGGCGCGCCGCCTGCTGCTGTCGCTCCCGGTGCTGGTCGCCTTCGCCCTCTACCTGACCTGGATCGTCTGGCACACCCACGACTCCTACGACGGCTTCCCCGCGCTCCAGGACGCCGACCGCGACACCCAGAGCACGCCCCTGCTGATCGGGCTGTCCGTCCTGCTGACCGTCAACCTGGCCGTGCTGCGCTCCCGGCGCCTGGACACCGAACGCCACTTCGCCGTGCTGGTGATCACACCCTGGCGCCGGACCCTCGCCCATCTGCTGTCCCTGCTGCCCGTGGTGCTGCTGACCGCTGTGTGCGTGGGCCTCCAGTTCGGCTGGGAGGCCCTCAAACCGGGTGCCGTCGGCCACGGTTCACCCGGCGAGCTGCTCGTCGGACCGCTCACCGTGCTGCTGTTCGGGGCGCTCGGGGTGCTGCTGGCCCGGGTGCTGAAGTCGCCCTTCACCGGCCCGCTGCTGGTGGTCTTCCTGCTCTTCTTCCTCGTCCTCGGAGTCAGCCCCGGCGGTGAGGACGCCGGGACGCGCTGGCTGACCCCGGTGGTCGGCGACAGCAGCGCCGACAGCCTGCCCTCCGACCTGCTGGGCCGCCCCGCCGCCTGGCACGCGGTGTACCTGCTCGGCCTCGGCCTCGCCATCGGCGCGCTCGCGCTGCTGGCCGGCGGCGGGCGCCGGGTCCGGAGCCTCTACGCCGTTCTCGGTGCGACGGTGGCCCTGACCCTGGTCGGCGCCGTCGCCCAGGCCGGCGGCGAACCGGCCTCCCTGACGGCGGCAAGGGAGCGGGCCACGCTCGACCCGGAGCAGAAGTGCGTACGGCACGGCGAGTCCACGTACTGCGCCCACCCGGAGTGGGAGTCCCGGACCGGCACCTGGGCCGAGGTCGTGGACGAGGTGTCCGGGCTGGCCGGCGGCACCGCCCACGACCAGCCCCTCCTGGTCCGCCAGCGGATCGAGGCCCGCTACGGGCCCAACGCCGACGCCGCCATCGCGCCGTCCGACACCGCGCACGAGGTCACCGTCGGTACCCGCTGGGGCGGTGCCCGGGTCCCCGAGTTCTCCTCGGGCGTGGCCGCGGTCCTGGTGGCCGGGACGGAGCGGGCGGGCGGCGAGCTGTGCGACGGCCGCGTGGTCACCGTGATGTGGCTCTCCCTGGGCTGGCAGGACCGGCCGGTGGACCAACTGCGCCTGGTCCGCCTCGACGACAGCGACACCGGCTCCGCGATCGTGCTCGCCCCGACGTCCCCGCTGTCCATGTCGGCGGGCCAGACCGACGTCGTGCGTGAACTGCTGGGCCGCCCGAGGGCCGAGGTGACGGCCCAGGTGAAGCGGAACTGGACCGAGCTGACGAGCCCCGGCCTCACCACCGCGCGAGCCGCCGAACTCCTCGGCGTCCGGGGCACCACTGAGAAGGACGGGTGCGAGGAGTGAGAGAGCTGCTCGTCCCGGTCTGCCGCACCCTGCCCTGGCGGGCGCTCGGCGCCGGTGCCGCCGTGGGACTGCTGTTCGCCGGGACGGCACGGCTGTTCCCCGAGGGCTTCGACCCCTGGCTGGCGCTCAACACCCTGCGTGCCGCGGCCCTCTGCTTCGCCCTGGGCCTGGCCTTCGTACTGGACGACCCGGCCCGCCACACCACGGCCACCGTGCCGACTCGGCGGCCGGTCCGTCAGGCGCTGCGCCTGGTGCCGGTCGTCCCGCTCGCCGCGCTGTGGTGGACGGCGGCGGTCCTGCTGGTCCCCGCCGACCTGCGGCCCCCGCTCGGGGCGACCACCCTGGAGGCGGTCGCCGCCTTCGCCCTGGCCCTGGCCGGCGCGGCGGCGACGGTCCGCCACGGTGAGGAACCGGAGCCGGGGGTGGCCGTGGGCGCGGGTCTCCTGGTGGTGGCCGTGCCGGCCGTCCTCCTCCTGCCCGACCGCTGGGACCTCTTCGTAGCCACCGACGCCCCGACCTGGCCCGAAGCCCACGAACGATGGGCGGTCCTCCTCATAGCGGCCCTGACCACCTGGCTCCTCTGCGCCCGAGAACCAACCGGGCGCATCCAGCCCAATCGCCCCGCCGGTGGGGGCTGAGCGCGCCGTTCCCCGCGCCCCTGGCGCCGCTGCGCCGACGCCCTTCGGCCGGCGCAGCCGGCTGGGGGCGCGGGGAACTGCGCGCCAAGCCCCCACCCACCCGCAGCCGAGTTCGATGGACGCCGGCGCAGCCGGCAGGGGCGCGGGGAACGGCGCGCTCAGCCCCCACCCACCCCCACCCGACAGTCAACGCACACCCGCCCCCACCCACCCGCCAACCCAGCGGAGCGTCACGTCTCCGTGCGGTACATCAGATCCGTCTCGTACGTCACGAACCCCATCCGCTCGTACACCGACACCGCCGCCTTGTTGTCGGCATCGACGTACAGCATCGCCGTCCCCAGCCCCCGCTCCGCGAGATGCCGCAGCCCGATCGAGGTGAGCGCCTTGCCGAGCCCGCCGCCCTGCGCACCGGGCCGCACCCCGAGGACGTACACCTCCCCGAGCCCCTCCTCGGCGTGCACCTTCGTCCAGTGGAAGCCGATCAGCTCGCCCGCCCGCTCCGCGAGGAAGAACCCGGCCGGGTCGAACCACGGTTCGGCCTCGCGGTCGTCGAGGTCGCGCTGGGTGAGGGAGCCCTGCTCGGGATGGTGGGCGAAGGCCGCCGCGTTCACCGCGAGCCAGGCCGCGTCGTCCTGCCCGGGGACGAAGGTGCGTACGCTCACGTCCTCCGGAAGCCCCGGCTCGGGCAGGTCGAGACCGGCCAACGGCCGCCGCATCTGCCGCAGTTCGCGGAAGAGGGTGAGCCCCAGCACCTGGGCCAGGTGGCGGGCCGCCGAGTGCCCGCCGTGGGCCCACACCCGCAGCCGCTTGCCGGAGGCGGCGAGCAGCGCCGAGCCCAGCGCCCGCCCGTGCCCGTGCCCGCGGTGCGCGGGGTGGACGACGAGTTCGGCGGCCGGCGCCTCCACCGGATCGGTGTCCTCCAACTGGGCGTAGCCGACGAGTTCACCGTCCACGGTGAGCAGCAGATGGGAGACCCCCGCGCGGTCGCCTCCGCGCAACTGGAGCCGTCCCTGCTCGGACACCGCCTGCTGGCCGTCGGTCCGGGCGGCCTCGGCGAGCAGTGCGAGCACGGCCTCGGTCTGTTCGGGAGCGAGCGCGGAATGGGTCTCGATGGCGCGGGCCCCGCCGGGGCGTGCGGTGTCGTCGCTGGTCATGACTACGAGGGTAAGCCGAGGTCACGGAAGACCGGTGGCAAAAGGGAAACCAGGATGTAACCCGGAACCTCCTTCCGCGCTACGCGCGTTGACTCTAGGCTGCCGCCCGGGCACCACTGCCCTCTCATGTCTTCTTCCCCGCTCCATACGACTCACAGGGGGGCGTATGCCAGCCATCTCCCAGCGGCCGCAGCCCGGCCGCAGACGCCGTACGTATCTGGTCCTGACCGCCGCGGCGAGCCTCGCCACCGCCGGTGCGCTGGCCGCCGCGCTGCCCGCGACGGCTTCCGCCGACGCGGGCGACCGCAAGGGCGGCGGCCACTCGTACAGCCGCTACCAGGATGTCCAACTGCTGTCCTTCAACGACCTGCACGGCAACCTGGAGCCGCCGTCCGGTTCCTCCGGCCGGGTCACCCACCTCCACGAGGACGGCACCACCAGCACCATCGACGCGGGCGGTGTCGAGTACCTCGCCACCCACCTGCGCCAGGCCCGCGAGGGCAACAAGTACTCCATCACCGCGGCCGGTGGCGACATGGTCGGCGCCTCCCCGCTGATCTCGGGCCTGTTCCACGACGAGCCCACCATCGAGGCGCTGAACAAGCTCGACCTGGACGTCACCAGCGTCGGCAACCACGAGTTCGACGAGGGCTCCAAGGAACTGAAGCGCCTTCAGTACGGCGGCTGCCACGAGACGGACGGCTGCTACGTCGAAGGTCAGAAGTTCAAGGGCGCCGACTTCCCCTACCTCGCGGCGAACGTCCTGAACGAGAAGACCGGCAAGCCGATCCTCAAGCCGTACTGGGTGTGGAAGAAGAAGGACGTCAAGATCGGCTTCATCGGGGTCACCCTGGAGGACACCCCGGGCATCGTCTCCGCCGAGGGCGTCAAGGGCCTCAAGTTCAAGGACGAGGTCGAGACGATCAACAAGTACGCCAAAGAGCTCCAGCGCCAGGGCGTGAAGTCGATCGTCGCGCTGATCCACGAGGGCGGCGCCCCGGCCTCGACGGCGTACAACTACGACTGCGACGCGCCGGGCGCCGGTGACGGCATCTCCGGCCCGATCGTCGACATCGCCAAGAACATCACCCCGCAGGTCGACGCGCTGGTCACCGGCCACACCCACGCGGCCTACGCCTGCACGATCAACGACCCGTCGGGCAAGCCCCGCACGGTCACCTCGGCCGCGTCCTTCGGCCGTCTGTACACGGACACCACGCTGACGTACGACCGTTGGACGGGTGACATCAGCCGTACGGCGGTGAAGTCCGCGAACCACGTGGTCACCCGGGACGTCGCCAAGGCGACCGACATGACCGAGCTGATCACCAAGTGGAACACCCTCGCGGCGCCCATCGGCAACCGCGCGATCGGCTACATCTCCGGGGACATCCCGAGCACCGGCACCGAGTCCCCGATGGGCGACCTCATCGCGGACGCGCAGCTCGCCCACGGCAAGCAGCTGGACCCGGAGACCGACCTGGCGCTGATGAACCCGGGCGGCGTGCGGGCCGGACTGACCTACGCGGCCAAGGCCAGTGAGGGCGACGGCGTGGTCACCTACGCCGAGGGCTTCACCGTCCAGCCCTTCTCCAACACGGTCAACCTCCAGGACTTCACCGGAGCCCAGCTGATCACGGTCCTCCAGGAGCAGGTCAGCGGCACCAACCTGGCCTCCCCGAAGATCCTCCAGCCGTCCTCCGGCCTGACGTACACGCTGGACCTGACCAAGACCGGCGCCGACCGTGTGGTGACGGACTCGATCAAGCTCAACGGTGCCGCGATCGACCCGGCGGCCACCTACCGTGTCGCGACGAACAGCTTCCTCGCGGGCGGCGGCGACGGCTTCACCACGCTCGGCCAGGGCACCAACGACCTGGTCGGCGCGGACGACCTGACCGCGCTGGAGCGGTACCTCACGGCCAACTCCTCGGCCACGAGCCCGATCGCGCCTCCGGCCGCGAACCGGATCACGATCATTCGCTGAACCCCTGCTCGCCCCGAAGGCGGTGTCCGGTCGACCGACCGGGCACCGCCTTCGGCGTTCCGGAATTCCCGCCCTAAGTTCTGTGTGAACAGGGGAATGGTTCCTGGGTGCGCCTGAAAAATCGACTCAGTCGCATTTCATGGAGGTCTAACCGGAATTGGCGAATTTCGGTTTCCGGGTCCCGTAGTGTTTTGCATGTCGAAGCGAACGACACCGAAGAAAACGACACGGAGGAGAATCCGATGAGCTTCCACAAGATCGCCCCGGTGAAGAAGACCCGCAAGTCCGCCGCCCCCGCGCCGAAGAAGAACACCAAGAAGACGGCGCGCAAGCAGGTCGGGCAGGCCACGCAGCAGCGCCGCCCGGTGTCCCGCCAGGGCTGAGCACGCCCCCCGGATAAACCCCACGTAATCCGCACCTGATAAACAGGGAGGGAATTCCTGTGAGCTTCCACAAGGTCACCCCCGTCAAGAAGAACAGCAAGACCGCGCCCGCCCCGAAGCGGCAGGCCGCGAAGAAGGGCCCGCAGCAGCGCGCGAATGCCACGTCGGCGCGGCGCCCGGTCGGCAACAAGAACTGCTGACGCACGCCCGGGAGGCGGGGCCATCGGACCGGAAACGGACCGGCGGCCCCGCCTCCGGCATGTCCGGCACCACGACGAGGGAGACACGATGAAGGAAGTCCGCGCGGCGTTCGGGCGGTACTGGCCACTGACCCGCGGCGACCGGGGACGGCTGGCCGTGATCCTGGGCTGCGTGATGGCCTCGGCCCTGGCCGAGACCGCCTCGATCCTGCTGTTCGCCCGGCTCACCGACCATGCCCTCCAGGCCGGTTCGCTCTCCGCCTTCTGGGGGCCCGCCGGCGCCTGGCTGGCCGTCGCCGTCCTCGGCGCGCTCGTCGGCTACCTGGGCAACTCGCTCGCCGTCCGGACCGCCGAGGCGTTCGTCCTGCGGCTGCGCGCCAGGGTGTTCCGGCACATCCAGGACCTCCCGCCCGACTTCTTCCAGCGGCACCGCCGGGGCGACCTGGTCGAACGTCTCACCGGCGACGTCGAGGCCATCGAGCAACTGGTCGTCTCCGGTGTGGTGGGGACCTTCTCCGCGGTCTTCTCCGCCCTCTTCTACTCCGTCGCCGCCCTCTGGCTGCGCTGGGACCTCGCCCTCGCCACCTTCGTCCTCGCCCCGCTGTTCCTGCTGGCCGCCCGCCGCTTCGCGGGCCGCGTCAAGAAGGCCGCGCAGGACGAGCGGGTCGCCGACGGCGCCATCACCTCCGTGGTGGAGGAGTCCCTCGGCAACGTCCTGCTGACCCAGACGTACGACCGCCGGGCGGACGAGGAGCGGCGCCTCGACCGGGAGGCCCGCGCATGGCTGCGGGCGTCCGTGCGCGGCGCCCGGCTCACGGAGCTGTACGAGCAGTTCGTCGAGGTCGCCGAGACCCTGTGCGTGCTCGCCGTCATCGGGCTCGGGGTCTGGGAGATCTCCGCGGGCCGCATGACCCTCGGCCAACTGCTCGCCTTCGCCGCCTTCATCGGCTACCTCTACCCGCCGGTCCGCAGCCTGGGACAGCTGGGCCTCACCCTCACCGCGGCGACCGCGGGCGCCCAGCGTCTGGGCGAGATCCTCGACGCGCGGCCGGCGGTCACCGAACCCGTCGCACCGGCCCGGGAGTGGCCCGTGCGCGGGCAGGTCACCGTGCGGGGCGCCGGGTTCCGCTACCCCGGCTCCGGCCGGACCGCCCTCACCGACGTGTCCTTCACCGCGGGCCCCGGCGAACTCGTCGTCGTCACCGGCCCGAGCGGCGCGGGCAAGTCCACGGTCGCCAAGCTGCTCCTGCGCCTGTACGACCCCACGGCCGGTGTGCTGAGCCTGGACGGGGTGCCGCTGACCGCACTGCCCCTGCGCTTCCTGCGCGAGAACGTCGCGCTGCTGCCGCAGGAGACGCTGATCCTGCGCGGGACGATCCGGGAGAACATCGCCTGCGGCCGCCCCGGCGCCACCGACGCCGAGACGGAGGCCGCCGCCCGGTCGGCCGCCGCCCACGACTTCATCACCGAACTCCCCGACGGCTACGACACCGTCGTCGCCCCCGGCACCGCCGCCCTCTCCGGCGGCCAGCTCAAACGGATCGCCATCGCCCGCGCCATGCTCCGCGCGGCGCCCGTGCTGATCCTCGACGAACCGACGGCCGGCCTGGACTCGGTCTCCGCGCGGAAGGTCGTCCAGCCCCTGCGCCGGCTCATGGCGGGCCGCACCACGATCGTCATCACCCACGACCTGAGCCTCGCCCCCGACGCCGACCGCGTCGTCGTCCTCGACGGCGGCCGCCTGGTGGAGACGGGCACCCACGACGAACTCCTCGCACACGGCGGCACGTACGCGACCCTGGCGACCCCCGTCCCGGAGGCCACCGTGCCCGTGTGACGCGCCCCCGGCACCCGGAAGGCCACCGGCCGAACACCGGTGGCCTTCCGCGCGTCCGGCGGCAACTGCACGCGGTGCCCCGGGCGGTGGTGCGTCTTCGGCCGCGTACCGGGGGGCGGCCTTCCGGGCGCCCAGCCCGGCCGCGACGCCCCGAGCAACCCCTGTCCTGGAGGGCCACCCTCCCCTTGTGACGCGCCCCCGGCACCCGGAAGGCCACCGGCCGAACACCGGTGGCCTTCCGCGCGCCCGGCGGCAGCCGACTGCGATGCCCCGGGCGGTGGTACGTCCTCCGCATACCGGGGGCGGCCTTCCGGACGGCGCCCTGCCCGACCACGACACCCCGGGCAGCCCCCGTCCCGGGCTTCCCCTCCCGCGTGACGCGCCCCGGAACCCCGGAAGGCCGCCGGGCCGTATGCCCGGTGGCCTTCCGTGAGCCTGGGAGGGTCGCGGACTGGGGTGCCGGGCGTGGCCGGACGGCTTCGGCCCCGGCCACCCCCGGTCGCGGAGGCCCGCTTCCCGCGCGAGGGGCCCCGGCACACCGGAAAGGCCCACAGGAAAGGCCCACCGGCCGGACGCCGGTGGGCCTTTGTGGGTCTGGCCGCGGGGCCGGTCGCCGGCTACGGCGCCTCGGGTGGCGGGACGGGGGCGCCGGGCAGGCGTACGGTCGCCACCGTGCCGCCGCCCTCGGCCGGGGACAGGGCGACCTCGCCGCCCGCCTGGTGCACGGTGCGCGCCACGATGGACAGGCCCAGACCCGAGCCGGGCAGGGCGCGTGCGTCGGGGGAGCGCCAGAAGCGGTCGAAGACGTGCGGGAGTTCCTCGGTGGGGATGCCCGGACCGTGGTCCCGGACCGTCAGCACGCCGTCCGCGAGCCGCACCTCGACGGTGCCGCCCTCCGGGCTGAACTTCACCGCGTTGTCCAGGATGTTGACGATCGCCCGCTCCAGGGCCGACGGCTCGGCGCGGACGTACCAGGGCCGCAGGTCGGCCGTGATCGTCAGCTCGGGGCCGCGCAGCCGGGCCCGGCGCAGGGCGGACTCGATGGTGTCCTCCAGGGCGATCACCTGGACCCGCTCGCCCCGCTGGCCCTCCGAGCGGGACAGTTCCTGGAGGTCGCCGATGAGCGCGGCCAGCTCGGTCATCTGGGCCTTCACCGAGGCGAGCAGCGCCTTGCGGTCCGCCGGGGGGATCGGGCGGCCGGTCTCCTCGCTGCGGGTGAGCAGTTCGATGTTGGTGCGCAGGGAGGTCAGCGGGGTGCGCAGCTCATGTCCGGCGTCCGCGATCAGCTGCTGCTGGAGCTCGTGGGAGCTGGCCAGCGCGGAGGTCATCGAGTTGAACGACCTCGACAGCCGGGCCACCTCGTCCTCGGCGTCCTCCGACACGGGGATGCGGACGCTCAGGTCCTCCGTCCTGGCCACGTGCTCGACGGCCTCGGTGAGCTTGTCGACGGGCCGCAGCCCGGCCCGCGCGACGGCGAGCCCGGCGGCTCCGGCGCCCACGACTCCGATGCCGGAGACCAGGAGAAGGATGAGGGCCAGGTCGTTGAGGGTGTCCTGGGTGCTCTTCAGGGGCATGGCGACGACGAGTCCGAGTTTCGGGCCGGCTTCTCCGTCCCGGGTGACCGTGGTGAGCGGGCGGGTCAGCACGCGCACGTCGGTGCCGTCGGCGGTGGTCCCGTTGCGGAAGTAGACCTTCTGCGTGTCCCCGCTCTCGATCGCCTCCCTGTCGGCGTCCGTGACCTTCACCTCGGAGGAGGAGCCTTCGAGGAGACAGACGGTGCCGTCCTCCTGGACCACCTGGGAGTAGTTGCGGAAGACGTTGCCGGCGTAGGAGGGGGTGTCGGTGCAGTTGGCGAGGGCGCTCTGCAACTGCGCCGGCATGCGCATCGACGACGCCCGGGTCAGGTCCCCCTCCAGCTGTTCGTACAGTTTCCCCTGCACGATGAACCAGCACGTCACCGAGACCGCCGCCACCGCGAACGCCACCGCCGCCGCCACCAGCAGCGACAGCCGCGCCCGGATCGGCAGCGCGCGGAACCCGCGGAACAGCTTGCTCACTCGGCGCCGCCCTGTCGGAGCACATAGCCAACCCCGCGGACCGTGTGCACGAGGCGCGGCTCGCCGCCCGCCTCGGTCTTGCGGCGCAGGTACATGACGTAGACGTCGAGGGAGTTCGACGACGGCTCGAAGTCGAAGCCCCAGACGGCCTTGAGGATCTGCTCACGGGTGAGGACCTGGCGCGGGTGCGCCATGAACATCTCCAACAGCGTGAACTCCGTGCGGGTCAGCTCCACCGGGCGCCCGGCCCGGGTCACCTCCCGGGTCGCCAGGTTCATGCGCAGGTCGGCGAAGGTGAGCGCCTCGTCCTCCTCGGTGGCGGCCGAGGCCGCGGCCGCGTAGGAGCTGCGCCGCAGCAGGGCCCGTACCCGGGCGAACAGTTCGTCCAGTTCGAAGGGCTTGACGAGGTAGTCGTCGGCGCCGGCGTCGAGCCCGGTGACCCGGTCGCCGACGGTGTCGCGGGCGGTCAGCATCAGGATCGGGGTGGTGTCGCCCGCGCCGCGGATGCGCCGGGCGGCGGTCAGTCCGTCCATGCGGGGCATCTGGATGTCGAGGACGACCAGGTCCGGGTGGTACGCGGTGGCCTTCTCCAGGGCGTCGGCGCCGTCGACGGCGACCTCGGTGTCGTAGCCCTCGAAGGCGAGGCTGCGCTGGAGGGCTTCGCGCACCGCCGGCTCGTCGTCGACGATCAGGATGCGCTGGGGGTCACGGTCGCCATCGGCGGGGCTCATGGGCTTCGGGTTCCTCGGTGCGGGGGACGGGTCGGCACATTCAGCCTCGCATGTCCGCGACGGGTGCGGTCAGAGGCGGGTCAGGCGCGGGCCGTCGTACGGCGGCGGGCGCGGCGGGCCGTGGTGCGGCCGACGGGGCCGGTGGCCAGCTCGGGGGCGCGGGCGGCGGGGGCGTGCAGCTCGTACGCGACCTCCAGGGCGAGCGCGAAGCTCGCCGGGTCGGTGTCGGCGGCCGTACGGGAGACCTGCTTGATCATGGCGTGCCCCTTCAGCTCTGGGAGCCCGAACGCAGCTTGGCGAGGTCGGACTTGACGGTGTTGATCGGAATGGCGAAGCCGAGGCCGACACTGCCGGCGTCGGAGGAGGACGAGGCCGAGGAGTACATCGCGGAGTTGATGCCGACGATGTTGCCGTTCATGTCGATCAGCGCGCCGCCGGAGTTGCCGGGGTTCAGGGACGCGTCCGTCTGGAGCGCCTTGTACGTCGTGGTGGACGAGCCGGTGTCGCCGTTGAACTGCTGGCCGCCGAACTCGAACGGCCAGCCGCCGCCCTGCTGCTGTTGCTGTTGCTGCTGGCCCTCGTCGGTGGAGACGGTGACGTCGCGGTCGAGCGCCGAGATGATGCCGCTGGTGACGGTGCCGGTCAGGCCCTCGGGCGAGCCGATCGCCACGACCGTGTCGCCCACCTGCACGTTGTCGGAGTCGCCGAGGCTCGCGGCCGTCAGTCCAGAGGCGTCCTGGAGCTTGATCAGCGCCAGGTCCTTGCTGCTGTCGGTGCCGACGACCTCGGCGGTGTACTCCTTGCCGTCGCTGGTGGTGACCTTGATCGAGGAGGCGCCGGAGATGACGTGGTTGTTGGTGACGATCTCGCCGTCACTGGTGATGATCACGCCGGAGCCGGTGGACTCGCCGGAGTTCGAGGTGGCGCTGATCTCCACGATGCTCGGGCTGACCACCGAGGCGATGGCCGCGATGTCGCCCTTCTTGCTGGAGGGCACCACGCTGGTGGTGGTGCTCGCGGCGACGGTGTCGCTGCCGGTCAGCTCCTGCACGGCGTAGGCGGTGCCGCCGCCCACGGCCGCGGCGACCAGCGCGACGGCGGCGAGCAGGGCGACGGGTCCCCGGGTGCGCTTCCTGCGCGGTGCCTCGCCGGAGGGTGCGGGGGTGAGCGGTGCGGTGCCGCCGCCGTCGCCGTCACCGGCGGCCCAGGCGGTCTGCGCCGGGGCGGGCTCCTGCGCCTGCTGGTGGTGGACCGGGGCGGGCTCCTGCACCGGCGCGAACGCCGGCGGGGGCGGCCACTCCGGGTTCACAGGAGTGGAGGCGTGGTGCTGCCGGCCCTGGTACGGGTCCTGCCGGCCCTGGTACGGGTCCTCGTACTCGCCGCTGCGGCGGAAGCTCTCGGTCATGGAACAGAGCTTGTCCGCCGACGATGAGAGCTCCCTGAGTGCTCCCTGAGAAGCCCGGCAGAACCTCGTATGCCCGATGTAAAGGCCGTTCCGGGCGTGGGGTGGGCCCTCTCAGGAGGCGTTCACGAACCGTGGCGGGAGGGGCTCACGGGCAGCCGCAGGACCGCCGGGTCACCAGCTGGGACGGGAACACCTTGAGCCGTTCGCGCCGGGATCCCGCGACCCGCAGACCGTCGTCCAGGACCAGGTCCACCGCGGCCCGCGCCATCGCCGAGCGGTCCGAGGCGATCGTGGTCAGCGGCGGGTCCGCCAGCGCCGCCTCCTTGATGTCGTCGAAGCCCGCCACGGCCAGCTCGCCCGGCACGTCGATGCGCAGCTCGCGCGCGGCCCGCAGGACACCCAGCGCCTGGTCGTCGGTGGAGCAGAAGATCGCCGGCGGCCGGTCGGGGCCGGCGAGCAGGTCCAGCGCTATCCGGTAGGCGTCGTAGCGGTTGTAGGGCGCCTCGAAGAGCTTGCCCTCGGAGCTGATCCCGGCCTCGTGCAGGGCGCGCCGCCAGCCCTCGACGTGGTCGGAGACGGGGTCGCCGACCGAGGGGGTCTCCGCGGTGCCGCCCATGCAGGCGACGTAGTCGTAGCCGTGCTCCAGCAGGTGGCGCACGGCGAGCTGGGCTCCGCCGAGGTCGTCGGTGACGACGGCGACGTCGTCGATCGCCTCGGGGCGCTCGTGCAGCAGCACCACCCGGGCGTCCCACGCCTCGATCTCGGCCGCCGCCAGGTCGTTCAGCGCGTGGCTGACCAGGATCAGACCGGAGACCCGCATGCCGAGGAAGGCGCGCAGATAGTGGACCTCGCGCTCGCCGACGTAGTCGGTGTTGCCGACGAGGACCATCTTTCCGCGCTCGGACGCGGCCTGTTCGACCGCGTGCGCCATCTCCCCGAAGAAGGGCTGGCGCGCGTCCGGGATGATCAGACCTATGAGGTCCGTCCGGCGCGAGGCCATGGCCTGGGCGACCCGGTCGGGCCGGTACCCCAGCTCCTTGATCGCGGCGAGAACGCGCTCGCGCGTGGCCGGGGCGACCGGCCGGGGTCCGTTGTTGATGACATAGCTGACGACGGCGGTGGAGGTACCCGCCAGCCGCGCCACATCATCCCTGGTTACCTTGGCCACGCGCGGAGTCTACGCGGATGGACCCGCTCTGGGCAGGGCGTGCAGAGGCTTGCCTGAGCCCCGCCCGAGCGCTGCCGGGATCCGCTAGGCGTCCGCACTGACCTCGACGCCGTCCAGGACCGCCGTCTCGTCCGTATCTTCCGCCTTTGCGCGGTCGGCCTTGGCGCGGGCCTCCTCGGCGGAACGGTCGCCCTTCTCGGGCGTAACGAATCGATAACCGACGTTCCGGACGGTACCGATCAGCGACTCGTGCTCGGGGCCGAGCTTGGCGCGCAGCCGTCGTACGTGCACGTCGACGGTGCGGGTGCCGCCGAAGTAGTCGTAGCCCCAGACCTCCTGGAGCAGCTGGGCGCGGGTGAAGACGCGGCCCGGGTGCTGCGCGAGGTACTTCAGGAGCTCGAACTCCTTGAAGGTGAGGTCGAGGACCCGCCCCTTGAGCTTGGCGCTGTAGGTGGCCTCGTCGACGGAGAGGTCGCCGTTGCGGATCTCCATCGGGGAGTCGTCGTTGACGATCTGCTGGCGGCCCATGGCCAGGCGCAGCCGCGCCTCGACCTCGGCGGGGCCGGCGGTGTCCAGCAGGACGTCGTCGATGCCCCAGTCGGCGGTGACGGCGGCGAGGCCGCCCTCGGTGACGACCAGGATGAGCGGACAGCCGGGTCCGGTGGAGCGCAGCAGCTGGCACAGGCTGCGCACCTGCGGCAGATCACGGCGCCCGTCGATCAGGATGACGTCGGCGCCCGGGGTGTCGACGAGCGCGGGGCCTTCGGCGGGGGCCACTCGCACGTTGTGCAGGAGCAGGCCGAGGGCCGGAAGCACCTCCGTCGACGGCTGGAGGGCATTGGTCAGGAGCAGCAGAGAACTCATACGTCTGGTTCCTCCTCGGTCCCTGCGAGGACGTTTGCGGCACAGCGGCATTGCTCTGCGATCCCGGGGCCCGTACACCCGCGGTTTCCCGCGTCGTATACAACGCTTCCGAAAGCACAAAAGGACCCGGGGGCTTCGCTGCCCGAGTCCTCTGCCCAGGAGAATAGCCCACATGAGGACTGATCCGGCAGGTCGTGTGGCGCGTTCGACGTCTGTTCCGAATTCTGAGACGAACAGACGTACCCCTATCCGGACGTTTCTGCGCACGGACGACGGGGTGACGATCGATTCCGTATACGAACCGGGTGCGGTCGTATACAACACCGGAATTCCATCCACCGGTGGTCCGGCGTTCGTGATCGCGCACGGTTTCACCGGTGATGTGGACAAGCCGCACGTGCGCCGGGTCGCGGAGGCGTTCGCCCAGTACGGGAGCGTGATCACCTTCTCCTTCCGGGGCCACGGACGCTCCGCCGGACGGTCCACGGTGGGCGACCGCGAGGTGCTCGACCTGGCCGCCGCCGTGGCCTGGGCGCGGGAGCTCGGGCACTCACGCGTAGTGACGGTGGGCTTCTCCATGGGCGGCTCCGTGGTGCTGCGCCACGCGGCCCTGTACGGGCCGGAGCACGCGGGGCGCACGGGGGCGCAAACGGACGCGGTGGTTTCGGTGAGTGCCCCCGCGCGTTGGTACTACCGGGGGACGGCCCCTATGCGCCGGGTCCACTGGCTGGTAACCCGCCGCGAGGGCCGCCTGGTGAGCCGCTACGGACTGCGCACGCGTATCCACCACCGCGGGTGGAGCCCGGTCCCGCTCTCCCCGGTGGACTCGGTGCCGTTGATCGCCCCCGTCCCGCTGCTGATCGTGCACGGCGACCGCGACGGCTACTTCCCCCTCGACCACCCCCGGATGCTGGCCGACGCGGCCGGTGGGCACGGCGAACTCTGGCTGGAACCGGGCATGGGGCACGCCGAGCACGCGGCCGACGACGGGCTGCTGGCCAGGATCGGGCGCTGGGCCGTCGGCCGGGCGGGCTAGCCTGGGCCCGTTGACAGCCGAAGGACGGTTGACGCCGAAGGACAGAGGAACGGGATGGCAGAGGTCACGGTCCGCTACTGGGCCGCCGCGAAGGCCGCGGCCGGAGTGGATGAGGAGCCGTACGCCGCGGACACACTCGCCGAGGCGCTCGCCGCGGTGCGCGAGCGGCACCCCGGCGAACTCACGCGCGTGCTGCTGCGCTGCTCGTTCCTGATCGACGGTGACCCCGTGGGCACCCGCGGACATGAGACGGTACGCCTGGCCGACGGCGGCACGGTCGAAGTGCTCCCGCCGTTCGCAGGAGGGTGAGCGATGACCAACCAGCCGTACCAGGGCGGCTACGACGCCTACGACCCGTACGGGCAGCAGCAGCCACAGCCACAGGCGCAACAGGGGTGGCAGGGGTACGAGGACCCGCAGGCCGCCCAGCAGTACACGCAGCAGTGGCAGGGCCAGACCTGGGAGACCCAGGTCCAGCCCCCGGTCGCGGCCGCGGAGACGGCGTACATGCCCCAGCAGGGCTACGAGCCGTACGCGGCGGGGTCACCGCAGGCCCCTGAGCCGTACGCGGCCGCGCCCCCGCAGGCTCCTGGGCCGCAACCGGCCCCGGTCCCGCCGGCCGCGCCCGAGGAGTCGGGCTACGGTCCGGCGACCCTCGGCGGCAACGCTCGCGTCACCGACGCGCAGCGGGCCCGTCTGGAGGGCCGTTCCCCGATCATCGAGCCGGGCATGCAGCCGGCGGCGCTGACCGCGGCGCTCGGCCTGCTGCTGTCGGGCACGGCGGCGGTCGGCACCTACGCGCTGCTGGTCCCGCTGGTCGTGCTCCAGGCGGTCACCGCGGCCGGCTGGTTCCGGCTGAACGGCATGTGGCCGGCCCGCCAGGGCATCGCGCTGGCCTTCGCGGGCGCGCTGACCGCGGACGTGGCCCTGCTCGCCTCCGACCGGGCCCCCTCGGCCATCCTCGGCACGCTGGGCGTCTGGGTCCTGCTGGCCCTGGTCCTCCAGCTCCGTTCGCACGCCGACCCCGACGAGCGCATGTACGGCCTGATGGCGACCGTCGCCTCGGCGGCGCTGGCCATCGTGGCGTCCGGCTACCTCGCGGCGGAGGCGGACGCGGTGACGGTGGGCGCGGCCGCGGTGGCGGTGGCCCTGCTCGCCCGTGCCCTGCCGCTGCCGACCGCGGCGTCCGTCGTGGTCTCCGTGCTCGCCGCGGCGGGCGCGGGCATCGCCGTCGGCGGGATGACGGACGTCGGCTCCCAGGGCGCGCTGCTCGGCGCGGCGGCCGGGGCCTCGGCCCTCATCGGCCACCGGGTGGCGAGCTACGACTACCCGTCGAGGTTCGTCCACTTCACGGCCGGCGTCGCCCTCCCCCTCGCGGCGGCGGCACCGGCGGTGTACGTCCTGGGCCGGGCTCTGGGCTAGACCTTTCACCGGTCCGCGTGTCACAGGTGATCGACAGTTCGGCGGACCGGACGCCATCCGGGGTTACGCTCCCCCGATGGCGGCCGGCCGGTCGTCGTCCGACCGGGTGGGGGAAGTCCGAAACATGCGCGCACTGCGGATCCTGCTGATCGTCACCGTCGTCCTCGGTGGTCTCTTCGTGCTCGCCGACCGGCTCGCCGTGGGCTTCGCCGAGGACGAGGCGGCCGAGAAGCTGCGGACGACCGAGAACCTCGCCGCCACCCCCGACGTGTCCATCAAGGGCTTCCCCTTCCTCACCCAGCTCGCCGGGGGCGAACTGGACGACATCGAGGTCGGCATAGACGACTACGAGGCCACGGCGGGCGACGGCGAGACCATCCGCATCGACGGGCTCAGGGCGAACATGAAGGGCGTGCGGTTCTCCAACGGCTTCAGCTCCGCCACCGCGGACACCGCCACCGGCACCGCCTCCATCGGCTACGCGGAACTCCTCAAGACCGCCCAGTCCGAGGACACCGAGGTCGGGCCCGGCGTCACCGCCCATGTGGTGGGGCTCTCCGACGGCGGCAACGGCCGGATCAAGGTCGCCGTGGAGGCCACCGTCCTCGGGGTGAAGCTCCCCAACCCGGTCCACGTGCTCAGCTCGGTCACCGTGGAGGGCGACACCGTCAAGGTGCACGCGGACTCCCTGCCCTCGTTCGGCGGCGTCGACATAGCGGAGTCCCGGGCGCGCGGCATCACCGACTTCGAGCAGCGGATCGACGGTCTGCCCGGCGGCATCGAGCTGGACAAGGTCGAGGCGGCGAAGGACGGAGTGGAGATCACGGTGCGGGGTTCGGACGTCCGGCTCGCGGGGTAGTACGGCCCTTGGCGCACGTCGGGGCGGCTTCGGGGCGCCCCGGTGCGAGCAACCGGTGTGAGCCTCGGTGCCTCGGTGTGAGCCTCGGTGTGAGCTTCGGTGTCCGAAAGGCGAGACGCCGCTGTCCGCACCGTAGCTGTGACGGCGGCCGCATCGCCCCGGAAGCCCTGCGGCGACGGCTTCGAGGGCCCGCCGGTCCCACATCCCGGACGATCGCGTCTCAAAATGCGACACGCCGGTGACATGCGCGCCTGTCCCTCCCTACGATCGCAGGTATGAAGCGACAGGCGGATCTCACGAAGCGGCGGGCAGTAGACCTGTGCCGCGTCGCCGCCATGCTCTGTCGCCCCTTCTGAGCGAAGAGCACCGACGCCTCGCATTCCCCCGCCCTGCCCAGGGCCTTCGTGCGCCGTCCGCACCCGGACCGCGCGCCCCTCTCACTTGCACGCCCCGCCGCAACTGCCCCGGAGGAGAAAGCATGAGCCGCAGCGACGTCCTGGTCGACGCCGACTGGCTCCAGGAGCACCTGGACGACAGCAACATCGCGATCGTGGAGGTGGACGAGGACACGTCCGCCTACGAGAAGAACCACATCAAGAACGCGATCCGCATCGACTGGACCAAGGACCTTCAGGACCCGGTCCGCCGCGACTTCATCGACCAGGAGGGCTTCGAGAAGCTCCTGTCGAAGAAGGGCATCGCCAACGACACGCTGGTGATCCTCTACGGCGGCAACAACAACTGGTTCGCGTCCTACGCCTACTGGTACTTCAAGCTCTACGGCCACGACAGCGTCAAGCTCCTCGACGGCGGCCGCAAGAAGTGGGAGCTGGACGCCCGCGAGCTGGTCGCCGGCGACGAGGTCCCCGAGCGCGCGGCCACCGAGTACAAGGCCAAGGCACAGGACACCTCGATCCGTGCCTTCCGCGACGATGTCGTGGCGGCCATCGGCGCGCAGAACCTGGTCGACGTGCGCTCGCCCGACGAGTTCTCCGGCAAGCTGCTCGCCCCGGCCCACCTGCCGCAGGAGCAGTCCCAGCGTCCCGGCCACGTGCCGAGCGCCCGCAACATCCCGTGGTCGAAGAACGCCAACGACGACGGCACCTTCAAGTCGGACGACGAGCTGAAGGAGCTGTACGCCGAGGAGCAGGTGGACCTGGCCAAGGACACCATCGCCTACTGCCGCATCGGTGAGCGCTCCGCGCTGACCTGGTTCGTCCTGCACGAGCTGCTCGGCGTGGAGAACGTCAAGAACTACGACGGCTCCTGGACCGAGTACGGCTCCCTCGTCGGCGTGCCGATCGAGCTCGGCGCCAACAAGTAAGACCAACGACCTTTACCCCGAGGAGTTCAACATGTGCGGAGCGAAGGCCGGCGGCCCGGACGCCTCCACGATCAAGCCCGGTGAGACCACGATCCAGGGTCAGGTGACGAAGGACGGCGAGCCGATCGTCGGATACGTCCGCCTGCTGGACTCCACCGGCGAGTTCACCGCGGAGGTCCCCACCTCCGCCACGGGCCAGTTCCGCTTCTACGCGGCCGAGGGCACCTGGACCGTGCGCGCGCTGGTTCCCGGCGGCACCGCCGACCGTACCGTCGTCGCCCAGCAGGGCGGCCTGGCGGAGGTCGCCATCGCCGTCTGAGGCACCCCTGAACGGCCGAAGGGCCGCACCCCCGGGTTGGACGCTCGGGGTGCGGCCCTTCGGCCTACTCTGGACGTATGTACGCACGGCGTCGTCATCTGTACTTCGCCATGATGGGCACCTGCCTGGGGCTGTTCGTCCTGGCCTGGGGCGTCGTACGGCTCTGGTCGGTGCCCGTGGCGGTGGGCATGTGCGTGGTGGCCATGGTCATCCCGCCGCTGGCCGCCGTGGTCGCCAACCGCCGCGGCCCCGAAGACCGCTGGTGGGACGACCACTCCGGCGACCCCGAGTCCGACGAGTGGTGGGACGAGCTGGACGGCAGGAAGCGGCCGCGTCAGTAGACGAGGGCCTGGGTGTCGTCCGCGAGCGACTCCTGCACGAACACCTGGGCGCCCGCGATCCGTACGCCCTCGACGACGTCCTTCTCCGTGATGTCCCGCCGGGCCGCGCACTGGGTGCACAGGGTGATCCGGCCGCCCGCCAGGATCGACTCGACCAGGTCCGGCAGCGGAGCGGCGTGCGGCAGCTCGAACTCGGCGGCCCGGCCCGGCAGGGCGAACCAGGCGGACTCCCCGGTCAGCCACAGGGACACCTCCACGCCACTGGCCACGGCCACCGCCGCCACCGTGAACGCCTGCGAGCAGCGTTCGGGGGCGTCGGCCCCCGCCGTCACCTTGATCACGAGCTTCTTCGCCATGGCTGAATCGTAATCAACTGCCTTGCAACCTTGAGCTTTGGCCATGGGTCTCCTGTGCGCGCGCATACGGAATGCGCGCTTCACGTTCCGTGGGGGGACGACTTGGAAGTACCCGAAGAAGCAGTGGCCCGGCCGCGCCGTCGCGGACGTACGGCGCTGCTGATCACCGGCGCCGCCGTGCTCGGCCTGGTGGCCGGTACCTGCGCCGGCTACCTGGTGCAGGCCGACCGCGAGCCGACGCGGCTGCCCTCGCTCTCCCAGCCGAAGCTGGAGCAGACCCGGGGCGAGGCCCCCGAACCCCTGTCCGCCGCGCACGACCACCAGGTCAAGACCGACGGCGACCTGCGCAAGCTGCTGCTGAAGAAGCCGGCGGGGGCGGAGAAGGCCGAGTGGCTCGGAGGGTCCGACGGCTGGATGAGCCTGGCCGACTACGCCGACTACTTCGAGGACCCGGCCGGCGCCTTCGAGGACATGGCGCCCGCCTTCCGCCGTGCGGCCGTCACCGGCTGGGAGTACGACGCGTACACCGTGGAGATCCGGCTGATCCAGTACCGGCAGGACGAGGTGGCGGACCTGGCCGCGGGTGCGGCTGACGACGGCCACTACTGGGCGACCTACGACGAGGACGGCTCGGGCATGCCGTGGGCCGAGGAGGACGAGGACACCAAGAGCTGGAGCGTGCGCGGCACCGAGGACGGGATGGCGTACGTCCACACCGTGCCGGAGACCGAGCCGGGCTACGAGCCGGTCTACAGCGCCGAAGCGCACGCCTGGCGCGGTGACATCGCCTTGGAGGTCTGGATCTACAGCACCGAGCCGGTCTCCGGGAAGACGATCCGGGGCCTGGCCGAGCGTCAGATGGAGCGGCTGTGACTGAAGCAGAGAACCCGGAGAGCGCGGAGAGTCCGGTCGAGGTTGTCGCCGAGGCGCCCGTGAAGAAGAAGGTGCGGGTCGGCCGGATCCTGGCCGTCGCCGGGTCCTTGGTGCTGGTCGGCGCGCTGGTCGCCGGGGTCGGGTACACCGTGGTGACGGTGCGCGGCGCCGACCGGGACGCGGGGGCGCCCGTCTGGAAGTTCCCGCGCGGCGAGTCGGGGGGCCGGGCGCACGCCGCGAAGCCCTCCGGGCTCTCCGCGGTACTGGTCCCGTACGACGACTACTGGACCCGGGGGCCCGACCTCACGGAGTTCGGCTCGGACGAGGCGCTCAGCGGCGCCGAGGCGACCGCCCTGCGCAAGGAGTCGCTGCGCGGCCTGCCGCGCACGCAGCGCCGCGAGATGGAGAAGCAGATCGACAAGGCGCGGTACACCGGCATGGCGATGCGCAGCTACGTGCAGACGGGGGGCAGCTCCCCCTCCGCCGTCAGCATCATCCTGTCCCGGATGGAGAACCGGACGTCCGTGCGCCGCAACACGGTGTTCTACAACGAGCTGCTCGACGCCATCGACGTGTTCGAGGCCGGTCCGAAGATCGAGGGGCACAAGGACACCAAGTGCTTCCTGCTGCCCTCGGACGTGACGTACGGCGAGGACGAGGACGAGGGCGAGGGCCTGGACCACCTCCTCTGCTCCGGCTACCAGGGTGACGTCATGGTCACCGCCGTCGCGGACGGCGTCGAGTCGATGGACACCGACGCGATCGCATCGCTGCTCAAGACCCAACTCGACCGCATCGCCGAACCGGGAGCAGCGGTATGACCACGACCGACCACCCCACCCCCGCAACTCCGTCCGAGCCGGCGCCGAAGCCGACGTCCGAGCCGGGGCCGAAGCCGACGTCCGAGCCGGGGCCCGAGGCCGGCCCCGCGCCTGCACCCGCGGCCGGCCCGGCAAATGAGCCCGCGCCCGACTCCACGCCCGCGCCTGAGGCCGGCCCCGCGCCTGCACCCGCGCCCGAGCCCACGCCCACGCCTGAGGCCGGGCCTGCTCCTGAGGCCGGGCCTGCTCCTGAGGCTGCGCCTGCTCCTGAGGCTGCGCCCGCCCCTGAGGCCGGGGACGCCCCTGAGGCTGCGCCCGCCCCTGAGGCCGGGGACGCCCCTGAGGCTGCGCCCGCCCCTGAGGCCGGGGACGCCCCGGAAGCAGAGACCGGGCCCGGCACCGAGCCGGATGCCGCGTCGGTGACCGCGTCGACGCCTGCTCCTGAGGCCGGGCCTGCTCCTGAGGCTGCGCCCGCTCCTGAGGCCGGGGACGCCCCGGAAGCAGAGGCCGGGCCCGGCACCGAGCCGGATGCCGCGTCGACGCCCGTGCCTGAGGCCGCGCCCGTGCCTGAGGCCGCGCCCGCCCCTGCCGCTGTCCTTGCGTCGGAGTCTCGGAACGCCCCTGAGTCCGGGGACGACCCGGGAGCCGACGCCGTGTCGGGAGCCGCCTCGGCGGTGGGCCCGGTGTCCGATGCCGCGTCTGTCCGTGACACGGCACCCACCCCCACGCTCACCCCCGAGGCCGGGGCCGTAGCGCCGGCCGAGTCGGTGCCCGCTGGTGGGGCCGAGGGGGACCCCGCCGCCGTTTCCGGCACCCCGGTGGGTGGGCCCGTGCCCGAGGGCGGGGACGCGCTCGCCCCCGTTGCGCAGGGTGCCGGCGCGCCCGCCGCACGGCCGCGGCGGAGGCTGCGGGCCGCGCTCCGGTGGACCGCCGCGGTGGCCGTCTTCGCCGCCGTCGGGACGCTGACGGCGTACGGCATCACCCGGATGGAGCGCACCGACGTACCGGGGCTGGCGACCGAGTCGGACGGTCGGTGGAACTACCCGACGCTCGCCTACCCGCCGATGCCCTCGGGCAGCCCCGGACCGCTCGCCGAGGACAACCCGGCCGGCACCCACCACGCCGACCTGCGCGCCCTGGTGCTGCCCGCGCCGAAGGGCGCCACCGAGGACAAGGCGCTGCGGGGCGAGGACGGCTGGCTGGCGACGAAGGACTTCCTCGCCCAGTTCCCCGAGAAGACGCACCGCGCGGAGTTCGGGCAGTTCCTGACCGACTACGGGCTGCGGCACATCGCCGCCCGGGGCTGGACCACCGAGGACGGCACCGAGACCCGCGTTTACCTGCTGCGCTTCGCCACCTCGGCGGTCGTGCAGGAACTGACCCCCGGCCGCATCGCCCCGGCCGGCGGCCCGGCCTACCGGGTGCGCGGCGACAACCTCTCCGAGTTCGACAACGAGTACGCCGAGGCGGTCAAGCCGTTGCCGGACGTCTCGCGCTACGTCTACGCGGAGATGAAGCCGTACGGCGCCCAGCAGGTCCGGCAGGCGTACGTCACCGCCGGTGACGTGCTCGCCCTGATCGTCCAGTCCCGGAAGGGGAAGGCCCTCGCCGTCCCCTTCCAGCAGACGGTCACCCTCCAGAGCCAGCTGCTGAGCTGACCTCGCCAAGAAGGCCGGGCCCGGGCCGCGTAAGCTGGGGCCCGGCCTTCGTGCATCGCCCGTCCGCTCACCAAGGAGCAACCCGTGATCCTCTTCTTCGAGATCCTGCTGGTCCTGGTCGCCATCGGCGTCCTCGCCTTCGCCGGACTGACCGTGAAGAAGCTGTACCAGGGCCAGCGCTGACCCACGTCTAGGAACTGCACCCATGATCGAGATCCCGTCCGACCTCCACAAGGACCTCGTCCCGCTCGCCTTCCTGCTCGGCAACTGGGCCGGCGCGGGCGTGCACGACTTCCCCGGCGCCGAGAAGTGCAACTTCGGTCAGGAGGTCTCCTTCACGCATGACGGCCGGGACTTCCTGGAGTACCAGTCCCACACCTGGGTGCTGGACAACGACGGCAACAAGGTCAGGCCGCTGGAGTCCGAGCACGGCTACTGGCGGATCGACGCCGACCGCAAGGTCGAGGTCACGATGACCCGCGACGACGGTGTCATCGAGATCTGGTACGGCGAGCTGGCCGACAAGAAGCCGCAGATCGACATCGTCACCGACGCCGTGGCCCGCACCGCCGCCTCCGCCCCCTACACGGGCGGCAAGCGTCTGTACGGCTACGTCAAGAGCGACCTGATGTGGGTCGGCGAGAAGCAGACCCCCGAGGTCGAGCTGCGTCCCTACATGTCGGCGCACCTGAAGAAGGTCGTCACCCCCGAGGACGTCGAGCGCTGGGCCAAGGCCCTCCCCGATGACATGCCGGACGACGGGATCGCTTTCTTCAAGTAGTCCTAGACTCGTCGGTGTGGTGAGCACCGACTGGAAGAGCGATCTCAGGCAGCGCGGCTACCGGCTGACGCCGCAACGGCAACTCGTGCTCGAAGCCGTGGACACCCTTGAGCATGCGACCCCCGACGACATCCTCGTGGAAGTGAGGAAGACCGCGTCGGGGGTCAACATTTCGACGGTGTACCGGACCCTTGAGCTCCTGGAGGAGCTGGGGCTGGTCAGCCACGCGCATCTCGGGCACGGAGCGCCCACCTACCATCTCGCGGACCGGCACCATCACCTTCATCTGGTGTGCCGGGACTGCACGAACGTGATCGAGGCGGACGTCTCCGTGGCCGCCGAGTTCACGGCCAAGCTGCGGGACACCTTCGGCTTCGAGACCGATATGAAGCACTTCGCGATCTTCGGGCGCTGCGCGGACTGCGCGCGGAAGGGCTCGGAGAACAGCTTGAAGAACAGCTCGGAGAACAGCTCGCTGAAGAATTCAACTACCGAGTCGTAGGCTTGCCCCCATGAAGAGCCCTCTGCTGACCCTGCCCGGCGCCGTCCCCGCCGAGGGCGTGGACGAAGGCGTCGCCGCCCACTACGGCGAACTGTTCCGCGAGCAGCGCGCCCTCGCCGACGGCGCCGGTTTCGTCGACCTCTCGCACCGCGGCGTGATCGCCGTGACCGGTGAGGACCGGCTGAGCTGGCTGCACCTGCTGCTCACCCAGCACGTCAGCGAGCTGCCGGCCGGCGAGGCCACGGAGGCGCTGATCCTCTCCGCGCACGGCCACATCGAGCACGCGCTGTACCTGGTGGACGACGGCGGCACGGTCTGGGCCCACGTCGAGCCCGGCACCCAGGAGGCGCTGCTGGCGTACCTGGAGTCGATGAAGTTCTTCTACCGCGTCGAGGCGACCGACCGGACCGCCGACTTCGCCGTCGTGCACCTGCCCGCCGGCTCCATCGCGGAGGTCCCGGACGGCGTCGTCGTACGCGAGACGGCGTACGGGCGTGACCTCTTCCTGCCGCGTGCCGACCTGGAGTCGTACGCGCAGAAGGCCGGGCCCGCCGCCGGGCTGCTCGCGTACGAGGCGCTGCGCGTCGAGCACCACCGGCCGCGCCTGGGCTTCGAGACCGACCACCGCACGATCCCGCACGAGCTGGGCTGGATCGGTACCGCGGTCCATCTCCAGAAGGGCTGCTACCGGGGCCAGGAGACCGTGGCCCGGGTGCAGAACCTGGGCAAGCCGCCGCGCCGGCTGGTCTTCCTGCACCTCGACGGCAGCGAGGTCCATCTGCCGGTCGCCGGTACCGAGATCCGGCTCGCGGCGGACGGGCCCGAGGGCCGGAAGATCGGCTTCATCACCACCTCGGCCCGCCACCACGAGCTGGGCCCGGTCGCGCTCGCGCTGGTGAAGCGGAACGTGCCGACGGACGCGCAGCTGGTGGCCGGGGACACCGCGGCGGCGCAGGAAGTCGTCGTCGCGCCGTAGGAGCCTGTGGGGCCGTTCGCGCCTGTGCGCCCCGTAGGGCCTGCGGGCCCCGTGGGACCTGTGGGTGTCTCAGATCTCCAGCAGGACGGTGAACGGGCCGTCGTTGGTCAGACCGACGCGCATCTGCGCGCCGAAGCGGCCCGTCGCCACCGTCGCGCCCAGGGCGCGCAGCTGGGCCACCACCTCGTCGACCAAGGGCTCGGCCACGTCGCCCGGGGCGGCGGCGTTCCAGGTGGGGCGGCGGCCCTTGCGGGCGTCGCCGTACAGGGTGAACTGGCTGATCACGAGGAGCGGGGCGTCGATGTCGCTGCACGACTTCTCGTCGTGGAGCATGCGCACCGACCAGAGTTTGCGGGCCAGCGCGGCGGCCTTCTCCTTGGTGTCGTCATGGGTGACGCCCACCAGGACGCACAGCCCCTCCTCGGCGATCTCGCCGACGGTCTCGCCCTCCACGACGACGCTCGCGCCGTCCACCCTCTGCACCACTGCACGCATGACGACCATCATGCCGTGTGTCCCGGAGCAGTTTGTCAGGGGATTCTTTTTGAACCTTAACCCCCCATCCGGGGTCGATCGGGGGCACTCGGTCACATAGCGGCCACTTGGGGTGGCACGATGCTTCCACACTTTGGTCGAGGGGACGGTTGAGGTAGATGAGCGCATCGAGTACCGGACGGCAGTCCGGGGCCGTCTCGTTGACCCGAGCGGGAGAACGCGGTCTGCGCGGCCCGCTCAGGCCGCCCGTGCAGCGCACCGCGACGGAGCAGTCGGCGCGGCTGCCCGCCGGTCCGCCCGAGCACGACCTGGCCCTGCTGAACCTGCCCGAACTGCGCACGGTACGACGGGACGCGCAGCGCGACGAGGCCGATCTGAGCTACGTACGGCGCCTGTTGCAGGGGCGGATCGACATCCTGCGGGCCGAGCTGGCCCGGCGCTCGCCCCTGGGCGCCGCGTCCGTCGTGGAGCGGCTCGCGGAGATCCTGCGCGACGCCCCGGCCCGGCACCGCTCCTCGGCCCGCCACGTCACGCTGGGCACACCGCACAGCGAGGAGTACCGGCGGCTGGCGGCGGAGATGCTGGCGGAGGTCGAGCTGTCGGACCTCGGCGCGCGCACCGACGCGGAGCTGAACGAGGCGATGGGCCGCCTGGTCCGCTACGAACAGCAGGTCTCCCTGCGCCGCCAGCGCCTCCAGCGCACGGCGGACGACTGCAGCGCCGAGATCGCCCGCCGCTACCGCGAGGGCGAGGCCCAGGTGGACGACCTGCTGCTGTGACACCGGGCCGCGCCGCGCAGGCACCGCGCGTCCGGTCCCGGAACCACCGCGCGTCCGGTCCCGGACCTACCGCGCGTCCGGTCCCGGACCTACCGCGGGTCCGGTCCCGTCCGGCGAAAACGTCGCGACACCCCCGCCGGGCCGCGCCTACCGTGAGGGCATGACGCGCGCCGCTGACATCGACGTCCGACCGATCACCGAGGCAGAGCTGCCCGACTGGCATCGTGCCGTGCACACCGGGTTCCTGCGGGAGCCCACCCTCACCGAGGAGCAACTGGCCGCGCGCCGGCCCTGGTTCGTCCCCGGCCGGGTCCGGGGGGCCTTCGACGGGGACCGCTGCGTCGCCACCTTCCGCTCCTTCGACCAGCGGCTCACCGCGGTGGGCGGCGCCGCCCTGCCCTCCGACGCGATCACCAACGTGACCGTCTCGCCCACCCACCGCCGCCGCGGTCTGCTCGGCCGGATGATGGAGCAGGACCTGGCCGCCGCCCGGGAGCGCGGGGACGCCGTCGCCACCCTCATCGCCGCCGAGTACCCGATCTACGGCCGCTACGGCTTCGGCCCCGCCACCACGGCGGCCGAGTGGACCATCGACGTCCCCCGCACCGGCCTCGACCCGCGCTGGTCCGGCCCCGAGGACGGCGGCCGGATCGACCTGGTCGACGCCGAGGACGTCCGCAAGCTGGGCCCCGAACTCCACGAGCGGCTGCGCCGGGTGCAGCCCGGAGCGGTCAGCCGCGACGAGGTGTGGTGGCAGGCGACCACCGGGCAGGTGAGGTACTACAACACCTTCCAGGAACCCCACTACGCGGTGTACCGCGCGCCGTCCGGCGAGGTGGAGGGCATGGTGGCCTACACCGCCGACGACCGGTGGGGCGACGGCGGGCAGCCGTCGAACACGGCCACGGTGAAGTGGCTGACCACCCTCTCGCCGAACGCCGAGCGCGCGCTGTGGCGCTATCTCTGCTCCATCGACTGGATCACCCACGTCAAGACGGGCCGGCGGGCCCCGGACGACCTTCTGCCGCACTTCTTCCCCGACCCGCGTGCGGCCAGGCTCACCAGCCAGGTCGACTGGCTGTGGGTGCGGATCCTGGACGTCGTACGGGCCCTGGAGGCGCGGACGTACGGGAGTGCCGGGTCGCTGGTGCTGGACGTCGTCGACGGGGGCGGGCGGTACCGCCTGGAGGCGGACGCCGACGGCTCGGGGGACTGCGCGGCCACCACCGACGGTGCCGACCTCACCCTGAACCTCTCCGACCTGGCCACCCTGTGGCTCGGCGACGAGTCCGCCGTACGGCTCGCCGCGATCGGCCGGGTCCGGGAAGAACGAGCGGGCGCCGCCCGTGTGGCCGACGCCCTGCTGCGTACGTCCAGGCGACCGTGGTGCCCGGACCTGTTTTGACCCCTTTCGTCTGTTTCAGGCCCGATGCTCGGTGACTCGGCGGGCCGGACTCCCGGCTCCCCTCCGGAAGGGAGCCCGGCCCGCCGTGTCGTGCATCCGGGTGCCTGTGCCTGTGTGTTTCGGTTGTGGACCGCGGATCGCCAACCATCCGTAGTTGCAACCATGTTGTGCAAGTTGGCGACCAACTCCACTGTACTTATCACCGCGTGGAAGCGTCTCATAACCACCTTTCCCCGAACTGCCCAAAGATGGCGGGAAGTTGTACTGTTTGGCCGTGGACCCGAAACACGACTCCGCCAATGGGCGGAAGAGGTCACCGCGGCCACAGAAGTCACATCGCGACGTGGCCGACGAACTGCGCGCCCGGATCAGGTCCGGCGAACTGCAGCCCGGCCACCGCATGCCCACCCAGGCCCGGCTCGCCGAGGAGTTCGGCGTGGAGCGGGGAGTGGTGCGGCAGGCACTGCGGATCCTCCAGGCCGAGCATCTGCTCACCAACGTCTCCAAGGGCAGTCCGGCCACCGTCGCCGCGGACCCGGTCAGGGCGCTGACCGGCCCCGGAGCCCCGCCGCAGCCCACCATGGTCGCCCTCGCGCCCCGCATCGGGTGCGCCTTCGGCGCCGCGCACGTCGAGATCGACGCCCTGTGCCTGACCGCCATCTCGCTCACCCTGGCCATCGGTGAGCCGCTGCGGCAGATCCACGCCGGAGGGCCGAAACCGGCCAAGGTCGACGTCCGTGTCCTGCTGCCGAGCCGGGACATCGACCTGGCCTTCCCCACCCCCGTGGACGGCTCCGAGCGGGGCCGGCTGCGCCGACGCTGGCTCGCCCAGCGCAACGCCCAGGTCCGGGTGCTCCAGCACAATCTGCTGGCCCTGCGGGCGACCCACGGCATCGACGTCCAGGTCACCTTCCGCGCGCTGCCCTTCACCCCGCCGGTGAAGCTGTACCTGCTCAACGGTGTGGAGGCGCTGTTCGCCTACTACACGGTCGAGCGCCGTGAGGAGGAGGTCGATCACGAGTTCCTGGAGATGTACGACGCCGAGGGCGTCCAGTCCCTGCTCTTCGCCTTCGAGCAGGGTGCCGCGCTGCGCGACACCACCTTCGTGGAGCAGTCCCATGTGTGGTTCAACTCGCTGTGGGAGACGATCAGTTCGGAGCTGGTGCCGACGAGCTGATCATCCCCCGCGGCGGGCGATCCGGGTGCGGTTCGGTCATAGGGCGGGCCCCGAGACCAGCAGCGCGAGCACCACGGCGCCCGCGGAGCTGACGGCCGGGCTCTTGGCCTTGATGCCTATGGTGAGCAGCAGCAGTCCGACGATGCCGGTGGTTCCGTACTGGACTTCGATAGCCTGTTCGATGCCGACGACGAGGATCGCGGCGAGGAGGGCGATGACAGGCACGGTGTTCCCCCTTCTGATGGTCCAACCTGAGGTAAAGCTTCCGCCAACTCGGCCAAGTTGGTGACCAACTCTGCTTATGTTGTCCCCACTTGGTTACTACTCATAAACAAGTACCAAACAACTCCACGTAGATGGAGTGGAGTTGTAGCGTTTGGTCGTGACCCAGGAGAACGTGGCAGTGAACGGCAGCAGACGGTTCTCCCCGCAGGAGATCGCGGACGTCCTGCGGGACCGCATCCGCGCGGGAGAGCTCAAGGCGGGCCAACGCCTGCCCACCCAGGCCGAACTCGCCGAGGAGTTCGGCGTGGAGCGCGGCACCGTCCGCCAGGCGCTGCGCGCCCTCCAGGAGGACGGCCTGCTCAGCAACGTCAGCAAGGGCAGCCCGCCGAGGATCGCGGTGCCCCCGTCCCCCGTGCGCGGGGTGCCCAGGCCGACCATGGTCGGGCTCGCGCCCCGGCTGGTGGACGCGTTCGGGGCCCGCCAGGTGCGGGTGGACGTCGTCTGCCACACTGCCGAGACCCTGATGCTCGCCGTCGGCGAACCGCTGCGCCGCATCCACGAGGGCACGCTCACCCCGCAGTCCATCGACGTACGCATCCTGCTGCCCTCCCGGGAGATCACACTCGCCTTCCCCCGCCTGGTGGAGGCCCAGGGCGAGGACGATCCGGTCCACAAGCGCTGGCTGGAGATGCGCAACGCCCAGGCCCAGGTCCTGCGCCACAACCTCCAGGCGGTCCGCTCCACCCACGGCATCGACGTCCGCGTCACCTTCCGCGCCCTGCCGTTCACCCCACCGGTGAAGCTGTACCTCCTGAACGGGGAGGAGGCGCTGATCGGGTACTACGTCGTCACCGAGCGGGCCGAGGAGTACGAGAGCACGACCCTGGAGATGTACGACGCGCTCGGTGCCGCGTCCCTGCTCTTCTCCTTCGACAAGCAGAGCGCGGAACGTGACGGGGCGTTCGTGGAGGAATCCCAGAAGTGGTTCGACGCCCTCTGGGAAACCATCTCCACGGAGTTGACACTCTCCTAGTGACCTCTGAGACGCAGGCTGAAGCGGTGACGAACCGGACCGAGCGCGACTCCGACGAACTGGGCGACCTGATCGGACGGGCCCGTGTGGTCCTCTGGGACTTCGACGGACCCGTCTGCCGTCTGTTCGCCCGCCACAAGGCGGAGCGGGTCGCCACGGATCTGGTGGAGTGGCTGGAGACCCGGGGCCTGCGCGGTCTGCTCACGGAGGGCGAACGCGAGTCCCCCGACCCCCATCTCGTGCTGCGCGCCGTGGACCGCAGGCATCCGGGCAGCGACCTGGTGGCCGAGCTGGAGGAGTACCTGACCAAGGAGGAACTGAAGGCCACGTCCTCCGCGATGCCCACGCCGTACGCGGATCCGCTGATCCGGACCTGGACCGCGATCGGATCCCGGCTGGCCGTCGCCACCAACAACTCCCCACAGGTGGTGCGCACCTACCTCGCGAGCCGGGGCCTGACCTCCTGCTTCAGCCCGCACATCTACGGCCGCACGCAACAGCTGAACCACCTCAAGCCGCACCCGCACTGCCTCAACCGCGCCCTGAACGCGATGGGCGCGGCCCCCGGCGCGGCCCTGATGATCGGCGACACCCCGTCGGACTACCTCGCGGCCCGCGCCGCCGGCGTCCCCTTCCTCGGCTACGGCCGCAACGAACACAAGGAACACCTGCTGCGCGAGGCAGGGGCGACGGTCGTGGTGGACTCGCTGGAGCCGGTGCTCTCGACGGTCCGAGGTCTGAAGTGACATGGCCTCTCCCCTTCCTGCCAATCCGGACTGAGGCCTTCAAGTTGCGGTCCAATTGGACCGGTCAACCTGATGGGTGTCTGCCCTGTCCTGGTGATCCCTTAACCGGCGATCCGCTCAATCTCGCTCTGGAGCGGTCCAGTTGGGCGAAAGTGGTGTGACTCCGGAAGGTAGGCGGTACGGTCCAGTTGTGGACAAGGAGTTCGAGAAGGTCGCCGGAGCGCTCAGGAACCGCATCACCGACGGGACGTACGCGCTGGGCGCTTCCCTGCCCTCCCAACGCGCCCTCCTCGTCGAGTTCGGTGTCTCCCGAGCCACGGTCCAGCGCGCGCTGCGGGAGCTGACCGGCGAAGGCTGGATCGAGTCACGACAGGGAAGCGGATCCCGGGTGATCAAGACGCAGCGCATACAGTCGTCGAGATCCGCGTCCGTCGGCAGCCGGCCCGCCACGCTCGGACCCCTGATCAGCGAGGCATTCGAGCAGCCCGAAATCACGTTGGACGTCTACACGTTGACCTCGGAGTCCCTGGACACCCACCTCCGCCTTCAGGTGGAGCGCATCCGCGGCGGCGAGCTCCGGCCCCGGAGTATCACCCTGCGCGTTCTGCTCCCGCGCGAAGACCAGCCGATGCCCTACCCCTGTGCCAAGGGGGATCCGGCCGATCCGCGGCCCGGTGAGCGGATGCGCGCGACCAGCCGACTGCACACGGCTTCACTGCGTCGGCTCCTGCGGGACCTGACGACCGAGGAACTCGTACCCTCCGTCGAGGTGACGGTCCGGCACGCCCCGTTGGTCCCGGCCTTCAAGGTCTACCTGATGAACGGGACCGAGGCTCTGCACGGCATGTACGAGGTGATCCAGCGCCGGATGGAGCTGGACAGCGGGGAGGTGATCGACGCCCTGGACGTGCTGGGACTCGGCGCGACCCTGACCCATCACGTCAAGGACACGGACCCTGACTCACCGGGTTCGGTCTTCGTGGACAGCATGAAGGTGTGGTTCGACTCGGTCTGGGAGCGGCTCTCGGAGTAGGGCTCAGGAGTGCCGAGAACTCCTCCCCGTGGTGCGCTAGCATTCCGGCACCGTCCGGGTAACCGCGGCAGACCAACCGTCGCGCCCGCTCAAGGACGTCTCCGGTAGTGCCTGCTAAGAACCGGACTTACGTTGTGGAATACCTTCTGATCTGCACGAAATTCCGGAGCGGCTCGTGGGCTCACCACCCCTTCCTGGTTCCCTCCCCGAGGGGCATGCGGAGTCCTTCGCTGTCCGGGCCTTCGTGACCCGGGCCGCGACGCGGGGTCGTTCGAGCCGGGGTCACCACAATCAGAACCATGTGCTCCCCCTGACCGAGGAACTGGCCCGAAAGTTCGGCCGGGAGGCCGGGACCCTGGTGACCGTGCGGATGCGGCGGCCGGAGGCGCTGCCCGTGGTCATCAGAACCTGGCAGGACGAGCCGGAGATCCTCCGGGCGGTGGGACGGGCGCTGCCGCAGGTGCCGCAATGTCTCGCCACGGGGCCGGACTTCGCCCTTCACACCTACGTGGAGGGCGTTCCGCTGTCGAGTGTCTGCGCGGACGGCAAGCCCCTCGACACCCTGCTGGTGAAGGCGCTGGCAGAGGTGTTCGCCCAGATGGCGCCGGTACGCCGGAGCGAGCTGCCCCGACTGCCCGCCTCCTGGCCTCGCGACGACGAGGACAGCCAGGGCTTTCTGCGCACCTTGGCCTTCGAGGCCGATCGTCAGATCAGGCGGCCCAACCAGGAGGCGTTCGGCTCCCTGTTCGCCGCTCTCGGCATCCCGGAGAACGCGCTGGCGCGGCTCGCCGACCGGGCGCCGACGATGCGAAGACGGCCGTTCGGTCTCCTCCACACCGATCTGCACCGCGACAACCTGATTCTGCCGTCCGACGAGGAGGCTCCGCTCTTCTGCGTCGACTGGGAGCTGGCCACGTTCGGTGATCCGCTGCACGATCTCGCCACGCACCTGGTGCGCATGGGCTACCCGGAGCAACAGCGGCCGGAGGTCGTCGAGAGCTGGGCCGAGGCGGTGGGGCGGTCGCGGCCCGGTGCCCTCGACGGGTTGGACCAGGATCTCGATCTCTACCTCGACTTCGAGGAGGCACAGTCCGTCTACCCGGACGTCATGCGGGCGGCGGCACTGCTGCGCGACCGGGCCGACGAGGAGGGCCTGGCCGCCGCGACGGCGCGGGTCCGGGCGGCACTGGAGGCGGCGGCCCGGCCTCTGTCGCTCGCGGCTGTCCCGAGTGAGCAGGAGGTCGAGCGGATCCTGTCCCGCTGGCGAGACGCGAGGGTCGAGAGCGCGCCACCGGCCCTCATCGCCCTGGACCTGCCCTCGGTCATGCGGGACCCGGCGCCCGCTCTGCGCTGAGTCCGCCCGCGCCCGCATACGCTCAACCCATGAGTGAGACCGGCCTGCGTGAGCGGAAGAAGCGGCGGACGTACGAGGTCGTGTCGGAAGTCGCGATCCGGCTGTTCCTGGAGAAGGGCTTCGACGCGGTGTCCGTGGCCGAGGTGGCCGCCGCCGCGGAGATCTCCAAGCCGACGCTCTTCCGGTACTTCCCGGCCAAGGAGGACCTGGTCCTGTACCGGATCGCGGACCACGAGGGCGAGGCGGCGCGAGCGGCCGCCGGTGCCGAGGGCTCGCCGCTGGACGCGTTGCGTCGGCACTTCCTCGACGGTCTCGAGCGCCACGACCCCGTCACCGGGCTCAACGACCATCCGCAGGTGCTCGCCTTTCACGCGCTGCTCTAAGGCACTCCGGCCTTGGTCGCGCGGGCGTACACCCATCAGCAGCGGTCCGAGGCCGCGCTCGCGGAGGCGCTGGGCGGGGATCTGGACGCGCGGCTGGCCGCGGGCCAGATCATGGCCGTCCAGCCGGTGGCATGACGTCCGCCGATCCCGTCCTCCGTGCCCCAGTCCGCGATCAGCTCCATGACCGCCTTCGTGTTGAACGGGACCACCACGACCGCTGCCGTGCCGCCCTCGACGCGATGGTCGCCGGTGCCGAGGAACACGTCGTCGTCGGCGAGGACGTCTCCGCCTCGGGCGCCGACGCCGAGGTCCTGGGCCACCGGCTGCGCAGCCGGGCCTAGGAGATGCGCGAACTGCCCGAGGGGCCGCTGTTCTTCGGCCGGCTGGACTTCGGCGGCGGTCCGCACGCCGGGCAGAGCTATCACGTGGGACGCCTGCGCGGATCAGTGAGGATCCGGCCGCCCGACGCTGGTCGTCGACTGGCGCGCGCCGGTCTCCCGGGCCTTCTACCAGGCCAGCTCCCGTGACCGCGCGGAGTGACCGTGCGCCGCAGGTTCGGCCGGGCCCCGGGCAGCCGGGGCGCCTCGGCCGACCTCACCGGGCTGGAGGACGAACACCTCCAGGAACCGCAGGAGCCGGAGGTCAGCGGGATCGTCACCCGGGAGATCGAGCGGCCGAGGCTCGGACCGATGCGGGACATCGCCGCCACCATCAAGCCCGAGCAGGACGACCTGGTCCGCGCCGACCTCACCGTCTCGGTCTGCGTGCAAGGCGCCCCGGGCACCGGCAAGACCGCGGTCGGCCTGCACCGGGCCGCTTATCTGCTCTACACCCACCCGCGCCGCATCCACCGTTCCGGCCTGCTCATCCTCGGCCCCAACCGCGCCTTCCTCGCCTACATCTCCGAGGTGCTCCCCGCGCTCGGCGAGACGGGGGTCCGCCAGTCGACGCTGCTGGACGAGATCGCCCGGTATCCGGCCACCGGCACCGACGAGGAACCGGCGGCCGTGGTCAAGCACGACGCGCGGATGGCGGAGGTGGTGCGACGGGCGCTGTACGCACGGGTGGCCGTGGCGGGCGCGGGCGCTCCGGAGGTGCCGGACGGCTCCTACCGCTGGCGCGTCGGCACCGACGAACTGGCTCGGATCGTCAGGGAGGTACGCGGCGAGGAACTGCCGTACGGCGCGGGACGGGAGCGGGTGCGGACCCGGATCGTGGCGGCCCTGCGGGAGCGGGCCGAACGGCGGACGGGACCCCGCCCGAACGCCTGGGTGCGCCGGATGGCGGGAATCCGGGGCGTAGGCCCGTACGTCGACGCGGTGTGGCCCCGGGTGCGCCCCGAGGAGGTGCTGGCCGACCTCCTCACCGGGCCCGAGGCGCTGGCGGAGGCGGCGGACGGTCTGCTGACGGCGGATGAGCAGCGTGCGGTGCGGTGGACGCGACCGCCGCGGTCCCGGAAGTCGGCGCGCTGGTCCCCGGCCGACCTGGTCCTCCTCGACGAACTGTCCGGGCTGATCGAGCACCCGCGGGGGTACGGCCATGTCGTCGTCGACGAGGCGCAGGACCTGTCGCCCATGGAGTGCCGGGCCGTCGCGCGCCGGGCTCCCTTCGGATCGCTGACCGTGCTGGGGGACCTGGCTCAGGGGACGACGCCGTGGGCGGCCCGGTCCTGGGCGCCCCTGCTCGGGCACCTGGGCAGGCCGGACGCGGTCCTCGCCCCGCTCACCACCGGCTTCCGCATGCCCGCGGCGGTGGCGGAACTGGCCAACCGCCTGCGCAGGACGGACGCCGGTGAGCTGCCCGGGGCGGTGGTGGAGGCCGTCCGCGCGGCGCACGCGCGGGAGGGCGCCATCGCGGTCGTCGCGGCGGGGCCGGACCTGCCGGTGCTGGACCGGGCCCTCGCCGAGGCCGGGGTGCGGTCGTCGAGGGTGACGGTGATCGCGGCGACCGAGGTCAAGGGGCTGGAGTACGACCATGTCGTCGTCGTGGAGCCGGCGAACGTCGTCGCGGCCGAGGCACGCGGACTGCACCGGCTCTACGTCGCCCTGACCCGGGCCGTGTCCCGGCTGGAGAGCGTGCACGCGAAACCCCCGCCGTTCTGAGGGATGCTGGTCGGGATGTTCCTCTTCCTGGATGTCGACGGGACCCTGCTGCCCTTCGGGGGACCGGGGCCGTACCCCGAGTTCGAGGCGCCGCTGCCGGCGGCCCTCGCGGGCAACCCGCTGCTGGCCCGGGTCGACCCCGCGCTCGGCCCCCGCCTGGCCGGGCTGGGCTGCGAGCTGGTGTGGGCCACGACCTGGCTGGAGGACGCCAACACCTGCCTGGCGCCCTGGCTCGGGCTGCCCGCGCTGCCGATGGTGGACTGGCCGGAGGACCAGGACCGTCCCGAGGGACTGCACTGGAAGACCCTCCCCCTGACCGACTGGGCGGCCGGGCGGCCCTTCGTCTGGGTCGACGACGAGATCCGCGCCGCCGACCGCGACTGGGTGGCCGCCCGCCACCCCGGCCCCGCCCTCCTGCACCGGGTCGACCACCGCGCGGGCCTGACCGACGCCGACTTCGCCGCGCTGGAGCGCTGGATCACCACCTACGGCGGCCCGTGAGCGGACCTCGGCGTCGGCATCGGGCGGCCCGAGACCGGACCCCGGCGTCGGCGTCAGTGGGACTGGCGGGCCAGCAGGTCCGTGACGCGGACGAAGCCGTCCGAGCCGTGGCCCACGGCGACGACCCGGCGGGCCAGGCCCTCGATGACACGCATCAGGCTCGCGTCGATGCCGTGGGCCTCCGAGGCGTGTACGACGTGCGACATCGTGGAGACCGCCGAGGTGATCGGGTTCAGGTCCCCGGAGTACGTGCCGTCGTCGACGTCCCCCGCGAACTCCTCGAACAGCGGCGGCAGGATCGCGCCGATGCCCTGTGCGAAGGGTGCCAGCTCACGGGCGGTGACGCCCTCGGCGCGGGCCACCGCGAGGGCGTGCGCGTAGCCCGCCATCGCCGTCCAGAAGATGTCGAGCAGGGCGATGTCGTAGGCGGCGGCCCGCCCGATGTCCTCGCCCAGGTGGGTGTGGGTGCCGCCGAGCGCGGCGAGCAGGGTGCGGTGCCGCTCGTAAAGGTCCTTCGGGCCGCTGAGGATGAACACCGCGTCGGGCGTGCCGATGGTCGGCGTCGGGGTCATGATCGCGCCGTCCAGGTAGGGGATCGCGTGCTCGTCCGCCCAGGCGCCGGCGGACCGGGCGCGGTCCGGGGTGTCGGCGGTGAGGTTGACGAGGGTGCGGCCCTTCAGCGCTTCGGCGACGTCCGCCTGGCGCAGGATCGCGTCGGAGGCGTCGTAGTTCACCACGCAGACCACGGTCAGCGGGCTCGCGGCGACCGCCTCCGCCGCCGAACCGGCGGCCGTGGCGCCCCGGGCGACCAGCTCGGCCGCGCGGCCGGGCGTGCGGTTCCAGACCGTGGTCCGCACCCCGGCGTCCAGGAAGGCCCCGGCCAGGGCACGGCCCATCGGACCCAGTCCGAGGACGGTGACGGCAGACTGGTCGTCGTGGTCCCCGTGGTCCCCGTGGTCCCCGTGGTCCCCGTGGTCCCCGTGGTCCCCGTGGTCCTCGTGGTCCTCGTGGTCTTTGTACGCGGACATGCTTCTCCAACTCCTTGTATCTAAGTAGCCAGTTGTGAAAAAAGTCAGTCACGAATATTCGTTGCAAAAGGGGCGATGATGACGCGCAGCCGTGCCAAGGATCCGAACGTCTGCGGAGTGACCGCCGCCATCGCGGTGATCGACGGAAAGTGGAAGCCGAGCCTGCTGTGGATGCTGGAGTCGGGCCCGCGCCGCCCCGGTGAGCTGCGGCGCGCCCTGCCCGGACTCAGCGAGAAGGTGCTGACCCAGGCGCTGCGCGAGATGGAGGAGGACGGTCTGGTGCACCGCGAGGTGCATGACGTGCTCCCGCTGAAGACGGTCTACTCGCTGACCGGCTTCGGCCGTGAACTCTCCGGACTCCTCGGTCCCCTCTCCGACTGGGGTCACCGCCGGCTGGAGCGGCTGGCGGCTTCCTGATCAGGTGCGTCCAGCCTCGCCGGTGCAAGGGGCCGTGCCAAGTACCCACAAAAAGGTGGGTACGCCGAGGGGGCGGCGGGCGGCCCGGCGCGGCCGATGTCACAGCGCGCGGGGCTGTCTCGTCCCAGGGATGAGAGACGGTTCGCGAGAGCGGGGAAGGTGAGGACCATGCGTGTGTTCGTGGCGGGCGGCGCCGGGACGCTGGGCCGGCGGCTGGTGCCGCTGCTGGTGGCCCGGGGGCACGAGGTGACCGCGACGACGAGGAGCGCGGCGCGGCTGGGCGAGGTGGAGCGGCTCGGCGCGCGGGGCGTGGTGATGGACGGGCTCGACGCGATGTCCGTCGGCGAGGCGGTGGCGCTGGCCCGGCCGGACGCGATCGTGCACCAGATGACCGCCATCACCGGCCCGCCCGACATCCGGCGCATCGACCGCTGGTTCGCGACGACGAACCGGCTGCGCACCGAGGGCACCGACCACCTGCTGGCCGCCGCCGAGGCGACCGGCGTGCCGCACGTCGTCGCGCAGAGCTACGGCGCCTGGAACGGGCCGCGCGAGGGCGGCTGGGTCAAGACCGAGGAGGATCCGCCGGACCCCATGACCGGGACCCCGGCCGAGCCGGTCATGGCGGCGGTCCGGCATGTCGAGGACGCGGTCACGAAGGCGGGCGGCGCGGCCCTCAGATACGGCGCCTTCTACGGCGCGGGCGCCACCGGCGACCAGGTGGCGCTGGTCCGCAAACGGCGGTTCCCCCTGGTCGGGAAGGGCACCGGGCACTGCTCGTGGATCCATGTCGACGACGCGGCGAGCGCCACCGCGCTGGCGCTGGAGCGGCGGGCGAGGGGCGTGTACGACATCGTCGACGACGACCCGGCGCCGGCCGCCGAGTGGCTGCCGCACCTGGCGGCCTGCGCGGGCGCCGAACCGCCCCTCCGGGTGCCGGTGTGGCTGGCGCGGCTGCTGGCGGGGGAGGTCGCGGTGGTGATGATGACCGAGGGGCGGGGATTCTCCAACGCCAGGGCCAAGCGGGAGCTGGGCTGGGAGCCGGCCCACCCGTCCTGGCGGGAGGGGTTCGAGAAGGAGCTTGGGTGAGGAGGGCCCGGAGTGACCCGTACGGACGATTTCGAGGAACTGCGGCCGCTGCTGTTCGCCGTCGCCTACCGGATTCTGGGCAGCGTCGGCGAGGCGGAGGACGCGGTGCAGGAGACCTGGCTGCGCTGGCAGGCGGTGGCGACCCGGCCCGCGTCGACCAAGGCGTACCTGTCGGCGGTGGTCACCCGGATCTCCATCGACGTCCTGCGCTCGGCGCGGGTGCGCCGCGAGGAGTACGTCGGCCCCTGGTTCCCCGAGCCCCTGCTGAACGACCCCTACGAGGACCCCGAGCGCTCGGCGGAACTGGCGGACTCGCTGTCGATGGCGGCGCTGGTCCTGCTGGAGCGCCTGTCACCGCTGGAACGGGCGGTGTTCGTGCTGCGGGACGTGTTCGGCTTCGGCTTCCCGGAGATCGCCTCGGCGGTGGACCGCTCGGAGGCGGCCTGCCGTCAGCTGGCGGTACGGGCGCGGCGGCACATGGACGCGGGGCGGCCCCGCTTCGAGGCCGACCGCGGGGAGCGGGACCGGCTCGCGGAGCGGTTCTTCGACGCGTTCCGGGAGGGGGACGTGGACGGGCTCAGGGAACTGCTGGCCGGTGACGTCCAGATGGTCGGCGACGGCGGCGGCAAGGCTCCGCAGTGGGCGCGGGCGATCACCGGCGCCGAGCACGTGTCCCGCCTGCTGGTCTCGCTGGCGCGGCCCTTCGGCGCGATCGGCGTCACCGCCGAGCGGCACGAGATCAACGGGCAGCCGGGCATCCTCTTCCGGGACCGGGACGGCAAGGTCGTCAACATCATGGTCCTGGAGATCGCCGACGGTCGGGTCCTCACCATCCGCTCGGTGATCAACCCCGAGAAGCTGGGCCACCTGGGCCCGGTCGCGGACGCCTACGCCGTGATGCGGGAGGCGAACCGGGCCCGCCGGGAGTCCGCACCCGACCCTGGCGAAAAGTGATCCGGGTCACACCGTGTCACAGACGCGAGGGGTCCGGTGTCTTCATGCCGAATCGACGGAAGCAAGCGGATCGAGGAGGCGGCGTGATGGGGAACATCGAGATCGTGGTGGTCGGCGGCGGATACGCCGGAGTGATGGCGGCCAACCGGCTGACGCTGCGCGCGGGCGTGCGGGTCACCGTGGTCAATCCGCGGGAGTCGTTCGTGGAGCGGATCCGGCTCCACCAGCTGGTCGGCGGGTCCGACGACGCGGTCGTGGCGTACCGCGAGGTGCTCGCCGAGGGGGTGCGGCTGGTGGTGGACTCGGTGGACCGGATCGACGCCGCGGGGCGCGCGGTGGAGCTGGCGTCCGGCCGGCGGCTCGGCTACGACCACCTCGTCTACGCCGTCGGCAGCGGCAGCACGGGGACCGGCGTGCCCGGGTGCGACGAGTTCGCGCTTCCGCTGGCCACCTTCGAGGAGGCGGACCGGCTGCGGGCGGTGCTCCTGGACACCCCCGAGTCTGCCCCGGTCACCGTGGTCGGCGCCGGCCCGCTCGGCATCGAGACCGCCACGGAACTCGCGGAGGAGGGCCGCTCGGTGACCCTGGTCTGCGGCGGGCGGCTCGGTCCGTATCTGCACCGCCGGGGGCGGCGCTCGGTCGCCCGGCGGATGGCCGCGCTCGGGGTGACCGTCCTGGACGGTCCGGGCAGCCGCGCCGCCGAGGTCACCCCGGACACGGTGCGGCTGGAGGACGGCCGTGCGGTGCCGAGCGAGGTGACCGTGTGGACGGCCGGGTTCGGCGTACCTGACCTCGCCGCGCGCAGCGGTCTGACCACCGACGAGCTGGGCCGGCTGCTCACCGACGAGACGCTGACCAGCGTGGACGACCCGCGCATCGTCGCGGCCGGCGACTCCGCCGCGCCCTCGGGCCTGCCGCTGCGGATGAGCTGCCAGGCCGCCATGCCGCTCGGCGCGCGGGCCGCCGACACCGTGCTCAGCCGGATCGACGGCGAGGAGCCCGAGACCCTCAACCAGGCCTTCGCCGGGCAGTGCATCAGCCTGGGCCGCGAGGCGGGCATCTTCCAGTTCGCCCGCCGCCACGACGTCGCGGTCTGGTTCCACATCGGCGGCCGGCCCGGCGCGAAGCTCAAGGAGTTCGTCTGCAAGGGCATCGTCAAGCACCTCTCGGAGGAGGCCCACCAGCCGGGTTCGTACCGTCTGCACAAGGTCTCCGGCGGCCCGGCCCGCGAGCGGCGCCTCCGGGCCCGGAGCGCGGACGCCCCCGGCTCCGTCGAACACGTGGCCTAGACCGCGAGGGCATCGGGGAGAGTCCCGTCATGAGTGATCACGCCACCGACCCGGCGACCGAGGCCTTCGTCGCCCACCGCAACCTGCTCTTCACCGTCGCCTACGAGATGCTCGGCTCGGCGGCCGACGCGGAGGACGTACTCCAGGAGACCTGGCTGCGGTGGGTCCGCCTCGACCTGGAGCAGGTGCGCGACCACCGTGCCTACCTGGTGCGGATCACCACCCGGCAGGCGCTCAACCGGCTGCGCGCCCTGCAGCGCCGCAAGGAGGCCTACGTCGGCCCCTGGCTGCCGGAACCCCTCCTGACCTCGCCGGACGTGGCCGAGGACGTCGAACTCGCCGAGAGTGTCTCGATGGCGCTGATGCTGGTCCTGGAGACGCTCTCGCCGACCGAACGTGCGGTCTTCGTGCTGCGGGACGTCTTCGACCTCGGCTACGACGAGATCGCGGCCGCCGTCGACAAGAGCCCCGCGGCCGTGCGCCAGATCGCGCACCGGGCCCGGCTCCACGTGGAGGAGCGGCGCCCGCGTGAGCCGGTCTCCGCGAGCCGGACCCGGGCGGCCCTGGACTCCTTCCGGCGCACCCTGGAGACCGGCGACCTCCAGGGCCTGCTGGACGTCCTCGCCCCCGACGTCGTCCTGATGTCCGACGGCGGCGGGATCAAGCAGGCCGCGGTCCGGCCGATCGTGGGCGCCGACCGGGTGGGCCGCTACGTCCTCGGCGGCATCGGCAAGGCCCAGGTCACGGTCGCCTACGAGCCCACCGTGGTGAACGGCCACCCGGCCTTCGCGCTCCGCGTGGACGGCGTCACCGACGGCGTGATGGCGATCCGTGTCGAGGACGACCGCATCACCGGCATCTACTACGTCCGCAACCCCGAGAAGCTGACCCGCATCGGCTCGGAGACCTCGCTGACCCGGCGCTGACCCCCTCGCGACATGACGTGGCGCACTATTGCAAGCGGGTGCTTGCAATAGTTAGCGCGGCTGGGGCAAGGTGGAGTCATGGCAACACTCAACGTCGGCAATCTCGGTGAGTACCTGCGCGAGCAGCGGCGCAACGCCCAGCTCTCGCTGCGGCAGCTCGCCGATGCCGCCGGGGTGTCCAACCCGTATCTGAGCCAGATCGAGCGCGGCCTGCGCAAGCCGAGCGCGGAGGTCCTCCAGCAGGTCGCCAAGGCCCTGCGGATCTCCGCCGAGACGCTGTACGTGCGGGCCGGGATCCTCGACGCCGAGCGCGACCGGGACGAGGTGGAGACGCGTGCCGTCATACTCGCCGACCCCACGCTCAACGAGCAGCAGAAGACCGCGCTGCTCCAGATCTACGAGTCCTTCCGCAAGGAGAACGGCTTCGGGATCGCGGCGGACGAGGACGCCATGACGGGCACCGAACCCGGCGACGACGCCGGGCCCGTCCGGCTCGACGGCACCCGCACGGCCGACGACGGCGACGAGGCCGACGTCCAGGGCTCCAAGGACACCGAAGACCCGCGGGAACCCCGGCAGTCGGCCGGCTGAGCCGGGCGACCGGCCGCCGCCGCACCGGCCCGCGGAACGCACTCACCCCAACCCTCAACTGCCAGCGATCCGGGAGAACCATCACCATGGCCATCACCGACGACCTCCGCAAGACCTTCAGCGACCCCACCCCCCTCTACTTCGCCGCCGGCACCGCCGACCTCGCCCTGCAGCAGGCCAGGAAGGTCCCCGGCCTGGTGGAGCAGCTGCGCACCGAGGCCCCGGCCCGGTTCGAGGCCGTGCGCGGCACCGACCCCAAGGCCGTCCAGGAGAAGGCCGCCGCGCGCGCCAAGGAGGCCGGGGCCCGCGTCAAGGAGCGCCAGGAGACCCTCCAGGCCAAGGTCGGCGAGTTCATCAGCACCCTCGACGGCGACCTGAAGAAGCTCGGCACCAACCTCGACGCCGACCTGAAGAAGTTCGGCGAGTCCGCCCAGGACTTCGCGCTGCGCGGGGTGGGCGTCGCCGCCGAGTACGCCGTGAAGGCGCGCGAGACCTACGAGAAGGTCGCCGAGCACGGCGAGCAGGCCGTGAAGACCTGGCGCGGCGAGGCCGCCGAGTCCATCGAGGACATCGCCGTGGCCGTGGAGCCGAAGGCCGAGCCCGTCGAGGTCAAGCCCGAGCCCGCGCCGGCCGCGCCCAAGCCCGCCGCCGCTGCCGCCCCGGCCGCCCCGGCGAAGAAGCCCGTGGCCAAGAAGTCCGCTCCGCGCAAGAGCACCGCGAAGAAGACGACCCCGCCCGCGAAGTAGGCGGCACGCGCGGACACAACCGGACGGGCCGGGCACTTACCGGGTGCCCGGCCCGTTGACCGGGTATCGCGCCAGTGGTTGCGGGTACGGTGACCGCGTAGGGACGAGCCGAGTCGGGTGGTGGACGTTGTGCTGATGCAGGGCTTCGCAAACTTCATGTGGCTGTTGAGCATGGCCCTGATCCTTTTCAGCGGCTTCGCGCTGATCGACGCCGCCACGCGGCGCGAGGACGCCTACCGTGCCGCCGACAAGAAGACCAAGCCGTTCTGGCTGATCGTGCTCGGGCTCGCCTTCGTGGTGAACCTGATCTTCAACATCCTGTCGTTCCTGCCGATCATCGGCCTGATCGCGACCATCGTCTACATGGTCGACGTCCGCCCGGCGCTCCGCTCCCTCCCGGGCGGCGGCCGCAGCACCCGCCGGGGCTCCAGCAGCGACGGCCCCTACGGCCCCTGGAACGGCGGCCGCTAGGCCCGTTCAGGGGCGCGGGGAACTGCGCGACCGGCCACGACGCACGGTCAGCCGCCCGACACCGATCGCCCCGCATCCTGCCGCGAACAGCCCGCCGCAGGCGAACTCCTCAGAACCCCCGGCAGGTCACGGCGCCCGGTCGAGCAGCAGCACAGCCACGTCATCGGTCAGCTCGCCCCCGTTGAGGTCACGAACCTCGGCGACAGCCGACCGCAGCAGCGCCTCCCCCCGCAGCCCCTCCGCGAGCTGCCGCCGGACCATGGACACCATCCCGTCCTGCCCCAGCCGCTCGCGCCCCGGCCCGATCCGCCCCTCGATCAGCCCGTCGGTGTACAGCATCAGGCTCCACTCGGCGCCCAGCTCCACCTGCATCCGAGGCCACCGCGCGCCGGGCAGCAGCCCGAGCGCGGGCCCGTTGTTGTCGTACGGCAGCAGCTTCGCCGCCTTCCCGGGCCGGGCCAGCAGCGGCGAGGGGTGCCCGGCCAGGCAGAGCCCGGCCCGGCGCCCGTCGGGCGCGATGTCCACCGTGCAGAGCGTCGCGAAGATCTCGTCGTCCGACCGCTCGTGCTCCAGCACCTGCTGAAGCGTCCCGAGCAGTTCGTCCCCGCACAGCCCCGCCAGAGTCAGCGCCCGCCAGGCGATCCGCAGCTCCACACCGAGCGCGGCCTCGTCGGGCCCGTGCCCGCAGACGTCACCGATCATGGCGTGCACGGTGCCGTCCGAGGTCCGCACGACGTCGTAGAAGTCGCCGCCGAGCAGAGCCCGCGAGCGGCCGGGCCGGTAGCGCGCGGCGAAGCGCAGCGAGGAGCCCTCCAGCAGCGGCGTGGGCAGCAGCCCGCGCTCCAGCCGGCGGTTCTCCTGCGCCCGCACCCGCCCCTCGGCGAGCCGCCGCTCCGCGGAGTCGGAACGTTTCCGCTCCACCGCGTACCGGATCGCCCGGCTCAGCAGCCGCCCGTCCAGCTCGTCACGGAGGAGGTAGTCCTGGGCGCCCACCCGTACGGCTTCCTCGCCGCGCTCGGTGTCGCCGGAGGCGGTGAGGGCGAGCACGGCGTGCCGGGGCGCGAGCTCCAGCACGTGCTTGAGCACGGCGAGCTCGTCGCCGTCGTCGCCGCGGCCCGGCGCGGGCAGCGCGAGGTCCAGCAGGATGCAGTGGACGTCGTCGGTGAGCAGCCGCTCGGCCTCGGTGAGGTTGCGCGCGCTGCGGACCCGGATCGGCCGGCCCGACCGGTCCTGCAGCTCGGGCAGGACGGTGGAGCCACCCGGGTCGTCCTCGATGAGCAGCAGCGTCAGGCTGGTGTGCGCGGTGCCGGTGGCACCGGCGTGGTGCGTGGTGTCGGTCTGCTCGGCCACGGCGCCCTTCTTCGGGGCGCTCTCGGCCGAGGGGCCGCCGGCTGCGGGGCCGCCGGCCGCGGGCATGACCGCGTGCGCCAGACCACTCTCCACGGCCGGGATCGCTCTCTGCCGCGGTACGGGTACGGGCATCGTCCTGGGTTCCTTCCCTCCCCCCGAGGGCACGGCGGGGACGAGGGACCTCGACCCACCGACGGGGACCCTAGCGGTAGTCGGCACCGCAAAGGAATGGCGCAGGCCACCCGGTTGGGCTTCAGGCCGCTGTCATATGCCGCGTTCCGTACCGCAGTTGGGCAGGGTGGCCGGTGCCGGGGGATGACGAAGGTCACGTCCGCCCGTGGTTTCACGCGGGTCTTGGGGTGCGGTGGGTCACGTGGCCCCGGTCACCGCCGGGGAATTTTGGGTGACTTCGCTCTCAGATGTCCGGTCGTACGACCGCGAGGATCGGCATTGAGCCGGCCCCCGCCACGGTCACCGTCCGGCCGGGCCTCGGGGCGTGCACGATGGCTCCGTCGCCGACGTACATGCCGACATGGCTGGCGTCGTCGTTGTAGATGATGAGGTCGCCGGGGCGCATGTCCTCGACGGCGATCCGCTTGAGCTGCTTCCACTGCTCCTGCGAGGTGCGCGGGATCGGCCGGCCGGCCGCCGCCCAGGCCTGCGAGGTCAGCCCGGAGCAGTCGAAGGTGCCGGGCCCCTCGGCGCCCCACTCGTACGGCTTGCCCAACTGCGCGGTGGCGTAGGCCACGGCCTTCTTGCCCCGCGCGGACGCCTCGCCGTCGATCGCGTCGAGGATGCCGGAGTCCAGCCACTCCGTCTGCGCCCGCAGCGCGGCCTGGCGCTCCAGCTCGGCGAGGCGCTCCTTCTCCTCCGCCTCCAGCTCCGACTCCAGCTTCTCGGCGGCCGAGATCTGCTTCTTGATCTTCGCTTTCGCCTTGGCCCTGGCCTTGCGGTTGGTCTCCAGCCTCTCCCACTGCGCGGAGGCGTCCTTCGCGTACTGCTCCAAGTCCTGCTGGGTGCGGTTCAGTTCGGCGAGCAGTCCCTTGGTGGCGCGCTCGCCCTGGATCACCCGGCCGGCGCCGTCGAGGAACTGGGCCGGGTCGTCGCTGAGCACCAGGTGCGCCTCGTCGGGCAGTCCGCCGTTGCGGTACTGCGCGGCGGCCGCGGCGCCGGCCCGCTTCCTCAGCTCGGCCAGCTTCTTCTTGCCCTTGACGATCTTCTGCGCCAGGGACACGATCTCCGCCGACTGCCGCTCGGCCTTGTCCTCGGCCAGGTTGTAGGCGTCGGTGGCGACGGAGGCCTCGTGGTAGAGGCGGTCCAGCTTCTTGCGGACGGCCTCAAGGTCCTTGTTGGTCACAGGGGTCGGCGCGGAGGACGCGCCCGGCGTGGCGCTCGCACTCGGTGTGGGGGAGGGGGTGGGGCTCGCGAACGCGGTCCCGGGGGCCGCCAGCACGGTCACCGCGCACACCACGGTGACGGCGATGGTGATGAGGCCGCGCCTGCCCGTACCCATACCTCTTCCCCCAACCTGATTTACCGTCAGTAACTTACGGTCGCCCGGGGGATCGTGCCACGTCCCGGCCCAAAACGACAGAGGCGGCGCAACCTGCTCCTTCCCCCCGTTCCCACCCCGGCATGACGATCTCCCCGCCTGTGTGACGAACGACTCAGGGAGATCGTTCCCCGCGGTCCGGTGCGCGGTCCGGTGCGCGGTTCGCCGCGCGGTCCTCGGTGCCGGTCGGCGTCGCCTCAGCCGGCCGGGGCCAACGCCGCCCAGGCCAGCGTCACTTCCCCCTGCCGCCAGCGCGCCGGGCCGTCCAGCACCGGCCAGTCGGCGGCGAGTCGGCGGACCGTCCGGATCCAGCGCTGGCGGGCGCCGTAGGAGGCGTAGGGCGCGGCGGCGGCCCAGGCGCGGTCGAAGTCGCGCAGGAAGGCGTGCACCGGTTCGCCGGGGACGTTGCGGTGGATGAGCGCCTTGGGCAGCCGCTCGGCGAGGTCCGAGGGCCGCTCCAGCGAGCCGAGCCGGGTCGCGAAGGTCACCGTGCGCGGCCCCTCGGGCCCCAGCGCGACCCACACGTGCCGCCGCCCGATCTCGTCGCAGGTCCCCTCGACCAGCAGCCCGCCCCGGGAGCCGTCCCCGGCCGGCGCCAGCCGTGCGCACAGCCGCTCCCACACCTCGGCCACCCGCTGCTCGTCGTACTGCCGCAGCACGTTGGCGGCCCGGACCAGCAGCGGCCGCTCCGGGACGGGGATCTCGAAGCCGCCGTGCCGGAAGGTGAGGCCCTCGCGCGCGTAGGGGCGGGCCGCGGCGACCCGGGCCGGTTCGATCTCGACGCCGACCACGCGCACGTCCGGCGCGACCGTGCGCAGCCGTCCGAGCAGTTCCACCGCGGTCCAGGGGGCGGCGCCGTAGCCGAGGTCGACGGCGACCGCCCGGCCGCCGGCGCGGCGCAGTTCGGCGCCGTGCGTCGCCGCGATCCAGCGGTCCATGCGGCGCAGCCGGTTGGGGTTGGTGGTCCCGCGCGTCACCGTTCCCACGGGGCGAGGGGTGGCGCGGGCTGTCATGCCTACGAGGGTATGCGCCCCGGTGCCTCCCCTACGGACGCAGCCCTTCGTCGAACGGTTGAGCGAGTTCCGGTAATGATTCGGCAAAGACGCCCGGCCCGGAAATGGAGCCGCGCCCTCCGGTGTTGCATCCCCTGGAGGGCCCCGCACGTCCTCCCTCAGGCATGCCCGCAGCGAGGAGGAACGCCACGTGAGCCACTACGTCAGCAGGCTCGGGCGTCGCTCCGCGGCCGCTCCCTCGCGGCTGCGGCTGCACCGCCGCCCCCGCCGGGTCGCGATGCTCTCCGTGCACACCTCACCGCTGCACCAGCCCGGCACCGGCGACGCCGGCGGCATGAACGTCTACATCGTGGAACTCGCGCAGCGCCTCGCCGCGATCAACATCGAGGTCGAGATCTTCACCCGCGCCACCACGGCCGCCCTCCCGCCCACCGTCGAGATGGCCCCCGGCGTCCTCGTCCGGCACGTCGACGCGGGCCCCTACGAGGGCCTCGCCAAGGAGGAACTCCCCGCCCAGCTCTGCGCCTTCACCCACGGCGTGATGCAGGCGTGGGCGGGCCACCGGCCCGGCTACTACGACCTCGTCCACTCGCACTACTGGCTCTCCGGCCACGTCGGCTGGCTCGCCGCCCAGCGCTGGGGCACCCCCCTGGTGCACGCCATGCACACCATGGCCAAGGTCAAGAACGCCAACCTCGCCGCGGGCGACACCCCCGAGCCCGCCGCTCGGGTCATCGGCGAGACCCAGATCGTCGCCGCCGCCGACCGGCTCATCGCCAACACGGCGGAGGAGGCCGACGAACTCGTACGCCACTACAGCGCCGACCCCGCCAAGGTCGCCGTGGTCCACCCCGGCGTCAACCTCGAACGCTTCTCGCCCGCCGACGGCCGGGCCGCCGCCCGCGCCCGCCTCGGGCTGCCCCAGGACGCGCTGATCCCGCTCTTCGCGGGCCGCATCCAGCCCCTGAAGGCACCGGACGTGCTGCTGCGCGCGGTCGCCGTCCTGCTCGACGAACGCCCCGAGCTGCGCTCCCGGGTCATCGTCCCGGTGGTCGGCGGCCCCAGCGGCAGCGGCCTCGCCAAGCCCGAGGGCCTCCAGAAGCTGGCGGCCCGCCTCGGCATCGCCGACGTCGTACGGTTCCGGCCGCCGGTCGGCCAGGAGCAGCTCGCCGACTGGTTCCGGGCCGCCTCCGTCCTGGTCATGCCCTCCTACAGCGAGTCCTTCGGCCTGGTCGCCATAGAGGCGCAGGCGGCCGGGACCCCGGTGCTGGCCGCCTCGGTCGGCGGACTGCCGGTGGCCGTGCGCGACGGGGACACCGGCTTCCTGGTCTCCGGCCACCAGCCCGCCGCCTACGCGCGCGTGCTCGGCGACTTCGCCGACCACCCGGAGCTGTCCGCCCGCATGGGCGCCGCCGCCGCCCGGCACGCCCGCTCCTTCGGCTGGGACGCCTCGGCCGCCGCCACGGCGGACGTCTACACGGCCGCGACCCAGGCCCACCGACGTCGCGTACGCTCCCAGCATGGGTGATGCGCAGCAGGTGGTGACCGACTTCCTCCAGGACGCGGAACTCTCCTGGGAGAACCCCGACCCCGGCACCTACGTGATCACGCTGCCCGGCACCCGCAAGCTGTCGACGACCGTCTCCCTTCGGCTCGGCCGCCACTCCCTCTCCCTCAACGCCTTCGTCATCCGCCACCCCGACGAGAACGAGCCCGGCGTCCACCGCTGGCTGCTGGAGCGCAACCTCAAGCTGTACGGCGTGAGTTACGCCGTCGACCCCCTCGGCGACATCTACGTCACCGCGAAGCTCCCGCTGTCCTCGGTCACCCCGGAGGACCTCGACCGGCTGCTCGGCCAGACCCTGGAGGCCGCCGACGGCGCCTTCAACACCCTGCTGGAACTGGGCTTCGCGAGCGCCATCCGCAAGGAGTACGCGTGGCGCGTCGAACGGGGCGAGTCGACCCGGAACCTGGACGCCTTCAAGCACCTGACCCGGCCCGCGGACGCCGGCTGACCCGCCGGTCGTCGGCGTAGCGCCCCGGGGTGACGCCCACCAGGCGGCGGAAGTGCCGGTTCAGGTGGGACTGGTCGAAGAAGCCGGCCGCCGCGGCGACCTCGCCGGGGCGCAGGCCGTCGAGGAGCAGGCGCCGGGCGCGGTCGACGCGCCGGGAGTTGAGGTACTGGTGCGGCGCGATGCCGTAGGCGGAGCTGAACGCCCGTACCAGGTGGGCGGGATGGGCGTGCAGCAGCGCGGCGGCCTCCTCCAGCGGGACGCCCTCCACGACACGTGCGTCGAGCAGCTCACGCAGTCTCCGGGCGAGGGCCGGATCGGCCCGCGGCACCCCGGTGACCTGCGAGGGCCTGAGGTGGGCCCTCAGACGCTCCCCGACGAACACCAGCCTGCTCGCCGCCTCCAGTTCCTCGCCGGGCCGGTCGAGGGCGTCGTGCAACTGCCCCACCCGCCGCCGCAGTACGGGGTCCAGCAGGTCGGGCGTGTCGACTGCGGAACCCACGAGGTCCTCGCCCAGCAGCGAGGTGTCCAGATAGAGCACCCGTTTGCGGAAACCGCCCGGGGTGGCGGGGGAGCCGTTGTGCGGGACGTGCGGCGGCAGCAGGCTCACCGTGTCGTGCGGGGTGCCGTGCTCGTGCCGGTCGAGGTCGTAGCGGACGGCGCCGTCGTCGACGATGAGCAGGGTCCACGCCTCGTGGACGTGCATCGGGTACGCGTACTCGGTGAAGTGCGCGTGGAAGACCTCGACGACACCCGGGACACCGGGACGCCAGGCGGTCACCTCGGGCTGCGCGGCCATGCAAAAAACGTACAAGACGCGGCCGTACCGCTCTCGGCAGTCTCGGAGTATGAGCGAGCAGCCCTTTCGATTCGACACGAAGATCGCCGTGGTCCTGCGCGAGGACCTGGAGCCCTGGCAGCGGCTGAACGTGACCGCGTTCCTGGTCAGCGGCCTCGGGACCCAGGTGCCCGAGGTGATCGGGGAGCCCTACGAGGACGCCGACGCGGTGGCCTACCTGCCGATGTTCCGGCAGCCGGTGATGGTCTTCGAGGCGTCCAAGGAGACGCTGACCGCGGCCCACGCGCGCGTGCTGTCCCGCGCGCTGCCCCGCGCCGTCTTCACCTCCGACCTCTTCGCCACCGGCAACGACCGGGACAACCGGGCCGCCGTGCGTGCCGTTCCCACCGCTGACCTGGACCTGGTGGGGATCGCCCTGTACGGGCCGCGCAACGCCGTGGACAAGGTGGTGAAGGGGGCGCGGATGCACCCCTGAACGGCCCCCGGGATCAGGCGGCCGCGGTCTCCTGGCGGACCGGGACGGCGGACTCGGCGACCGTCTCCACGGCTGGGACACGGCGCATGAGCAGCCCGTACCCGATGCCCGCGACCGTGCCGATCACCGCGCACACGCCCCACAGCCACTCGGCGCCGTACCGGTCGATGACGGCGCCCGACAGCAGGGGGGCGACGAGCGAGGCGACGGCCCAGGACATGGTGTACATGCCCTGGTAGCGGCCGCGGCCGTGGGTGGGGGAGAGGCGGACCACCAGGCTGGTCTGGGTCGGGGCGTTGACGATCTCGGCGAGCGTCCACACGCAGACGGTCAGCGCGAACACGCCCACGGACCCGGCGAAGGCGGTCAGCCCGAAGCCGTACCCGGCGAGCACCGAGGAGACCACCAGCAGCCGCCGGGGATCCCGGTGCTCGATCAGCCGGGTCACCGGGATCTGGAGCACGACGATCAGGAAGCCGTTGACGGCGATGGCCATGCCGTAGTCGGCCGGGGTGAACCCGGCCTCGCCCATCGCCACGGGCAGCCCGATGGAGGCCTGCTGGAAGATCAGCGCGATCAGGAACGACAGCCCGACGACCCCCATGAACCGCCCGTCCCGCAGCACGGTCCCCAGCCCCACGGCGGCTCCCTCGGCCTTCGCGGTCGCGGTCGGCTCGGGCCGGGACTCGGGCAGCTTCAGGAAGACGACGATCGCGCAGGCCAGCGTCATCGCGGCCTCGATCAGGAAGCCGGCCCGGTAGCTGTACGCGGCGATGAAGCCGGCGGCCATGGAGGAGATCGCGAAACCGAGGTTGATCGCCCAGTAGTTCAGGGAGAAGGCGCGGACCCGGTCCTCGGGCGGGACGATGTCGGCCATCATCGCCTGCACGGCCGGCCGGGAGGCGTTGGAGGCCATGCCGACGAGGAAGGCGACGCCCGCGATGGCGACCGGGTGGTGCACGAAGCCGAGCGCCGCCACCGAGAAGGCCGTCGCGACCTGCGAGACCAGCAGCGTGGGCCGCCGCCCCAGCCGGTCGGCCATCACCCCGCCGCCGAGCGAGGAGAGCACACCGCCCAGCCCGTGCAGGGAGGCGACCAGACCGGCGTAGGAGGCGGAGTAGCCGCGGTCCAGCGTCAGGTACAGGGCCATGAAGGTGGCGACGAAGGCGCCGAGCCGGTTGATCAGAGTGCTCGTCCACAGCCACCAGAAGTCCCGGGGGAGCCCGGAGACGGACTCATGGACGGCACGCCTGAGGGCGGCGACGGACATGGGACTCCCCCGAGATGTAAGTGGTGTGAATGGTGGACACAACTTACGGAGCCGCGGTACCCGGAAGCCACTCGATTAACAGATCCCGTCAACCGTCCGCCCCCTGGGCGGACGCGCAAGCGATCAGAAGGTTCGATTACGCTCCCTCCCATGGCCGACGCACCGTACAAGCTGATCCTCCTCCGCCACGGCGAGAGCGAGTGGAACGCGAAGAACCTGTTCACCGGCTGGGTGGACGTCAACCTCAACGAGAAGGGCGAGAAGGAGGCGGTCCGCGGTGGCGAGCTCCTGAAGGACGCCGATCTCCTGCCCGACGTGGTCCACACGTCCCTCCAGAAGCGCGCGATCCGCACGGCCCAGCTGGCGCTGGAGGCCGCGGACCGCCACTGGATCCCCGTCCACCGCTCGTGGCGCCTGAACGAGCGTCACTACGGCGCCCTCCAGGGCAAGGACAAGGCCCAGACGCTCGCCGAGTTCGGCGAGGAGCAGTTCATGCTGTGGCGCCGCTCCTACGACGTCCCGCCGCCCCCGCTGGAGGACGGCACCGAGTTCTCCCAGTCCGGCGACGCGCGCTACGCGACCATCCCGCCGGAGCTCCGTCCCCGCACGGAGTGCCTGAAGGACGTCGTCGCCCGCATGCTCCCGTACTGGTACGACGGCATCGTCCCCGACCTGCTGGCCGGCCGCACGGTCCTGGTCGCGGCCCACGGGAACAGCCTGCGCGCCCTCGTCAAGCACCTCGACGGCATCTCCGACGCCGACATCGCGGGCCTGAACATCCCGACGGGCATCCCGCTGGCCTACGAGCTGGACGAGAACTTCAAGCCCCTCAACCCCGGCGGCACCTACCTCGACCCCGAGGCGGCCGCGGCGGCGATCGAGGCGGTCAAGAACCAGGGCAAGAAGAAGTAACCTTCGCGATCACGCCCCCGACCTGCGCGAACGGCGCGGATCGGGGGCGTTTTCGCTGTCGGGGACCTGAGGGGAGTGTCATGGATGTCGTGCCGTTCAAGCCGTCGCTCGTCAGGGCCGTGTTCCGGGACGTGACCCCGCTGCAGGTCTCCCGGGCCGCCGCGTGGGCCGCCGCCTCGGTGACCGGGACCGTGCTGGCGGAGATCGTCGACGGCGCGCGGAGAGCGGCGGCGGAGGCGCACCGGAGCAGGCTGACCACCGGGGACCTGCTCTCGGCGCTCGACCGGGACGTCGAGCTGGAGGTGGGGTGCCGGTGGTACGAGCACAGCCCGACCTTCCGCGGCCTGACCGGTGGTGCGCGCGACGCCGGCCGCGGGTCGCGCAAGCCGCGTGCCGTGGCCGGTGCCCACCGGTTCGAGGCCGGGGTCAGGAAGCTGCTGCGGAGCCGGGGCGCGACGGCCGTCCCGGCGCTCGTCCGTGATCTGGACGGCATCGCCAGCGTGTTCCTGACGGACCTCGCCCGGGACGCCGCCATGGTCGTGCGCGAGGGCGGGGCCCGAGGCTTCGGCACGGTCACCCTCGTGACGCCGGACGAGCCGTCCGCACCCCCGACTCCGCTCCTCAAGGAGGCCCCCGCGCAGCGGTCCGTCCGCGCGGGGGACCGGCGGACCGTCGGTAGCGAGGACGTCCTGGCGGCCGCCGGGATCCAGCTGTTCGGCGGCGGCCTCAGGCACCGAGCCCTCGCCGGGGCCCGCGAGACGGCACGGCGAACCGCGCGCGGCTGACTGACGCGGGGACGGGGCTCAGACCGTCAGCGGTACGGCGTGGACCTCGTCCGCCTTGTGGCCGGCGCGTTCGTGGATGCGCTGGACCGCTTCGGCCGAGGGCGCCTCGGAGAGGCAGTAGACGACGCCGGACTCCGGGTCCGCCCACGCCTGCTTGAAGTGGACCTGCTCGTCCTTCTCGATCGCGAGGTCCGCGTTGTGCGCCTCGCGCAGCTGGTCGGCCGTGATGCCCTTCATGTGGTGGTGTACGTCCATGAACTGGGGCATGGCATGGCTCCTTCCGTTCCTGCGGGCTCCGGGCTCTCCCCTCCATGCTGCGCCCGTGCCCGGCCGACGGCATGACGAAGGGCCCCGGCGTCCTTCACCGGGGCCCTTCACCGTCGTCACAGGGGATACGGATCAACCGCACTGGCACGGGTTGCCCGACTGGCACCCGCAGCCGCAGCCCGAACCGCAGCCGCACGCGGCGATCAGGGTCAGGTTCCTGATCTCCGCTGGCTGCTCGGTCCGGCGCTCCTGCGCGGGGTCGGGTGTGGTGCCGGGCGTGCCGGGGGAGTCGGCCATGGTCCCTCCTCGTCGAGGCAGGCTGATGCCTGCTCCCCATTTCATGCCCGCACCCCAGGGCGCATCAACGGCGCACGGGGTTTTCCCGCACGCGCCCCCGAGCGTTCTCAGGCGCCCTCGACGCCCGTCACCGGCGGCAGGTCCTGCTGGAGCTCGTCGGCGTGCTCACCGGTCACCAGGAACACCACACGCTTGGCGACGGCCACCGCGTGGTCGGCGAACCGCTCGTAGTAGCGGCCCAGCAGGGTCACGTCGACGGCCGTCTCGATGCCGTGCTTCCAGCGCTCGTCCATCAGGTGCTGGAAGAGCGTGCGGTGCAGCAGGTCCATCTCGTCGTCGTCGGTCTCCATCTGGAGCGCGAGGTCGATGTCCTTGGTCACGATGACCTCGGCGGCCTTCGCCATCAGCCGCTGCGCGAGCTGCCCCATCTCCAGGATGGTGGCGTGCAGGTCGTTGGGGATCGCGCGCTCGGGGTAGCGCAGCCGGGTCAGCTTGGCCACGTGCTGGGCCAGGTCGCCGGAGCGCTCCAGGTCGGCGGACATCCGCAGCGAGGTGACGACGATCCGCAGATCGGTGGCGACCGGCTGCTGCCGGGCGAGGAGGGCTATCGCGCGCGCCTCCAGGTCGTGCTGGAGGTCGTCGACCTTCTGGTCGGCCTCGATCACGCTCTCGGCCAGCTTCAGGTCGGAGTCGAGGATGGCCGTCGTGGCCCGCCCGACGGCCGACCCGACCAGGCGGGCCATCTCCACCAGGCTGTCGCTGATCGAGTCAAGTTCCTCGTGGTACGCGTCCCGCATGAGGGTTCCCTCTCGTACGTGTCTCTTGGGGTTCCGGGGGCCGGGGCCAGTGTGCACGTCCTGCTGAACCGGCGCTATCGCACCCCACCCTCATACCGTCTGACCTGCACGCGTCCGTTTCTGCCACCCCAAATGAACCACTGCTAGCTCTCAGGTGAACTCTGGGCGACGAGTGTTCGAGGTCGCACTCGGATGGCTGTGGCCATGACCGTCGGCGTGCCTAACCTGGAGGCATGGACGTGAACGCGGCGGTCGCCGCAGCGGCAGCGATCGCCGGGGTACTCACCGGTGTCATCGCCATGCTGGCGTTCCGCTGGAGCGAACGCGACCAGGCGCGACCCACCCGAACCTCCCTGCACACCGACCCGGTCCTGCCGCCGGGCGTGGACACGGTCCTGTCCGTGCTGCGCTCCTCCGCGGTCGTACTGGACGAGGCCGACGCCGTCGTCAAGGCCAGCTCGGCCGCATACGCGCTCGGTCTGGTGCGGGGCGGCCGGCTCTCCGTGGAGCCGATGCTCCAGATGGCCCGGGACACCCGGCGCGACGGCGAGATACGGCAGGTCGAGCTGGATCTGCCCCGGCGCGGCACCGGCCGCGGCGAGGCCCTCGCGGTCTCCGCCCGGGTCGCCCCCCTCGGCTCCCGCCTGGTGCTGCTCCTCGTGGAGGACCTCACCGAGGCCCGGCGGATAGAAGCCGTACGACGTGACTTCGTGGCCAACGTCAGCCATGAGCTCAAGACTCCGGTGGGCGCCCTCTCCCTGCTCTCCGAGGCCGTCATGGACGCCTCGGACGACCCGGAGGCCGTGGAGCGGTTCGCCGGACGCATGCAGATCGAGGCGACCCGGCTCACCAACCTGGTGCAGGAGCTGATCGACCTCTCCCGGGTCCAGAACGACGACCCGCTGGAGGACGCCGAGCCGGTCCGGGTCGACGAACTGGTGGCCGAGGCCATCGACCGCTGCCGGCACGCGGCCGGCACCAAGCAGATCACCATGGCCGCCGGCGGCACCGCCGACCTGAGCATCTGGGGCAACCGCGGCCAGCTCGCGGCGGCCCTGGGCAACCTCGTCGAGAACGCCGTCAACTACTCGCCCGCCCGCACCCGCGTCGGCATAGCCGCCCGCCGGTTGCCCGCACAGGGCGGCGACCACATCGAGATCGCCGTGACCGATCAGGGCATCGGCATCTCCGACAAGGACAAGGAGCGCATCTTCGAGCGCTTCTACCGCGTCGACCCGGCCCGCTCCCGCGCCACCGGTGGCACGGGGCTCGGGCTGGCGATCGTCAAGCACGTGGCCGCCTCGCACGGCGGGGAGGTCACGGTGTGGAGTTCCGAGGGACAGGGCTCCACGTTCACCCTGAGACTGCCGGAGGCGGGCGCGGCCCGCGACCGAGCTCAGCAGCATCCCGTCCTCGACGACGAGGAAGGGCGCCCCGCCGACCCGTCCCACGACACACCCCCCGACTCAGCCGCGTACGAAACGCTTTCCGCCCCGGAGGTCCTTCCGTGACCCGAGTGCTCGTCGTCGAGGACGAGGAATCCTTCTCAGACGCCCTGTCGTACATGCTCCGCAAGGAGGGCTTCGAGGTCGCGGTCGCGACCACCGGGCCCGACGGACTCGACGAGTTCGAGCGCAACGGCGCCGACCTCGTCCTCCTCGACCTGATGCTGCCCGGCCTGCCGGGCACCGAGGTCTGCCGCCAGCTGCGCGGCCGCTCCAACGTCCCCGTCATCATGGTGACCGCCAAGGACAGCGAGATCGACAAGGTCGTCGGCCTGGAAATAGGAGCCGACGACTATGTCACCAAGCCCTTCTCCTCGCGCGAGCTGGTCGCCCGTATCCGGGCCGTCCTGCGCCGCCGCGGCGAGCCCGAGGAGGTCACCCCGGCCGCTCTGGAGGCGGGTCCGGTCCGGATGGACGTCGACCGTCACGTGGTCACGGTCTCCGGCTCGAAGGTCGACCTGCCGCTCAAGGAGTTCGACCTCCTGGAGATGCTCCTGCGCAACGCGGGCCGGGTGCTGACCCGGATGCAGCTCATCGACCGGGTCTGGGGCGCCGACTACGTCGGGGACACCAAGACCCTCGACGTCCACGTCAAGCGGCTGCGCGCCAAGATCGAGCCGGACCCGGGCGCGCCGCGCTACCTGGTGACGGTGCGCGGTCTGGGCTACAAGTTCGAGCCGTAAACAGCGCTTGCGCGAAGGGCGGGCCCCTCCTCCGGTGGATCGGAGGAGGGGCCCGCCCTTCGGCGTGCGTGCGGCTCAGTGGCCGGCGGCCGCCTGCTCCGTGGCCGAGGCCGAGGTGGCGTCGGTCGGGGTGGTCGAGTCGTCGGGGGTGCTGGACGCGTCCCCGGTCGGCTCCTCGGTCGAGGTGGCCCCGTCCGTCGGCTCGGTGCTCGGGGTGGCGGTGTCCTCGCTGGGGGCGGCCGGCACCTTGGTCGGGCCCCAGGCGGTGAAGTAGCTCTCGGCGGGGACCACGAAGGCGCGCAGGCTCACGTCACCGGTCTCGCTGAAGGCGAAGGTCACCTTCTGGGCGGCGCCGTCCTGGACGGTCTCCGGGGTGGCCTCCAGCACCGCTGACGCGTTGTCCGCGCCGCCGATGACCAGCGAACCGCCGGCCGGGACGGTCAGGCTGCCCCCCTTGGCGGCCTTCAGCGTCACCGGGCCGTCGGCGCCGTCGACGATGATCGACTCCAGCTTCTGGGCGCTGGTGCCGTTGTTGAACAGCGTCGCGGCGACGGCGGCCGGGCCGCTCGCCTCCGCGTCGGGCTGGGTGACGACGACGGCGTTCTGGATCATGATGTCGCCGACCGTGGTGGCCGCGTTGTCCGGCTTGACCTCCAGGGTCTGTGCGTTGTTGCCTGCGCCGCACGCGGCGAGCGGGAGAATCGAGAACGTGATCGCGGCGGCAGCGAGTGCGCCGCGTCGAAGGCTGCTGCTCACGGCGGCGGCAACTCCTTGACTCGAACGGGGCGGGCGCATAAAGCCGCCCTAAGTATCTGTCAGCGGCCTTAGGTTACCGAGCCGTTCCCGCGCGGCCGCACCCGACCCTCCCCTGAGTCCGACATGAGCCGTCCGCATCACCCGTCCCGTCGACCACAAGTGACCCGCGGGTCACTTTGAAGCCGGGCGCGTCCCCCATTCGCATAAGTCCCGTGCGCATACCCGGGACACCGGTGCGCGAAATTTCCGTGAAGGAATGCGCGGACCTCCGGAAATGGATCAACGACTGTGCGTCGGCCGCCCCGGTGATCAATTCCGGAATCGCCCGGGAGCCGGCCGAAGGTCACCGAACGGAGTAGCGGAAGTCGCACATGCGGAAGCGGACATATCGGGATGTTAGTCCGCTTGGCGGGGGCTCCGGATGTGTGTAACGTGCGCGTTTCTCCTCCCCTGAACAGCCGCTCCGACCTGCGAATACCTCCCTCCGGTCGGCTCGCGCAGCACGTTCCTGTTGCTGTTGTCAAGCCCCGAGATATGCCCTGACCTGCGAAAACGCCATTCAGAACCCGCCGTTTCCGTGTTACCCTGGATAGCCACGGAAGGGGTACCTGTCACATGACGTTCAAGGTTGGCGACACCGTGGTCTATCCCCATCACGGGGCCGCGCTGATCGAGGCTATCGAAACTCGCCAGATCAAAGGCGTGGACAAGACCTACTTGGTGCTGAAGGTCGCCCAGGGTGACCTGACGGTACGTGTGCCAGCGGACAATGCGGAGTTCGTCGGCGTGCGTGATGTGGTCGGTCAGGACGGGCTGGACCGGGTCTTCGAGGTGCTGCGCGCGCCGTACGCCGAGGAGCCCACGAACTGGTCCCGTCGTTACAAGGCAAATCTGGAGAAGCTCGCCTCCGGCGATGTCATCAAGGTCGCGGAAGTCGTGCGTGACCTGTGGCGTCGTGAGCGCGAGCGAGGACTCTCCGCAGGTGAGAAGCGCATGCTCGCCAAGGCCCGGCAGATCCTGGTGAGCGAGCTGGCCCTCGCGGAGAACACGAACGAGGACAAGGCGGAGGCCCTGCTCGACGAGGTCCTCGCGTCCTGACGCCCGCTCACGGCAGGCTCAGCCCATTGCTGCGCAGTTGAGAGAAGTGCCGCAAAGAAGTGCCGCGGTGCCCGATGACGCATTGCTGTCGCCGGGCGCTGCGGCATGTTCGCTTCCGCGTGGCGTCCCACGCCGGACCTCTTCGCCGTACGCCGTCCGTCTTCCCGCTGCGCACCCAGGCTTCCCGGGCTTCCCGCCGCACCCAGGGACGTCCTGCGCACGGGACATCCTGTGCCCCCCGGGACATCTTCCCGGTGCGACCTCGGAAAGTCGTCGAGAACGACTGCCCCCGATAATGATCGTGCCGGGCCCGGGCAGCTGGCTCGACCGGTGTCACGGAAGGGTCCGGTCAAGGCGTCGCGCCCGGCACTTCCCAGGCCATACCCACGCCAGGCCGGAACACAAACCTGACAGGAACCGATGTCTGACGAATCGCGCCCCTCGCCCGCGCAGGCCGGTACGAGCACCCGCACGGCCGCGGTGATTCCGGCCGCCGGCCGCGGTGTCCGCCTCGGACCCGGCGCCCCCAAGGCCCTGCGCGCGCTGGGCGGCACCCCGATGCTCATCCACGCGGTACGCGCGATGGCCGCGTCCCGCGCCGTCTCCCTGGTCGTCGTCGTGGCCCCGCCCGAGGACGCCGCCGAGGTGAAGTCCCTGCTCGAATCGCACGCCCTGCCCGAGCGGACCGACTTCCTGGTGGTCCCCGGCGGGGACTCCCGCCAGGAGTCGGTGCGGTTCGGCCTGGAAGCGCTGCCGCCCGAGTACGGCATCGTCCTCGTCCACGACGCCGCCCGGCCGCTCGTACCGGTCGACACCGTCGACGCCGTGATCGAGGCCGTGCGCGAGGGCGCCCCCGCGGTCGTCCCCGCGCTGCCGCTGGCCGACACCGTCAAGGAGGTCGAACCCGCCGGCGAGGGCGAGCCCGAACCGGTGGTCGCCACTCCGCTGCGGGCCCGGCTGCGCGCCGTGCAGACCCCGCAGGGCTTCGACCGGGAGACCCTGGTCCGCGCCCACGAGACGGTCACCGGGGAGGTCACCGACGACGCCGGCATGGTCGAACAGCTCGGCCTGACCGTCGTGGTGGTGCCCGGCCACGAGGAGGCGTTCAAGGTGACCCGCCCGCTGGACCTGGTCCTGGCCGAGGCGGTCCTGGCGCGCCGGAGGCTCAACGATGGCTTCTGAGGCACCCCTGCTGCCCCGGGTGGGCATCGGCACCGACATCCACGCCTTCGAGGAGGGCCGCGAGCTGTGGTGCGCGGGCCTGAAGTGGGAGGGCGAGGGCACCGGGCTCGCCGGACACTCCGACGCCGACGTCGTCGCCCACGCCGCCTGCAACGCGCTCTTCTCCGCGGCCGGCCTCGGCGACCTGGGCAAGCACTTCGGCACCGGGCGCCCCGAGTGGTCGGGCGCCTCCGGGGTCGTCCTGCTGACGGAGGCGGCGCGGATCGTCCGCGCGGCCGGCTTCGTCATCGGCAACGTCGCGGTGCAGGTGGTCGGCCCCCGGCCGAAGATCGGAAAGCGCCGGGAGGAGGCCGAGAAGGTCCTCTCGGAGGCGGCCGGGGCGCCGGTCTCGGTCTCCGGCGCCACGACCGACGGACTGGGGTTCCCCGGCAGGGGTGAGGGACTGATGGCCGTGGCGACCGCACTGGTGGCGCGCACCACAGCCTGAGTGTTGTCCACAACCGTCGGAGGCACCCGCTTCCGCCTACTACCCTGGACTCGTGACTATTCGCCTGTACGACACCAGCGCCCGGCAGATCCGTGACTTCACCCCGCTCAAGCCGGGTTGTGTCTCGATCTACCTCTGTGGCGCCACCGTGCAGGCGGCCCCGCACATCGGCCACATCCGGTCCGGGCTGAACTTCGACATCATGCGCCGCTGGTTCGAGTACCGCGGCTACGACGTCACGTTCGTCCGCAACGTCACGGACATCGACGACAAGATCATCACCAAGTCCGCCGACCAGGGCCGCCCCTGGTGGTCCATCGGGTACGAGAACGAGCGGGCCTTCAACGACGGCTACGACGCCCTCGGCTGCCTGCCGCCCACGTACGAGCCGCGGGCCACCGGTCATGTCACCGAGATGGTCGAGATGATGCGCGGCCTGATCGAGCGCGGCCACGCCTACGAGGCCGACGGCAACGTCTACTTCGACGTGAAGTCCTTCCCCGAGTATCTGCGCCTGTCCAACCAGGAGCTGGACAACCTGCTCCAGCCCTCCGGCGAGGGCGAGACGGGCAAGCGGGACAGCCGGGACTTCGCGATGTGGAAGGCGGTCAAGCCGGGCGAGCCGAGCTGGGAGACACCGTGGGGCCGGGGCCGGCCCGGCTGGCACCTGGAGTGCTCGGCGATGGCCCACAAGTACCTGGGCTCCGCCTTCGACATCCACGGCGGCGGCCTGGACCTGATCTTCCCGCACCACGAGAACGAGATCGCCCAGGCCAAGGCCTTCGGCGACGAGTTCGCCCGGTACTGGGTGCACAACGCCTGGGTCACCATGAGCGGCGAGAAGATGTCCAAGTCGCTCGGCAACTCCGTGCTCGTCAGCGAGATGGTCAAGAACTGGCGCCCCGTCGTGCTGCGCTACTACCTCGGCACCCCGCACTACCGGTCGATGATCGAGTACAGCGAGGAGGCCCTGCGCGAGGCCGAGGCCGCGTTCGCGCGGATCGAGGGCTTCGTGCAGCGCGTCGTCGAGCTGGCCGGCCACGCCGTGGAGCCGGCCGGCGAGGTGCCGACCGCCTTCGCCGAGGCGATGGACGACGACCTCGGCGTGCCGCAGGCGCTCGCCGTCGTCCACACCACCGTCCGGCAGGGCAACTCCGCCCTCGCCGCCGACGACAAGGAAGCCGCCGTGGCCCGCCTCGCCGAGGTGCGCGCCATGCTCGGCGTCCTCGGCCTGGACCCGCTGGCCCCGCACTGGGCGGGTGAGAGCGACCGGGGCGAGGACCTGCACGGCGTCGTCGACAGCCTCGTGCGCCTGGTCCTCGACCAGCGGGAGTCCGCCAGGGCCCGCAAGGACTGGGCGACCGCGGACGCCATCCGGGACCAGCTCAAGCAGTCGGGCCTGGCCATCGAGGACAGTCCGCAGGGGCCCCGCTGGAGCCTCGGCGCGCGCTGAACGCAGTGATCGATTGTGCCGCCCGGCCCTCCGGGCGGCACACTGCATAGACGTACGTTTTCCACCGCTACACACAGACGGGTAGGTCATGGCCGCGAACAACCGCCGCATGTCCGGCAAGAAGGGCGCGCAGGTCGGCAGTGGCGGCCAGCGGCGCCGGGGCCTGGAAGGCAAGGGGCCGACGCCGCCCGCCGAGATGCGCAAGGGGCACGCCAAGCAGCGCGCCGCCAACGCGAAGGTGCGACGCGCCCAGGGCCGTCCGCAGACGCAGCGGCGCGGCGGCGGCCGGTCGACGTCCGAGCTGGTCGTCGGGCGCAACCCGGTCGTCGAGGCGCTGCGCGAGGGCGTCCCGGCGTCCACGCTCTACGTCCAGCAGTTCATCGACAACGACGAGCGGGTGCGCGAGGCGCTCCAGCTCGCGGCCGAGCGCGGCGGCATCAACCTGATGGAGGCCCCGCGTCCCGAGCTGGACCGGATGACCAACGGCCTCAACCACCAGGGCCTGGTCCTCCAGGTCCCGCCGTACGAGTACGCCCACCCCGAGGACCTCGCGGACGCCGCGGCGGACGCGGGCGAGGACCCGCTGATCATGGCGCTCGACGGGGTGACCGACCCGCGCAACCTCGGCGCCGTCGTGCGCTCCGTCTCCGCCTTCGGCGGCCACGGCGTCGTCGTGCCCGAGCGGCGCGCGGCCGGGATGACGGCCGGCGCCTGGAAGACGTCGGCGGGTACCGCCGCGCGCACCCCGGTCGCCCGCGCCACCAACCTCACGCGCGCCCTGGAGCAGTACAAGAAGGCCGGGATCACGGTCGTCGGTCTCGCCGCCGACGGCGAGGCCGAACTGGGCGACCTCGAAGCGCTCGGCGGCCCGGTCGTCATCGTCGTCGGCAGCGAGGGCAAGGGCCTGTCCCGGCTGGTCGGGGAGACCTGCGACGTCCGGGTGCGGATCCCGATGCCGGGTGGCGCCGAGTCGCTCAACGCCGGTGTGGCGGCGGGGATCGTGCTGTACGAGGCGGCGCGCCGACGCGGCTGAACGCGCGTCCGTACCGTCGCCCGTACGGGGCAATCCGGTCGTGCAGGGCAAGCTTGACGCGGTCCGGACAGATCCGGCAGGTCAAAGCAGTGTCCTAACCACACGTCACTCGGTTAGATGAGTGTGGACACCAGAACACCCCGCACACCCACGGGGGACCGCTCGTCGGGATTCGACGACGCTCCCGCGCTGAGCATGGTGAAGGTGCCGAGCGATCCGGCGCAGATCATCGTCAATCACGCGAGTTTCCGCGTGCAGTTGGGCGCGTCGACGAGGCGCAGCCAATCGCCGCGGATCGCACGGCACTTGAGCGCCGCCGAGGACACCGCCCGCATGCCCGTGGTCGGCGCCGCGCCCGCCGCCCGACGCCGGCCCGTCGTCTGGAGCGGCAAGTCCGCCCCCGACGACACCGGCGCCCACCGGCTCCTCCAGGCGGTGCGGGGCGCCGGCGTCACCCACGCCGACGAACCGGCCGACGCCGGCGCCACACAGGTCATCCCGCGCCTCGACGAGTCCTACGGCGGCGACGGTTACGACGATCTCGCGCAGACCGTCGAGACCCCGCTCGTGGGCGCCCAGCGCACCCCGCCCGACGGCGAGGGCACCCGGCTGCTGCCCGACATGCGCCGGGTCGGCAGCGCGTACGACGAGGAACTCGGGTACGACGAGGAGCAGTTCGCGGAGCCGGAGGAGGAGCCCCGCGGCCGCCGGCACGGCGACGACCCCGCGCGGCACGCCTACTACCCGGGCCGCCGCATGAACCTGGGCGTGGTCCTCCTCCCGCTGCGCATCTTCCTCGGCTTCATCTCCATCTACGCCGGCATGGGCAAGCTCTGCGACCCCGTCTACTTCGACGGCGGCAAGCGCGGCTCGATGGTGAAGTGGCTCAACACCCTGCACCCCTGGGAAGTCGCCGAGCCGCTGCGCCAGTTCGCCCTGGAGCACCCGGTCGGCTCCGGTCTGGTGATCGCCTTCTTCCAGGTCATCGTGGGTGTCCTCACGATCCTGGGCTGCTGGCAGCGGGTCGCCGCTGTGGTGGGCGCGCTGCTGTCGGCCGCGCTGCTGCTCACCGTGAGCTGGAAGAGCGTCCCGGTCTACGACGCCCCCGACATCATCTACCTCGCCGCCTGGTCGCCGCTGATCATCGCCGGTGCCCCCGTCTACTCCGTGGACGGCCGTCTGGCGGGCAGCGCCTGGCGCAGGCTCGGTCCGCGCGCCGACATCTGGGACCTGCGCCGCTACGTGCTGCGCCGGGGCGCCCTGATCACCGCCATCGTGACCGGCCTGACGCTGCTGCTCGGCTCGCTGCTCGGCGGTGCCGTCCGGGACGCGGACCGGGTCGTCGTCCCCGGCCCCGGCGAGGCCCCGCGCAACGAACTGCCCGGCACGCCGCTTCCCTCGGAGCCCGGCGAGCGGCGCCAGCGCACTCCCTCGGCGTCCACGACACCTACCCAGGGCGCCACCACGGCGGCCCCCACGGCGGGCGCCGCCGCGACCCCGGACGCCACCCGGGACACCGGCACCGCCGGTACGGCGGGTACGACCGGCGCGCCCAGCCAGACCCAGGGCACCGGGGGTCAGGCCCCGCCCCAGCAGACCACCCCGGCGGAGCAGGCCCCCAGCACCACTGCGGGCCCGACCACGGGCGGCACCACCGGCGGCGACAGCACGCCGGGCGGCTCGGGAGGCGGAGGCTCGACCTCCGGTGAACCGGGCCTGGTGGGCGGCCTGTTGGGGTAGATGGGCCGGTGGGCGGCATCCTGGGTTGAGCCCACCGGCAGCACGCACGACGAACCCAACCGGATCCCCGCGCCGAACGGCGCGGGGATCCGCGCGTCGGGCGTGGGTCGTTACCGGGGGCTTTGGCTCAGCGGAGGGCGGCGAGTTCCTTGGCCGCCTCGGTCAGGTCCTTGGCGGTGTCGATGGCCCGCCAGTAGGAGCCCTGGGGGAGCGGGAAGCCGGCCAGCTTCAGCTCACGGGCCAGCCGCGGGAAGGTGGTCCGCTCGTGGTCCCCGAGTTCGGGGAGCAGCGCGGCGAACTCGGCGGAGAAGACGTACACACCCGCGTTGATCTCGTACGTCGTGGGCGGCGCCTCGATGAAGTCGGTGACGTGACCGAAGCCGTCCGTCTGCACGGCGCCCCAGGGGATGCGCGGCCGGGCCAGCGCGAGGGTCGCGGTGGCGGCCCGCTCGGTGTGGAAGTCCGCCATGTCGCGCAGCGAGAACCGGGTCCAGATGTCCCCGTTCGTGGCGTACCAGGGCTGGTCGGGGTGGGGGAGGTGGGCGGCCGCGTACTTGAGGCCGCCGCCGCGTCCGAGGGGCTCCGTCTCGACGACCGTGGTGACCTCGACCGGAAGGTCGGCCCCGTCGAGCCACTCCTTGAGCACGTCCGCGAGGTGGCCGCAGCTGACCACGACGTGGGTCACGCCCTCCTCGGCGAGCCAGGCGAGCTGGTGGCCGATGATCGGGGTTCCCGTGCCGGGGATCTCGACCATCGGCTTGGGCCGGTCGTCGGTGTACGGACGCAGCCGGCTGCCCTGGCCGCCGGCCAGGATCACGGCTTGTACGGGGAGGGTGGTGGCGGCGTTCGGATCGGTCATGGTCCGAACTGTACGGGGGGTGCGGTGAGGGGGTTCGGGTGTGGGCGGGCCCTGGGGTGCTGGGGGTGCGCTGGGGGGGTGGGGGTGCCCTGAGGGGGTGGGGGGTGGTTGGGGGTGGGAGAGTGCGGGTGGGGTGGTGGCTGGGCGCGCAGTTCCCCGCGCCCCTGGGGGCCTGGGGCCTCCGGCCCCTGCCCCCGACGTCATACGTCGCCGTCCGTCGTCGACCGACGGGCGTGGGGTGGTCCCCGGCCGTCTCCGGAACCCCGGAAGCCGTGAAGTGCGCCCGGAGACCCCGATCCTCGCGCAGGTCCCCGCACGGTGCGCGAGCCCGCCGGGCCGTGGGCGAGGAAGGCCCGCGAGCGCACATGCAAGCGAGCCTGCACGGCACGCGAGCCAGAGGCGAGCCAGACGCGAGCCAGATGGGCTCGTGAGCCGGTGAGGGCGGCAGGCACGCGAGTCCGCCGGGCCGGCACGGCCAGTAAGGGCCCAGGCCCGCCGGGCCCGTAGGCAGGTAAGCCCGCGAGCAGGCGAGCCCACCTCGGGCCTGGAGGCGACGTGGGCGTGAGGCCATGTGCACGGTGGGGGTCGTGGCCTCTGGGGGCCTCGGGGGTGTTGGGTACCCCTCGAAGCGCCCCCACCGCCACGACCCCCTGGAAGTCGTCCCAGGGGGTCGCCCGGCCCCTCGGCGTTCGGGGTGGGGCCGGGCCCCGCCGCGAGGGGCGGTGGGGCCCGGGGTGGGGGTGGCTAGCGGTGGGCCGCTGCCACGCCGGTGGCGAAGGCGGTGTCGCAGACCGGGCGGGCGTAGGACTGGGCACGGGCCGGCCCGTAGACACGGACCGCGGCACGGCCCAGGGCGCGCGCGATGGAGGCGCAGTGCTTGGCGAGCGACGGGCGCCCGTTCACGGCCTCCTGGAGGTGGGTCAGCGCGACGCCAGGGTTCTTCTGCACCAGCTCGGTCATCAGCCGGTCGCGCAGCAGGTCCTGCGGGGCGCGGGAGGCCGAGCCGGGCTTGGCGTCCGAGACCGCTGCGTCCGACGCCGTGAGCACGGAGTTCGAGGAGGGGTTCCCCGACCAGTTGACCCGGGTGACCGCGAGGGTCCCGGAGAGCACCAGGACGACGGGCAGGACGAGGGCGAGGGAGCGGCCGATCCGGTGGGCGGGGCCCCGGCCGCGTCGCGTCTGTTGGTTAGTGGAGTGCTTCACGCGAGTGAGGGTAGCGCCCGGTAATGATTTGGCGACATTTAGTCACTGGTTCGGGGGATGAAGTGGTGCCTCTTTTTGGGTAGAGGGTTGACGGCCGCAGATCGAAATGGGTGGTATGCCGGGGTATTTGTCGACACGGGAAGGGCCCCGCAGCGCACTGCGGGGCCCTTCTCGTCAACCTGGGTGATTCACCCGGTTCGTGCCTCAGTCGGTGAGACGCTCACCCGTGGAGGTGGAGAACACGTGGGTCTCGCCCGCGCGCGGCACGACGTGCAGCTGGGAGCCCTTCTCCGGGACCTGGCGGCCGTTGACGCGGACGACGAGGTCCTTCGTCTCACCGTTGACCTCGGCGGTGCCGTAGACGTAGCCGTCGGCACCGAGCTCCTCGACGACGTTGACGGAGACGGCGAGACCGGCCGGGCCGTCCGCGCTCTCCTTGGAGAGACCGGAGGCGCCCAGCTCGACGACCTCGAAGTGCTCGGGGCGGACGCCGACGGTGACCGTGCGGTCGCCCTTGTCGGCGGCGGCCTTCAGCGCGTCACGGTTGACCGGGACGACGCTGTTGCCGAACTTCACGCCGCCGTCGGTGATCGGGACCTCGACCAGGTTCATGGCGGGGGAGCCGATGAAGCCGGCGACGAAGAGGTTGGCCGGACGGTCGTACATGTTGCGCGGGGAGTCGACCTGCTGGAGCAGACCGTCCTTGAGGACCGCGACGCGGTCGCCCATGGTCATGGCCTCGACCTGGTCGTGGGTGACGTAGACCGTGGTGATGCCCAGGCGGCGCTGGAGCGAGGCGATCTGCGTACGGGTGGAGACGCGGAGCTTGGCGTCGAGGTTCGACAGCGGCTCGTCCATGAGGAAGACCTGGGGCTCACGCACGATGGCGCGGCCCATCGCCACACGCTGGCGCTGACCGCCGGAGAGCGCCTTCGGCTTGCGGCCGAGGTACTCGGTGAGGTCGAGGATCTTCGCCGCGTCCTCGACCTTCTGGCGGATCTCGGCCTTGTTGACGCCGGCGATCTTGAGCGCGAAGCCCATGTTGTCGGCGACCGTCATGTGCGGGTAGAGCGCGTAGTTCTGGAACACCATGGCGATGTCCCGGTCCTTGGGCGGCAGGTGGGTGACGTCGCGGTCGCCGATGCGGATGGCGCCGCCGTTGACGTCCTCGAGCCCCGCGAGCATGCGGAGCGAGGTGGACTTGCCACAGCCGGACGGGCCGACGAGGACGAGGAACTCGCCGTCCTCGATCGCGATGTCGAGACCGTCGACGGCGGGCTTGGTGGAACCCGGGTAGATGCGGGTCGCCTTGTCGAACGTAACAGTGGCCATGGTGATGGGCCCCCTTCTACCGGCAGGAACGTGCCGGACGATCCGTTGTAGGAAGGTGGTGGTGTAGTCCAAGCGAGTGGACCGAACTCGGACGGTACCTGTCGTTCACCTGGTCTGTCAGTACTTGGACCCCTGTGAACTTCGCGGAAATTTTCGACGGGGTCGCGCCGGGCGGTGGGTACACTGCACGGGCACGCAGGTGCATGCCTCCTTAGCTCAGCTGGTCAGAGCGCCGCTCTTGTAAAGCGAAGGTCGTCGGTTCGAATCCGACAGGGGGCTCTCTCCTCTCCCGGGCCGTCCGGTGTCTCCGGGCCCCTCCTTTCCCCTGCCGCGGTGCCCTCCGCCGCCGTACGCTGGTCGGCACGACGGGTCCGCGCCGGCTGGGGGAGGCAATGGAGTGAGGAGCCCGGAACGGGTCCGCAACGAGCTGCGCGCGGCCATCGTGGACGCCCTTCAGGAATCGGCGACGGTGACGCAGACGGCCAGCCGCGAGTTATGGCGGGACATGCTCGTCGACGAGCTGGGCGCGCCGGTGGAACCCTTCGGCGGTGACCGCCTGCGGCCCTGGCTGCTCCACGTCGTCAAGGCGTGCACGGCGGTCGAGGACGGTCCCGCCTGTCTGGTGCGGTCACTGGAGTACGTGGAGCAGCAGTCGGCCACGGTCGCGGCGTTATGGCCGCTGGTGGACGAGTGGGAGGCCGTCGACTTCTTCGGGGGCGCCGACCTCGGCACCCTGCGGCAGGTCCTGGAGTCCCTCGGCTCGGCCGAGCTGGCCGGGATGGCGCGACGGGCCAGCCGGTCCCGGGTGCAGGAGCTGCCGCCCTGGTGCCGCACGGGCTGGCAGGTCTTCCTCCGGCTGGCCGGTGAGAACTCCCCCACGGGCGGGTTGCCGCCCAGCATGGCCTTCCTGGCCCTGGCCGCCGACCGGCTGGTGGAGGACGGCCGGATGGAGGACGCGGAGGGCCTGCGCCGGTTCAACCGCGGAGAGGCGCAGAAGCTGCGTCTGGACGGTCTGCTGGCCGAGTGGCAGCACTCGGAGCTTCCGCAGCCGGCGCCCTCGGTGGTGCCTGCCTACCTCATGATCCAGTTCGAGCCGGACCGCAACGAGGCCGGCCGTTTCTACTTCACCTACTGGCGGCAGTCCGACTCGACCGGCTGGCATCCGGTGCGGGGCGAGACCCTTCACCTGTGCCGGGCCGAGCTGCCGGGCGCGGTGGAGCGGCTGATCGAGGAGTCCGAGGCGCGCTGGGCCGAGCTGCGGCAGCCGGTCGTCCTGGAGTTCATCCTGCCCTGGGAACTGCTCAACGAGCCGGTCGAGTGGTGGTCGAAAGAGGCGGACCATCCCGAACCGACACCGCTCGCCCTGGACTATCCGGTTCTGGTCAGATCCCTGGAGCGGCTGCACCGCGCCGCCTGGCACCGGCCCTGGCACGCCAAGTGGCGGCAGCTGAAGGAACGTCCGGCCGACAGCCACCCGCACTGGAGCCGCCCGGCCGAGGACGGGTCGTACTTCTTCCATCTGGAGCGGGAGCTGAAGGAGGACGGGCACGCCGTGTGCCTGGTGCTCAGCGAGCCGCCGGGTGACGACTCGGGCACCGGACGGCGCGAGGTGCTGGCCGGGCTGCGGGCCGGGGTGCCGGCGATGATCTGGCACCGCTCCGACTGCTCCGACCCCGGCTTCCAGGACGCCATCGGCGAGATCCTCCAGGACCGCGGGCTCGGCAGCCTCGCGGAGTCCGTCGCCAAGTGGCGCAACGACGCGCTCGCGCTCGGCCCCGACGGCTGGGACGGTCACGTCGGACGCCATCTGGCCATCCTTCTGGACGACCCCGAGCGTCAGCCGGGCCCCGCGGGACCGGTGTAGCGGCGATGACTGCGCAGAGCGGGCCCGGGCGCCCGGCCCGGCCCGGTGACGGCTTCTCGCCGATACGCGTACCCGAGTGGCAGACGGCCTTGCACGCGGCACTGGGCGGTGCCACGCTGGACGCGAGACAGGCTGGCGTCTGCACCGCAGGGGGGCGCGTTCCGTCCGCCGTTCCATCCGCTGATCGACTGTCCCTTTTGTGCACCCCCCTCCCCCTGTGGCCTGCCGTCTTGCACCGTATGCCGACCACTGCCAGGCTTGGCACGTGGATGTCACGCATGCCCGCGAACGGCGGGGTTCCTCTATGGCGCTCCCTTCGTTCCCGGGCCTTACCGGACGCTCTGAGAGCGCTTATGCAGTGTGACGATGCTCCACGACCAACTGCGGAGACCGCGGCTGACCAACCGTCATTCGACGCCGTCCCGCACGCCCTGAGTGAACTGGCGCGCTCCTCCTCGGCGGACCCCCCGTCGGTGCTCCTCGTGATCGACGACCACGCCACCATGCGGGTGTGGGACGAGACGGTCGACCGGCTGGCCGGCCAACTCGCCCTGGAGGAAGGGCTGGGCGAGGTCAGCTCCGTACGGCTGCTCAGCTCCGACGACACCGAGCCGGCCCGGATCCGGCTCGAACAGCTGCCGCCCGCCCCGTCCGAGCGCCGGGTGGTGCTCGTGCTCACCGACGGGCTGGCCGCGGGCTGGCGGTCGGACGCGGTGCTGCCGCTGCTGCGTGAGCTGGGCCGGGCCGAGCCGCTCGCCGTACTGCACCTGCTGCCGCAGCACTTGTGGTCCCGGGCCGGGATCGAGGCCCACCGCATGCGGTTCAGCAACTCCCGCCCCTGGGCGGCCAACGACACCCTGCGCTGGGAACTGCGCACCTCCCCGCTCGAACCCGTCGACGACCCCGACGCCCGTACCGGTGTGATCCCCGTGCCCGTGCTGGAGCCCACCGAGCGCTCCCTGTCGGGCTGGGTCGGGCTGGTCACCGGAGCCTCCGGGGAGTGGGTGGAGATGTCCGGCGTGCGGGCCCGCGACTGGAAGCGGCGGGCGGACGCGGCGCGGGCCGTGCCGTGGGTGGTGGACGTACCGGATCCGGCCAGTGGCGTACCGCCCTGGGAGCGGGTCTCGGACTTCCGGGCCGCCGCCTCCCCGACGGCCTTCGAACTCGCCAAGCGACTGGCTGCGGCGCCACTGACGCTGCCCGTGATGACCGCCGTGACCGCCTCGGTGCCGGGCGCCGGGCCGGCCCATCTGGCGGAACTGCTGATGAGCGGGCTGGTGCGGCCCTCCGGCGCGGACGCCGAGCGGGTGGCCGACGTGACGTACGTCTTCGGCCCCAACATCCGCCAGGAGTTATTGGCGCTCTCCCGGCGCAGGGACACCGCCCGGGTGCTGCGTGATGTGCGCGGGCTGCTCACCGACGCGCCGCGGGACGAGGATCCCGTCCTGCCCGCCCCCGGGGAACTCCTCGAAACGGACGAGGTGCCCTCGGTGACCCGGGGCAATCTCGCCTTCCTGCGCGTCGAACTCGCCGCGCTGCGGGCGCTGTCCGGGAAGTTCCTCCCGAGGGCCGAACGCCTGGCCCGCGCACTGCGCGACTACGACCGCCAGAACTCCGTGAGCCTGCGCAAGGGCGTGGGCCTCCGCACCGCTCCTCCGAGCGACGACCCCCTCGACGCCGAACAGGCCGCGACGCCGGCCGGTACAACTTCAGAAGGAGTCACGCCCATGACCACCACGCAGACCCAGCCCGCGGTGGAGAGCGGGCGTTCGACGCCGCGCGTGTGGGGCAACATCCCGCCGCGCAACCCGAACTTCACCGGTCGCGTGGACCTTCTGGAGGCGCTCAGTGAACGTCTGAGCGAGGGAACGACCACCACGGTGCTGCCCGAGGCCATCCACGGCATGGGCGGTGTCGGCAAGACGCAGTTGGCGATCGAGTACGCATACCGCCATCAGGCTGATTACGACGTGGTGTGGTGGATCCCCGCCGAGCGGCCGGGACAGATCGGGCAGGCGTTGGTGGAACTGGCCCAGCGGCTGGGGCTGGTCACCAGTGGCGAGAACAACATCGCCGGGCCGGCCGTGCGGGAGGCGCTGCGCGAGGGACGGCCCTACGCCCGCTGGCTGCTGATCTTCGACAACGCGGACAGGCCGGAGGCAGTGCGGGACTACTTCCCCACCACCAAGTCCAGTGACGGGGGCACCGGCCACATCCTGGTCACTTCCCGCAACCGGCGCTGGAGCGTGGTCGGCCCCTCCCTTGAGGTCGATGTCTTCACCCGTGAGGAGAGCAAGGAGCTGCTGCGCCGTTCCGGCCCGGACGGTCTCGACGACGCCGAGGCGAACCGCCTCGCCGACGCCCTCGGCGACCTGCCGCTCGCGCTCGAACAGGCGGCCGCCTGGCGGGCGGAGACCGGGATGCCGGTCTCGGAGTACCTGCGGCTGTTCGAGCACAAGCGGGCCGAGCTGCTGGAAGTCTCCCCGCCGCCGGACTACCAGCTCCCGGTCGCCGCCGCGTGGAACGTCTCGCTGGACCACCTGGAGACCCGCAGCCCCACCGCGCTCCGCCTGCTCCAGCTGTGCTCCTACTTCGCACCCGACCCGATCTCGCGGTCCATCTTCTCCGGGCTCGGCGGCTCCAGCATCGACCCCGAACTGGACCGGGCGCTGAACGACCCGATGCGCCTCGCGCGCGCGGTCCGCGAGATCAACCGCTACTCGCTCGCCCGCATCGACCACCGGACCAACTCCATCGAAATGCACCGTCTGGTCCAGGCCGTGCTGATCCACCGTATGAACACCGAGGAACAGAACCGCATGCGCAACGGGGCTCACACCCTTCTCGCCGCCGCGGACCCCAAGGGTCCCAACCAAGCGGCCAACTGGCCCCGCTACGCCGAGCTGTACGGCCACGTGATCGCCTCCAGCGCGATCGAGTCCGACCAGCCGTGGGTGCGTGAACTCGTGATGAACATCGCCAAGTACCTCTGGTACTGGGGTGACCACAAGGTGGCCCGCGAGTTCACCGAGCAGACCTGGCAGACCTGGCAGTCCCTGTTCGGCGAGGAGGACCAGCAGACCCGGCTGATGGGCTGGTGGCTGTGCTTCCTGTACCTGAAGGTCGGACGCTACGACGACGCCTCGCGAGTGGTCGCGCAGCTCAAGGCCATCTACGGCCGCACCGCTCCCGAGGGGCGGGAGGACACCCGCGAGGACGCGCTGGAGGCGATGATGCTGGAGGCGGCGGTGCGCCGGGCCCAGGGCGACTTCGCGGCCGGTGCCGAACTGGACGAGATGGCCTACGACCGGGCCCGCCGCGCGTTCGGCGACGACGACCCGACGACCCTGGGCACCGCGCACAACCTCGGCGTGAGCCTGCGACTGGTGGGCGAGTTCCGGCGGGCACTGGAACTGGACCAGCACACGCACGTGTTGAAGACCAGGCTCTACGGGCGCGACCACCACCAGTCGCTGATCACCGAGGGCAGTATCGCCATCGACGTCCGCGAGACCGGCGACTACGTCGGCGCGCGGTCGCTCCAGGAGGCCGTCGTGGACGGCTTCCGGCCCGTGTTCGGCGCCGGGAACCCCTCTACCCTCCAGACCCTGCGTCAGCTCGGTGAGGCCTGCCGCAAGGAGGGCGACCACGCGACGGCGCTGGAGCTGGCGCGGGAGGCCTTCAACCAGTTCACCCGCCGCTACGGCGACACCCACCCGGAGTCCCTCACGGCCGCGCTGGCGCTCTCGGTGGCGCTGCGTCACAACGGGGAACTGGAGGCGGCGCGGGACCGGGGTGCCAAGACGAGCGAGCGGTTCCGGCGGGTGTTCCGGGCCGATCATCCGCATGTGCTGGCCGCCGATGTCGACCTTGCCGTGACGTTGCGCTTGCTGGGCCGGGTCGAGGAGGCGCGGGCGCTGGACGAGGAGGCGCACGCCTCCCTGACCGCCCGTCTCGGCGGGAGCCACCCGATCGCGCTCGCCTGCGCCATCAATCTGGCCAGCGATCTCAGCGCTCTCGGCCGGGTGAGCGAGGCCTGCGCGCTCGGCCGGCGGTCGCTGGAGCTGAGCCGTGAGCGGATGGGCGAGAACCACCCGACCGCACTGGTGTGCGCGGCGAACCTCTCGCTGGATCTGACGGCACTCGGCGAGGAGGACGAGGCGGAGGCGCTGCGGGCGGACACCCTCGCCCGGATGGAGCAGGTGCTGGACGCGCCGCGACTGCGGTCGGCGGATCCGGCGCCGCACCCGGCGACCGTGCAGACTCGGGCCCGGGAGCGGGCCAACTGCGACATCGACCCGATGCCCCTGTGAGCTGAGGCCGCGTGCGCGAAGGGCCGGCTCCCTAATCGGGCCGGTCCGCCAGCCAGGTCGCGAGGCGGACCGGGTCGGGCGGTGTTCCCGTCGCCGCGGTCACGGCCCGGTGCACCGCCCTGGCCCGTTCCGGGTGGTGGCGCAGGAAATGGGCGGCCGTCGGGGACGTGCGGGTCAGGGCCAGCGTGCGGGCGAGGCCGGCCCAGGCCGTGGGGTGCTCGGGGGTGGCCGCCAGGTGGGCGAGATAGGCGTCCTGGGCCGCTCCGGCCGCGCCCGCCGCCAGCAGGGCGTCCGCGCCCGAGGCTCCGGTCACCGCCGCCTTCTCCGGGTCCTCGCCGCTCAGCCGGTGGCGGGTGAGCACGGCCAGGGAGTCCAGCCAGCGGGCCGAGTCGTCGGGCACCACCTCCGGGGGCGTGTCCAAGGAGCGCGGCGGTGCCGGGGCCTCGGCCAGCCAGGCCCGCACCGCCTCCCGCACGGCCCGCTCCGGGGGCCGCAGGTGGTGGGCGCGCCAGCGGGTGGCGTGGTCGCTGACGCAGGCGCGGGCCAGCGAGCGGGGGAGGTCCGGCACCGGCTCGTCCAGCCAGCGCGTGCACAGGGCGTACAGGCGGTCCAGGAGCTGGGCGCCCACCGGGGTGAGGCGTTCGTGCCGGTGGACCTGGCGCAGGGCCGTGGTCACATGGGCGCGCCACAGGGCGAACTCGAAGTGGGCCATGGGGGTCGAGGCACCCGAGGCCAGTCGGTGGGTGCGCCAGAAGCGGGCGATGCCCACGAAGGCGTAGATGCCCTGCATCAGCCCGTCCAACGGGCGGGGGTCGTCCCGCCAGGGCGCGTACCAGAGTTCAGGGTTCTCGGCCGTCTCCTCGGCGAGCAGGGGGGTCAGGTGCAACAGCCCGCCCAGCTTGGTGTGCTGGAATTCGTGCACCAGGGTGACGGCGAGCTGGACGGGGTCGTCCGGTGCCGAGGACTCGATGCCGCCGAAGGCATCCCCCGCAGTGACACTGCGTGGCCGAAACCTTTCCCTCGGCGGGCCGGGCGTCAGGGACAGCAGCCCCGCCCGCATCGCCTCCGCCGTCCGCGGCTGCTCCTCCAGCAGAATCGTCCACGCCCGGTCCACCGCACGGGCCCAGCCCCGCGCCTCCTCCTCCGACAGCGGGTCCGGTTCGGTCGGCCGGGGATACGTCCGGTACGGGTCCACGTCGTCCAGGGCGAGCGAGAGGCGATGGGTCGGCGGGCCGACCCTCAGGCGCCGCAGCGGACGCCACCCCGGGCCGGGGGTGTCCGGCGGGTCCGGGACGGTCACCGCGGCATCCGGTGCCACCACGACCGCCCGCCCGGACTCCGCGCGGACCGTGGCCCTCGCCCACGGCTCGGTCGCGGGCAGTTCGGCGCAGCCCAGGGTGGGCAGGGTGACGCGGCCGTGCCGCATCGGGACCTCGATCGAGAAGTCGAGCTCCGCGCGTAGCGCCGCCACCGCGGCGAGGGCGGAGACATGGCCCAGCACCACCCACGGCGGCTGGTCGTCCGGCACCGCGCTGCCGCGCACCCGGCGCAGCGCCGTGGCCAGCCACATGCCGGTCTGCGGATACATCAGCAGCTCGTCGACGGCCTCCGGTGCCCGGCGCTGGGCCGCGCTGAGCAGGTCCCAGGCGGGGCCGATGCCGGCCGCGTCGTCGAGCATCCGCAACAGCAGCAGCCGGCGACTGCGCTCGGCGGCCAGGAGCAGACCGATCGTGGCCGGACCGCCCTCGCCGCAGCTCAGTTCATCCAGTGCGGACGACGGCAGACGGTGTCGGGGGAGCGTGGGATCAGCTCGCATCGGCGGCCCAGGCGTCGTCAGTCGTACCGCTCCGCGCTGGGGTTGAAGTCGCTGACGCTCGCCTGGGCGAGGTCGATGCGCTCGCGCAGCTCCGCCAGGGAGCCCGCGAGAACCTGACCGTCCAAGGAGCGCAGCGTTTCAAGAGATACCCCCGCGAGATCGACTAGGTTGGACTCGACGGCGGCCACAGACGGCTCCATGACGGCCAAACCCCTTCCCTCCGGCTGCTATTGGCGTACAGGCTGCTCGCGCATCCCCCTGATAATGGCCCGCCGTGCAGGGGATGAAACCCCGTGCTCCCGCCGCGCCGCGATATCAGGTCAGCGGTGGCGCCGGGACAACTCCACCGCCTCCTGGTCCATTCGGGCAACCCCGGTGGAGTCGCCCTCAACCCACCGTATCGCTTCCAGGAGTTGGTCCAAGGTCCCCCGATAACGCAGGCAGGTGCGCAGGATGTTGAACACGTCCGGGCGCAGGGCCGGCGAGCGCGGGGTCATGGCCGAGATGACCGGGTCGATGCTGTCGAGGATCAGGGTGAGGGCGTCGCGGTCGCTCACCGAGGGGATCTCGGTCAACGCGGTGACCAGGCCGTCGAGTTCGCGCAGCGGAAGACGCTCCGGCAGGTGCGCGAGGCCGGGCGGGCCGGACAGGCCGGCCGGGGTCGCGGGCAGGCCCGCGTACGTGTGCAGCAGGGACAGTTCGGTGGGGGAGAGCAAGTCGTACCAGCGGTCCACGCGGACCGCGGTGAGGCGGTGCGGGCCGTCCGCCGGGCGGTGGGCGCCGACCACGCCGATCAGGCGGTCCTCGTGCCGGACGGCGGCGCCGCACAGCGCGTCCGGAAGGGGGTGCGGGAGCTCGGGCTCCAGGGCCAGTACGAGTCGGTGGGCGCGGTCGTCGGGCGGGGTGAGGAGCGCGCCCTCGGTGCGGGGGGCGGTGCCGATCGTGACCCGTAGGGCGGTGGGCGGGCGCGGGGCGGCGCCGTAGGCGGGCGGCACGCAGGCGTCCGGTACGGGGCCCGTCAGTTCCAGCAGGGCCGCCTCGGCCGCCGCGGAGGCGAGGGCCACGCGGGCGGACGCCGTCCACTCCTCGCCCCGGTCCGACCGGAACCGTACGCACGCCTCCCGCGCCTCGCCGACCAGGTGCGCGGAGCTGAGGACCCAGCGGTCGCCGACCCGGTACCCGCAGCCGTGCCGCGCGCCCACGACGACCTCGGCCGCTCGCCCCCTGATCAGTGCAACTCCTCTGCCGCAGAGCGGTGTTCTCCCACGCACGCTGCATACCCGCACCACTGTTCCGTCACTCGATCCGGGCTGATTCGGCGCTGTGGAGCTGTGAGGTGTCCGTGATGCATTAGGGTCGCCGCTGTAATACGTGTAAAACACCTGAAACAGTGAAATGGACGGGGTCATGGACAAGTCCGGAGTCGAGTCCGAGCTGATCGACCTGAGCGGGGTTCCGCTGGACGTCTGGCCCTCCCTTCATCTTCCGTCCGCCGATGCCTCGCTGCGGCGGCTGCTCAGCCGGATCGACGACCCGGCCGGCAGTCTCGGCGGCTACAACCCGCAGCGCGACGAAGCGTGACCGGCGCGCACGTCCTGCCGGCCGACGCCTTCGACGAACTCCTCGGCGGCGGGGGCGGTCCCGCGACGGTGGCCGCGCTCCGGGCGAGTGAGCGCAGCTGGCGGCTGCTGGTCGTACGGGCCCTGATCGACGCGTACGGGACGGCTCCCGACGGGGCGTGGGAGCTGCTCATGCGGGCCCGGGCCGCCGACGAGGCCGCCTTCGAGGAACTGCTCGCCTATCCGGCCGTCGGGGTGTGGGCGGCGCACACCCTGCGGCGGCTGCGCGGCAGCGCGGCCGGTACCGAACCGCCCGACACCGGGTATCTGCACGCTGTCGCGGCGAGCGCGGCGATCCGTGCCGGTCTCGACTTCCGTACCGTCGTCCCCGTGCGGGAGGGGTGGGCCGTACTGCCCGCCCTCGGGGCCGTGCGCGTGCCCGGCGCCGACACCGCCGAGGTGTCCGCCGCCCAGGGACGGGTGCTGGTGGCCGGGGAACCGCTGGAGGGCCCCCGCTGGCACCCGCTGACCCGGCTGCGCGCCGACGGGTGGGCGCTCGTTCTCGACGACGCCGATCCCTACCGCAGCCTGCGCACCCCCCTGTCCACCGAACCGGTCGACGCCGAGGGCTGGCAGGAGCTGTTCGCCGGGGCGTGGGAGATCCTGCGCGCCCTCGACGCGGAGGCGGCCCGCGCGCTGGCGGGCGGCCTGGTCACCCTCGTGCCCCGCCCGCGCGCCGAGCGGTTCCGTCCGCACAGCGCCTCCTCCGGGGACGCCTTCGGCGCCGCCCTCGTCTCCGTCCCCGACGACGCCGAGCAGCTCGCCGCGACGCTGGTGCACGAGTTCCAGCACAACAAACTCAGCGCCTTCATGCACCTGTTCACCCTGTACGAGGACCAGGACCAGGACCAGGATCAGGACCAGGACCGGGACCGGGACCAGGGCCGGGACCAGGGCCGCGGGCAGCGGCTCCACTACGCGCCCTGGCGGGACGATCCGCGTCCGCTCGGCGGTCTGTTGCAGGGGGTGTACGCCTTCTTCGGGGTCACCGGGTTCTGGCGGCGGCGTGAACATCCGCTCGGACGCTTCGAGTTCGCGCTGTGGCGCGAGCAGACCGCGCACGCCCTGCGGGGGATCGCCGCGGCGGACGGCCTGAACGAGCGGGGGCGCCGGCTGGTGGCCGAGCTGACGGAGCGGCTGTCGCCGTGGCTCGCCGAGCCGGTGGAGGGCGATGCCCTGGGTGCCGCGGAGCTCGCCGCGGCGGATCACCGGGCGACCTGGCGTGCGTATCATCTGCGCCCCGACCCGCGGGTGGTACGCGCACACCTGGAGGGCCGGCCGCTGGACGAGGGCGCGCCGGAGCTGGTCCCCGGGGTCCCGGCCCGCGGCCTCGACACCCGTGCCACGCTGCTGCGCCGCCGGCTGGCCGACCCGGCGGGCTTCGACGCCCTGCGCGAGGACCCCGGCGCCGCGGTGGAGGGCGCCCGCCCCGAGGACATCGCCCTGGTCACCGGGGACACCGCGGGGGCGCTCGCGGCGTTCCGGGCCCGCCTCCTGCGCGGTGACGGGGACCCCGAGACCTGGGTGGGCCTCGGGCTCGCGGCCCGGGCGGCCGGTGATCCGGCGGGCGAGGCGCTGCTCGGCCGACCGGAGCTGGTCATGGCGGCGCACGCCGAACTCGGGTGGGAGTCCGACCCGTTGGAGACGGCCAGGGGGCTCCTCGGCTGATCCGTGCAGCCTGTCCGGCGCCGGGATTGAGGGAGCGGGGGCGGCTCAGCCGCCCAGCGCCAGCAGTGCCTCGTCCGTCAGGCGGTACACCGTCCACTCGTCCTGGGGGCGGGCGCCCAGGGACTCGTAGAAGGCGATGGACGGGGTGTTCCAGTTCAGGACGGACCACTCCAGGCGTTCGTAGCCGCGTGCCACGCAGATCCGGGCCAGTTCGGTGAGCAGGGCCTTGCCGTGGCCGGCGCCGCGGGCCGTGGGGCGGACGTAGAGGTCCTCCAGGTAGATGCCGTGGACACCGCGCCAGGTGGAGAAGTTCAGGAACCACAGGGCGAAGCCGACCGGTTCGCCCGTCCCGTCGTCGACGGCGAGGTGGGCGTAGGCGGCGGGGCGCTCGCCGAACAGGGCCTCGTGGAGCTGCTCCTCCGTGGCCCGGACCTCGTGCAGGGCCTTCTCGTACTCGGCCAGCTCGCGGACGAGCGCGTGGATGACCGGGATGTCGGCGGGGGTCGCGGTGCGGATCATGGGGGGAGGTTAACCCGACCGTCCGCGGAGCCGGTTGACGATCTCCAGCTGCTCGGCCAGCGGCGGCTCTTCCTCCTCGATGTGCCACACCGCGTTCTGGAGGACCCGGCCGTACGTCCAGGCGCGGGCCCTCTCCCGGTCCAGGGCCAGCACCTCCGTCATCGTGTCGAAGCGCCGGCGGACCTCGTCGGCCTCGAACCGGTTCCACAGGGCGGGGAGCAGTTCGAAACCGGGGTCGCCCGCGAGGGGCTTGGGGTCGATGGCGAGCCAGGGGGCGCGGTCGGAGGCCAGGACGTTCTCGAAGTGCAGGTCCCAGTGGAGGAGCCGGTCGCCGGGTTCGGCGGCCACCTCGTCGAGCGCGGCCGCGCAGTCCGCGAGGAGACGTCGTACGGCGAGGTCCTCGACCCGGGGCAGGACGGCCGCCGCGCGGTCCAGGAGGCGCGGTACGAGGTCCGCCAGGCGGCGCAGTTCCGGCGGGGCCGGCGTGGCCGTCAGCTCGGCCAGCAGACGGGCGACGACCAGCGTCGCCTCGCGGGTGTCGGGCAGGTCGTCCAACGGGCGCGTCATGTCCAGGCGTTCGAGGAGCATGGTGCCCGTGCCGGGGTCGTGAGCGAGGAGGCGGGCGGCGCCGGAGCCGTCCCAGGCGCGCAGTGCGAGGGGCTCGCCGGCCGTCTCCTCGTCGACGTCCTGGAGCTTCAGCACGGCGGGTGTGCCGTCGGCCTCCAGCACGGGCAGGACCAGCGCGCACCGGCCGCTCATGGTCGGGCCGTCGGGGCGCAGGTCCCACTCCCGGAGGAAGCGTGCGGCGCGCTCGTCGTACTCGGCAGGGAGATCGCTCACGGTCCGACGGTAGCGGCGTTCCCGGGGCCCGAGCCACGCGATAACGACGGAATCCGAAGGAGACAGTGACCGCCGCGACGGGTTACCGTCCCGGCCATGAGCAGCTCGGACAGCGGTGTCGTCAACGGCGGCATCTCCTTCTGGTACGCGGACGACGGCCTTCCTGCGGTGCGGGAGCCGCTGCCCGGGGACACCACGGCGGACGTCGTGATCGTCGGCGGCGGATACACGGGACTGTGGACCGCGTACTACCTGAAGAAGGCGGCGCCGTTCCTCCGGATCACCGTCCTGGAGCAGAAGTTCTGCGGCTACGGCGCCTCGGGCCGCAACGGCGGCTGGCTGTACAACGGCATCGCGGGCCGCGACCGGTACGCGAAGCTGCACGGGCACGAGGCCGCCGTACGGCTCCAGCGGGCCATGAACGAGACCGTGGACGAGGTCCTCGCCGTGGTCGCCGCCGAGCACATCGAGGCCGACGCGCACCACGGCGGGGTGCTCGAAGTGGCCCGCACACCCGCGCAGTTGGCACGGCTGAACGCGTTCCACCGGGCGGAGCTGGCGTTCGGGGAGAAGGACCGGGAGCTGTACGACGCCCGGCAGACCGCCGAGCGGATCCGGGTCGCGGACGCGGTCGGCTCGTCCTGGACCCCGCACGGCGCCCGGGTGCACCCGGTGAAGCTGGTGAAGGGGCTGGCGGCGGCGGTCGAGGCGCTCGGGGTCGTCGTCCACGAGGGCACCCCGGTGACGGAGATCCGCCCCCGGCACGCGGTGACGCCGTACGGCACCGTCCGCGCGCCCTACGTCCTGCGCTGCACCGAGGGCTTCACGGCCGCCCTCAAGGGCGAGCGGCGGACCTGGCTGCCGATGAACTCCTCGATGATCGCCACCGAGCCGCTCACCGACGAGCAGTGGGAGTCGGTCGGCTGGGACGGGCGCGAGGCGCTCGGCGACATGGCGCACGCCTACATGTACGCGCAGCGCACGGCCGACGGGCGGATCGCGCTCGGCGGGCGCGGGGTGCCGTACCGGTTCGGCTCGCGCACCGACAACGACGGGCGCACCCAGGCCGCCACCGTCGAGGCGCTGCGGGAGATCCTGCACGGCTTCTTCCCCCAGCTCGCCGGAGTCCGGGTCGAACACGCCTGGTCCGGGGTGCTGGGTGTGCCCCGGGACTGGTGCGCCACGGTGACCCTGGACCGGTCGACGGGGCTCGGCTGGGCGGGCGGGTACGTCGGTTCCGGCGTGGCCACGGCGAACCTCGCGGCGCGGACGCTGAAGGACCTGGTCCAGCAGGACTCGGGGCAGGCCGGGCGCACGGAGCTGACGGAGCTGCCCTGGGTGGGCCACAAGGTCCGCAAGTGGGAGCCGGAGCCGCTGCGCTGGCTCGGTGTGCAGGGCATGTACGCGGTGTACCGGGCGGCGGACCGGCGGGAGACGGCGACGCACAGCGCCGGGTCCTCGCGGCTGGCGCGGGCGGCGGACCGGGTGGCTGGGCGGGGCTGAGGGTGGTCGCGGGTTCTGGGCGGGGTCGGCGAGGGCTGTCTCAGCGGGGGCTGTCCGGCTTTCCCTCCCCGTACAGCCAGTCCGCCCAGATCTCGTCGAAGTCTTCGTCCGGGACCCGCTCCTCGACGTACCGGGTGAAGTCCTCGGTGTCCGCGTTGCCGTGGCGGTGGCGGGCCGTCCAGCCCTGGACGAGGTCGTAGAAGGCGTCGTCGCCCACCTGCTCGCGGATCCTGTGGACGACCATCGCGCCCCGGTCGTAGACCGGCCGGTCGGAGATGTGCGCGGGGCCGGAGGGTTTCGCGGGCGGGAAGGACCACAGCTCGGGGTCGTCCTCGGCGTACACCGACTCGAACCGCTCCCGGGCGCTCTCGCCGCCCTGGTCCTCCTCCCACAGCCACTCCGCGTAGGTGGCGAAGCCCTCGTTCAGCCACATGTCCCGCCAGGACTCGGGGGAGACGGAGTTGCCGAACCACTGGTGGGCGATCTCGTGGACGAGCAGCGCGGTGTCGGGGGCGCCGGGGAAGACGGGCCGGTTCTGGGTCTCCAGGGCGTAGTCGGACACCCCGGCGGGGGCGACGATCAGGCCGGTGGAGGTGAAGGGGTACGGCCCGAAGTTGTACTCCGCCCACTCCATGACCCCGGGCAGCTCGTCGACGGCGTCCGGTTCGCCCTCCGACCGGTCCACGGCCGTGTACGCCGGGTGGCCGGCGGCGGTGGAGCGGCGGACCGCGTAGTCGCCGACGGCGAGCGTGGCGACATGGCTCGCCATCGGCTCCTCGGTCCGCCAGGTGCGGACCGTCCGGCCGCCTCGGGTGCGCTCGTCGGACGGTTCCCCGTTGGAGACGGCCTCGACGCCCTCGGGCACGCTGACCGTCAGCTCGTACGACGCCTTGTCCGCGGGGTGGTGGTTGCCGGGGAACCAGGTCATCGAGCCCATCGGCTCGCCCAGTGCGACGGCGCCGTCCTCGGTGAACAGCCAGCCTTCCCGGGAGCCGTCCGGGTCGGTGAGGGTGCGGGGGGTGCCGGCGTAGCGCACCCGCGTCTCGAAGGTCTCGCCGCGGTCCAGGGGGCGGGGCGGGCGGACGGTCAGTTCCTGGCCGTCGCGGCTGAAGCGGGCCCGCTCGCCCGCCACCGTGACCTCCTCGACCTTCAGTCCGGCGAGGTCCAGGTTGAAGGCGGAGAGGTCCTCGGTGGCGCGGGCGGTGACGGTGGCTGTGCCGTCCAGGTGCCGGCGGGCGGGGTCGTAGGAGAGGTCGAGGGCGTAGTGGCCGACGTCGTAGCCGCCGTTGCCCGCCTTCGGGAAGTACGGGTCGCCCAGGCCCGGGGCGCCCGCGCCGGGCCCGCCGTCACCGCCCCCGCACGCGGTGAGCGCGAGGAGGAGCAGAGCGGGGAGAAACCGTACGGACCGGGGCACAATCGCGATCCTACGAGGGCGTGACACCATCACGTACGTGCTCGACATCGGCTACGCCCTCTCCAACCGCTTCCCGGACCTGCCGCAGACCGACTACCGGCGTGCGGACGTCCGCGCGCTGCGGCACGACCTGTTCTGCGGTGACGTCTACCTGGCCGACACCAAGGCGGACCGGGAGCTGTCCACGGCCTGGGGATGGGTGCCGGTGCTGGACTTCGCCTGGGCGCTGTGCGACATCGTGGAACAGCTGGACCGCGATCCGGCCGGCTCCCGGGCCGCCCGCCCGCAGCGCGCGGAGCTGGACTTCACCGAGTCCACCGACCGGATGCTCTTCGAGCGGCGCTTCGGCTGGGTCGACGTCGAGGCCGACTGGATGCCGGCCGAGGAGGCGCCGCTGAGCTTCTCGCACGCGGAACTGCGGCGCGAGGCGCGGGACTTCCTGCACGATCTGGTCGCCGACCTGTGCGACCTGCACGAGGACCTGGCGGAGAACCCGGCGATCTGGACCCTCCAGGCCCGCTTCCCCCGCCTGCCGTGACCGGCGGGACGCCCCCGTCGGTCAAGGCCCGCTTCCTTCGCCTGCCGTGACCGGTGGGACGCCCCCGTCGGTCAAGGCCCGCTTCCTTCGCCTGCCGTGACCGGCTGGACGCCCTCGCCGATCCAGCACGCCGATGCGTCGCCGGTCGGGCCGCGGCCGCCCCGGATGCCTTGATCCCGGGCCGACGGCCTCGGGCGCCGCGCGGTGTCGTGGATTCCGGAGCGTCGTGAATTCGGGGCGCCGCCGACGTCCGGGTGGGCCGGCCCTGCCGTTCCGCGGCTACTGCTCCACGCGGATCCCCAGTGCCGCCGCCAGGACCGGGGCCAGGTCCAGCAGCTGGCCCGTGCTGATCACGGCGCCCGCCAGGCGGTCCACCCCGCGGGCGACCTCCAGGGACGCCGCCTCCCTGAGGTCCACGTCCTTGAGGGTCGCCCCCGCCAGCTCCGCCCCCTTGAGCACGCTGCCCGGGAACGAGACCCGCTCCAGCACGGCCCCGCCGAAGTCCGGCTGGACCAGGACGCAGTTCTCGAAGACGACGTCCCTGACCCGGGCGCCGCGCAGATTCAGATAGTCGATCTTGCCGCCGCGGATCAGCACCCGTTCCAGCACGGCGCCGTGCAACTGGACACCGCCCAGGCGCGCGTCGCGCACCTCCACGTCCCGCAGGGTCGCCTCCGCGAGGTCGGTGCCGACCCCGCGCGGGGCGGTGAGCACCGAGTCCAGGAAGCGGGCCCGGGTCAGCCGGGTCCCGTCCAGCGCGCACTCCGTCAGCGCGCAGTCCATGAAGCGGGCGCCGCCGCCGTCCTGCCCGGAGAGATCCGCCGCGCTGAACTCCAGCCCGTCGTAGTCGCCGTCCGGCTCCAGCTCCCCGTCGGTGTGCGGCTCCAGCGCCGGAAGCCGCACCTCGGGCCGCCGGGCCGCCTTCACCCTCGTACCGTCGCCACCCGCAGTCACCATCACCCCATCCTGCACCCCGCCACTGACAACGCCGACGGCACGCCGGTGACCTGCGCCGATCCGGGCGGTGTCACATTTCGGGGCCCTCGTTCCGTCGTATGTGCGGAAGGCCACCGAGCAGAGGGAGACCCCCATGCAGCGCATCACCGTCATCGGCGGCGGCTTCGCCGGACTCACCGCGGCGGTCACCGCCGCGGAGGCGGGCGCCAAGGTCACCGTGTACGAGGCTCACCACACCCTGGGCGGGCGGGCCCGGACCGCCGACGGGCCGTACCGCACCAACGAGGGGCCGCACGCCCTCTACAACGGCGGCCCGCACTGGGCCTGGCTCAAGAAGCGGGACCTGATCGGACCGCTCGCCGCGATCCCGCCGCTGGAGGCGGCCCGGCTGCGGCTGCGCCACAAGGGCGTACTGCGCCGCACCCCGCCCTTCGGCATGCTCAAGCTGCTGCGCCACGGCGCGTCGCAGGCGCCCGTCGACGTCGACTTCCTGACCTGGGCGACCGGGGTGGCGGGCGAGGAGGGCGCGCGGGCCGCGGCCCACTACTCGGCGGTCGCCCTCTTCCACCACGACCCCGGCGCCCTCTCCGCGGCCTTCGTGCAGGAGCGGCTGCGCCGCGCCACCAAGCTCCCGCCGGAGGCGCACTACCCCCGCGGCGGCTGGGGCGGCCTCATCGGGCGGATGGCCGACCACGCCTGGAACCTCGGAGTGCGGATCGAGACCCTGTCCCGGGTCGACGCCCTCCCGACGGACACCCCGGTCGTCGTCGCGACCTCCCTGGACTCCGCGCGCCGGCTGCTCAAGGACGACACGCTGACCTGGCCGAGCGGCCGCACCGCGCTGATCGACCTCGCCGTGCGCACCCGGCGCGGGGACGCCTTCGTCGTGTCGGACCTGGACCACCCGGGGTGGATCGAGCGGTTCACCGCGCAGGACCGGACCCTCGCGCCCGCCGGTGAGCAGCTGATCCAGGGTCAGATCCCGCTCGGCCCCGGCGAGTCCAGGGCGGTCGGGACCGCCCGCGCCGAGGAACTCCTCGACCTCGGGTTCGAGGGCTGGCGGGACCGGGTCACCTGGCGGCGGGAGGCCCTCGCGGGCGGCCGCACCGGGGCCGTGGACCTGCCCGGCACCAGCTGGCGGGACCGGCCCGGGATCGACCGCGGTGAGGGCGTGTACCTCGCCGGTGACCAGGTCGCGGCGCCCGGCGTGCTCTCCGAGGTGTCCTTCAACAGCGCCCTGAACGCGGTGTCGCTGGCGCTCGGCCGGGGCGCCCTTGACCTCAAGCATGCTTGAGGTTGAAGGGTGGGGGTCCTGAACACACCCGCGGACCCGATGGGGGAGCCCTCATGCACGCCATTCGCCTGCACGCCTTCGGCCCGGCCGAGAACCTCGTCCACGAGCGTGTCGAGGACCCTCGGCCCGGTCCCGGCCAGGTCCGGATCGCGGTCGCCGCTGCCGGTGTCCATCTCCTCGACACCGCCCTGCGCGAGGGCATGCGGGGTCCTGGCCCGGGACCGGCGACGCTGCCCACCGTGCCGGGGCGCGAGGTGGCGGGCGTGGTGGAGTCCCTCGGCGAGGGGGTGGCCGCACTGTGGCTCGGCAAGCGGGTGGTGGCCCACCTCGGCTTCGTGCCCGGCGGCTACGCCGAACTCGCGGTGACGGAGGTCGAGCGGCTGCACGAGATCCCGGCCGGCCTGGACTTCGCCGAGGCCGTCGCCATGATCGGCACGGGCCGTACGGCGATGGGGATCCTCCAGTTCGCGGAACTGGGCCCGGACTCCGTGGCCGTCGTGCCGGCGGCGGCCGGGGGCATCGGCACCCTGCTGGTGCAGTACGCCAAGAACGCCGGGGCCACCGTCGTCGGGCTGGCCGGCGGTCCCGCGAAGGCGGCCCTGGTGCGGGAGAACGGCGCGGATCTCGCCGTCGACTACAAGGAACCCGACTGGCCGGCGAAGGTCCGGGCCTGGCTGGGCGGACGGGCGGCCACGGTGGTCTTCGACGGGGTCGGCGGGGACGTGGCCCGGGAGTCCGTCGCCCTGCTCGGACCCGGCGGCCGGCACATCGTCTTCGGCTGGTCCGGCGAGGGGCTGCACAACGGCGCGCCCCACGTCGTCGAGGGGGTCTCCGAGCAGGTGCTCGGTCCCGTGATGCTGGGCCGGGCGGGCGGCCCCGACCCGCTCCGCACGCTGGAACTGCGCGCCCTGGTGGAGGCCGCCGAGGGCCGTCTCACCCCCGCCGTGCAACGCTTCCCGCTCGCGGAGGCGGCCGCCGCGCACCGTGCGCTGGAGAGCCGGGCGACGACCGGCAAGGTCGTCCTGGAGCCGTGAGCCGTGAGCCGTGAGCCGGGCGACGCGGGCCGGGCGACGCGGGCCGGTACGGCCGGACCCCCGGCCGCGAGGGCCGGGGGTCCGGGTCGAGCACGCGGGTCTCAGGCGCTGACGCCCTGGACGCCGACGACTCAGACGTTGACGCCGAAGTCCTGGGCGATGCCGACCAGGCCGGAGGCGTAGCCCTGGCCCACGGCGCGGAACTTCCACTCCGCGCCGTTGCGGTACAGCTCGCCGAAGACCATGGCGGTCTCGGTCGCCGCGTCCTCGGACAGGTCGTAGCGCGCGATCTCGGCGCCGCCGGCCTGGTTGACGATGCGGATGTAGGCGTTGCGGACCTGGCCGAAGTTCTGCGAGCGGTTCTCCGCGTCGTAGATCGAGACCGGGAAGACGATCTTGTCGATGTCGGCCGGGAGGCCGGCGAGGTTGACGTTGATCGCCTCGTCGTCGCCCGCGCCCTCACCGGTGCGGTTGTCACCGGTGTGGACGATGGTGCTGTCCGGGGTCTGCTTGTTGTTGAAGAACACGAAGTGGCCGTCGGAGTAGACCTTGCCCTGCGTGTTCACCGCGATCGCGGAGGCGTCGAGGTCGAAGTCCGTGCCGGTGGTGGTGCGGACGTCCCAGCCGAGGCCCACGGTGACGGCCGTCAGGCCCGGAGCCTCCTTGGTGAGCGAGACGTTGCCACCCTTGGACAGGCTTACAGCCATTGTTGGGAGTCCCTTCCCTCGTTTTGCTTACGAGCACGAAGCTACAGCTACCCCTATGAACGTCGAGAGGGGTACGCGAGGTTCCAGCTCGCTTTACTTTCTTTACTCGGCCTTCCGGAGCAGTCCGGGACGAAATTCGCGTGACGTGGACCGGACAGAGGCGCGACCATGGACGGCATGTCCGGTCCCTACGTCATCCGCGGCTCCGTCTCGCTCCCCGAGGCCGAGCTGATGTGGCGTTTCTCGCGTTCGTCGGGGCCCGGTGGACAGCACGTCAACACCAGTGACTCGCAGGTGGAGCTGCGCTTCGACCTGGCCGGCACCGAGGCGCTGCCCGAGGTGTGGAAGCAGCGGGCGCTGGAGCGGCTCGCCGGACGCCTGACCGACGGCGTCCTCAGTGTCCGCTCCTCCGAGCACCGCTCCCAGTGGCGCAACCGCGAGACCGCGGCGGTGCGGCTGGCCGCGCTGCTCGCCGAGGCCACGGCGCCCCCGCCCAAGCCCCGCCGGGCGACCCGTATCCCCCGGGGCATCAACGAGCGCCGGCTGCGGGAGAAGAAGCAGCGCTCGGACACCAAGCGCGGCCGCTCCGGCCGGGACTGGGGTTAGGGCAGGCCCAGGGCAGGCCCAGGGCAGTCCTGGCCGCCGCTGTCACACCGAGGGCGTGCCGTCCGTCATACGGGTGAGCGCGCGCGTGTGTGCCCCGACGAGAGGTGTGACGGACCGATGACCACCGACCACGACTTCCTGGCCCGGCGTTTCGAGGAGCACCGCGGGCATCTGCGGGCGGTCGCCCACCGCATGCTCGGCTCGGCCGCCGAGGCGGAGGACGCCGTGCAGGAGGCGTGGTTCCGGCTCAGCCGGTCCGAGCCGGAGCGGATCGACAACCTCGGCGGCTGGCTGACCACGGTCGTCGGCCGGGTCTGTCTGGACCTGCTCCGGTCCCGCGGCTCGCGCGCCGAGCGGCCGCTGGACGCCGTCGGCCCCCGTCCGGACGCCGACGCCGACCCCGAGCGGGACGCGCTGGTCGCCGACTCGGTGGGCGTGGCCCTGCTCGTCGTGCTGGAGAACCTGACCCCGGCCGAGCGGCTGGCGTTCGTGCTGCACGACCTGTTCGCCGTGGACTACGCGGAGATCGCGGCCGTGGTCGGCCGCAGCCCCGCCGCGACCCGGCAGCTGGCCAGCCGGGCCCGGCGCCGGGTGCGCGGGGCGCGGCCCTCGGACGCCGATCCGGCCCGTCGGCGCGCGGTCGTGGACGCCTTCCTGGCCGCGGCGCGCGAGGGCGACATCCAGGGGCTCGTCGACGTCCTCGACCCCGACGTGGTCGCCCACACCGAGGCCGGTGTGCTCGCGGGCGCCCGCGAGGTGGCCGGCAACGCCGCCCGCTTCGCCGCCCTCGCCCGGCTGGCCCGGCCCGCGCTCGTCGACGGCCGGGCGGGCCTGGTGCTCCTGGTGGACGGACGCCCGGAGCGGGTGCTGGACCTGACGGTGGTGGGCGGCCGGATCGCCGTCATCGACATCGTGAAGGACCCGGAGCGGCTGGTCCGCATGGACGTGCGGCCGCTCTGAGATCCGGCGCGCGGTCGGCCTGCCGCGACCCCGGCCTGCCGCGACCCCGGCCTGCCGGGTCGCCGGAAGCCCCGTCCGGCGCGACGGTTTCCGGCACCCCGCTCGCGGAGACTCGGCCCGCCCGTGGCGTCGCCGCCCGGCACACGCCCCAGGCCCGCGGCCGAAGGACTACGGCACTTCACCCGCGGCGATCGCACCCCACCCGCGCGACGGCGTCGGGCCCGGCGCGACGGTGGCCGGCTCGCGGCCCGGCGCCCGGTGCGCGTGATGGTGGTCGGCGGCGGGCAGCGGGCCCCGAGCCCTACGGCGTGGTGGCCGCGGCGTCCGCCGTCAGTTTCAGCACTCCCACCGTCTGGCCCCCGCTGGTCTCGCCGTTCGGTTCGAAGCCGAGGCCGAGGTAGAAGGGCTCGGGGCCGTCCGGGCCGGGGTGCCAGGTGACGTAGAGGTCGGTGCCGCCCCTGCGGCGCAGTTCCTCGGCCACGGACCGGACGGCGAAGCGGCCGTATCCGCGGCCCTGTTCCTCCGCCGCGATGTTCAGGCGCCACAGCCCGGAGCGGATGACGGAGCCGTCGCCCTTCCAGTCGATGTCGAAGAAGGCCATCAGGAAGCCCACCGCCCGGCCGTCGTCCACGATCAGCCGCGGCCAGGCGACCCCGGGCCAGACGTAAGCCTCGGCGAGGGAATGCGCGACCGGTTCGACGGCGTGCTCCTGGTCCGGGCGGATCCGGATGGCGAGAGCGTCCTCGACATTGCGCGGAGTGAGGGTTTCGAGGCGTGGGCCGGTGGCGGTCGTCATGGGCGCACCATAGGACGCGCACTCACACTCCGTCACATGAATTCCGGCTCAGCCCAATTGGCGATAGCGACCGCGGAAATAGGTGAGCGGGCCGCCTTCCGCGCTCGGAAGGCGAGCGGTCAGAACACGGCCGACGACCAGGGTGTGGTCGCCCGCGGCGATCCGTTGTTCGGTGCGGCACTCCAGGGTGGCGAGCGCGCCGCCCAGCAGCGCGGCGCCGGTGGCCTCGCCGCGCACGTGGGGGATGTCCTCGAACAGGAGGCGGTCGCTGATGCGGCCCTTCATGGCGAAGCGGCCGGCGATGTGCCGCTGGCTCTCGGACAGCACCGAGACCGCCCACAGGGGCTGCTCGTCGAGCAGGTCGTCCATGCGTCCGCCGGTCTTCAGGCTGACCAGCACCAGGGGCGGGTCCAGGGAGACCGACACGAAGGCCGTGGCGGTCATGCCGACGTCCTCGCCCCGCGGCCCGTCCGGGGCGAGGGGCGGTTCGAACGCGGTCACCAGGACCACGCCCGCGGCCAGCCGGGACATGGCGGCGCGGAACTCGTCGTTGCTCACCCCCTCAGCATGCCCGGCGGCGGAGGGCTCGGTGATCGGGGGGAGCGGGGCGGGGGAAGTGTTCGGCACGCCGGAAACGCTAATCTCCCGGTGGGACCGTCACATCGGGCCCGGGTCCGAGAGCGGACCTAGGACCTTCGGCGGACGTCTTCGGAGCGGAGTCGAATGACTTCGCGCAGTGTCCAAAGTTTGCGTTCAGGAAACGCACAGGAAAAACGCAGAAACCCCGCTCAATTGTTCATCTTTCGCTGTGACTTGAGTCACAAGGGGCACTAATTGTTGACCCTGTGTACCGAGTGGGCAGCGCGCTGTGATTCAGTGGCTGGGGACCTTCATCAAGAACAGCAAGGGCACCGCACAGAAAAGACGCCGAAGACAACCCTTGATTCACTGCCGAGGTCTCGGGGGGAGGGCGAGCATGGAGACCGAGTCGGAGCCGTACGTCCGTCTTGCGACCCTGCGACAACTGCACCAGGTCATGGCGGACATGAACACCGCGCGCAGCCTGGCCGACACGCTGCAGACCGTCGCCGACGGCGTCGTCACCGGCCTCGGCTACGAGCTGGCGTGCGTCAACCTGGTCCGCCAGGACGGCGACCTGGTCGTCGCCGCGCTCGCGGGCAACCCCGCCGCCGAGGCGCTGATCACCGGCCGGGTCGGCTCGCGCGAGTCCTGGGACCGCCGGCTCAGCATGGGCGAGCACTGGGGTGACCTGGTCTTCATCCCGCACACCGAGGGCTGGGTCCTCGACGACGACGACGTCCCGCAGTGGTACACCGACGGTCCCGCGCCCCGCTTCGAGGACGAGTGGCACCCCTCCGACCGGCTGTTCGCCCCCATGTACACGCCCGGCGCGCACGGCGGCGGCAGCGGCGAGCTGATCGGCGTCCTGTCCATGGACCGGCCGCGCAACGGCAGGCTGCCGGGCGCCTGGGGCCGCGAGGCCCTCCAGATGTACGCGTTCCAGGCCGCGATCGCGATCAGCAACGCGCGTCTACGTGCGAATATGCAGCGGGCACTGGTCAGGCTGGAGCGCGATCAGCAGGCTCTGCGGGCCAGCGAGGAGAGCTTCCGGCAGGCCTTCGAGTACGCCCCGTCCGGCATGGCCATCGCCGAGATGGGCGGCGACCAGCACGGCCGCATCCTGCGCACCAACGACGCCCTGTGCCGCCTGCTGGGCCGCCCCGCCGCCGCGATGCGCCGGTACTCCTTCTCCGACCTCGTCCACCCCGAGGACATAGGCACCCTGCTCCGGACCTCCGCCGAGGGCGGCCGGGCCGAGCTGAGGCTCGGACGCCGCGACGGCACCTACGTCTGGGTCAGCCTGCGCAACAGCGTGGTCGCCGACGCCGCCGACGGGCCGCGCTTCCTGCTCACCCACGTCGAGGACATAGAGGAGCGCAAGCGGCGCGAGCTCCAGCTCGCCCACCGCGCCTCCCACGACTCCCTGACCGGCCTGCCGAACTCCGCCGAGCTGCGCGCCCGCCTCTCCTCGCGCCTGTGCCGGCGCCCCGCCCACGCGGGCGAGCTGGAGACCACGGACGCGGCCTACGGCCACCCCGCCTTCGACGTCAACGGCCACGGCTTCGACTTCCCGCCCGGCGCGGACGCCCTCGACGGCTACGACCACCACGTCCACACCGTCGCCCCCGCGAGTGACTACGACGACGGCACGAAGGGGCTCGCGGTGCTCTTCTGCGACCTCGACGGCTTCAAGTCGATCAACGACCGGTTCGGGCACAACGCGGGTGACGCGGTTCTCATCGAAGTGGCCCGCCGGCTCACCCGGGGCGTCCGGGACGGCGACACGGTGGCCCGGCTCGGCGGCGACGAGTTCGTCGTCCTCGCCGACGGACTCGGCCGGGCCGACGCCCAGGACCTGGCGGTTCGGCTGCGCAACGAGATCATCCAGCCCATCCGGGTCGACGGCCGGGCCGTGCGGGTGGGCGCCAGCTTCGGCATCGGCTGGGCGCACTGCGGCATGACGGCGGACGAGGTCCTGAAGTCCGCCGACGAGCGGATGTACGTAGAGAAACGATCTCGTCCCAAACAACACAGACGCGCGGGATGAATCCCAGGTCAGCGAGCTGATGCGGTCCGAGTCACCCGTTTGGGTCAGTCAGAGCGGGTAGGCTCGCCCTTCGTCACACGTACCGCATCCGCCCCGCACCTGGTGAGGAGACCAAGGGATGACGTCCGGCAACAACGGCGCCCATACGCCCGAGGACGACGACCCGTTCGGCTACCTCTACGCCGACGGGCAGGCCAACGGCGCCCAGCCCCCCTCCGGTGGCTACGGCTACCCGAACTCGGTGAACCGGGTGCGGTCGGTCGGCCAGCGGCAGTACGGCCAGCAGCAGGCGCAGACGGCCCCCTACGGCCAGGTCCCGCAGCAGCAGGGCGCCTACGGCCAGTCGAACGCGCACTACGCGGCCCCCGAGACCCTCCCGGGCGGCGCGCCGACCACCCAGCAGGCGATGCCGTCGCACGGCGTCGGCGGGGGCGGCCGCGGGCGCGGCCCCAACACCAAGGGGCTGCTGATCGGCGCCATCGCGGTGGTCGCCGCGGTCGTGATCGGCATCGCGGTCGCGATGGCCGGCGGCGACGACTCCGAGGGCGGCGACGGGAACCAGGCCGACGCCACGCCGACCCAGTCCCAGACCGAGGAGGCCACTCCCTCGCAGGGCAGCAGCGCCGAGGAGGAGGTGGAGCTGCCGACCTCGGACGCCAAGGCGATGCGGCTCGCGCAGGGCGCGGCCATCGCCTCCGAGGTGGAGGGCGCCCAGTCGGAGAACGGCACCTACGTCGCGGGGCTGAACCAGCCGGGGGCCTCGGTCACCTGGACCGTGAACGGCATCCCGGAGGACGGCCCGTACACGCTGTTCGCGCGGTACAGCGCGGCCGGTGAGGACCAGTCGATGACGCTCACCGTCAACGGCAAGCCCTTCGGCTCCAAGCTGAGCATGAAGAACTACGCGAAGGCCGCGGACGGCGACTTCGCCAAGGGCTGGACGACGACCTACGCGTGGCCCACGCTCAACAAGGGCACCAACACGATCTCGGTCTCCTGCGGCGACGGCGACAAGTGCGACGTCCTGCTGGACCAGATGTGGGTGAAGGCGGGCAACGTCAAGCGGTAGGAGCGTCGGCTCAGGCCGCGGTGGCCTCCGCCGTCACCGCCACCCGGGCCAGCAGTTCCTCGTAGGCCGCGCGGTCGAACTCGCCCGCCACCGGCGCCAGTACGCTCGCCGCCGACAGGGCCGCGGCCCGCGCCAGGCGGTCCGGCCAGGGCAGCCGCTCCACCAGGCCCGACAGCAGGCCCGCGACCGCCGCGTCGCCCGCGCCGGTCGGGTTGCCGCGCAGGGGGCCGGGCGGGGTCGCGCGCCAGCGCCCCTCCGGGGTGTGCGCGAACAGGCCCTCCGCGCCGAGCGAGGCCACCACCGCGTGCGCACCGCGCCGCCGGGCGTCCTGTGCGGCCCGCAACGGCTCGTGGGAGCCGGTCAGTTCGGCCAGTTCGTCGGCGTTGGGCTTGATCAGGTCGGGGCGGGCGGCGACCGCCCGGCGCAGCGGCTCACCACTGGTGTCGAGCAGCACCGGGACGCCCGCGGCGCGCGCCGCGCGGACCAGGCCCGCGTAGGCGCCCACCGGAACACCCGGCGGGAGGCTGCCGCACAGGGCCACCGCGTCGGCCGAGGCGAGCAGCCGGCCGTAGGACTCCTGGAAGGCGGACCACTCGACGGGGGTGACGATCGGGCCCGGCTCGTTGAGCTGGGTGGTGTCGCCGCTGAGGTCGTCCACCACGGCCGTCGTACGGCGGGTGGCGCCGGAGACGGGCACGAGGGCGTCGGTCAACCCGGGGACCGCGGTGAGCCGTTCGCGTACCACCCGGCCGGTGGCGCCGCCGACCAGGCCGGTGACGGTCACCTCGTGGCCGAGGGCCGCCAGCACCCGGGCCACGTTCAGGCCCTTGCCGCCGGGGCGTTCGAGGACCTCGGAGACCCGGTGCGAGGCGTGCGGACGCAACGCCCGTACGCGATAGGTGATGTCGAGAGCGGTGTTCGGCGTGACCGTGAGGATCACCCGGACCGACCTCCCCCCGCAAAGTGGTGCCGTCTCTTCCGGGCCTGATCATGCCAAACAGACGGCGGTCGTCCCAGCCCTCGGGGCGACCGCCGTCCGTACCGTTGCCGGACGGATCAGCCCAGTTGGGGATCGACCACCCATGCACCCCGGCGCAGCACGCCCTTGAGGTCGAAGGAGGAGTCGAGAACCACCAGGTCGGCGTACTTGCCGGGCTCCAGGGAGCCGATGGTGTCCGAAAGGCCCAGCAGCCGGGCCGGGTTGGCGGACAGGGCCGTCACCGCGTCCGGCACCGAGAGGCCGTCGACCGTCACCGCGCGCTTGAAGGCGCGGTCCAGGGTGAGCGTCGAGCCCGCGATCGAGCCGCCCTCCACCAGGCGGGCGACGCCGTCGGAGACCTCCACCTCCAGCGGGCCGAGCATGTAGCGGCCGTCGCCGAAGCCCGCCGCGTCCATCGCGTCGGTGATGAACGCGACCCGGTCCGCGCCCGCGTGATGGAACGCCAACTGGAGGGAGGCGGGGTGCAGATGGGTGCCGTCGTTGATCAGCTCGACGGTGATCCGGTCGTCCTCCAGCAGCGCCGCGATCGGGCCGGGGGCGCGGTGGCCGAGCGGGGGCATCGCGTTGAAGAGGTGGGTCGCCACGGTGGCGCCCGCGTCGATCGCGGCCACGGTCTGCTCGTACGTCGCGTCCGTGTGCCCGATCGCCGCGATCACGCCGTGCTCGGCGAGCATGCGCACCGAGTCGATGCCGCCGGGCAGTTCGGTGGCGAGGGTGACCATGGCGGCCCGGCCGCGGGCGGCGTCGATCAGCTTGCGCACCTCGGCCGGGTCGGGGTCGCGCAGCAGTTCCTCGGAGTGCGCGCCCTTGCGGCAGGGGGAGATGAACGGGCCCTCGAAGTGGATGCCGGCGACGTCGCCCTGCTCGGCGAGTTCGGAGAGCAGGCCCGCGCGCTGGACGAGGAAGTCCATGTCGCCGGTGACGGTGGAGGCGACCAGGGTGGTGGTGCCGTGCCGGCGGTGGGTGTCGATGCCGAGGAGTACGTCCTCGACGGTGCCGGAGGTGAAGGAGGCTCCGCCTCCGCCGTGGTTGTGGAGGTCGACGAAGCCGGGGACCACGTAGTGGTTGGTGACGTCGATGACCTGGGCGTTCTCCGGGGCGCTCGCGGTGATTCGGTCGCCCTCGAAGGCGATCGTGCCGTTTTCCACGAGTCCTGTGGGAAGGGCTACGTGGGCTCCCTTGAGGATCGTGTGCGGGCCGGTGGGGGTTTGTCGCGCCCCGCGGCGGAGCCGCAGATCATCGCTGCCCCGCGCCCCTGGGGGGGTTGCCATCAGGTCGTTACCTCCGTGCCGTCAGTAGTGTCGAGGAGATCCCAGGCCAGTAGCCCGGCACCGAGGCAGCCTGCCGTGTCGCCCAGGGCTGCCGGGACGATGGCCGGCAGTTTCTGGAACGTGACCCGTTGCCGGACGGCGTCCTGCAGTGGTGTGAACAAGGTTTCCCCCGCCTCGGCGAGGCCGCCACCGATGATCAGGGTGCGCGGGTCCAGCAGGGTGAGGGCGCTGACCAGGCCGTCCGCGAGGGCGTCGACCGCCTGCCGCCAGACGCGTACGGCGTTCGGGTCGCCGGACGCGACGGCCTTCGCGCAGTCGGCGGCGTCCGCCTCCGGGTCGCCGCTCGCGGCCGCCCAGGCGTCGCTGACCGCGGCGGCCGACGCGTACCGCTCCAGGCAGCCGCGCTGTCCGCAGGGGCAGGGGCTGCCGCCGGGCCGTACGACGACATGGCCGATCTCGCCGGCGAAGCCGTGCGCCCCGGCCTCCACCCGGCCGTCCAGGCCGATCGCCCCGGCGATGCCGGTGCCCAGCGCCACGAACAGGAACCGGTCCGTGCCCCGGCCGGCCCCGATGCGGCCCTCGGCGAGTCCGCCGGTGCGGACGTCGTGGCCGAGCGCGGCGGGGATGCCCAGCCGGGCGCCGATCAGCTCGCGCAGGGGGACGTCGCGCCAGCCCAGGTTGGCGGAGTAGGCGGCGACGCCGGTGGCCTCCTCGACGATGCCGGGGACGGCGAGACCGGCCGCGACGGCCGGCTCGCCGAGGGTGTCGACACCGTGGGCGCGCAGCTCGGCGGCGAAGTCGAGGATGCCCTCGACGACCGCGTCGGGGCCGCGCTCGCGTCCGGTCGGCCGGCGGGCCTGGTGCAGCAGGGCGCCGTCGGCCCCGACCAGGGCGGCCTTCATCCCGGTGCCGCCCACGTCGAGGGCGATGACATGTCTCACGGGGGACAGTGTGGCGCCTCTACCCAGGAGAGGTCTAGTCCACTAGGGTGGTGTAGACCTTATGACGTTGTTTCGAAAGTTTTCGCTTCGGGTTGGGGACATAGGCAGTGCAGCGGCGTAGGACGGCAATGATCGCGGCGGTGTCCGCCCTCGGCATGACGGCGGTGCTCGGCGGCTGCGGCCTGACCGGGGGGTCGGACGAGGTCACGCTGAGGCTCGTCGCCGCCGACTACGGCGACAGCGCGGCCAACAGCTCCAGCAAGTACTGGAACTCCCTCGTCGAGGCGTACGAGAAGGACCACCCCGACGTCAACGTCGAGGTCAGCGTCTACTCGTGGACCGACGTCGACCGCAAGGTCAAGGAGCTGGTCGACGCCGGCAAGGCACCCGACCTCGCGCAGATCGGCGCCTACGCGGACTACGCGAAGGCCGGGAAGCTCTACACCGCCAGCGAACTGCTCTCGATCACCACCCAGGCCGACTTCCTCCCGCAGTTCGCCTCGGCCGGCGCGGTCAAGGGCATCCAGTACGGGATGCCGTTCGCCTCCTCCACGCGGCTGCTGTTCTACAACAAGAGCCTCTTCGCGGAGGCCGGCATCTCCGCCCCGAAGACCTGGCAGGAGCTGGCCGCGGACGCCGAGGCGCTGAAGGCGAACGGGGTGAAGTACCCGTACGCGCTGCCGCTCGGCCCGGAGGAGGCGCAGGCCGAGACCATGCAGTGGCTGCTCAGCGGCGGGGGCGGCTACACCGACACCAACGCCGGGACCTACCAGATCGACTCCGAGGAGAACGTCGCCACCTTCGACTGGCTGAACGACCAGCTGGTCGGCCAGGGTCTGACCGGTCCGGTCGCGCCCGCCACGCTCAACCGCGCCGACGCCTTCGAGGCGTTCACCAACGGCGAGGTCGGCATGCTCAACGGGCATCCCTCGCTGATGAAGGCGGCCGAGGCCAAGGGCGTGAAGTTCGGCATGGTGCCGATGCCCGGCGCCGACGGTCCGAGCGAGGTCTCCATGGGCGTCGCCGACTGGATGATGGCGTTCAAGCAGAACGGCCACGCCGAGCAGGTCGGCGACTTCCTCGACTTCGTCTACCAGGAGGAGAACGTGCTCGCCTTCTCCCGCGAGTACGACCTGCTGCCCGTCACCAGCGCGGTCTCCGACATCATGAGCACCGCCGAGCAGGACGCCGACCTCAAGCCGTTCCTGGAGGCGCTGCCGTCCTCCGAGCTGTACCCGGTGGGCCGGACCTCCTGGGCGGCGGTCAGCGCGGCGGTGAAGAAGCAGATCGGCAGGGCCGTCTCCTCCAGCGGCGACCCCGAGACCGTGCTGGGCGACCTCCAGGCGACGGCGGCGGCAGCGGAGAGCGCCGAGTAGCGGAGCGCGCCTTGCCGCGCGACGGCCGCGCTGTCGGTGCCGGGGGTTACCGTGCCCCCATGCACCCGGACCCGCTGAACCCCAGGGAACAGGCCGTCCTCGCGCTGGAGCGACGCGGCTTCGCCGGCCCCGGCGCGAAGGAACGGGCGATCCGCGAGGAGCTGGGCCTGGCGCCGGTCCGCTACTACCAGCTGCTCAACGCCCTCCTCGACGACGCCCGTGCCCTCGCCCACGACCCGGTCACCGTCAACCGTCTGCGCCGGGTCCGGGACGCCCGCCGGAGCGAGCGCTGACGCCACCGGACCCCGGGCCCTGATGACCGGCGGCCCGGGGTGTGGATAGGGTCGCCGTATGGGCAGCCACAAGGACTCGACCCCCCTGCCGACCCCCGCCACCCGCGCCGGACGCGCCGGTCTGGAGGCGCTTCTCGACCGGCCCGAACGGGCGGTGATCGCGCTCGACTTCGACGGGACGCTCGCACCGATCGTGCCCGACCCCGACCAGGCCCGCGCCCACCCCGACGCGGTACCCGCGCTCGCCGCGCTCGCGCCCAAGGTGGCCGCCGTCGCGGTGGTCACCGGCCGCCCGGCCGGGGTCGCGGTCCGCAACGGCGGCTTCGCCGGCGTCCCCGGCCTGGAGCACCTCGTCGTCCTCGGCCACTACGGCGCCGAACGCTGGGACGCCGTCACCGGTACCGTCACCGCCCCCGCCCCGGACCCCGGGGTCGCCGCCGTCCGCGCGGAACTGCCCGGCGTCCTCGACGGCGTCGGCGCCTGGCACGGCACCTGGATCGAGGAGAAGGGCCGCGCGGTCGCCGTGCACACCCGCCGCGCCGCCGACCCGCAGGCCGCCTTCGAGGCGCTGCGCGCGCCCCTCGCCGACCTCGCCGCCCGCCACGGCCTGATCGTCGAGCCGGGCCGGATGGTCCTGGAGCTGCGCCCGCCCGGCATGGACAAGGGCGTCGCCCTGCTGGAGTACCTCCGTGAGACCGACGCGGCCTCGGTCCTCTACGCCGGTGACGACCTGGGCGACCTGCCCGCCTTCGCGGCCGTCGACAAGCTCCGCACCGACGGCACCCCGGGCCTGCTGGTGTGCAGCGGCAGCGCGGAGGTCCCGGAGCTGGAGGAACGGGCCGACCTGGTGGTGAAGGGCCCGGCCGGAGTGGTGGACCTGCTGACGCGACTGGCCTCCGAGCTGGCCTGACCCGCCTCAGCCGGTCAGCGCCCGCAGCTGCTCCAGGAACCACTGGGACGGGGGCAGGGCCGTGGCCGACGCGGCCAGGCGCTTGGTGCGCTCGGCGCGCTCGTGGGGCGGCATCGTCAGGGCCTCGTGCAGGGCCTCAGCGGTGCCCAGGACGTCGTAGGGGTTCACCACGATCGCGTCCTCGCCGAGTTCCTCGTACGCGCCCGCCTCCCGCGACAGCACCAGCGCGCACCCCTCGTCGGAGACGACCGGCACCTCCTTCGCGACCAGGTTCATGCCGTCCCGGACCGGGTTGACCAGGGCCACGTCGGCGAGCCGGTACGCGGCCAGGGAGCGCGCGAAGTCGTCCTTGACGTGGAGCACCACCGGCGTCCAGCCCGGGGTGCCGAAGGCGTCGTTGATCTCGTCCGCGAGCCGCCGCACCTCGGCGGTGTAGTCGCGGTAGACGGCGAGGTCCTGACGGGAGGGGTAGGCGAAGGCGACGTGCACGACCCGCTCGTGCCACTCGGGGCGGTCCTCCAGCAGGCGCCGGTAGGCCAGCAGCCCGCGCACGATGTTCTTCGACAGCTCCGTCCGGTCCACCCGGACGATCGTCTTCCGGCCGGCGCCGATCTCCGTCCGCAGCGCCGCCATGCGCTCGGCGACGTCCGCCTCGTGCGACCGCGCGCGCAGGAAGTCCGCGTCCGCGCCCAGGCCGTGCACACCGACCTCGGTGGAGCCGAGGCCGCCCGCCTCCTGGGCGCAGGCGGTGAAGGCGTCCGCCCAGCGCCGGGTGAGGAAGCCGAGCCGGTCGGCGCCGAGCATGCCGTCGAGCACCTGACGCGCCACGTCGTCGGGGAGCAGCCGGAAGTAGTCGACCGGCGCCCACGGCGTGTGCGAGAAGTGGCCGATGCGCAGGTCGGGCCGGAGGCCGCGGAGCATCCCCGGCACCAGCGTCAGGTGGTAGTCCTGGACCAGGACCGCCGCGCCCTCGGCCGCCTCCTCGGCCAGCGCCTCGGCGAAGGCCCGGTTGTAGCGGACGTAGTTCTCCCACTGCCGCCGGAAAACGGCGTCGAAGACCGGCTCCAGCGGCGTCTGGTACAGCATGTGGTGGACGAACCACAGCACGGAGTTGGCGACGCCGTTGTAGGCGTCGGAGTGCACCTCGGCCGGGATGTCGAGCATCCGTACGCCGTCCTCGCCGACCCCGCGGCGGACCGCCTCGCGGTCGCCGTCGGAGAGCGCCGAGCACACCCACAGCGCGCCGGCGTCCGGCCCGATCGCCGAGAGGCCGGAGACGAGTCCGCCCCCGCCGCGTTTGGCGCGCAGCGAACCGTCGTCCTGGACCTCGTAGGAGACCGGGCCGCGATTCGACGCGACCAGCACCTGGGCAGCACCGTGCGTGGAAGCCATGTGCTCCAACCTAGCCCGTGCCGTAAACGCTCAAACGTACGAGCCGGCGGCGGGGGCGTGGGTTACGCCACCTTGCGCGCGGCGTACTCGGCGATCTCCACCATCGGCGGCCGTTCCTCGGTGTCCACCGAGTAGGTCCGCGGCTCGAAACCGTCCTCGCCGCGCTCGAACTGGGTGAGCGAGGGGCGGACGAGGTGCCCGCGGGCCAGCCGCAGCTGGGCCGTGCGGTAGATCGCCGCGGACATCCGGCCGAGCGCCTGCCCGTCCTGGTGCCGGTGCTTGCGCACCCCCACGTCGACCTGGGCCAGCGCGTCGAGGCCCACCAGGTGCAGCGAGTCGATCAGCATGCCCAGCTCCACGCCGTAGCCGACGGGGAAGGGGAGCTGTTCGAGCAGGGAGCGGCGGGCCGCGTACTCCCCGCCGAGGGGCTGCACGAAGCCGGCCAGCTGCGGCCAGTGCATGTTCAGCAGCGGGCGGGCCATCAGCTCGGTGACCCGGCCGCCCTGTCCCGCGGCCTGCCCCAGCGGCCGGTCGTACATCGCCTTGACCAGGTCCACCCCGGGCTCGGTGAGCAGCGGGCCGACGATGCCCGAGACGAAGTCCGAGGAGAACTCCTTCAGGTCCGCGTCGATGAAGCAGACGATGTCGCCCCGGGTGGCCAGCAGCGAGCGCCAGAGCACCTCGCCCTTGCCGGGCGCCGTGGGGATGCGGGGCAGGATCGCGTCCCGGTGGACGACCGTCGCCCCGGCCGCCGCCGCGACCTCGGAGGTGCGGTCGGTCGAACCGGAGTCGATCACGACGATCTCGTCGACCAGCGGCACCTGCCGCATCAGGTCGTGCCGGATCACGGCGACGATGTCACCGACCGTCCGCTCCTCGTTGAGCGCGGGCAGCACGACGGAGACCGACTGGCCCGAGGCGCGTTTCGCGGCCATGATCTGGTGCAGCGGGCGGTCGGTCACGGACCAGGAGCGGGTACTCAGCCAGCGTTCTACTTGTTCCAGCACAGTGCGCGGCTCCTCTGCGTTCTCTCGGCAAGCTCGGGACCGGCATGACGGGCATGTGATCCATCTCGCGGTTCGGACGGCTCCCTCAACTGTCCTGGCCTTCGGTTACAGTCTTGAACAACGCTGATGACCATCGCATGTCGGGGGTCGTCAACGCCCACAACCACATACCGCTCATCCAGAGGGGCAGAGGGACACGGCCCGATGAAGCCCCGGCAACCCTCCAGTCGGTTCTCGTAGCGATCACTGTCGATCGTCCTTGCGAGGCTCCCGGCTAGGGAAGGTGCCAAATCCGTCTCACGGCGAGATGCGTCGTGAGGAAGATGAGGAGAAAGGGCCTCGCCTCACATGGCTGTGCAGACTGCCGCAAGCACCGGAAACACCACCGTCGACCTCGGCCCCGCCGCCGCCCTGAGCTGCCGCGAGTGCGGTCACCGCGTCCCGCTCGGCCCGGTCTTCGCCTGCGAGGAGTGTTTCGGCCCGCTGGAGATCGCTTACGACTTCTCGGCGTACGACACCGAGGAGCTCCGCGCGCGGATCGAGGCGGGCCCCGCGAACATCTGGCGCTACGCGCCGCTGCTGCCCGTCCCCGCAGACGTGGCGGACAAGCCCAACCTGAACCCCGGCTGGACCAAGCTCGTGCAGGCCGACAACCTGGCCCGCGAACTCGGCGTCACCGGCGGCCTGTATGTGAAGGACGACTCCGGAAACCCGACGCACTCCTTCAAGGACCGCGTCGTCGCCCAGGCGCTGGAGGCCGCCCGCGCCTTCGGCTTCACCACGCTCAGCTGCTCCTCCACCGGCAACCTGGCCGGCGCGGTGGGCGCCGCGGCGGCCCGTGCGGGCCTGCGCTCGTGCGTGTTCATCCCGCACGACCTGGAGCAGGGCAAGGTCGTCATGGCCGCGGTCTACGGCGGCGAGCTCGTCGGCATCGAGGGCAACTACGACGATGTGAACCGCTTCTGCTCCGAGCTGATCGGCGACCCGGCCGGCGAGGGCTGGGGCTTCGTCAACGTCAACCTGCGGCCCTACTACGCGGAGGGTTCCAAGACCCTCGCGTACGAGATCTGCGAGCAGCTCGGCTGGCGGCTGCCGGACCAGATCGTCGTGCCGATCGCCTCCGGCTCGCAGCTCACCAAGATCGACAAGGGGCTCCAGGAGCTGATCAAGCTCGGGCTGGTCGAGGACAGGCCGTACAAGATCTTCGGTGCCCAGGCCGAGGGCTGCTCGCCGGTGTCGGTGGCCTACAAGGAGGGCCACGACGTGGTCCGCCCGCAGAAGCCGAACACCATCGCCAAGTCGCTGGCCATCGGCAACCCGGCGGACGGGCCCTACGTCCTGGACATCGCCCGCCGCACCGGCGGCGCGGTGGAGGACGTCACCGACGAGGAAGTCGTCGACGCCATCAAGCTGCTGGCCCGCACCGAGGGCATCTTCGCCGAGACGGCCGGCGGTGTGACCGTCGGTGTGACGCAGAAGCTGATCAAGAACGGTCTGCTCGACCCGGCGAAGACGACTGTCGTCCTCAACACCGGCGACGGCCTGAAGACCCTCGACGCGGTGGCCGGCACCGGCCTCACCGCCACCATCCGCCCGAACCTGGACTCCTTCCGAGAGGCTGGCCTCGCATGAGCGTGACCGTCCGCATCCCCACCATCCTGCGCACCTACACCGGCGGGCAGGCCGAGGTCGCCGCCGAGGGCGGCACCCTCGGCGAGGTCATCGCCGACCTGGAGAAGAACCACACCGGCATCGCCGCCCGCGTCCTGGACGACCAGGGCAAGCTGCGCCGCTTCGTGAACGTCTACGTCAACGACGACGACGTCCGCTTCGAGCAGGGCCTGGACACGGCGACCCCCGAGGGGGCCGGCGTCTCCATCATTCCGGCGGTCGCCGGCGGTTGATCGTTACCTTCGGTAACTGAGGTTACCGAGAGTTCATCGAATTGCCCTCTCCGTAAGAGAAACGGAGGGGGCAATTCTGCTTGATTGAGCACGGTACAGTTGGGGAACCCGCCGCTGTCGTGCGATAAGAAGTAGCCAAAGTGTGCGGGTATTTTGCGTCATTTGCTTCTTTTGCGGGGCCCGACTTGCCCTGAATCCAGGCGAATTCTTACTACATTCCGGACCTCGTGCGTCCAGAATTCTCGTCCGATTGACCTGTTGCAGACGGCAGTTGGACAGATACATTCAGCCGCGGTCGACGCGTTCCGGCGCACGCCCCCAAAACGACTGGGGGGTGAGGTCTGACCCGGATCCGCGAAGTGCGGATCTGCGCAAGGGCCAGTAATAGGGGAGTTAGGCATGGCTCAGGGCACCGTCAAGTGGTTCAACGCGGAGAAGGGGTACGGCTTCATCGCGGTCGACGGTGGTGCGGATGTTTTCGTCCACTACAGCGCGATCCAGATGGACGGTTACCGCACCCTGGAAGAGGGCCAGCGGGTCGAGTTCGAGATCTCGCAGGGCCAGAAGGGCCCGCAGGCCGACATGGTTCGCGTCACTGCCTGAACGCGCGACCGAGAACCGCAAGCGACGTCTTCCGCTGAAGGGCTCGCACCGGAGGGACCCAACCCCTCGGGTGCGAGCCCTTCCGTGTGCCCGCGCGCGGGCCGGCGCCGGGCCGCGCGCCCGATCGGGTGGGGTTCGATCCCCGAGAGCCGCTTGCACTCGCATGGGTCGAGTGCTAATCATTGGCGTTAGCACTCTGAAGGTGAGAGTGACAACGAAGGACCGGGTCGGTGAGGCCGCAGGCCGGGTGGGGCAAGGAACCACGAGGCAGGCAGGCCGTCCGTCGCGGGCGCGGGCGCGGTCCGAGGAATCACCCCCAGTCCTGGAGGGACCACTTCACATGGCCAAGATCATCGCGTTCGACGAGGAGGCGCGGCGCGGCCTCGAGCGCGGCATGAACCAGCTCGCGGACGCCGTCAAGGTGACGCTCGGCCCCAAGGGTCGCAACGTCGTCCTCGAGAAGAAGTGGGGCGCCCCCACGATCACCAACGACGGTGTCTCCATCGCCAAGGAGATCGAGCTCGAGGACCCGTACGAGAAGATCGGCGCCGAGCTGGTCAAGGAAGTCGCCAAGAAGACGGACGACGTCGCCGGTGACGGTACGACCACCGCGACCGTTCTCGCCCAGGCGCTGGTCCGCGAGGGCCTGCGCAACGTCGCCGCCGGCGCCAACCCGATGGCCCTGAAGCGCGGTATCGAGAAGGCCGTCGAGGCCGTCTCCGCCGCCCTGCTGGAGCAGGCGAAGGACGTCGAGACCAAGGAGCAGATCGCCTCCACGGCCTCCATCTCCGCCGCCGACACCCAGATCGGCGAGCTGATCGCCGAGGCCATGGACAAGGTCGGCAAGGAAGGCGTCATCACCGTCGAGGAGTCCCAGACCTTCGGTCTGGAGCTCGAGCTCACCGAGGGTATGCGCTTCGACAAGGGCTACATCTCGGCGTACTTCGCCACCGACATGGAGCGGATGGAGGCGTCGCTCGACGACCCGTACATCCTGATCGCCAACTCCAAGATCGGCTCCGTCAAGGACCTGCTCCCGCTGCTGGAGAAGGTCATGCAGTCGGGCAAGCCGCTGCTGATCATCGCCGAGGACGTCGAGGGCGAGGCCCTGTCGACCCTGGTCGTCAACAAGATCCGCGGCACCTTCAAGTCCGTCGCCGTCAAGGCCCCGGGCTTCGGCGACCGCCGCAAGGCGATGCTGAACGACATCGCCATCCTCACCGGCGGCGAGGTCATCTCCGAGGAGGTCGGTCTCAAGCTCGAGAACACCTCCCTGGACCTGCTGGGCAAGGCCCGCAAGGTCGTCATCACCAAGGACGAGACCACGATCGTCGACGGCGCCGGCTCCTCCGAGCAGGTCGCCGGCCGGGTCAACCAGATCCGCGCCGAGATCGAGAACAGCGACTCCGACTACGACCGCGAGAAGCTCCAGGAGCGCCTGGCGAAGCTCGCGGGCGGCGTGGCCGTCATCAAGGCCGGTGCCGCCACCGAGGTGGAGCTCAAGGAGCGCAAGCACCGCATCGAGGACGCCGTGCGCAACGCCAAGGCGGCCGTCGAGGAGGGCATCGTCGCCGGTGGTGGCGTGGCCCTGCTCCAGGCCTCCGCGGTCTTCGAGAAGCTGGAGCTGGACGGCGACGAGGCGACCGGCGCCAACGCCGTGAAGCTCGCGCTGGAGGCCCCGCTGAAGCAGATCGCCGTCAACGGTGGTCTGGAGGGTGGCGTCGTCGTGGAGAAGGTGCGCAACCTGGCCGTCGGCCACGGTCTGAACGCCGCCACGGGTGAGTACGTCGACATGATCGCCGAGGGCATCATCGACCCGGCGAAGGTGACCCGTTCCGCGCTGCAGAACGCCGCCTCCATCGCCGCGCTGTTCCTCACCACCGAGGCCGTCATCGCCGACAAGCCGGAGAAGGCCGCCGCGGCCGCTCCGGGCGGCATGCCGGGCGGTGACATGGACTTCTGATCGACCTGACGGTTGATCCACGTCCTGACGGAGGGCGGCACTCCCCGATGAGGGGGGTGCCGCCCTCCGGCTTTTCCGCGTCCGGCCGCCGGGTCAGGGGGCGACCCGCAGGGAGGTGAACCGGGGCCACGCGCCGTCCGGGGCGTCGTTGCGGACGGCGAGCGACAGGCCGCCGTCCGTCCGCGCGGGTTCCTCCCCGTCGCGTCGGCGCACCGTCAGCGTCACCTCGTCGTCCACCGTGATCCGCACCGCCTCCGGCGAGACGTCGACGGTCATCCGGTGCGCCGGTGCCGGGGTGAGCCGCCGGACGGTGACCTCCGGTGCCGCCCCGTGCCGCTTCTCCGTCACCCGCAGTCCGTTGGCGCCGAGCGTGATCACACAGGGGTCGAGGCTGCCGTGGCCGACCTCGACCGAGACTCCGGTGCCGCTGCCGCGCAGCCGGTCCGCGCCGGCGGTCACCCGGTACGCGCGCCAGCCCGCCGTGGCCATGGGCAGATGGGCGGCCGAGGCGTACGTCCCGGTCGCGGGCCCCTCGCCGGTCAGGGCCGCGGTGCCGACCGGCCCGCCGTTCGCGTCCCGCCACTGGCCGGGGTGGAGCAGCGGCTCCGGTACGTCGCCGGGGGAGAGCGTGGTCCAGTCGGCGAGGCCGCTCAGCAGGTCGTCCGGGGTGGTCGAGCCCAGTACCTCCAGCCGCCTTACCTGTCCGGCCGCGGCGGCGCGGGGGCCGGCGGGCAGCGGCCGGGAGGTGGTGTTGGTGAGGGCCGCGGTGAAGCGGGCGTCCAGCAGTTCGCGCAGCACGGTGGTGCCTCCGTCGGCCTGGTTGGTCGCGCCGCCCGTCTCGGAGTAGGGGTAGGCGAACAGCCGCGGCCGGGGCAGCCCGTGCTCGGCGAAGGCGCTCAGTGAACGGTCGAGGTCCTCCTCGATCCGGGCCCGGTACTCCGCCGCGCTCTCCAGCCGGCCCTCCTGGTCCAGCCACAGCCGGTTGGCGAGGACCGAGCCGAGCCGCCCTGCCTCGTCCACGGCGGCCCTGCGGTGCGCGAGGTGGGTGTGGTCCTGGAAGTCCCAGCGGCCGGAGTCCGCCATCCGCCCGATCTCGTTCCAGGAGAGGTAGTAGGGGCGGTGGGTGTCCACGGAACCGGTGATCAGGTAGGCCGCCGCGCGCATCCGGTGCTTGGCGAGGACCGGGTCGGCGTACGTCCACAGGCCGCGGGTGCCGTCGTCGAAGGTCAGGTAGACGGTGCGCGGGGCGGGGGTGCGGCCGGTGGCGAGGTAGTCGGTGAACTCCTCGGTGGACAGGGTCCGGTAGCCGGCGCGGGCCAGCGCGGACAGCTGGGCGTCCAGCCGCTCGGGGGTGAGCGTGTAGCGGCCGCGGGGCTCCGGGGCGATGTCGTGGTAGGCGAGGACGACGGGCGCGGCGGCCTTCCGGGCGGGGTCGGCGGCGGGCCGGGCGTCCGCGTCGGCTCCGGGCGCCGGTACCTGGGCGGAGACCGTACGCCGTCCGGCCTCGTACTCCCAGGCGACGGCGAAGGGCACGGTGACCACGGCCACCGCCAGCCCTCCGAGCACGACCCGCGCCAGGGTCCTCCTCCGGGCCCGCCCGCGTTCCCGGCCCGGTGTGGTCGGGGAGGGGTTCGGTTGCTGTGCGGGCAGGGCGGGTTCGTCGGTCATCGGGTACCGCCGCGGGTGAGGACGACGTAGTAGAGGAGAGCGGCGGTCACCGCGGTGAGGGCGGTGACCAGCACGCGAACCGCGCGCCGCACGGAACGTGCGGCGCGTGCGGCCGCGCGGTCGGGGAGGTACTGCGAAGGGGCCGCGGGCGCGTGGTGCGGGGCCCGGCCGGTGGGGGTCGCTCGGGTCATACGGGAGTCCTCGTCCAGATTCCGCGGCGCAGGGTGAGAGCGGCGTACGGCAGCAGCCACGCCAGGACACAGCAGGAGAGCAGGCTCATCAGCGGGCGGTAACGCCAGTGCCGGTCGCCGGGGTTGTCGATGCGGTAGGCCAGGCCCCACAGGGCGCCCTTGAGCAGGACCCCGCACAGGTACAGCACCGTGAGGACCGCCGCCCAGTGCAGCGGCGCCCACACCAGGTGCCAGAAGACCAGCGCGGGCGCGGCCAGGACCCACAGGGCGTGGCCGTAGTAGAGCAGCGCGGGCACCGGTCCGCGGCGCCACATGAAGCCGCCGGTGAAGAAGAGGTTGCGGATGAAGCTCTTCTTCCAGCGGACCTGCTGGTGCAGGAAGGGCCGCCAGCGGGAGGGCACGTTCGTCCACACCAGCGCGGAGCGGCTGTAGGCGACCAGCCAGCGCCGCTCGGGGTGGTCCTCCTCGGTGACGAAGGGCGAGTCTGCGTGCCGGCGCTTGAGGTCCCGGCCGCGCCAGACCTGGCCCAGTACGTAGCCGGTCAGCTGGCGGTCGGTGGCGAAGCGGAAGGGGGCGCCCGCGAACCGGTCGGCCGCCCAGGCGGGCAGGTAGTTGTAGACGGCCTCGCGGCGGAACGCGGCGAGCGGTCCGGAGACGCAGCACACCGACCCGTAGGCCGACTCGGCCGCCTTGGCGATCCGGAACTGCCCCTCGTACCAGATGTCCTGAAGGCGGGTCAGGGCGCCGGTGGAGGCGTTCAGGGCCCGGCAGTGTCCGCTGACGGCGCCCAGTTCCGGGTGCCGGACCATCGCCCGTACGCAGCGCGAGACCGCGTCGGGCGCGACCACGCAGTCGGAGTCGGTGAAGACCAGCACGTCACCGTCGGCGAGCGCGCAGGCGCGCACCAGCGCGGCCTTCTTGCCGACGTTGCGCTCCAGCCGCAGCACGGTGATGCCCAGTTCGCCGGCGAGGGCGTCGAGGACGTCCCCGGTGCCGTCGCGCGAGCCGTCGTCGACGACGACGATCTGGAGGTCGGGCCAGTCGGAGGCGGCCATGGAGCGGACGCAGTCCTCGACGTTGCCGACCTCGTCCTTGACCGCGAGCAGGAAGCTGACCCGGGGCCGGGCGGGCAGGGCCGGGAACGCCTCGTGACCCCGGGCGCGGCGGCGCAGGGTGCGCTCGGCGGGGTCGTCGTAGCGGGCGTAGGCGAGGTAGAGCAGACAGGCGGAGCCGGTGAGCACGGTGAGGCCGTAGCAGGTCAGCAGCCCGGATCCGTAGGGCAGGCGGACCGCCCGGTGGGCGATCAGCAGCAGCACCGGGAGCAGCGCGAGGAGCACCAGCAGCCGTACCAGTGCGGCCCGTTCGCGGGGTTCGAGGCGGTGGAGGGTGGTGTCCTTGGCGGCCCGGAGCCGGTGCCGGGCGGCCGAGCCGGGGTGGCGCGTGGCCGCGCCCGCGGGGCGCGCGGTGTCCGGTGGGCGGAGTTCGGCGGGGGCGGTCACCGGGCGGCGGCCGGGGTCGGCGGGCGGTGGCGGTGGCGGGTGTCCAGCACCCGGGGTGCGGTCCGGAGCCAGTCCAGGTCGGTGTCGGGGTGGGCGGTGTGCAGGACCACCAGGTCCCAGTGCTCCTCGCGGGGCCGCGGCACGGACCGCAGCTCGCGCCCCGCCAGCTCGACGGAGTCCACGTGGCAGTCGCTGTAGTGGATGTCGGCGCCCTGTTCGGCGAGCAGCGCCAGCAGCCGCAGCGCGGGGCTCTCCCGGACGTCCGAGACCCCTTCCTTGTAGGCGACGCCGAGGACCAGGACCCGGGCGCCGGCGGGCCGCAGTCCGTCGGCCCGCAGGAGTTCGGCCGCGCGGGCGGCGATCCGCGCGGGCCGGTCCCGCAGGGCGGCCATCGCGGCCCGTACGACGGGTGCGGAGGGGGCGTGCTCCGGGCCGGTCCCGGCGTCCTGCTCGGGCAGCTGCCCGAGCAGGTAGTAGGGGTCGCACGGGATGCAGTGGCCGCCGGCTCCGGGGCCCGGGTAGAAGGGCAGGAAGCCGTAGGGCTTGGTGGCCGCCGCCTCGATCACCGGGAGCGGGGCGAGGCCGAGGTGCAGACAGGCGTCGGACAGTTCGTTGGCGAGGGCGATGTTGACGGCGCGGAAGACGTTCTCCCAGAGCTTGGCCATCTCCGCGGTCTCCGGCTCGGCCACCTCGTGGACCTCGGCCGCGGTGGCGGCGAGCAGGAAGGCGGCGGCGCGGGAGGCGAGCGGTCCGGCGCCGCCGACCAGGCGGGGGGTGTTCTCCGGGGTGTGCCGGGCGTTGCCGGGGTCGATGCGTTCGGGTGCGAAGGCGACGAGGACCTCGCGCTCGGCGGTCAGGCCGCGGGCGGCCAGGGGGCGGATCAGCAGGTCGCGGGTGGTGCCCACGTGGCTGGTGGAGGTCAGCACGATCAGCTGGCCGGGGGCCGCGCGTTCCACCACGGACGCGCAGGCGGCGCGCAGCGCGGTGAGGTCGGGTCGGTGGTCGGCCGTGACCGGGGTGGGGACGCAGATCACGACGGCGTCCGCCTCGCGCACCGCGTCCGCGTCGGTGGTCAGCAGCAGGTCGCAGGTGTTCTCGGCGCAGGCGAGCACGGCGTGCTGGGCCGGGAGCAGGTCGACGACGCCTTCCCGGATGTCGTCGATGCGGCGGGCGCTGGTGTCCACGCCGACGACGGCCGCCCCGGCTCCCCACAGGGCCAGGGCGGTGGGCAGGCCGACGTACCCCAGGCCGACCACGGCGACGGTGATGCCGCGCAGGGCCTCGGGGCCGCGGCCGTCCCCGGTGAGGGCGCGGTCCGCCCAGCGGGCCACGCCGGGCGCCGCCGGGGCGGGTGCCGCCGGGTCGTCGGGGGTCACTCCATTGCTCGCGTTGACGTGCGTAATAGTCACAAAGTGATATGTACGGCTCATCCCTCGCCGAGGTGCGGAAAGGCGGGCGCGGGTGCGCCGGTTTCACTCCATTGGAGCGCCGGGGGCGCGCGGTGTGGTGGGCGTCACAGTGGGGATCGGGCGGAGGCCGGAATGCCGTCGCGGGCGGGACCGGTTGTGAGGAGCGAGCGATGTATTCGCGTGCACATACCAGCCGGTCTATTCCGAGGAGCCCCCCACGTGACCGCCACCATCGAACGGTCCGCCTCGCGCGCCGCCGAGATCCTGTCCCGCCCGGTCGCCATCAACGGCCTGACCGTGCCCAACCGGATCGCCATGGCGCCGATGACCCGCATGTTCTCCCCGGGCGGCGTCCCGGGCGAGGACGTGGTGTCGTACTACGCCCGCCGGGCCGCCGCCGGGGTGGGCCTGATCGTCACCGAGGGCACCTACGTCGGGCACGACTCCGCCGGACAGAGCGACCGCGTGCCGCGCTTCCACGGCTCCGAGCAACTGGCGGGCTGGGCGAAGGTCGCCGACGAGGTGCACGCGGCCGGCGGCACGATCGTTCCGCAGCTGTGGCACATCGGCATGGTCCGCAAGCAGGGCGAGCCGCCCTTCGCGGACGCGCCCGCGGTCGGCCCGTCCGGGCTGCGCGTCGACGGCACCGAGGGCACCGGCCGGGCCATGACCCGGCAGGACCTGGACGACGTCGTCGGCGCGTTCGCCGAGGCCGCGGCCGCCGCCGAGCGCATCGGCTTCGACGGTGTCGAGCTGCACGGCGCCCACGGCTACCTGATCGACCAGTTCCTCTGGTCCGGGACCAACCGCCGCACCGACGAGTACGGCGGCGACCCGGTGGCCCGTACGAGGTTCGCGGCCGAGATCGTCGCGGCCGTGCGCGCGGCCGTCCCCGCCGACTTCCCGGTGATCTTCCGCTACTCCCAGTGGAAGCAGGAGGCCTACGACGCCCGCCTCGCCGAGACCCCCCAGGAGCTGGAGGCGATCCTCGCCCCGCTCGCGGCGGCCGGTGTCGACGCCTTCCACGCCTCCACGCGCCGCTACTGGCTCCCCGAGTTCGACGGCTCGGACCTCAACCTGGCCGGCTGGACCAAGAAGCTGACCGGCCGGCCCACCCTCACCGTCGGCTCGGTCGGCCTGAACGGCGACTTCATCAAGGCGTTCCAGGGCGAGGGCGCCGAGCTGGGCTCCCTCGACAACCTCCTGGACCGACTGGAGCGCGACGAGTTCGACCTGGTCGCGGTCGGCCGGGCCCTCCTCCAGGACCCGCTGTGGGCGCAGAAGGTGCTGGCCGGCCGGGTGACGGAACTGGCCCCGTACGACCCGGCGTCGCTGCGCTCGCTGAGCTGACGCCCTCTGGTTCCGTGCCCGGGGGCCCGTTAGGTTCGGGGAGATGAGGGTCCTTCATCTCTCCGACACCCATCTCGACCGCGCCGACGAGCCCAACCGGCACGGCGTCAACGCCACCGCGTCCCTGCGGCTGATGCTCGCCGAGCTGCGGCACCAGCGGGACGTCGGAGCGGTCGTGGTCAGCGGCGACCTGGCCGACGACGGAGCCGTCGAGGCGTACGCGACGCTGCGGGAACTGGTGGGGGAGTTCGCCGCGGGGCTCGGGGCGCCCCTGTTCCTCAGCACCGGCAACCACGACGAGCGCGCCGCCTTCGCCAAGGTGCTGGGCAGCGGGCACCTGGGGGCCGACGGCGGGGACTGCGCCGAACTGGTCCTGGAGTCCGCCGCCGGGGAGCGGGCCGCGGTGACCACGGTCGACGGGTGGCGCTTCGTCACCCTGGACTCACTGGTGCCGGGGGAGGTGTGGGGGCGGATCGGCGCGGTCCAGCTCGACTGGCTGCGCGAGGTGCTGCGCACGCCCGCCGCCCGGGGGACCGTCCTGGTCCTCCACCATCCGCCGGTCGCCCTCGACCATCCGCTCCAGCGGCTCTTCGGTCTGCGGGACCCCTCGGCCCTCGCCGACGTCGTCCGCGGGACCGATGTCCGGGCCGTGCTCACCGGGCACTTCCACATCCAGCTCTGCGGCTTCCTGGCCGGGGTGCCGGTGTGGGTGACCCCGGGGGTGGTCAACCGCATCGACCTGACGGCCCGGCCGGGCACCGAGCGCGCCGTGCGCGGTGCCTCGGCCACGCTGGTGGAGCTGGGCGGTCCGGCGGGCCCCCTCTTCCACACCCTCCACGCCCGTGATCCACGGGCCCACGAGACGGTCCACGACCTGGACGAGGAGCGGATCGACGCGTTCGTGGCGGCGCGCCGGCCCCGGGACTGAGGCCAGGGACCGAGCCCCGGGACTGAGGCCTCGCACCCCTGTGGCCTGCGCGTACGGACATCCCTTGCTTAAGTCAATCAACTGACTTAAGGTTGCCCGAGTCAATCGCTCAGCAGGTCCGACGGAGGCTTCGTCATGTCCGACACCCTTGCCCAGCCCGCCCCGGCAGGGGGTTCCGCCCCGCCGAGGACGAATGTCGTGGTGGCGGTGCTGGCCCTGGCCGGAATCGTCGTCTCGCTGATGCAGACCCTGGTCATCCCGATCGTCCCGGAGCTGCCGAAGCTGCTGGACGCCCCGGCCTCGGACACCGCCTGGGCGGTCACCGCGACGCTGCTCGCCGCGGCCGTCGCCACCCCGGTCGTCGGACGGCTCGGCGACATGCTCGGCAAGCGGCGGATGCTGCTGGTCAGCGCCGCGCTGCTGGTCGTGGGCTCCCTGGTCTGCGCACTCAGCGACTCGCTGGTCCCGATGGTCGTCGGGCGCGTGCTCCAGGGCCTCGCCTCCGGTGTGATCCCGCTCGGCATCAGCATCATGCGCGACGAACTCCCCGCCGAGAAGCTCGCCTCGGCCACCGCCCTGATGAGCGCCTCCCTCGGTATCGGCGGCGCCCTCGGCCTGCCCGCCGCCGCGCTGATCGCCGACAACTTCGACTGGCACGTGCTGTTCTGGGTGTCGGCCGCCCTCGGTGCCGCCGCCACCGTGCTCGTCCTGCTCTTCGTGCCCGAGTCCCAGGTCCGCGGCGGCGGCCGCTTCGACCTCGTCGGCGGCCTGGGCATGGCGGCCGGCCTGGTCTGCCTGCTGCTCGGCATCTCCAAGGGCGCCGACTGGGGCTGGACCAGCGGCACCACGCTCGGCCTGTTCACCGCGGCCGTGGTGATCCTGCTCGCCTGGGGCCGGTGGGAGCTGCGGGTGGAGCAGCCGCTGGTGGACCTGCGCACCACCGCCCGCCGCCAGGTGCTCGTCACCAACCTCGCCTCGATCGCCGTCGGTTTCGCGATGTTCGCGATGTCCCTGGTGCTGCCGCAGCTCCTCCAGCTGCCCGAGCAGACCGGGTACGGCCTCGGCCGGTCGATGCTGGTCGCCGGTCTGGTCATGGCGCCGTCCGGTCTGGTCATGATGGCCACCGCCCCGGTCTCGGCCGCCGTCTCCAAGGCCAAGGGCCCCAAGGTCACCCTGATGATCGGCGCCCTGATCGTGGCCGCCGGCTACGTGCTGAACATCCTGCTGATGTCCGAGGTCTGGCACTTCGTGCTGGTGTCCTGCGTCATCGGCGCCGGTATCGGCTTCACCTACGGTTCGATGCCCGCGCTCATCATGGGCGCCGTGCCCGCCTCCGAGACGGCCGCCGCCAACAGCCTCAACACCCTGATGCGGTCCATCGGAACCTCCTCCGCGAGCGCCATCGCCGGTGTCGTCCTCGCCCAGATGACGACCGACTTCGGCGGCTACGCCCTGCCCTCGGAGAACGGCTTCAAGGTGGTCCTCGCGGTCGGCGCCGGAGCCGCGCTGCTCGCCTTCGTGGTCGCCTCCTTCATCCCGCGCCAGCGCCCCGCCACCCCGGCCGCCCCCGCGGGCGGCGCACCGGCACCGGACCGGGCCGCGGCCACGTCCTGACCGCCCGCCAGCCGGCCCGCCCCGCGCCCGTCCCCCGTGGACGGCCGCGGGGCGTCGGCGTGCCCCGGCCCGACCGGCGAGTGGCAGAAACTGCCATCGTGTCAGAAGGTGACAGTAAACCGGTGTTCACCCGGATGTCGATGTGTGCACACAGCATCCGTCTCATGAACAACCTCACCCGCGCCGGTGCCGCCCTGGCCCTCACCGCGCTCGCAGCGACCGCGACGGCCGTGCCCGCCGCCGCCCACACGCACCACTCCGACGCGCGGCCCACCCAGCGCATCCCGTTCACCGCGGCCACCGTGACCGCCGGCGACGACGGCTCGTACCGGATCGTCTGGACCGCCCCCGGGGTGCGGAACGTGACCGTGAAGGCGGGCGGCAAGGTCGTCGCGCGCGGCGGTGCGAAGGGTGACGTGACCGTGCGCGGGCTGGCCGCCGCCGACCGCCAGTGGTTCGACCTGGTGCCCGAGCGCGGCGGCTCGCTGCACCTCGCGGACCGGCTGATCGAGCTGGACGGCACCGTCAACTTCCGTGACGCGGGCGGCTACCGCACCAAGGACGGCCACTGGGTGAAGATGGGCGAGGTCTACCGCTCCGACGCCCTGAACCACCTCACCGACGCCGACCTGGCCAAGCTGGCGCGGCTCGGCATCCGGACCGTCTTCGACCTGCGGATGCAGTCCGAGCGCACCTCCGCCCCGGACCGCGTGCCGGCCGGCGCCACGTACACCGTCGCCGACGTGGTCGGTGACTCGGGCGCCTTCACGGCCATGCCCACGACCGCGGCCGAGTCCGTCGCGATGATGGTCGAGGGCGAGAAGGCCATGGTCAGCAGCGACTCCGCGCGCGCCGCCTACAGCACCGTGTACGCGGGGGTCGCCGACGAGGACGACCGCGGAGTGCTCTACCACTGCACCGCCGGCAAGGACCGCACCGGCTGGTCCAGCGCGGCCCTGCTGACGGCGCTCGGCGTGCCCGCCGACACGGTCATGGCCGACTACCTGGCCAGCAACACCTACCGGGCCGCCGCCAACGAGGCCACGCTCGCCGCGCTGCCCGCCGCGCAGGCCGCGATCTACAAGCCGCTCCTCGACGTCCGCCCGGAGTACCTCAACTCCGGTTACCAGGAGGTCCGTGAGGAGTACGGCTCCTTCAACTCCTACCTGCGCGAGGGGCTCGGCATCGACGCGCGAGAGCTGCGCGAGCTGAAGTCGGAGCTGCTGGTCGGCTAGGCGGGTGACGGGGGCGGCGGCGGACGGTTCCGTCCGCCGCCCTCACGCGGTGTGCGCCCTCAGCCCGAAGAGGTAGGTGGCCGCGAAGCCCACCGCGTACCCCGTGAGCAGCCCGCCCGCGTAGACCGCCGCCGTCCAGGCCAGGCCCCCCGGCCCCGACAGCAGGGGGAACAGGGCCCATCCCGAGGGCCCGATCGCGGTCGCGCCCACCCGGTCGCCGAGCATCGCGAACCCGCCGACGAAGGCGCCGCCCGCCGCGCCGCCCGCGCACGCCGTCAGGAACGGGCGGCCCAACGGCAGCGACACCCCGTAGATGAGCGGCTCGCCGACGCCGAGCAGGCCCGCCGGGAGCGCCGACCGGATGGTGCTGCGCAGGGTGGTGTCGTGGCGCAGCCGGACGTACACCGCCAGGGCCGCGCCGACCTGGCCCGCGCCCGCCATCGCCAGGATGGGCAGCAGCACGGTGTGGCCCTGCTCCTCGATCAGGGTCGCGTGGACGGGGATCAGCGCCTGGTGCAGGCCCAGCATCACCAGCGGCAGGAACAGGCCGCCCAGCACCATCCCGGCGGCCGCACCCGTCGTGGTCAGCAGCCAGTTCGCCGCCGTGCCGATGGCCGAGGAGACCGCGCCGGCCACGAACATCAGGCCGTAGAGCGTGGCCAGGCCCGCCACCAGGACCGTCAGCGTCGGGGTCAGCAGGACGTCCAGCGTGCCGGGCATCCGGCGCCTGCACCACTTCTCGACGTACGTCCCCAGCAGCGCCGCCGCGAGCGCGCCCAGCACCCCGCCCTGACCCGGCGCGAGGGTCACCCCGAACGCCGTCACCTTCGCCACGCCCGGGTAGACCACGATCGCCGCGACCGCGCCGCCGAGCACGGGCGTGCCGCCGAACTCCTTCGCCGTGTTGTGGCCGACGAACACCGCGATCAGGGCCATGAAGCCGGCGGCGACCGCGGACAGGGCGGGCGTGAGTCCGGGCAGCCACCCCAGGTTCAGCAGCAGGCCGTTGAGGCCCGCCAGCACCCCGCAGCCGATCAGCGCCGGGATCAGCGGGACGAAGACGTTCGCCACCCGGCGCAGCGCCAGCTTCAGCGGGGTCGCGTTACGGGCCGCCTGCGTCCGCTTGCGCAGCAGCGCCTCGAAGTCGGCCGTCACCCGGGCGACCGCGCCCGGCCCCAGCACGATCTGGTACGTGTCGTCGTCGACCACGCCGAGGACCCCGGGCACCGCCCGCAGCGCCTCCTCGTCCACCAGGGAGCGGTCGTTCAGGCCCAGTCGCAGCCGGGTCATGCAGTGGGCGACGGAGGTGATGTTCGCGGGGCCGCCGACGAGGGGCAGGATCGCGGCGGCCGTGTCGCATGAGGTGCTCACCCCCCGAGACTGCGGTTCAGCCGCCCGCCGCCGCCAGCGCGGCACGCAGATGACCGCCGGACTCCTCCAGAAGGCGGGCGGCCGTCGGGCCGTCGACCCCGGCGAGGACGGCGAGGACGGCGTTCTTCACCTCGCCGTCGGTGGCGGTCAGCGCCCGTTCGATCTCCGCGTCCTCCGCGCCCGTGGCCAGCGCGACGATCCGGCGGGACCGGGCGCGCAGCTTGTCGTTGGAGGCCCGCACGTCGACCATCAGGTTCCCGTAGGTCTTGCCCAGCCGGATCATCGTGATCGTCGAGATCATGTTGAGGACGAGCTTCTGCGCCGTCCCGGACTTCAGCCGGGTGGAACCGGTGAGCAGTTCGGGGCCGACGACGACCTCGATGCCGTGCTCGGCGGCGGCCGCGAGGGCACTGTCCGCGTTGCAGGACAGGCCGATCGTCAGCGCGCCCAGGGCCCGCGCGTGTACGACGGCGCCGACGGCGTACGGGGTGCGGCCGGAGGCGGAGACGCCGACCACCGTGTCGAGGGCGGTGAGCCCCAGGGCGTCGAGGTCGGCGCGGGCCAGCTCGGCGGAGTCCTCGGCGCCCTCCACCGAGGTCACCATCGCCGTCGGTCCGCCCGCGATCAGCCCGACCACCTGCGCGGGGTCGGTGTTGAAGGTGGGCGGGCACTCGGAGGCGTCGAGCACGCCGAGCCGCCCGGCGGTGCCCGCGCCCGCGTAGACGAGCCGTCCGCCGCGCGCCATGCGCTCGGCCACGGCGTCGACGGCGGCGGCGATCTTCGGCAGGCAGGCGGCCACGGCGGCGGGCACGGAGGTGTCCTCGCCGTTCATCAGACGGGCGATGTCGAGGGTGGGGAGCTTGTCGATGTCGGCCAGTTCGGGGCGGAACGCCTCGGTGGTGAGGGAGTCCAGCTCGGCACGGAGTGCGCGGGGGTCGGACGATGCGGTCATGGAGCTCATTTCCGGTGCGGGTGCGGCCTGTCGTCTTCCGGGCCGCGGCCGGTGGGGGTGCGGCCCGTCGTCTGGGGCTACCGCCGGTGCCGGTGCGCCAGCGCCTCGTAGGACGCCGCCAGCGCGGGCGCCGCGGTCTCGTACGTACGCTGCATGACACCCACGAACAGACAGTCCACGACCAGGAGTTGACTGGTCCGGGAGGACATGGCCGCGGGGCGCAGCTCGGTCTCGCGCGCGGTGGACGTGGTCAGTACGTGGTCGGCGTACTGGGCGACCGTACCGTCCGGCCGCCCGGTGATCGCCACCGTCGTCGCGCCGTGCTCGAAGGCGACGCGGAGCGGCTCGATCACGTCACCCGTGGAGCCGGAGTGGGTGATCGCGACGGCCGCGTCACCCGCGCGCAGCTGCACGGCGTTGGTCACGGCGAGGTGCGGATCGCTGTGCGCCTGGGCTATGAGCCCGATGCGCAGCAGCTTCTGGGTGAGGTCCTGGGCGACGAGTCCTGAGGCCCCGATGCCGTAGACGTCGATCCGGCGGGCACCGGACAGCGCGGTGACGGCCGCGCCGAGCTGGGCGGTGTCGAGTCCGGCCGCGGTGTCGGCGAGGGTCTGCTGCTCGTCGTAGGCGAGTTTGGCGACCACGTCGGCGATCGGGTCGTCGACCGCGATGTCGGTGGTGATCGCGGGGGCCCGCCCCGACTGCTGCTGGGCGGCGAGCCCGGCGAGGGCGAGGCGCAGATCGCGGTAGCCGGGGTAGCCGAGCAGCCGGGCGGTGCGCACGACGGTCGCCTCGCTGGTGCCGGTCAGCTCGGCGAGGCCGGTGACGGTGAGCGCCGCGCAGCCGGCCGGGTCGCCGGCCACGGCCTCGGCGACGCGCTGCATGGAGCGGGTCATCGACGGTGCCAGCGTGCGCACCTTCGCCGCGAGGGCGGCGGGGGCCGGAGGCGGGCCGCTCGGCCGGTCGGCCCGACCGCCCTGCCCGAAAGTTTCCTTCACATGCTGGGTCACGGTTGAAAGATATTTTCGCTTCAGTGTTGTGGTCAAGAGTGCGCACAATGGGGGCATGGATCCCTCCGGCCACCCCCTAAGCCCTCTGGAGCAGGCGTTGCACGCGGCACGCGCCCGGGTGCTCGCCGATCTGGTCGCGCGCGAGGTCGCCGAGGCGGACGTCGTCTCCCTGGTGGAGGACTCGGTGGTCCAGCGCCGCTGGTGGGTGGAGCAGTGGCCGGAAGGCGCCGCCTATGTCGCGGGTCTGGTCGCGCAGGACGTCCAGGACGCCCTGCTGGAGCGGTACGGCCGCTGGCCGCTGTGCCCGGTCTGCGGCCAGGGCGACCCGCACGCACTGGACGTGGAGCCCGAACTCGGCCCCGATCCGCACTGGGTGTGCCACAAGGCGGGCGTGAAGGTGGCGTCCGTCGGTTCGCTGGGCGCGGCGGGCGGAGCGGCCCGCCCGTGACGGTGTACATCGACCCGCCGACCTGGCCCGGCCACGGCCGCATGTGGTCCCACCTGGTCAGTGACGTCTCCTTCGCCGAACTGCACGCCTTCGCCGACGCCCTAGGCGTACCCCGCCGGGCTTTCGAACGTGATCACTACGACCTACCCTCGCACCGCTACGCCGACGCGGTGGCCGCCGGAGCGGTGGAGGTCAGCAGCCGGGACGTGGTGCGGTTGCTGACCGGAGCGGGTCTGCGCCGCCCGAAGGGGCGCTAACCGGCGCTGGTGCGCAGGTACACCTGGAGGGGGCCGTCCGTCTCGCGGTGCTCGCCCATCGCCCGCTCCTCCTCCACGGTGGCCCGTACGAAGCCCGAGCGGGTGAGCACGGCCTGCGAGGCGCGGTTTCCGTGGTCCACGGTCGCCAGCAGGGTGTGCACGTCGTCCCTGGCCAGCGCCCACCCGGCGAGCGCGCGCAGCGCCTCCGTGGCGTAGCCGTGGCCGCGGGCGGACTCCGCGAGGTCGTAGCCGATCTCGACCCGGCCCTCCTCGTCCGGGGCGCCGTGGAAGCCGAGCGCGCCGACCGCCCGGTCGTCCTCCCGCCGGACCAGGACGAAGACCCCGAACTCCGGGCGGTGCACGCCCGCTTCGTACGCCTTCAGCAGCATCCCGGACGCCTCGCGGGTGCCGTCGTAGGGGCCGCCCGCGACCCAGTCGAAGCCGCCGTCGCCGCCCGCGGCGAGGTCGGCGGCGGTCGCCGGGGTCAGGCTCTCCAGGGTGAGGCGTTCGGCGGGGACGACGAGGTTGTTCACCCAGTGCCAGTCGGTGACCGGGGCGCGGCCGGGCAGGTCGCCGCGGCCGGTGGCCCACAGCAGGGTGCTCCAGGGCGTGGGGCCCGGCTGGACGTGCGGCAGGAGCCTGGTCAGGACGGACTCGGCCAGTTCGGCGGGCGGTCGGTACTCCAGGCCCAGGGCTTCGGCGATGTCGTACGTGTGCAGGAGCACCTCGCCCACGCCGAGCGCGGCGAAACCCTCCGGGTCGGCGGTGCCGTACGGGCACGGGTGGTGGGCGCGGAGGCCGCGCGGGGTGGTGCGGACGGTGGCGGTGAGCAGGGCGCCGGCGGTCTCCACGGCGTGCAGGGCGCCCGCGCCGCCCGGGCCGTCCTCCGGGGCGACGGAGAAGGGCACGTGCGGGTTCTCCCCGCGGGCGGCCAGCCGGCTCGCGTAGATCATCAGGGAGTGGGCGACGTGCACCGCCGCCTCCCGGCAACTCCACCGCGAGCGGGCCGCCTTGACCGTGTCCCAGTCCCGTGCGTCCGCCGTCCGCAGCAGAGCGACCGAGCCCGCCACCGCTTCCCGCACCCGTTCCCCGCCCATGTGTCGCATGCGGGCAGGCTATGCGGACGGGGCGGACGGCTGCGAGAGCATTTCCAGTTCGCCGGCGAGGTTGCGGCGGGCCGCCTCCTCCCAGTTCCGCTCACCGTACGGAGTCCTGAACAGCCTTGGCAGGTCCAGGAGTTGGCGCAGGATCGCGGACCGGCCGGTCCGGAAGGCGTCGTCCGGCACGAAGTGGTACTCGGCGCGGACGGCGGCCGTGTAGGCGGCGTACGCGGCGGGCGGCGAGGCGAGGACCGCGAGATCCGCGTCGCACAGGACCCGGCCGTCCGCGTCGCCCTCGGCGGGATCGTGGGTGACGGTGAGGCGGACCAGGCGGGCGACCTCGGCGACCCGCTCCCCGCCCACCCCGGCCTCGGACAGGGCGCGCTCGGCGAGCCGCGCGGACCGCTCCTCGTTCTCCGAACGGTCCGGCAGATACACCGCGTCGTGGAACCAGGCCGCCAGCCGGACCGTCACGGGGTCGTCGGCGTACCGCTCCAGCTCGTCCAAGTGGCCCAGGACCGCGGCCAGATGATCGACGGTGTGGTAGTGCCGCTGCGGCTCCGACCAGCGCTTGAGCAGCGCCTCGCCGTACCGCTCGGGATCGGGGTGGTCCGCGTCGCCGCGTGCCCGGAGCAGGGTGTCCAGCCAGCGCCGGCGGAGGTCGTCGAGATCGGCCATGCGCCCATTCTCCGCGACCGGCGCGGGGCGGGCCGGGGGCGGGGGCCTTCCGGGGCGGGCCCGTGGTGTGGCAGGCGTAGTCTTGGGACACAATTGGACTAGACCTATAGAGCCGATGAATGGGGCCCCATGAGCAAGCGTGCAGTCCTGGAGGTGATCGCCCTCGACGCCGAGGACGCGGTGGCCGCCCAGGCCGGAGGCGCGGACCGCCTCGAACTCGTCACCGACATGGCGGCCGACGGGCTCACCCCGCCCCTCGGGACCGTCGCGGCGATCCGCGCCGCGGTGGACATCCCGGTGCGGGTGATGCTCCGGCTCACGGACGGCTTCGCCGCGGGCGACGTCGACCGGCTGGTCCGGGTGGCCGGGGAACTGCGCTCCACCGGGGCGTCGGAGTTCGTCCTCGGGTTCCTCGACACGGACGGCGCGGTCGACCTGGACGCGGTGGAGCGGCTCACCGCGGTGCTCGAAGGATGCCGGTGGACGTTCCACCGGGCCGTCGACAGCGCGGCGGACCGGGACGCCCTGCGCAAGGCGCTGGACGGCCTGCCCGGTCTCGACACCTACCTCACCGCGGGATCGGCGGCCGGTGTGGACGAGGGCCTGCCGGTCCTCCTCGCCGAGGCCGCGCGCGGCGGCGAACCGGGGTACGAGCAGCAGATCCTCGTCGGCGGCGGACTGCGCCTGGAACACGTCCCGTATCTGCGCTCCGCCGGAATAGACGCCTTCCACATCGGCGGCGCGGCCCGCCCCCGAGGCTGGGGCGAACCCCTGTCCCAGGCGGCCGTCGCGGAATGGCGCCGAGTCCTCGACACCCCCTGAACCACCCCGGGCCCGCGGCACTCCTGAGCCACCCCGGGCCCGCGGCACTCCTGAGCCACCCCGGGCCCGCGGCACTGCTGAGCCACCCCGGGCCCGCGGCGCCCCTGAGCCACCCCGAACACGCGGCACCCCTGAGCCACCCCGAACACGCGAACGGCGTCCCGCCACCGGCCGGACGCCGTCGTCGTTCCGCCACCGGCCGGACGCCGTCGTCGTTCCGCCCAGCCCGGCCCCGCACCTGACCGGGGGCCCCGGGTCAGGCCGTGAGTTCCGGGGGCAGCGGTGCCGTGTGGGTCACCGTCAGGCCCGAGACCGCGCGGGTCAGGGCCACGTACAGGCGGCGCAGGCCCGTTCGTTCGTCGGGCTCGCCGGCGACCACCGCGCCGGGCTCGTCGAGCACCACGTAGTCGTACTCCAGACCCTTCGCCAGCGATGCCGGGACCAGCGTGAGACGGGTCTCCTCCGTCGTCTCCTCACCGGGGGAGAGGTGGCCGATGCCCGCCCCGGCCAGCGCCCGCGCCAGCTCCGGGATCCGCGCGTCCGCCGCGATCAGGCCCGTGGAGCCCTCGTTGCGCAGCAGCTCCTCGCACGCCGCGACCACGTCCGCCGTCCCGCTCACCGGCCGCACCTCGAAGAACCCCGGGTTCTCCCGGACCGAGGCCACCGGGGTCAGCCCCGGCGCGATGTGCGGGAGCAGCCGCGAGGCGTAGGCGATCACGTCCGTCGGGACGCGGAAACCCGCCGTCAGCTCCTCCACCTGCCCGTCCGCCTTGCCCAGGTGCGCCAGCGCCTCCGCCCAGCTCTTCGTCGCCCACGGCGTGGTGCCCTGCGCCAGGTCGCCCAGCACCGTCGCCGAGCCCGTCGTGCAGCGCCGGCCCACCGCCCGGTACTGCATCGGCGACAGGTCCTGCGCCTCGTCCAGCACCACATGCCCCAGCGAGGGCGTCCGCCGGACCAGGTCCGTCGCCTCGTCGATCAGCACCGCGTCCGCCGCCGACCACTTCGCCGACTTCACCGACCGCACCGGACGCGCCCACAGGATCAGCTTCCGCTCCTCCTCGGTCAGCAGGTCCGCCGCGTGCTCCGCGAGGAACTCCTCGTCCGTCAGCAGCCGCAGCACCAGCTTCGCCGGCTCCACCGCCGGCCAGACCGCCTTCACCGCCGCCTTCACCGCGGTGTTGCGGGCCACCGCGTCCTGGACCCGGTCGTCGGGCGCCTCGCCCGAGCGCTCCATCTGCACCAGCACCGCGTGCGCGATCCGCTGCGGCAGCGCCTCCCTCGCGGCGCCGTACCGGATCTCCCGGTCCAGCAACTCCCGCACGATGTCCTGGAGTTCGTACGACGGCACCCGCCACCGGCGCGAGCCGCGCACCACCACGACCGACTCCGTCGGCATCGTCACCTGCGCGTACAGCGCCCGCCGCAGCACCTCGGCCATCCGCGCGTCGCCCTTCACGACCGCGGCCGCCGCCTCGTCCGTGCCGCGCACCTCCACGTGCGCCACCAGGTCGTCCACCGTCGCCTGCTGCACCGTCAGCTCGCCCAGCGCGGGCAGCACCTGCTCGATGTAGTGCAGGAAGGACCGGTTCGGCCCGATCACCAGCGTCCCGGTACGGGCGAGCCGCTCCCGGTGGGCGTACAGCAGATAGGCCACCCGGTGCAGGCCCACCGCCGTCTTCCCGGTGCCCGGACCGCCCTGCACGCACACCGTGCCGCCCAGACCGGACCGTACGATCTCGTCCTGCTCGGGCTGGATCGTGGCGACGATGTCCCGCATCGGGCCCACGCGCGGGCGCTCGATCTCCTGCTGGAGCAGCTTGCTGGTCCGGGCCGCCTCGCCCGGGTCCGACAGGTGCTCGTCCTCGTAGGCGGTGAGGCTGCCGCCCGTGTACCCGAAGCGCCGGCGCAGCGCCACGTCCATCGGGTCCTTCCGGGACGCCCGGTAGAACGGCTGCGAGACCGGCGCCCGCCAGTCGATCACCATCGGATCGCCGACCGCGTCGTGCACATGCCGGCGCCCGATGTAGAACTGCTCGCCCTCGGAGCCCTCGGTCAGCTCCACGCCCGGCGCGTGCAGGTAGTCGAGGCGGCCGAAGAAGAGCGGGGTGTCGCTCAGATCGGCCAGCGCCTTGATCCGGTCGTCGATCTGGCGGGCGAGCACCGCCGCGTTGACCCAGTTCGCGGTGACGTCCTTGATGTCGAGCGCCTCGGCGTCCTCGCGCATGGCGCGCAGCGCGGCACGGGAGGAGGCCAGGTGGGAGCGCTCTCTGGACAGCGGGTCGTCGAGGGGCGTGGACAAGGGGGTGCCTCCGGTGGGCCTGCGGTTCGGGCGCTGCGGGAAGCCGTCCGGTTTCCGTCCGGACGGCGGCACTCCGCGAAGGGAGGCGGGCAAGAGCGGAGATTCTAGGCGAGGGCGGGAGGCTCGGGCGAACGCATTTCCCCGCACCCTCCCGTCCGTTCCGACGTTCCGACGTCCCCTAGGGGACTCCTGCCCGGCGCTCTCCTCCTGGAGGGCGGCCGCTCCGCCCTGGGGACGACCCGCTGCCGGACCGGGTTCGCCCCGCAGACCGATGCTCTCCTTATGTCCCGGAATCCACCATGGAGACATGAGTACAGCAACCGTCCACCCAGCCCCCGGCCGCCATCCGGCCACCGGAGCCACCCCGGTCCTCGGCAGCCACCGCCACCGCCTCGGCGACGCCGTGCGCGCCGTGCGCGTCTTCGTCGGCGCCGCCTACGACGTCGTCATCCTCGGCGAGTACGGCGACGAGGCGGGCGTCCGCCGCCGGTGAGCGCCCTCAGGAGCCCTCCGCCAGGATCTCGTCCGCGTCCACGATCCGGTACGCGTACCCCTGCTCGGCGAGGAACCGCTGGCGGTGCGCCGCGAAGTCCTGGTCGATCGTGTCGCGGGCGACCACCGAGTAGAAGTGCGCCTGATGGCCGTCGGCCTTCGGCCGCAGCACCCGTCCCAGCCGCTGGGCCTCCTCCTGGCGGGAGCCGAAGGTGCCCGAGACCTGGATGGCGACCGTGGCCTCCGGCAGGTCGATGGAGAAGTTGGCGACCTTCGAGACCACCAGCACGCTGATCTCGCCCTCCCGGAACGCGTCGAAGAGCTTCTCGCGCTGCGCGTTCGGCGTCTCGCCCTTGATCACCGGCGCGTCCAGATGCTCACCCAGCTCGTCGAGCTGGTCGATGTACTGGCCGATCACCAGGATCTGCTGGCCAGCGAACCGCCGCACCAGCGCCTCCGTCACCTTCCGCTTGGTGGCGGTCGTCGCGCAGAAGCGGTACTTCTCCTCCTGCTCCGCGGTCGCGTACGCGAGCCGCTCGGAGTCGGTGAGATTGACCCGGACCTCGACACAGTCGGCGGGCGCGATGTAGCCCTGCGCCTCGATCTCCTTCCAGGGCGCGTCGAAGCGCTTGGGCCCGATCAGGGAGAACACGTCCGACTCCCGGCCGTCCTCCCGCACCAGCGTCGCCGTCAGCCCCAGCCGCCGCCGCGCCTGGAGATCCGCCGTGAACTTGAAGACCGGCGCGGGCAGCAGATGCACCTCGTCGTAGACGATCAGCCCCCAGTCCCGGGAGTCGAACAGCTCCAGATGCGGGTAGACGCCCTTCCGCCGGGTCGTCAGCACCTGGTACGTGGCGATCGTGACCGGCCGGATCTCCTTGCGGGTCCCGCTGTACTCGCCGATCTCGTCCTCGGTCAGCGAGGTCCGCTTCACCAGCTCGTGCTTCCACTGCCGGGCCGAGACGGTGTTGGTGACCAGGATCAGCGTCGTCGACCTGGCCTCGGCCATCGCCCCCGCGCCGACCAGCGTCTTTCCGGCCCCGCAGGGCAGGACGACCACTCCGCTCCCGCCGTGCCAGAAGTTCTCCACGGCCTGCCGCTGGTACGGCCTGAGCGCCCAGCCGTCCTCGGCCAGATCGATGGGGTGCGCCTCGCCGTCGACGTACCCGGCGAGGTCCTCGGCCGGCCAGCCCAGCTTCAGCAGCGTCTGCTTGATCTGCCCGCGCTCGGAGGGATGGACGACCACCGTGTCCGGGTCGATCCGCGCGCCGACCAGCGGCGCGATCCGCTTGGAGCGCAGCACCTCCTCCAGCACCGGCCGGTCGGTGGTGGTCAGGACGAGCCCGTGCGCGGGGTGCTTGGACAGGGTCAGCCGGCCGTACCGGTCCATGGTCTCCGCGACGTCCACCAGCAGCGCGTGCGGCACGGGGTACCGGCTGTACAGCACGAGCGCGTCCACGACCTGCTCGGCGTCGTGCCCGGCGGCCCGCGCGTTCCACAGCCCGAGCGGGGTCACCCGGTAGGTGTGGATGTGCTCCGGCGCCCGCTCCAGCTCGGCGAACGGCGCGATGGCCCGACGACAGGCGTCGGCCTGCTCGTGGTCGACTTCCAGAAGCAGAGTTTTGTCGGACTGGACGATCAGCGGTCCGTTCACGTACGCATCCCTCCGGACGGGTCCAAACCTCCAGTGTGCCCCAACCCCGCCCGGTCGCGGGGCGGGCGTGGGTCACACCCGGGGCCTACTCGTCCGCCAGCTCCGCCACCCCCGTCACCCGGTGCAGGGGGTAGGTGCGGACCTCGTCCGCGGTGTGGTCGTACGCCGTGACGAAGCCGCCCTCCACGCGGATCGGGGCGATCACGCGCTGGCTGGCGGCGCCCTCGGCGTTGACGTAGCCGATCCACACCGCCTCGCCGGTCAGGACGGCCGCCTGCATGGTGGCGAGGGTCTCGGCGGAACCGGTGCGGGGGAGTTCCCCGCCGGAGGGCGCGGCCTGCTTGCGCGGGGCGGTGGAGGCCAGGTCGCCCGCCCGGATCGCGCGGATCGCCGCCGACAGCAGCGTCGCGTCCGGGACCGGCGGGCCGTCCGGGACCGGCTCGGGCGCGGTGCGCGGCGGGGTGCGGTGGGCGAGGGCACGGGTGATCAGGACATCGCCCTCCGCGGACTCCGCGGCCGGCGCGAAGCCCATCGCGCGCAACCCCTCCAGCAGGGCCGCCGGGTCGGCCTGGGCGGCCAGCACGGTCGGCGCGAGACGGCGCAGCCGCAGACCCGCGGCCCGCTTGTCGGCGAGGATCTCGTTCAGTACGGCGTCGTCGTCGCAGCGGACGTAGGCGGAGGCCGCGCCCACCCGCAGATGGCCGTGCTTGCGGGCCACGTCGTCGATCAGGTACGCCAGCGGCTGCGGCACCGGCGTGCGGGAGTGCGCGGTGAGGAAGGCGTGCAGGTCGGAGGCGGACTGACCGGAGTCGAGGGCACGGCGCACCGAACCGGGCGTGAAGCGGTAGACGGTGGCGCCGCCCTTGGACTCCACGTCCGCGAGGACGCCGAGCATGTCGGCGAGCGGCCGCCGGAGCGGGCCCGGGGCCACCGCGGTCAGGTCCGCCTGGAGCAGCACGTGGTCCAGCGGCTCGGGCAGCAGCGGAGCCAGCAGCCGCGCGGCCGTGGCGGCGGCGGTGGCCTGCTCGGGCGGGGAGAGCGCGGCGACGGCGGGCGCCGGATGGTGGTGGACGGGCAGCTTGTCGCCGGGTCCGGCCGGCTCCTTCGCCGCGCGGGCCCGGCTCTGCGGCTCCGGCAGCCCGAGCAGGGCACGGCCGTGCGCCGCCAGGGCGCCCCGACCGGTCACGCCGAGCCGCTCGGCCTCCTCCAGCGTCCACCGGGCCAGCTGTCCGCGCAGGTCCTCGCCCTTCTGCGGGCCGCGCAGGGGCCGCTCCCAGCCGAGCCGGGCGAGCACCGAGGCGCCGTCCGCCGCGGCGCCCGGCGGCAGCGCGGCCAGCAGCGCCAGCACCCGGTGCCGGACCTCCGGCGCCGCGGAACGGTCGAGTCCGGGGCCGAGGGCGGAGAGCGTACGGTCCTTGGCGTCCCGGCCGCCGACCAGCCCGGGCGTCCTGGTCGCCGTCAGCCAGGTCCGGGCCAGTTGCGCCCACCGCAGCTGCGGGGGCTGCTCCAGCCACTCGTCGTAGGCGGGAGTGGCCGCGTACCGTTCGTCGGCCTCGCCGTCGGAGGCGAGCAGCCCGGCGGCGAGGGCCAGTTCGACCCAGAACGCGGCGACCGGTTCGGCGACGTCGAGGGCGACGGCGGTCCGCTTGAGGTCACGGACGCTGAGCCCGCCGGCCCGCAGCACCGCCGGCCCGCCCTCGTCCCAGTCCTTGAGGAGTTCCTCCACGGTCGCGAGGGCGCTGTACGCCTGTCCGGCCGCGGTCGCGTCCACCACCTGCGGGGCGTGGGTGGCGGCGGCCTCCACGGCGGGCGGCAGCGGCTCGGTCGCGCGGTGCGCGCGGCCGCCGCGCAGATGCAGGGCGACCTCGCGGGGCAGGACGACGGTGCCCGGTGTCGTCGGCAGCAGCAGCCCGCGGTCCAGCAGCCAGCGCAGGTGCGCCGCCGGGTCGGCGGTGACCTGTCCGTAGGGCGGGCCCCAGACCAGGCGGGACAGCACGTCCAGGGAGTCGGCCGGGGCGTCGGCGAGCAGCGCGGACATCCGGCGCCGGTCGGTGAACAGCCCGGTCAGCGCGGTCACGGCGGAGACGGCGTCGTGCGTGGACGGCAGTCCGGCGGCGGCGACGATCTCCTGGACGCGGCCCGGCGACATGCCCGAGGTCGCCTCCCGCACGGTGGGCCCGAGACCGGTCGGGGACGGGTGCTGGGGGCTGGGGGAGAGCAGCTCACGGGCGGTGCGCACCAGCCGGAGCCGGTCGTCGTCGCCCCACACCAGTGCCTGCTCGCGCAGCAGGGCCACGGCCCGGGGGAGGGCTCCCTCGACCGCGCCGTCGCCCTCGTCGCCGGCCGTCAGCCGCAGCAGTTCCCCGTACGGCGCCGGGTCCGCGGCCACCGCCAGCGCCTCGGCGGTCTGGAGCGCGAAACGGTCCAGCCGCTCCAGCGCCCGCACCACGGAGGCGCGCGTCCCGGCCCGCGTCGCGAGCTGGGTCAGGTCCGTCGGGACGGGGGTGATGAGATCGGGCCGGCTGCGCAGGAGCACGGCCAGGGAGGCGTCGTCCCGCGCGCGGAGCGCTTCCGCGAGGGAACGGGGCGAGGGTGCCGGGTCGCTCATCCGACCCACGTTAGCGGGTGGGTATGACGATCGGGTTCGCCCGCGTCGCCCGGACGCCCTCGGTCTTCCGGGCGGTGCGACACGGTACCTTCGTCGCGCGGGGTTTCAACACGGCGACCCCCGGAGGGACTTCGTGGGGATTGAGAGCGACCAGGTCGTCTACGAGTATCTGAGCCGCGTCGGAGACGTCGCTCAGCAGCGGCAGTTGCCGTCGGCCACCCGGATGCGGCTCGTGTCGGAGCTGCGCAACGAGATCGACCGGCGCCGGTCCAAGGTGCCCGTCGACTCTCCCGCGGCCGTCCGCCGGATCATCGAACGGCTCGGCACCCCCGACGACGTGGTCACCGCGGCCGGCGGCCGGGGCGGTCCCGCCCCCCAGGCACCGGCCGCCGTCGTGCCCGCACAGCCCGACGGGGAGCCCCGGAGGCTGCGGCGGATCGTGCCGCGGCCCCGCACCGCCGAGGCCGCCGCGGACCCCGACGTCCCGTCCCCGCCGCATCTCGCCGGTACCCACGAACTCGGTGACAGCGCAGCCCAGCCCGACTGGTGGCGGGTGGACTCCAGCCCGTTCGGGGTCGGCGACGAGGTCCCGGGGTTCGTCGGCGGCGTCGAGATCCCCGAACTGCTCAAGCCGCCGCCCCCCAAGGACTCGGGCGACACCAAGCCGGGCGGCAAGGGCGCGGGCGACCGGGCCCCGGCCGCCGCGGTCGTGGAGAAGGCGGCCGAGCCGGCCGAGGAGGAGACCGCCGGGCGCCGGCGGCTGCGGTTGCTGCCCGGCGGGGCGTTCAAGGGCAAGGGCCGGCAGAACCCGCTGCTGCTCCTGGCCGCCGCGCTGCTCGTGGCCGGCGCGGTCCTCGGCAACCTCGTCGTGCTGATCCTCGGCTGGCTCCTCGCCTACGGCTCGCGGCGGCTGACCGACGGCGAGCGCAAGGGCGCCGTGGTGATCGTGCCGGGGCTGGCCGCCACCGCGGGCGCCGTCTGGCTGTGGGGCCGCGCCGAGGGCCGCTGGGGCGACCCCATTGCCGAGGGGCAGCTGAACGACGCCGTCGCCGGGACCTGGCCCTGGGTGGTGCGGGGCGCCGCGGTCGCGTCGGCGCTGTATCTGGTGTGGCGGTCGCAGAGGCAGAAGTAGGGGCGCGGGAGCGGGTGGGCACAATGGCCCATATGGCCTTCACCGCGCACCCCGAGCCCGCCCCGACCGTCGGCTTCGACCTCGACATGACCCTCATCGACTCCCGGCCCGGCATCCACGCCTGCTACACCGCGCTCGCCGAGCGGACCGGCACCTTCGTCGACGCCGATCTCGCGGTCACCCGGCTCGGTCCGCCGCTGGAGGAGGAGCTGGCCCACTGGTTCCCGGCGGAGCGGATCGCGGGGACCGCCGAGCTGTACCGGGCGATGTACCCGGAGCACGCGATAGCCGCCACCCCGGCGCTGCCCGGCGCCGCCGAGGCCATCGCGGCCGTACGCCGGGCCGGCGGGCGGGCGGTCGTCGTCACCGCCAAGTACGAGCCCAACGCGAAGCTGCACCTCGAACACCTCGGGATCGAGCCCGACGCGGTCGTCGGCGACCTGTGGGCCGAACGCAAGGCGGAGGCGCTGCGCGAGTACGGCGCGGGCGTCTACGTCGGCGACCACCTCGGCGACATCCGCGGCGCGCGCGCCGCCGGGGCGCTGTCGGTGGCCGTCGCGACCGGCCCCTACGACGCCGAGGCCCTGCGCGCGGCGGGTGCCGACGTCGTCCTGCCCGACCTCACGCACTTCCCCGCGTGGCTGGCGGACTACCGCCCCGCGCGCGCCTGACGGCGCCCCGCCGCGATCGACTGGAACACCCCCGCGCCGGCGATCAGGAATCCGACCCCCATCAGCATGCTCAGCAGGAACATGAACGTCGGAAAGGGAGTCGTTCCGAGCAGCAGCGGGGCCACGGTGACCAGAGTGGCCAGGGCACCGGCGAAGAACACGACCGCTCCGACTCGGATCAGTCGGTCACCGGCCGCGGCGGAATTCGTTTGGGTTTTGTCACGCACTCGACCAGGGTAGTTCCCTGCCCGAAGGAACAACCTGGGGACGTCTTGTCACCGGCCCGAAGACCATTAGCCTGGGAACCGGCGGGTCAAGGTCGACCCGCCCCAGTGCTATCAAGACCCCTTAGCAGAAGCAGTTTTCCGACGAGTACGAGGACGAGGACAGACGTGCCTACCGGCAAAGTCAAGTGGTTCAACAGTGAGAAGGGCTTCGGCTTTCTCTCCCGCGACGACGGCGGTGACGTCTTCGTGCATTCCTCGGTTCTCCCCGCCGGAGTGGAGACGCTCAAGCCCGGTCAGCGCGTGGAGTTCGGCGTGGTCGCCGGACAGCGCGGCGACCAGGCCCTCTCCGTCTCCATCCTCGACCCGACCCCCTCGGTCGCGGCGGCGCAGCGCAAGAAGCCGGACGAGCTCGCCTCGATCGTGCAGGATCTGACGACCCTGCTGGAGAACATCACGCCGATGCTGGAGAAGGGGCGTTACCCCGAGAAGACCTCCGGGAAGCAGATCGCCGGTCTGCTCCGAGCGGTCGCCGACCAGCTCGACGTCTGACCGTCACGGGACCTCCTCAGGAGGTCAGGGGAATTCCAGTGCGTCCGGGCCGAGGGGCGGCAGCAGTCCCTCGGCCGCGGCACGGGTCAGCAGTCCGCGCACCGCGGCGTAGCCGTCCTCGCCGAGGCCGGCGGTGAACTCGTTGACGTACAGCCCGATGTGCTGGTCGGCGACGGCCGGGTCCATCTCCTGGGCGTGCTCCATGACGTAGGGCCGGGAGGCCTCGGGGTCGTCCCAGGCCGCCCGCACCGAGGCGCGGATCGACTCGGCGAGCGCGGTCAGCCGCTCGGCGCCCAGCGCGCGCTTGGCGATGATCGCGCCCAGCGGGATCGGCAGCCCGGTGGTCCGCTCCCAGTGCTCGCCCATGTCGGCGAGCTTGTGCAGCCCGTACTCCCGGTACGTGAACCGGGCCTCGTGGATCACGAGTCCGGCGTCCACCTTGCCGTCCCGCACCGCGGGCATGATCTCGTGGAACGGCATCACCACGATCTCGCCGACCGTGCCGCCGAGGGTGTCCGCCGCCCAGAGCCGGAACAGCAGGTACGCCGTCGACCGCTCGCTGGGCACCGCGACCGTGCGGCCGGCGAGATCCAGTCCCGGCTCCCGGGTCAGCACCAGCGGACCGCAGCCCCGGCCCAGGGCGCCCCCGCACGGCAGCAGCGCGTACTCGTCGAGGACGTAGGGCAGCACCGCGTACGACACCTTCAGCACGTCGAACTCGCCGCGCTCGGCCATGCCGTTGGTGAGGTCGATGTCCGCGAAGGTGACGTCCAGCTCGGGCGCGCCGGGGACGCGGCCGTGGGCGAGGGCGTCGAAGACGAAGGTGTCGTTCGGGCAGGGGGAGTACGCGATGCGAAGGCTCATACCGACTTCCAACTCTCCAGTGCGGGCGTGAGCTTCCCGAAGCCCGCCGCCAGGGCCGCCAGGGCCTCGGGGATGCGCCAGGCGGCGCGGTCGCGCGGACCGACCGGGTTGGAGACGGCCCGGATCTCCAGGACGGGCACCCCGTGCGCGGCCGCCGCCTCGGCGACGCCGAAGCCCTCCATGGCCTCGGCGAGGGCGGCGGGGTGGGCCTGACGCAGCGCGGCGGCGCGGGCGGCGGTGCCGGTGACGGTGGAGACGGTGAGGACGGCGCCGGTCAGGGCGTGCGCGGCGTCGGCCGCCCGGCGCACCAGCTCCCGGGGCGGGCGGTGGGTGACGGCGCCGAAGCCGAGGTCGGTGACCGGCACGAAGCCGTCGGGCGTCTCGGCGCCCAGGTCGGCCGCGGTGATCTCGTCGGCGACGACGAGGGAGCCGACGGGGGCGTGCGGCGCGAAACCGCCGCCGATGCCGGCGGAGACGACCAGGTCGTACGGGCGGCCGGCGAGCGCGGCCCGGGTCAGCGCCACGGCGGTGCCGGCGGCTGCCGCGGCGGGACCGACCCCCACGGCCAGGACGTCACCGGGGAACGCTCCGGCCACCGCGTCCCGTTCGGCGGGGACGGCGGTGGCCACGAGGACGCGTACGGGGGACGTGGTCAGTCGTCCTTCTTCAGCTTGAAGGACCACAGCCCGGTGACCGCGGTGCTCTCCTCCTCGCCGTCGCCGGCCTTGATGGAGACGAGGGTGGAGTTGCCCTGGGCGCCGTACTGGGCGTTGAAGAACACGCTGCCCGGGATGGTGGTGTACGTCTTGTCGAAGGAGTCGGTGAGCGGCTGGCCGTTCATCAGGATCGTCCAGCGCTTGTCCGCGATCTCCGGGTCGACACCGAAGCGGACGGTCTCGTCGGGGTCGACGGTGATGGACTTGATGTCGGTGTCCTTCAGGCACGCCGTCAGGTCCTGCGTCTTCAGCGTCTCGCCCTCGCCACCGCAGGTGGCCTCCTCGCTGACCGAGGAGGATCCGACGGTGATCGTCGCGATCGGGGTGGGCTTGTCGCAGGCAGACAGAACGAGCAGTCCGGCGGAAACGGCGCCGGCGGCTGCGACGGCGCGGCGGCGTCGCACAACGGATTGCAGCGTGGTCATGGGCGAAGGTTATCGGGACCTTACGGCGCTCTCTCTACGTGGGGGTACGGCGTGCCGCGGCGGGAGGGCCCTACGCCACTCCCGTGCGCGGCGAGCCGCCGTGCCGGGCCGAGCCGATCAGGCCGCGGACGGTGGTCAGCCAGCCCGCGCCGACGATGACGGCGGCCACCGACATGCCGAGCACGCCGTTCAGCGGCAGCACGATGCCGATGGCGCCGCCGAGCACCCAGGACATCTGGAGCAGCGTCTCGGAGCGGGCGAAGGCCGAGGTGCGCACCAGTTCCGGCACGTCCCGCTGGATCAGCGCGTCCAGGGACAGCTTCGCCAGGGCCTGGCAGAACCCGGCGACGGCCGCGAGGCAGGCGACCAGGGCCGCGCTGAAGAGGACGGCGGCGGTGATCGCGGCGGCCCACACGCAGGCCACCACGGTGACGATGATGATCTCCGGGGCGCGCGATCTCAGCCATGCCCCGACCGCCGTGCCGCAGGCGTTGCCCACGCCGGCCGAGACGGCCACTATCCCCAGCGACACCGCGGCGCTCTGGCCGGCCAGCGGATGCTCGCGGAGCAGGAACGCGAGGAAGAAGATCAGGAAGCCGGAGAGACAGCGCAGCGAGGCGTTGGCGCCGAGCGCGTGGGTGACGGCGATGCCGACCGTGCGCAGCCCCGGGCGCTTGACGGGCTTCAGGTGCGGGCCGTGCAGGTGCTGGGCGTCCGCCGCGAGCAGCGCGGTGTCCTCGCCCTTGGCGGAGTCGACCTTCGGCGGCAGCGTGAAGGACAGGATCGTCCCCGCCACGAAGATCACGAAGGCTCCGTAGAGCGGCCAGCGCGGCCCGATCGCCTGGAGGCCCGCGCCGATGGGCGCGGCCACACCGGTGGCCAGCAGTCCGCCCAGGGTCACCCGGGAGTTCGCCTTGACCAGCGAGAACTTGGGCGGCAGCAGACGTGGCACGACGGCGCTGCGGACCACGCCGTACGCCTTGGAGGCAACCAGGACGCCGAGGGCCGCCGGGTACAGCTGGATGCTGCCGGTGATCACGGCGCCGGACAGGACCAGGGCGAGCAGGGCGCGGGCGAGCATCGCGCACGCCATCGCCGCGCGGCGGCCGTGCGGGACCTTGTCCAGCAGCGGGCCGATCACCGGCGCGAGGAGCGTGAAGGGCAGCATGGTGATCGCGAGGTACATCGCGACCCGGCCGCGGGCCTCGTCGGTGGGGACCGAGAAGAACACGGTCGAGGCGAGCGCCACGGTGATCATGACGTCGCCGGCGCCGTTCACGGCGTGCAGCTCGATCAGTTTGCCGAGGCCCGACTCGCCCGCTCCGTGGGCGTGGGTCGCCTTGCGGATGCCGCGTACGGTGCCGGTGACCGGAAAGTGCAGGGCACGTCCGACGGAGCGGACGGCGCCGCCGATCCGGCCCGAACCGCCGCTTCTGCTGCGTCCCCTGTTCCCACCGACCCCGGTGGCTCCCTGGGGCGTCCGCGCGGCTGCCACGACGTCATAGTGCCCCGAGATGGGCCCGCGTAGTGCGGTTACCGCGCGTATGGCGGTGGCTTTGTCAGTGGTTTGCGACCGTCGGTGTAGGCCGAGCGCCGGTGAACAGGTAGCGTGCGTATCTCGGCCATCCCGCAGAATGGATGGTGACAGGTGCGCCCGAGTGTGAAGGGGCGAGGACGTCGACGCGGTCCCCAGGTCCGCTCCGTCCGCCGCCCCGCCGCCTTCAGGCAGCCGCACCACAGTGAGACGGCGTAGGAGAGAAGCGATACCTGTGAGCGCAGCGACCACGCGAAGCCGCACCCCCGACCGCCTGTGCGCCGAGGCGGTCGACCTCGCCCGCACCGCCGCCGAGGAGGCCGCCGCGCCCGGCGTCGTCGGGGAGCACGCCGGTCTGGTCTCCGAGGGCGACCGAGTCGTCACGCACTTCTTCGAGTGCAAGGAGATGGGCTACCGGGGCTGGCGGTGGGCCGTGACGGTGGCGCGGGCCTCCCGGGCCAAGTTCGTCACCCTGGACGAGGTCGTCCTGCTGCCCGGCCCGGACGCCCTCCTCGCCCCCGAGTGGGTGCCGTGGAGCGAGCGGCTGCGCCCCGGTGACATGGGTCCCGGGGACCTGCTCCCCACCGACGCCGAGGATCTGCGGCTGGAGCCCGGCTACAGCGGGGAGGACGAGCCGGTGCCCAGCTCCGCCGTCTCCCACGAGATGGCCGAGCTGGTCGAGGCCGAGGACGCCGAGGTCACCGGCGGCACGCCGGCCCATCTGCCCGTCGCGCCCTCGCGGGGCTCGATCGCGTCGGTCGCCGAGGAACTGGGCATGCGGCGCGCGCGGGTCCTGTCCCGCTACGGACTGCATGTCGCCGCCGACCGCTGGGAGGAGGGGTTCGGGGCGAAGACCCCGATGGCGCAGGCCGCCCCCGCGCCCTGCGTCAGCTGCGGCTTCCTGATGCCGCTGGGCGGCTCCCTGGGCCAGGCCTTCGGTGTCTGCGCCAACGAGTTCGCCCCCGCCGACGGCCGGGTCGTCTCCCTGACCTACGGCTGCGGCGGCCACTCCGAGGCGGCCGTCATGCCCAGGCCTCCGCAGCCGCCCCCGCCGGTGATCGACGAGACCACCGTCGACCCCTTCCCGCTGCGCCCGGCGTCCGACTCGGGCTCGGTCCCGGCGGTTTCGGACGACACCACGGCGGACCTGGGCCACTCCTAGCCCAGTCGGGCCGGGGGTTCTCCTCCGCGGTCCGAGTGGGCGGGCGCCCGGCGGTTGGGTTTTCTCCTCCGGGTCGAGTGGGTGGGTGTCCCGGCGGTTGGATTTCTCCACCTGGCCGAGGGGGCAGGCGTCCCGGTCGCTCCACGGTCGCTCCACGGTCGCTCAACGACCGCGGACGCGGATCGCCGTTGCGGCCCCGCAGACAGCCGCGTACGCCGCCCGGCTCGCCGTCCGGGCACCGGGTGCCTCCCGTGCGGTCCGCAGGGCCCTGGGCCGCCCCGCACACCGGCGCAGGGCATCGGGCCGCCGCACACCGGCGCAGGGCATCGGGGCGCCGCGCACCGGTGCCGCCGCACACCGCCGCACGGCGGCGGCCGGTTCGCCGCCGCCGCGCCGCGGGGGCCAGTGGTGCGCGGGCGGGAGTCCGGGGCGCGGGTGCCGCCGCTCGTGGGCCCAGATGCCGCCCGTACGCCACGGCAGGCCGCGTGAGGTGCGGCAGCCGGTGGCGCGTGGCGGCCGCCGAGGTTCCGTGAACGTCGGCGGCCGGCCGCGGAAGCCTCATCCACGCCCACGGGGTGTCCGAGGGGTCGTGCGGCCGCACGCCGTAGTCGCCGGTGCCGGCTCCCCGAGAGCGGTTGTCGTGCGTGCCGCGGGCCGGACGTGCGGCTTCCCCGGTCCGGCGCCGGGGGCCCGCCGGTTGTCGGCGCGGTCCGTGCGGGGGCTGCTCGCGCCCCGGTGTCCGAGGGCGTCGCGGGCGGCCGGGAGCGGGGTGGGTGCGGGCCGGGGGCGGCGTGGACGCGGGGCGTCCGTCGGAGGGTGGGCAGCGCGGTACCTTCGTCGTCACGCCGATGAGTGGAGTGAACGTGAGCAAGTTCGTGCGGCCGGCCGTCGGGGGAGCGGATCCGTTCGGGACCGCCCGGCTCCGGCGTGGGGTCCTGGACGCGTGGGCGACCAGCCCGGCCCGGTTCCGGGAGGACGCCAACGCCGAGGAGGACCTCGTCCTCGGCGGGTACCGGGACCGGCTCGTCGTGGAACTCGCCCAGAACGCCGCCGACGCCGCCGCCCGCGCCGGTGTCCCCGGACGGCTCAGGCTCACCCTGCGCGACGGCGTCCTGGTCGCCGCCAACACCGGCGCCCCGCTGGACGCGGCCGGTGTCGAGTCGCTCGCCACGCTCCGCGCCTCGGCGAAGCGGGACACCCCGTCCATCGGCCGCTTCGGCGTGGGTTTCGCCGCCGTCGTCTCCGTCACCGACGAGCCCGCCGTGGTGGGCCGGCACGGCGGCGTCCGCTGGTCCCTGGCCGAGGCCCGGGAACTCGCCGCCGACACCGCCCGGCACAGCCCCGGCCTCGGGGACGAGGTCCGCCGCCGCGACGGGCACGTCCCGCTGCTCCGGCTCCCGTTCGCCGCCGAGGGCACCGCACCCGACCCGTACGACACGGCCGTCATCCTGCCGCTGCGCGACACCGCCGCCGCCGACCTCGCCGAACGGCTCCTGGACGCCGTCGACGACGCCCTGCTGCTGGCCCTGCCCGGTCTCACCGAGGTCGTCGTCGAGACGGACACCGTGCGCACCCTGCGCCGCACCACCGAGGGCGCCTTCACCGTGGTGGAGGACTCCCGGGAAGGCACCACCCGCTGGCGCACCGCGTCCGCGCACGGGCCGCTCACCGCCGACCTGCTGGCCGACCGGCCGGTCGAGGAGCGGCTGCGGCCGCACTGGTCGGTGACCTGGGCGGTGCCCGCCGACGCCGACGGCGCCCCCGTCCGCCCCCGTACCAGCCCCGTGGTGCACGCCCCGACGCCCAGCGACGAGGCGCTCGGCGTGCCCGCCCTGCTCATCGCCTCCCTGCCGCTGGACACCACCCGGCGGCGCGCGGCCCCCGGCCCGCTGACCGACTTCGTCGTCGAGCGCGCCGCCGACGCCTACGCCGAACTCCTCGCCGCCTGGCGGCCGGTGACCGCGGGCATCATCGACCTGGTGCCCGGCCCGCTCGGCAAGGGCGAGCTGGACGGCGCGCTGCGGGCGGCGATCCTGACGCGGCTGCCGCGCACCGGGTTCCTGCCGCCCGCCCTGCCCGCGGCCCCCCGGCCCGACCCCGGCCCCGCCGACGACCTGTCCGAGACCGACACCCTGCCCGAGGCGCTGCGCCCGCGGGACGCCGAGGTGGTGGAGGGCGCGGGCGCCGACACGGTCCGGGTGCTCGCCGAGGTGCTGCCGACCCTGCTGCCCGCCGGTCTCGAACGGCGGGTGGAGCTGCGGACCCTGGAGGTCGCGCGGGTTCCGCTGACCGACGCCGTCGACCGGCTGGCGGGCCTGGAGAAGGACCCCGGCTGGTGGTGGCGGCTCTACGACAGCCTCGCCGGCGTCGACCCCGACCGGCTCTCCGGGCTGCCGGTGCCGCTGGCCGGGAGCGGGCGGACCGCCATCGGCCCCCGCCGGATCCTGCTGCCCACCCCGGGCGACGCCGGGATCGACCCGGAGCTGCTCGCCCGGCTCGGCCTGAAGGTCGCCCACCCGGACGCCGCCCACCCCCTGCTGGAGAAGCTCGGCGCGCTGCCCGCCACCCCCCGGGCGGTGCTCACCACCCCGCAGGTGCGGGCCGCGGTCGCCGCCTCCCTGGACGACGAGGGCCCCCTGGACTGGGAGCAGGACGCGCTCGACGCGGAGGAACTCGCCGACACCGTGCTCGCGTTGGTCCGGGACGCCGACCTCGACCCCGGTGACGAGCCGTGGCTCGGCGCGCTGGCGCTGCCCGACGAGGACGGGGAGCCGGCTCCCGCCGGTGAACTGGTGCTGCCCGGCAGCCCCTTCCACCAGGTCATGCGGGAGGGCGAACTCGCCACCGTGGACGCCGAGCTGGCCGAGCGGTGGGGCGAACAGCCCCTCGCCGCCTGCGGGGTGCTCGCCTCCTTCGCGCTCGTCCGGGCTGCTGACGTGGTGCTCGACCCCGACGAACTGGAGCCCCGCGAAGGGGACTTCGCCGAACCCGACGACGCCGGACTGCTGGACGCGGTGGACGTGTGGAGCGAGGACGTCCTCGACCGCTTCCCGGACAGCCCCGTCCCGCCCGTCGCCACGGAACTGGTCGCCGTGCGCGACCTGGACCTCGTCGACGACGACAAGTGGCCGCAGGCCCTCGCGATGCTCGCCCGCCCGCCGCTGCGCGACGCCCTCACCCAGCAGGTGCGGATCCTGCTGCCCGACGGCACCCACGAGGTCGTACGGCCCTACACCGCCTGGTGGTTGCGCGGGCACCCGGTGCTCGACGGCCGCCGCCCCGCGGGCCTGCTCGCGGCCGGCGGCGACCCGCTGCTGCGCGGCCTGTACGACGAGGCCGACGCGACCGGCTTCGACGACGAACAGGTGCTGCGGGCGCTGGGCGTGCGTACCTCGGTGGCCGCGCTGCTCGACGAACCCGGCGGTGCCGCGGAGCTGCTGGACCGGCTCGCCGACCCCGAGCGGGAGGTCACCGGGGCCCAACTGCACGCGCTCTACGGGGCGCTGGCCGACCTCGACCCCGAGCAGGTGACGCTCCCGGAGGAGCTGCGCGCGGTGGTCGACGGGCGGGTGGAGGTGGTGGACGCCGCGGAGGCGGTCGTCGTCGACTCGCCCGACCTGCTGCCCTTCACCGAGGGCGTGCCGCTGCTGCCGGTGCGTCCGGCGCGCGCCGCCGAACTGGCGGAGCTGTTCCAGGTGCGGCGGCTGAGCGAGTCCGTCACCGGCCGGGTCGACTCCGAGGGCACCGAGCACGAGGTGCCGGAGGCGGTGCGGGTGCTGCTCGGGGCGCGCACGCCCGCGTCGTACGTCGAGCACGAGGAACTCGTCGTGGACGGCGTGGAGATCGACTGGCGGCACACCGACGACGGGGTGCTGCACGCGGCCACGCTGGAGGGTGTCGCGGCGGGGCTGGCCTGGGCGGCGGGGCAGTGGCCGCGGCGGTTCGAGGTGGCGGCGCTGCTGGAGGACCCGTCCCGGACCCGGGAACTGGCCCGGGACCGCTGGTTCGACTGAGGGGTGCACCGGACGCCGGAACCTTCACGGAAGAACTTCCGTACGTCGTACAACCATTCACATGTGTCACAGGTCTGATCGTGCGAGCCAACAGGCTCCACGATCACTTGGGCCCCGACAGCCGACGAGCCGTAGGGAACGACCACGTCGGGGTCCCTCTCCACGTGGGGAACACATGCGCATTCGAGCCACCGTGGCCGCCGTCACCGGCGCCCTGGCCCTGTCCGCCCTTGCTGTCCCGTTCGCGCAGGCCGACTCGCGGGACGCCGCCGGAGCGGACAAGCCGAGCGCCGCCGAGCGCTTCGGCTCCTCCTCCGCCAAGTCCGCGTTCAGCACGGCCGCCGAGGCGCCCACCGTCTCCAACGTGACGGTGAACGCCGGCAAGAACCTCGTCTTCGGTGTCACGACCGAGAAGACCTTCACCGTTTCCCTCACCGCGTCGCACCCGAGCGGTATCGCGGACGCGTACATGGACCTGTGGCACGGCACCGACCCGGTGGAGGACATCGACGGCTACTTCCCGCCGAACGAGGAAGCCGCCACCTGCACCCCGGTCAGCGCCACCACGTCGAACTGCAAGCTCACCATCACCGCGAGCACGTACGACGACCTGCTCTCCAACACGCTGGCCGGCAGCTGGCACGTGACCGCGGCCGCGCTGTCCAACGACGGCGAGATCTACGCCAACGACTTCTACAAGACCCACAAGGTCCAGCGCACCTCGAAGCTGACCGTCAACGCCTCCCCGGAGCCGGTGAAGAAGGGCAAGACCATCACGGTCACCGGCAAGCTGACCCGCGCCAACTGGGAGGAGCTCAAGTACTCGGGCATCCCCAGCGGTCAGAGCGTCGTGCTGCAGTTCCGCAAGAAGGGCTCCACGACGTACTCCAACGTCAAGGGCATCAAGACCACCACCGGCGGCGCGCTGAAGACCACCACCACCGCGTCCACCGACGGCTACTACCGCTTCGTCTACAAGGGCATCACGAGCACCGCGCCGGCCACCGCCGCCGGTGACTTCGTCGACGTGCAGTAGCAGTTGACGCTTCGTCCGACGCCCGCCCCCGGCAGCCGGCCGGGGGCGGGTGTCCGTGTTTTCGGTCAATCGCGGAGTCGCGGGGCAACCGAACCAACCCAGGTGCCATCTGATCTCGTGGAGCATCCAGGCTCCCTTCACGACCACTTGGGGAACGCATGCGCATACGTGCCACCGTCGCCGCCGTCACCGGCGCCCTGGCCCTGTCCGCCTTCGCCGTGCCGGCCGCGCAGGCCGACGACTCCGGCTCCGCCTACCGCGCCGACGTCGCGAAGGCCCGTGCCGCGCACGCCAAGAGCGCCTTCGGCACCCGCGCGGACACCCCGTACGACATGGACGTCACCTTCTCCAACTTCAAGATCGCCAAGAGCTTCAAGGTCGGTGCGAAGGACCGCGTCTCGACGACGGTCACCTACACGCTGACCCACGCGGCGGACGTCGACATCACGGCCGACGACTTCGAGACCGGCCCGTACCTCTACAAGGGCTCCTACACGGCCCCCGACAACATGCTCTTCGGCAACGCGCCGGCGACCTGCGCCGCGACCTCCGCGACCACCGCCGACTGCAAGGGCAAGATCGACGTCTACCCCTCCGAGGGCGAGCTGATCAACGCCGACGCCGGCTCCTGGAAGGGCGCGGCCCTCGCGCTCGCCCGGAACGGCCAGGACCCGCTCAGCGACGAGTACGACATCACCAAGACCGGTTACGCCGACCAGGGCGGTCTCGGCTCCACGCTGGTCCAGCGCAACGCGAAGCTGACCGTGGACGCCGCGCCGGAGCCGGTGAAGAAGGGCAAGACCATCACGGTCACCGGCAAGCTGACCCGCGCCAACTGGGAGACCAACAAGTACTCCGGCCTGCCCAGCGGCCAGAGCGTGGTCCTCCAGTTCCGCAAGGCCGGCACCACCGCCTACACCAACGTCAAGGGCATCAAGACCACCACCGGCGGCGCCCTGAAGACGACCGTGAAGGCCGACGTGGACGGCTACTACCGCTTCACCTACGCCGGCATCACCAGCACCGCGCCGGTCTCCGCCGCGGGCGACTTCGTCGACGTGCGGTAGGACGTCCCGCACCGCGTCTCACGCGGGGAAGCGGCGGTCGACCCACCTCCACAGGAACTCCAGGGCGACCGCCGCCACCGCCGAGATGCCCACCGCGATCCACGGCATCGTGACGCCCACCAGCTTCAGCGCGAAGAACTCCTGGAGCCACGGCACGACCAGCACCACGACGAAGCCCAGCGCCATGGAGCCCACCAGTACCACCCGCCACCAGGTGTAGGGGCGGGCGATGATGGCCAGCACCCACATCGAGATCAGGAACAGGGTGAGCGTGGCCGCGCTGGTCTCCGCGTCCAGCGCCCCCTCGCCCGTGTAGTGGTGCCGGGCGATCAGATAGGTCAGGAAGGTCGCGACGGCGGCCACCACCCCACCGGGGATCGAGTACCGCATCACCCGCCGTACGAAGTGCGGTCGCGCGCGCTCCTTGTTGGGCGCGAGGGCGAGGAAGAAGGCCGGGACGCCGATCGTCAGGGTGGACAGCAGCGTCAGGTGCCGCGGCAGGAACGGGTACTCCACCTGCCAGCACACCACCAGCACCGCCAGCAGCACCGAGTACACGGTCTTCACCAGGAACAGGGTGGCGACCCGGGTGATGTTCCCGATCACCCGTCGCCCCTCGGCGACCACCGAGGGCAGCGTCGCGAAGCTGTTGTTGAGCAGCACGATCTGGGCCACCGCCCGGGTCGCCTCGGACCCGGAGCCCATGGCGACGCCGATGTCGGCGTCCTTCAGCGCGAGGACGTCGTTGACGCCGTCGCCGGTCATCGCGACGGTGTGCCCGTGCGCCTGGAGCGCGCTCACCATGTCCCGCTTCTGCTGCGGGGTGACCCGTCCGAAGACCGTGCCCGCGTCCAGGGCCTCGGCCATGCCGTCCTTCTCGCGCGGCAGCGTCCGGGCGTCGACCGTGCTGCCCTCCAGACCCAGCTTGGCGGCGACCGCGCCCACGGAGACGGCGTTGTCACCGGAGATGACCTTGGCGCGGACGTTCTGCTCGGCGAAGTAGCGCAGGGTGTCGGCGGCGTCGGGCCGCAGCCGCTGCTCCAGGACGACCAGCGCGGCCGGCCTGGCACCGGCGGCCACCTCGGGGGCGTCCAGCTCGCGTCCGGTGCGGGCCAGGAGCAGGACGCGCAGGCCCTGCTCGTTGAGCCGTTCGGTCTCGGCGAGGGCGGGGTCGTCCGGGGCGAGCAGCACGTCGGGCGCCCCCAGCAGCCAGGTGCTGGACTCGCCGTTGCCCTCGCTGAAGGAGGCGCCGCTGTACTTGCGGGCGGAGGAGAAGGGGAGGGACTCGGTGCAGCGCCAGTCCTCGGTGTCGGGGTAGGCGTCGATGATGGCCTGGAGGGAGGCGTTGGGGCGGGGGTCGGACTCGCCGAGGGCGCCGAGCACCCGGCGTATGTACTCCTCGTCCTGGCCGCCGAGCGGTCTCAGCTCGGTGACGTCCATGCCGCCCTCGGTGAGGGTGCCGGTCTTGTCGAGGCAGACGGTGTCGACGCGGGCGAGGCCCTCGATGGCGGGGAGTTCCTGGACAAGGCACTGTTTTCGGCCAAGTCGGATGACGCCGATGGCGAAGGCGACGGAGGTGAGCAGGACCAGGCCCTCCGGGACCATGGGGACGATGCCGCCGACGGTCCGGGCGACGGAGTCGTCCAGGTCGTTGTTCTTCACGAACAGTTGGGTGGCGACCAGGCCGAGCGCGGCCGGGACCATCATCCAGGTCACGTACTTGAGGATGGTGGAGATGCCGGAGCGCAGCTCGGAGTGGACGAGGGTGAAGCGGGACGCCTCCTCGGCGAGCTGGGCGGCGTAGGCCTCGCGGCCGACCTTGGTGGCCTGGAAGGCGCCGCCGCCCGCGACCACGAAGCTGCCGGAGAGGACCTGGTCACCGGGGCGTTTGACGACCGGGTCGGCCTCGCCGGTGAGCAGGGACTCGTCGATCTCCAGCCCGTCCGCCTCGACGCAGATCCCGTCGACGACGGCCTTGTCGCCGGGCCCGATCTCGATCAGGTCGTCCAGCACGATCTCGGCCGTCGCCACCTCGGTGGCGATGCCGTCGCGCCGGACGGTGGGCCGGGCCTCTCCGATGACGGCGAGGGAGTCCAGGGTCTTCTTCGCCCGCCACTCCTGGACGATGCCGATGCCGGTGTTGGCGAGGATGACGAAGCCGAACAGGCTGTCCTGGATCGGCGCGACGAACAGCATGATCACCCAGAGCACGCCGATGATGGCGTTGAACCGGGTGAAGACGTTGGCCCTGACGATCTCGGTGGTGGACCGGCTGCTGCGCACCGGGATGTCGTTGACCTGGCCGCGCCCGATCCGCTCGGCCACCTCGGCGGCGGTCAGTCCGCCGGCGTCCACCGGGGCGGGCGGCGTACGGCCGGGATCGACTTCGGTGCCCGCGTCGAGGTGCGTCATGCCTTCGACGGTACGTGCGGAACTACGGCTTCACCCGCCGAGTGCGCGCAGATCCGACCTGGGGAGGACGGCCAACGCCGCGAAGTGGTTCCGTGGTTGTAGTCCGCCACCGGGGGCGGCTCGCGGGCCGCGCGGCTACGGCTGCGGCTGCTCGGACTCCGCCGCCCGCTTGAGCGCCGCGTCGCGGCCCCGGACGTACCAGATGCCGATCAGGCCGAGACCGGCGCCGGCCAGGCAGGTCCACACCCACCAGGCGTGCCCGCGGTCGTCGAACCAGCCGTAGAACGGCAGCTGGACCAGGAAGAGGACGAACCAGAGGATCGTGCCGCCGGTGATGGTGGCGACGACGGGGCCCTCCAGGGGCTCCGGCGCCTCGTGCTTGGGGGTCCACTTCGCCATGGGCACAGCTTACGAGGCGATCGGAATGTGACACGGCCGACCATGGTCTACGCGCGGAGATAGCGATCGCCTCCTTATATGTTCATACTGAAACCGTTTGTCTTTGACCACTTCTGTTCGTAGGAAACGCCAATGACCACCTCGGCCTCCGCCAAGGTCCCCGCCCCCGAGCAGCCCGGCGGCGCGCCCGCGTACGGCGCCCTCGACCGCTACTTCAAGATCTCGGAGCGGGGCAGCACGCTCGCGCGTGAGGTACGCGGTGGCTTCGCCACCTTCTTCGCGATGGCCTACATCATCGTGCTGAACCCGATCATCCTGGGCAGCGCGAAGGACATGTACGGCAACCAGCTCGACAACGGTCAGCTGGTCACCGCCACCGCGCTGACGGCGGCCTTCACCACCCTGCTGATGGGTGTCATCGGCAACGTCCCGATCGCGCTGGCCGCCGGCCTCGGCGTGAACTCCGTCGTCGCGCTCCAGCTCGCGCCCCGGATGTCCTGGCCGGACGCCATGGGCATGGTCGTGCTGGCGGGCTTCGTGGTGATGCTGCTGGTCGCCACGGGTCTGCGCGAGCGGGTGATGAACGCGGTGCCGTTCGGCCTGCGCAAGGCGATCTCGATCGGTATCGGCCTGTTCATCATGCTGATCGGTCTGGTGGACTCCGGCTTCGTCTCGCGCATCCCGGACGCCGCCCACACCACCGTCCCGCTCCAGCTCGGCAGCGACGGTCACCTCAACGGCTGGCCGGTGCTCGTCTTCATCCTGGGCGCCCTGCTGACGCTCGCCCTGATCGTGCGCAAGGTCTCCGGCGCCATCCTGATCTCGATCGTCGTCATGACGGTCGTCGCGCTGGTCGTCGAGGCGGTCGCGGACATCCCCTCCTGGGGTCTGACCACCCCGAAGTGGCCCGGCAACCCGGTCGCCACCCCCGACTTCGGCCTCGTCGGCGAGGTCAGCCTGTTCGGCGGCTTCGCGAAGGTCGGCGTACTGACCGGCGTGCTGTTCGTCTTCACGGTCCTGCTGTCGTGCTTCTTCGACGCGATGGGCACGATCATGGGCGTCTCCGACGAGGCGAAGCTGACCGACGCCCAGGGTCAGATGCCCGGCATCAACAAGGTCCTGTTCGTCGACGGCCTCGCGGTCGCCGCGGGCGGTGCCAGCTCCTCCTCGGCCACCACGGCCTTCGTGGAGTCGACGGCGGGTGTCGGCGAGGGCGCCCGGACCGGCTTCGCCAACATCGTCACCGGCGGCCTGTTCACCGCGGCCCTGTTCCTGACGCCGATCGCCACCATGGTTCCGTCCCAGGCGGCCACCCCGGCGCTGCTCGCGGTCGGCTTCCTGATCCTGGCCGGCTCCGTGAAGGAGATCGACTGGGCCGACTACACGATCGCGATCCCGGCCTTCGTCACGATGGTGATGATGCCGTTCACCTACTCGATCACCAACGGCATCGGCATGGGCTTCATCACCTTCGTGGTGCTGCGGCTGGCGGCCGGGCGGGGCAGGGAGATCCCCGCCGCGATGTACGTCGTCTCCGCCGTCTTCGCCTTCTACTACCTGATGCCGGCGTTGGGTCTGACCTGATCCCGGCCCTGGGTCTGACCTGATCCCGCGTCCCGGTTCTCGGAGTTCTCGGAGTTCTCGGGGTCACCCGCCCGGGTGGGATCAGGTGACCCCGTAGAACTTCTCCGTCTCCTCGACGGCGGTCTGGAACCGCTCGTCGAAGTCGTCGCGAATGAGCGTCCGGACCACATAGTCCTGGACGCTCATTCCCCTTTTCGCCGCATGGTGCCGGAGCCGTTCGAGCAGCTCCCCGTCTATCCGCAGGCTGAGCACGCTGGTCCCCATGGACCGAGGGTCACCCCATGCGGGCGGGCCATGGGTCACTTTCCGGAATCGGCTCACTCATATGGGTGATGAAGAGGTTCAGTGGCCTGAGTCACGGGCAGATGGGCGCTCACGGGTGGTCTTTAGTCAGGGTAATGAGTTAACCTAAAGAACATGTCGGACCTTACCCATGGCGACGACGTTGCCGCCGTGAACTCCCTGCGATCCGCCGTCATGCGGCTGTCCCGCCGGCTCAAGCACCAGCGGGTCGACGAGTCGCTGAGCCCCACCGAGATGTCGGTGCTCGGCACCCTGTCCAACTGCGGCAAGGCCACTCCGGGCGAACTCGCCCGCAAGGAGCACGTCCAGCCGCCGTCGATGACCCGCATCGTCGCGCTGCTGGAGGCCAAGGGGCTGGTCCGCCTGGAGCCGCATCCCGAGGACCGGCGCCAGAAGGTCGTCACGAAGACGGAACAGGCCGAGGCGATGCTCGCCGAGAGCCGCGCCAAGCGCAACGCCTTCCTGGCCACCCTGGTCGACGGTCTCGACGAGGACGAGTGGGCGAAACTCCGCGCCGCCGCCCCCGTGCTGGAGAAGCTCGCGCATCTGTAGGCGCGCATCTGTAGGCGCGTATCTGTAGAGAGGCCCAGAAGGAGGCGACCCTTTGAGTACGGGATCCGGAGCAGCTTCCGCCCCCGCACCGACCACTCCTACCACCAAGTCCTCGTCCTCGATGTTCAGCTCGCTGCGCGTCCGGAACTACCGCCTGTTCTTCATGGGACAGGTCGTCTCCAACACCGGCACCTGGATGCAGCGCATCGCCCAGGACTGGCTGGTGCTCAGCCTCACCGGCTCCGCGACCGCGGTCGGCATCACCACGGCCCTCCAGTTCCTGCCGATGCTCCTCTTCGGCCTGTACGGCGGTGTCCTCGTCGACCGGCTGCCCAAGCGGCCCACCCTGCTGGCCACCCAGTCCGCGATGGCCGTCACCGGTCTCGCGCTGGCCTTCCTGACCCTGACCGGACACGTCGAGGTCTGGCACGTCTACGTCGCCGCCTTCGCCATGCGCCTCGCGACGGTCCTCGACAACCCCGCCCGCCAGTCCTTCGTCACCGAGATGGTCGGACCCGAGCAGCTCCAGAACGCCGTCAGTCTGAACTCGGCGAACTTCCAGTCCGCGCGGCTGGTCGGCCCCGCCGTGGCCGGTCTGATGATCACCGGGGTCGGCACGGGGTGGGCGTTCCTCTTCAACGGCCTGTCCTTCGTCGCCCCCATCTCCGGGCTGCTGCTGATGCGGGCGCGGGAGCTGCACACCGTCGAGCGGGCGCCGCGCGGCAAGGGGCAGCTGCGCGAGGGGCTGCGCTACGTCGCCGGGCGGCCCGAGCTGATCTGGCCCATCGTGCTGGTCGGCTTCGTCGGCACGTTCGCCTTCAACTTCCCCGTCTACCTCTCCGCCTTCACCGACGAGGTCTTCCACGCGGGAGCCGGCTCCTACAGCCTGTTCAACACGCTCATGGCGGTCGGCTCGGTCACCGGGGCGCTGCTCGCCGCGCGGCGGGGCACGGCGCGGCTCAGGGTGCTGAGTCTGGCCGCGATGGTGTTCGGCGCGGTGGAGATCGCCGCGGCGGTGACTCCCGAGCTGTGGATGTTCGCGCTGCTGATGATTCCGCTGGGGCTGTTCGGGATGACGGTCAACGTCACCGCGAACACCACGATCCAGATGTCGACGGATCCGGCCATGCGGGGGCGGGTGATGTCGCTCTACATGATGGTCTTCCTCGGGGGTTCGCCGGTGGGCGCGCCGATCGTGGGGTGGATCACCGACACGTACGGGCCCCGGGTGGGGCTCGCTGTCGGTGGGGCGGTCGCGGCGGTGGCCGCGGCGGTCATCGGGCTGGTGCTTGCCCGGGTGGGCGGGCTGCGGCTGTCCGTGGGGTGGGATCGGGGGCATCCCGTGGTGCGGTTCGTTCCGCGTGAGCGGGTCGCTTCCGCGGTGTGAGCGGGCGGGGGTGCTCGGTCGGGGGTGTTCGGTCGGGTGCGGCGCCGTCGTGGCTGGTCGCGCAGTTCCCCGCGCCCCTGAGAGGCGGGTGCGGCGCCGTCGTGGCTGGTCGCGCAGTTCCCCGCGCCCCTGAGAGGCGGGTGCGGCGTTGTCGTGGCTGGTCGCGTAGTTCCTCGCGTCCCTGGGTGGGTGGGGGTGGCTGGTGGTGGTTGGGTGGGGGGATGAGGCTTTTTGCCGCGGTGCTTCCGCCGGAGGGTGTGTCCGATGAACTCGCCCTTGAAGTCGGTGCGCTGAAGAAGCTGCCGGGGGCGGATCTGATGCGGTGGACCGGGCAGCCCGGGTGGCACTTCACGTTGGCCTTCTACGGGGAGGTCGAGGACGCGGTCGTGCCGGGGCTGTCGGAGCGGCTGGCGCGGGTCGCGCGGCGGACCGGGCCGTTCGGGCTGGGGCTGCGCGGGGGCGGACAGTTCGGGCACGGGCGGGCCCTGTGGATCGGCGCCGACGGCGACGTGGCGGCGCTGCGGCTGCTCGCCGACCGGGCGGAGGCCGCCGGGCGCAAGGCAGGGGTGCCGATGGGCGACCACCGGCGCTACCGGCCGCACCTGACCGTGGCGCGCAGCCGGGACGCGGTGGACGTGACGCCGTACCTGTCGGCCCTGGACGCCTTCACCGGCCGTGACTGGACGGTGGCGGAGCTGGCGCTGGTGCGCAGCAGCCTGCCGAGGTCCGGGGTGCCGGGGGAGCAGCCGCGGTACGAGGCGGTCGCCCGCTGGCCACTCGGCGCGGGCGGTTAGGCTCGGAGTGTGGACCCGAAAACCCGGAACCGGATCATGGCCGGTGCGCTCGTACTGATGTTCGTCGTGGTGGCGCTCGCCTCCGCCCGAGGCTGGTGAGGGGACGCTCCCGCGCGGAGCGCCCCCTGCGCCGCGCCTACCAGGCGAACGCCTCCGGAGAGGGCCCCGGCCCGGGGAAGACCTCGTCCAGGCCGGCCAGCAGTTCCTCGCCCAGTTCCAGCTCCACCGCCCGCAGCGCGGAGTCGAGCTGGTCCGCGGTGCGTGGGCCGACGATCGGGCCGGTCACACCGGGCCGGGTGAGCAGCCAGGCCAGGGCGGCCTCACCGGGCTCCACACCGTGCTTGTCCAGCAGGTCCTCGTAGGACTGGAGCCGGGCGCGGGCCGCCGGGTCGGCCAGGGTGTCCGCGGCGCGGCCCGAGGCACGCCGGCCGCCCTCGGCCTCCTTCTTGATGATCCCGCCGAGCAGACCCCCGTGCAGGGGTGACCAGGGGATGACGCCGAGGCCGTAGTCCTGGGCGGCCGGGACGACCTCCATCTCGGCGCGCCGCTCGTAGAGGTTGTACAGGCACTGCTCGCTGACCAGACCGAGGGAGCCGCGGCGGGCGGCGGTCTCGTTGGCCTGGGCGATCTTGTAGCCGGGGAAGTTGCTGGACCCGGCGTAAAGGATCTTGCCCTGCTGGACCAGGACGTCGATCGCCTGCCAGATCTCCTCGAACGGGGTGTCCCGGTCGACGTGGTGGAACTGGTAGACGTCGATGTAGTCGGTGCCGAGCCGCTTCAGCGAGGCGTCCACGGCGCGGCGGATGTTGAGCGCCGAGAGCTTGTCGTGGTTCGGCCAGGCCGGGCCGTCGGCGCCCATGTTGCCGTACACCTTGGTGGCGAGGACGACCTTGTCGCGGCGGTCGCCGCCCTGGGCGAACCAGTTGCCGAGGATCGACTCGGTGCGGCCCTTGTTCTCGCCCCACCCATAGACATTCGCCGTGTCGAAGAAATTGATACCGGCGTCCAGGGCCGCGTCCATGATCGCGTGGCTGTCGGCCTCGTCGGTCTGGGGGCCGAAGTTCATGGTGCCGAGGACGAGCCGGCTGACCTTGAGTCCCGTGCGTCCGAGCTGCGTGTACTTCATGGCGTACCAGCCAACTGCGTGGAGTGGACTCGAAGCAAGGACGTTCAGCGCAGCTCGGCGAAGAGTCCTCGGGTGGGGGAGCCGTCCGCGGTCGTCCAGTGGCCGGAGACGTGGCCGAGGGCGCCGGGGGGAGGGGAGTCGGGGAGGCCGAGGCGGCGGTGCAGGCGCAGGGTGGTGCCGTCGGAGGCGCGGATGACGGTGCCGGTCGCGTCGTCGACGGCGGGGCCGGTCGCGCGCAGGCCGCCGGTTCCGCCGTACGAGTGGGCGATCTCGTGGTCGGGGGTGCTGTCGATGCTCTGCGCCTGCGGCTGGGCGCGGCCCTCGATCAGTGCGAACAACTCCGTGACGAGCACCGGGTCGTGGCAGCCGTCGTAGGCCCAGCGCCTGCCGAGCACGCCGTGCTCCAGGGTGCCGATCAGCGCGTGCTCGGCGCCGTCCAGCGGGGCGCCGCGGTAGGTGAGGGGCACCAGGTACGCGGTTCCCGAGGCGTCGGTGGTCACCATGAACTCGACCCCCACCTCCCCCTCCGGGTCGTCCAGCCGGAACCCACCCGCCTTGGCCAACTCCGGGCTCTCGGAACCCTCGTACCAGGGGCGACCGGGCAGCCAGCCGGCGAGCAGTTCGAGCTTGGTCGGCTTCAGCGTGGTGCGGTGGATGATCGACATGGGGTCGATTCTGTCAGCCGCGGGGCGAGAACTTGTCGGTCCGCAGGGCGAGTTGTCGGACGGTGTGCCCGCGCCGGCGGGGCAGTCAGTCCGTCCCGGGTCCGTACGTGTCGCCGATGCCCCATGCCTCGCTCATCGCCGCCGCGAAGGCCGCGGCGATGCGGTGTTCGCCGTTGGCGTTGGGGTGGGTGCCGTCGTAGGTGTCGGTGTGGAGGTCGTAGTCCTCGGGCGGGGACGCCAGCAGGATCGGGGAGCGGGGTTCGTCGAGGTCGGCGACCTCCTTGGCGAGCAGGACGTTGAACTGGTCCACCTGCTCGGCGAAGGCGGGGTCGGCGGCGGCCCGGATGTTCGGGATGACCGGCAGAAACACCATCCGCACCCGCGGCCGGGCGGCCCGTGCCTCGGTGACGAAGGCCCGTACGTTCTCCGCCGTCTGCTCGGCGTTGGTGTAGAAGCCGAGGTCGATCAGGCCGAGGGCGACGAGGAGGACGTCGGGGCGGTGGTCGCGGACCGCCTGTCCGACCAGCGGCGCCATGTGCAGCCAGCCCTCGCCCCAGCCGGCCAGGTGGGCGCGGGGGAAGTCGGGGTCGGCGTAGGCGTGCGAGGTGGGGGCGTCGGTGGCCTTGTCGTAGAGCTCCTCGCGCGGGCCGACGAGGGTGCAGGGGCCGCCGTACGTGGTGCACAGGTGCCGCCACAGCCGGTAGCGCCAGGTGTGTTCGCCCGCGCTTCCGATCGTCTGCGAATCACCGACGGGCATGAACCTGAGCATTCGCTCATGATGGACGATCCGCGGGACCGGTGGGGTGTGAGGCCGGACACGCGGGCCGAAGCGGCGGGCGGGATGGCAGGCTTGGCGGCATGCGCCGACCCTTCGCCCTTCTCGCCGCTGTCCTCGTCACGGGCGTGTTCGCCGTGCCCGCCTCCGCCGCCGACGGCGACGAGGCCTTCACCATCGAGGACCCGCGGATCACCGAGTCCAGCGGCCTGGCCGCCTCCCGTCAGCACCCGGGCGTCTACTGGACCCACAACGACAGCGACGACGGCGCCTACCTGTACGCCGTGGACAGCGCCACGGGCGAGACGGTCGCGACCGTCACGATGACCGGGGTCGGCGCCCCGCGGGACGTCGAGGCGATCTCCGTCGGGCCGGACGACCACCTCTACGTCGGCGACATCGGCGACAACCTCGGCGGCACCTGGCCGCACGTGTGGATCTACGAACTGCCCGAGCCGAAGGAGCTGAAGGACCAGACCCTGAAGGCCACGCAGTACGTCGTGCAGTACTCCGACGGCGCCCGGGACGCGGAGTCGCTCGTGGTGCACCCGAAGACCGGCCGGGTGTACATCGTCGACAAGAACGAGGCCGGCGGGCATCTGTACGAGGGGCCGGCGGAACTGTCGGCCTCCGGTACGAACGTCTTCCGGCCCGTCGCCGCCGTGCCCGACCTGGAGGCCACCGACGCGGCCCTCTCCCCGGACGGTCAGGACCTCGTCGTGCGCAGCTACTTCGGCGCCGTCCACTACGACTGGAACGGCGGCGACCTCAAGCGCGTCGGCCGCCTGAGCGTGCCCTTCCTCGGGCAGGGCGAGTCCGTCACCTACACCGCCGACGGCTCCAGGCTCATGTACGGCGCCGAGGGCGAGCGGAGTTCGGTGGAGCCGGAGGACGCGCCGGGGGGCGGGGGCGGGGACGGTGGTTCCAGGTCCGGGGGTGACTCCAAGTCCCCTTCGGGGGAGGAGGGTTCGGGGGACGGTGGCGGTGACTACAAGGTCGGCGCGCTCGCGGTGGCGGCCGTCCTCGCCGTGGTCCTCGGCTTCCGGAGGCTGCTGCGCCGCCGGTGAGGCCGGAGCCGAGCGGGTGGGGAGTCGGCCCGCTGAGATCGCCGCCCGCGCCGGTGAGACGGCCGGGGGAGCCCGCGGTGGCCTGACCGCCCGTCACTCCTCGCGGCGCCGGGCCACGCACACTTCGAGGCCGTCCAGGATGCGTTGCAGCCCGAACTCGAAGTGGTCGAAGTCGGGGCCCCAGGTGTTCTCGTCGAGGGAGGCGAGCAGCGGGTAGCGGTCGGTGGTGAGGACCTTCTCCAGGATCGGCGTCTGCGCCTGCCAGAACTCCGCGTCGGTCAGCCCGGTGCGCCGCTCCGCCTCCCGCTGGTAGAGCTGGGTGCGCGCGGCGCCCACCACATAGCCGTCGATCATGATGATCGCCGAGACCAGTTCGGGGTCGCTCAGCCCCATCGGCTTGATCCGGGCGAGCATCTTCTCCATGCCGTCCAGGGCGCTCGGTCCGAGCAGCGGGCGGGACTGGTTGACCTGGAGCAGCCAGGGGTGGCGCCGGTACAGCTCCAGGGTTGCCCGGCCGAGGGCCTCCAGCGCGGAGCGCCAGCTGCCGTCGCCGAAGCCGTCGGGGTCCTCGGAGGGGCGCTGGACGTGGTCCAGCATCAGGTCGAGCAGTTCGCCCTTGCCGGGGACGTAGCGGTACAGCGACATGGTGCCGGTGCCGAGTTCCGCGGCGACCCGGCGCATCGAGGCCGCCTCAAGGCCCTCGGTGTCCGCCACCCGGACCGCGGCTTCCACGATCCGGTCGAGTGTGAGCGTCGGCCGCGGGCCCCGGCTGGGGCGCCGTCCGGTGTCCCACAGCAGCTCCATGGTGCGCGCGATGTCGCCGCTGCCGCTGGTCTCCGTACCGCCCTTGCCGCTGGTCATGGCGGTCAGTCTAGGACCCCGGAGAAAAACTGGGTACGGCGTACGCGAAATCGGGTACGGTGTACTCAGTTACGGAGAAGGGGGATCCATGACCGACGGATACGCCGTACGGGCAGAGGCTCTTCAGAAGCGGTACGGCGACAAGAACGCCCTGGACGGATTCGATCTCGCCGTCCGCGAGGGCACCGTGCACGGACTGCTCGGCCCGAACGGCGCCGGGAAGACCACCGCCGTGCGCATCCTGTCCACGCTGCTGAGGCTGGACGGCGGACACGCCACCGTGGCCGGTCTGGACGTGGTCCGCCGGGCGCGGGAAGTGCGCGCCCGGATCGGGCTCACCGGGCAGTACGCGGCCGTGGACGAGGTGCTCACCGGACGGCAGAACCTGGAGATGTTCGGCCGGCTGTTCCACCTCGGCGGGAAGCGGGCCAGGGCCCGTGCGGTCGAGCTGCTGGAGCAGTTCGACCTGACCGACGCCGCCGAGAAGGGCGTCGGCAAGTACAGCGGCGGCATGCGGCGCCGCCTCGACCTCGCCGCCTCGATGATCCTGGCGCCGTCGGTCCTGTTCCTCGACGAGCCGACGACCGGGCTCGATCCGCGCAGCCGGGGTGAGGTCTGGGATTCGGTGCGGGCGTTGGTGGCGAGCGGCACCACCGTGCTGCTGACCACGCAGTACCTGGAGGAGGCCGACAAGCTGGCCTCCCGGATCACCGTCATCGACCAGGGGCGGGCCATCGCCGACGACACCCCGGACGGGCTGAAGAACCTCGTCGGCGGCGACCGGATCGAGGTGGTCGTGGCGGAGCGCTCCGACATCCCGCGGGCGGTGAAGGTCGTCGCCCGGGTCTCCGACGGCGAACCGGAGTCGGACGAGACCGAGTTGCGGGTGCACGCGCCCGTGACCGACCGGGTGGCCGCGCTCACCGAGGTGGCCCGCACCCTTCAGGACGAGGGCGTCGCGGTGGAGGACATCGGGCTGCGCAGGCCGAGCCTCGACGACGTGTTCCTGCGCCTGACCGGGCACCGCACCGAGAAGGAGGCGGCCGCATGACCACCGTGGACACCGTTGACACCGTTGACCTCAACACCCAGGCCGGGCACGGCCGTACGTACTGGCTGCTCGCCGACGTCTGGAACATCGTCCGCCGGGGCCTGACCCACTACCGGCGTCAGCCCGTCAACATCGCCTGGCAGCTGGGCTTCCCGATCCTCTCCGTCCTGCTCTACGGCTATGTCTTCGGCAGCGCGATGACGGTGCCCGGCGGCGGGGACTACAAGGACTTCCTGATGCCGGGCATGTTCGTGATGACCATGGCCTTCGGCTTCATCAACACCGCCACCCTGGTCGTCTACGACTCCACCAAGGGGGTCATCGACCGCTTCCGCTCGATGCCGATGGAGTCCTCCGCGGTGGTCGCCGGGCGCGGGGTGACCGATCTCCTCGTCGCCTGCGCCGAGTTGGCCATCATGATGCTGACCGCGGTGGCGATGGGCTGGCGCCCGGACGGCGGGCTGAACTTCCTGGCCGCGTTCGGACTGCTGCTGTGGCTGCGCTGCTCGCTGATCTGGATCGGGGTGTGGCTCGGCCTGATCGTCCCCAACCCGGAGGCGGCGGGCGGTCTGTTCGCGGTGGCGTTCCCGCTGACGATGATCTCCAGCATCTTCGTCGCCCCGCAGCTGATGCCCGACTGGCTGGGCTGGGTGGCGGCCTGGAACCCGATCTCCTCCACGGCGGCGGCGACCCGCGACCTGTTCGGCACCCCGGTCGGCGGCGGCGACTCCTGGGTCGAGGAACACGCCCTGCTGATGGCGGGCGTGTGGCCGGTCGTACTGACGCTGATCTTCCTGCCGCTCGCGGTCCGCAGGTTCCAGAAGCTCAGCCGCTGACGGCCGACGGCCCTCGGCGGAACGGCGGAACGGCGGAACGGACGAAGGGCGCCCACTCGCGTGGGCGCCCTTCGCCGTCGTACGGAAGCCGGTTACAGCTTCTCGATCACAGCTTCTCGATCACGTAGTCGACGCACTTCGTCAGCGCCTCGACGTCCGCCGGGTCGATGGCCGGGAACATCGCGATCCGCAGCTGGTTGCGGCCCAGCTTGCGGTAGGGCTCAGTGTCCACGACGCCGTTGGCGCGCAGGACCTTGGCCACGGCGGCCGCGTCGATCTCGTCGGCGAAGTCGATCGTGCCGATGACCTGCGAGCGCTTGGCCGCGTCGGTGACGAACGGCGTCGCGTACTTGCTCTCCTCCGCCCAGCCGTACAGCCGGGTCGAGGAGTCCTTCGTACGGGCCGAGGACCAGGCGAGACCGCCCTGGCCGTTGATCCACTCCAGCTGCTGGTTCAGCAGGAAGAGGGTCGCGAGCGCCGGGGTGTTGTACGTCTGGTTCTTGCGGGAGTTGTCGATCGCCGTCGGCAGGCTGAAGAACTCCGGGACGTGCCGGCCGGAGGCGTGGACCCGCTCGGCGCGCTCGATCGCGGCCGGGGAGAACACGCCGATCCACAGGCCGCCGTCGGAGGCGAAGGACTTCTGCGGGGCGAAGTAGTAGACGTCCGTCTCGGCGATGTCCACGGGCAGACCGCCCGCGCCGGAGGTGGCGTCCACCAGGACCAGGGAGCCCTCGTCCGCACCTGCCACGCGCTTGATCGGCATGGCGACACCGGTGGAGGTCTCGTTGTGGGTGTACGCGTACACGTCCACGCCCGCCTCGGCCCGCGGCTCCGGGTGCGTGCCCGGCTCGCTCGCGATGACCGTGGGCTCGGCCAGCCAGGGGGCGAGCTTGGCGGCCTTGGCGAACTTCGAGCTGAACTCACCGAAGTTGAGGTGCTGCGACTTGTTTTCGATCAGGCCGTGCGTCGCCACGTCCCAGAACGCGGTGGAGCCGCCGTTGCCGAGGACGACCTCGTACCCCTCGGGCAGGGAGAACAGCTCACTGATGCCCTCGCGCACCTGACCGACCAGGTTCTTGACCGGAGCCTGGCGGTGGGAGGTACCGAGGAGGGACGTGCCGGTGGCGGCCAGCGCGTCCAGCGCTTCCGTCCGCACCTTGGAGGGGCCCGCGCCGAATCGACCGTCGGCGGGCTTGATGTCAGCGGGAATCTGGATCTCAGCCACGGAAGGGAGGGTAGCCGTTGGGGGAAACCTGGTCGAAACGCAGTCCGTCGGCTGAGACGGGAGGCGGGGGGCGGTTTGGAATGCTGGGAGCATGACGGTTCCAGAGGCTGAGCTGCGCAAGGCCGTCCGGGGCGAGGTCCGGTTCGACGCCACCGCCCGGGCGCTGACCACCATGGACGCCTCCAACTACCGGCGTGTCCCGCTCGGCGTGGTCGCCCCGCGGGACGCCGAGGACGTGGCGGCGGTGCTGGAGATCTGCCGCGCCCACGGCGTGCCGGTCGTACCGCGCGGCGGGGGCACCTCCATCGCCGGCCAGGCCACCGGCACCGGAATCGTCCTGGACTTCACCCGCCACATGAACCGGCTGCTCTCCCTCGACCCGGAGAACCGCACCGCCGTCGTGCAGCCGGGACTCGTACTGGACCGCCTCCAGGAGGCTGCCGCCCCGCACGGCCTGCGCTTCGGGCCCGACCCCTCCACCCACTCCCGCTGCACGCTCGGCGGGATGATCGGCAACAACTCCTGCGGCTCGCACTCGGTGGCCTGGGGGACCACCGCGGACAGCGTGCGGGAGCTGGAGGTGCTCACCGCGCGCGGCGAGCGGCTGCGCCCCGGCCGCGGCTGGGCGGGCGCGCCCGAGGGACTGCGGAGCCTGGTGGAGGGCGAACTCGCCCTGCTGCGCACCGGGTTCCCGGAGCTGCCCCGCCGGATCTCCGGGTACGCCCTCGACGCGCTGCTGCCGGAGCGCGGCGCGGACGTGGCGCGCTCGCTGTGCGGCTCGGAGGGCACGCTCGGGGTGCTCACCGAGGCGGTCGTCGACCTGGTGGCGGCGCCTCCCGCGCGGGCCCTGGCCGTGCTGGGCTACGCCGACGAGGGCGCCGCCGCCGACGCGGCCGCCGGACTCCTCCCGCACGGCCCGCTGACCGTCGAGGGCATGGCGGCCGACCTGGTGCCCTCCGCGGTCGCGCTGCCCCGGGGCGCCGCCTGGCTGTTCGTCGAGACCGGCGGGGAGTCGGCGGCCGAGGCACGCGCGCGGGCCGAGGCGATCGTGCGGGCCGCCGACGCGGCGGACGCCCTGGTGGTCACCGACGCGGCCGGGCAGCGGGCCCTGTGGCGGATCCGGGAGGACGCCAGCGGGACGGCGACGCGGATGCCGGACGGCAGCGAGGCGTGGCCCGGCTGGGAGGACTGCGCGGTGCCCCCGGCCCGGCTCGGCGCCTACCTGCGGGACTTCCGCGCCCTGCTCACCGGGCACGGGCTGCGCGGCACCCCGTACGGGCACTTCGGGGACGGCTGCATCCATGTCCGGATCGACTTCGACCTGCTCACCGCGGCGGGCGTGGCCCGCTTCCGGCGTTTCTCCGAGGAACTCGCCGACCTGGTCGTGGCGCACGGCGGCTCGCTCTCCGGGGAGCACGGCGACGGCCGGGCGCGCGCGGAACTGCTGCCGCGGATGTACGGGCCCCGGCTGGTGGGCCTGTTCGAGCGGGCGAAGACGGTGTGGGACCCCGACGGCCTGCTCAACCCCGGCATGCTGGTCCGCCCCGCGCCCCTCGACACCGACCTCCGCTTCTCCGTACTGCCCCGCGAACCGGTCGACGTCGCCTTCGGCTACCCCACCGACGGCGGTGACTTCGCCGCCGCCGTACGCCGCTGCGTGGGCGTCGCCACATGCCGTACGACGGGGGCGGCCGGCTCCGCCGTCATGTGCCCCTCCTTCCGGGCGACCGGCGAGGAGGAGCACTCCACGCGGGGGCGGGCCCGGCTGCTGCACGAGATGCTCGCCGGTGAGGTCGTCACCGACGGCTGGCGCTCCACCGAGGTCCGCGACGCCCTCGACCTGTGCCTGTCCTGCAAGGGCTGCCGCTCCGACTGCCCGGTCGGCGTCGACATGGCCACGTACAAGGCGGAGTTCCTGCACCACCACTACGCCGGGCGCCGCCGGCCGGCCGCCCACCACTCCATGGGCCGGCTGCCGGAGTGGCTGCGCCTGGTGGCGCTGACCCGGACCGCGGGAGCGGTCAACGCCCTCGCCTCGGTCCCCGCCCTGGCGGCGCTCGGCAAGCGGCTGGGCGGGATCGCGGGGGAGCGGAGGGTTCCGAGGCTGGCGAGGCGGACGTTCAGTGGATGGTGGCGGGCCCGGAGCGCCCCGGACCGTGCCGCCGGGGGTGCCGTGGGCCGGGGTGGCTCGGGCTCGGTTGCCGGGGGTGCCGTGGGCCGGGGTGGTTCGGACCCGGTTGCCGGGGGTGCCGTGGGCCGGGGTGGTTCGGACCCGGTTGCCGGGGGTGCCGTGGGCCGGGGTGGTTCGGACCCGGCTGCCGGGGGTGCCCTGGTCGTGCTGTGGCCGGACACCTTCACCGAGCATCTCTCGCCCTCCGTCGGCCGGGCGGCCGTGCGGGTCCTGGAGGCGGCGGGACTGCGGGTGGCGCTGCCGCCCACCCTGCGCACCCGCCGCCGGCCGGTCGGGGACGCCCGTACGGCCTCCGCCCTCTCCCTGCTCACGGCCCGCCGCCGGGGCCGCGTCTGCTGCGGCCTGACCTACATCTCCACCGGGCAGCTGGACCGGGCCCGCGCGGTGCTGCGCCGCACGCTGGACCTGATGGAACCGGTGCTGGAGACGTCCGCGCCGGTCGTGGTCCTCGAACCGAGCTGCGCCGCCGCCCTCCGCACCGACCTGCCCGAACTGCTCCACGACGATCCGCGCGCCGCGCTGCTCGCCTCCCGGGTCCTCACCTTCGCCGAGACCCTCCGGCGCCACGCCCCCGACTGGACCCCGCCCGTCCTGGACCGCCCGGTCACCGGCCAGACCCACTGCCACCAACACGCCGTACTGGGCGACGACGCGGACCGCGCTCTGCGCGCGGCGGCGGGGCTGACGGGCGAGCTGAACGGCGGCTGCTGCGGGCTCGCGGGCAACTTCGGCTTCGAGAAAGGCCACTTCGAGGTGTCCGCCGCCTGCGCCGAGGAACAGCTCCTCCCGTCGGTGCGGCAGGCGCCGCCGGACGCGGTGCTCCTGGCGGACGGCTACTCCTGCCGAACCCAGCTGGAGCAGTTGGGCGGGGTCCGGGGACGCCATCTCGCGGAGGTGCTGGCGGAGGCGCTGGACGACGAGGACTGAGCCGGCTCGGGCCGCCTCGGGTCGGCTCGGGCCGCCTCGGGTCGGTGGCTCGGGGCGGCCGTCCCAGTCAGTGGTATACCGCTTCACACACCTGACTGAGTCCACTACCCTGGACGCGGAAGTACATCAGGATGAACGATCCCGAGCACCTGGACCGCCCGTGAGCACCCCCGACGCCATCACCTCCGCACCCACGCCGACGCCGACTGCCTCCGCACCCGTGCCGGCCGGTGCCCCGGGCCGCTGGGGTTCCCTCGGCCCGGTCGGCCTGCTGCTGGCCGGCGGTGTCTCGGTCCAGTTCGGCGGCGCCCTCGCGGTGACGCTGATGCCCAGGGCGGGCGCGCTCGGCGTGGTCACCCTGCGGCTGGCCGTGGCGGCGGTCGTCCTGCTCCTGGTCTGCCGCCCCAAGTTCCGCGGGCACTCCCGCACCGACTGGGGCACGGTCGTCGTCTTCGGCCTCACCATGGCCGGGATGAACGGCCTCTTCTACCAGTCGGTCGCCCGCATCCCGCTGGGTCCGGCGGTCACCCTGGAGGTCCTCGGCCCCCTGGCGCTCTCCGTCTTCGCCTCCCGCCGCGCGATCAACCTCCTCTGGGCGGGCCTCGCCCTCGTCGGCGTCTTCCTCCTCGGAGGCGGCGGCTTCGGCGGCCTGGACCCCGTGGGCGTGGCCTACGCCCTGGCCGCCGGCGTGATGTGGGCGGCGTACATCGTCTTCAGCGCGCGCACGGGCCGGCGTTTCCCCCAGGCCGACGGGCTCGCCCTCGCCATGGTGGTCGCGGCGGTGCTGTTTCTTCCGCTGGGCGTGGTGGAGTCCGGCACGAAGCTCCTGGACCCGATGACCATCGCGCTCGGCGCGGCGGTCGCGATCCTCTCCTCGGTCCTCCCGTACACCCTCGAACTCCTCGCCCTGCGCCGCCTGCCCGCGTCCACGTTCGCGATCCTGATGACCCTGGAACCGGCCATCGCGGCAACAGCCGGCTTCCTCATCCTCGACCAGGCCCTCTCGGCCTACCAGGCCCTCGCCATCGCCCTGGTCATCGCGGCGAGCATGGGCGCGGTACGGACGCAGGTGGGCCGTGGCAAGGCGAAGCAGACGGCGGAGGCTCTTGGGGGCTGACGGTTGTCCGGGCGGAGTGAGTGCGCTTGGGGCTAGAGTCGGGGTCGTGCCTGTGAAGGGAGCGGCGGCATGAGCCTCCAACACACGGAACCCGTCGGTGACCATCCGCTGGTTCCCCGTCCGGAGTGCACGCCGGGCGCGCTGCGTGCCGCATGCGCCGTGGTGGCACCGCACCTCCTGGGCGCGTACGACCGGGACAAGGACCAGGCGCTGGCGGACGCGGTGGACCACGGATCGATCGCTCCGGTCCACGCCTACCTCCATCACTGGGCCGCGCTGATCGAGATCGAACGCCATCCGCTGACGTCCAGGGCGTACCACCGCGCCGAGTACCTCGCCCGCGTGACGACCGAGCCCGACGAGTCCCGCGTCCACCTGGCCGAGGCGAGCGACATCTACCGCGCGGCCTCCCGGGCGGTTCGACCGGAGTGACCTGGCGCTGGGAGTACGTGCCGGACGAGGAGACGGTGACGGGCGGCGCGCCGACCGCATTCCTCGCCGAAGTGCGGAAGAGGGCAGACGAACTGGTCCGCGCCGCGGAAGCCCTGCACCTCCACGGACCGGCCTACGAGGGGGCTGACGAGGGCGCGAAGCACGCTTTCGTCGACGGCGGCTTCTTCGTCTACATGATTACTCCGCGCTCGGAACTCGTCACGATCTGGCAGATCACACCGAGCCCGTTCGGTAGCGGCTAGGGAGAGGACGGGCTGCTGGAACGGATCCGGCGGCCCATTTCGGGCGTGAGAGGCCGTACGTTGCCGATCCGCACCGCGGACCGCAGTCAGCCGAGGATGCCGTCTGCGGTCGCCTTGACGAAGAGGGTGAAGCTCTCCGGGGTGACGGTGACTGTTCCGTGGGCGGGGTGCTTGGAGTCGCGGATGGCTATGTGGGGGGCCAGGTCGGCCACCTCGACGCAATCACCGCCGGTGTCTCCGCTGTGCGAGGACTTGACCCAGGTCGCCGTGCCCACGGGGGCGCACTCGACGCACTCGCCGCCGCTGCTTCCGCTGTACGAAGACTTACGCCAGGTCGCGCGCGTCAGGTTCGGGTTGCTCCCCATAGCGGTCCTCCATCACGCGGGTGATCAGGGCGGCCGAGTCCTTGGGTGAGAGCGCTGCGGCCTGCAAGCGAGCGTAGCTGAGTGAACGCTCTTTGATCACTGGCGGATTGGCGGTCATATGGCCCTGGTCGTAGCTCTCCGTGTAGTGCATGTCCGGATCGCTTTCGAACCGTAGCAGCGTGAACGAACCCATCATCCCGGTGTGTTCTCCCAGCGAGAACGGCAGCACCTGGATCTCCATCCACTTCTGGCCGAACATGCTGACCAGGTGCGCCAACTGCTCTCGCATGACCGCGCGGCCGCCGATCTCGCGGTGCAGCACCGCTTCGTCGAGCACGACCCATAAGACCGGCGGTTGGTCTCTCCTTAGGGCGCGTTGTCGGTCCAGCCTTGCAGCGACCGCCTCGTCGAGGCTGTCGGAGTGTTCGACGCCGAGAACCGCACGCGCGTACCCCCTCGTCTGCAGAAGTCCATGGACCAACTGGCACTGGTAAGTAGAGATGAAGGCCGCCCTCGCCTCCATCTCCGCATACGGCTGGAACCACCCCGGCAACTGACTCCGTAGGACCAGCCCCACCAGGCGGGAGAACGTCCCGCCTGTCCCCAGTGCCGCGTCCACCCGTTCGGAGAACTCCCGTTGCGGCACCTTCACGGCCGTTTCGATCTGTCCGATCAGTGACCCCGTGCAGAACACGATCGAGCCGAGCTGCGCGAGGGTCAGCCCCGCCTCCTCCCGCGCCCGCCGCAACTCGTAGCCGTAGTAGTCCAGCGGAGACGCGCTCGGGTCGAGCTGTCGGATGTTCGCCATGACCACCACCTCCCCTCACTGAGAGTAGCCAGGGCGGCGCGCAGCGACACCGGAAGTCCCCGAAAGAAATTAATGCAAGCACGCTTGATTGTTTCTGGGCCCGCTGCCATGCTCCCCGTCATGGCCGACCCGACGCCCGTCCTTGACGACCTGCGCGCGGAGAGCGAGGAACTCGACCGGCTCGTGGCCGAGTTGAGCCCGGACCAGTGGTCCCTCGCCACTCCCGCCCCGCGCTGGACCGTCGCACACCAGATCGCCCACCTCGCCTGGACCGACCACGCCGCCCTGCTCGCCGTCACCGACGCCGAGGCGTTCGGGAAGGAGGTGGAGAAGGCCCTCGCGGCCCCCGACCGGTTCGTCGACGAGGGTGCCGAGGAAGGCGCCGCGCGCCCGCCGGACCGGATCCTCGCCGACTGGCGCACCGGGCGGGAGGCGTTGCAGGAGGCGCTGCGCGCCGCACCGGCCGGCGTCCGCTTCCCCTGGTACGGGCCGCCGATGGCCGCCGCCTCCATGGCCTCCGCCCGGCTGATGGAGACCTGGGCGCACGCCCAGGACGTCGCCGACGCCCTCGGCGCCGTGCGCACCCCCACCGACCGGCTCCGGCACGTGGCCCGGATCGGCGTGCGGGCCCGCGACTACGCGTTCGGGGTGCGCGGACTGACCCCGCCCGCCGAGGAGTTCCGGGTGGAACTCCTCGCACCGAGCGGTGAGCTGTGGACGTACGGGCCCGAGGACGCCCCCCAGCGCGTCGGCGGGCCCGCGCTCGACTTCTGCCTGCTGGTCACCCGGCGCGCCCACCGCGCCGACCTGGCGGTCACGGCGGAGGGCGAGGACGCGGGACGCTGGCTGGACGTGGCCCAGGCGTTCGCCGGCCCGCCCGGCGAGGGGCGCCCGCCCCAGGGGGGCGGCCCTTCCCGCGAAGGGCGCCCGGCCGAGGGGGACGTCCGGTGAGGACCCTGCGTATCGGCAACGCCTCCGGGTTCTACGGCGACCGTTTCGACGCCGTGCGCGAGATGCTCACCGGCGGCGAACTCGACGTCCTCACCGGCGACTACCTCGCCGAACTGACCATGCTGATCCTCGGCCGGGACCGGCTGAAGGACCCCTCCGCCGGATACGCCCGCACCTTCCTGCGGCAGTTGGAGGAGTGCCTGGGGCTGGCCCAGGAGCGGGGCGTGCGGATCGTCGCCAACGCCGGGGGACTGAACCCCGCCGGACTCGCCGACGCCGTAAGGGAGTTGGCGGACCGGCTCGGGCTGTCCGTCCGCGTCGCCCAGGTCGAGGGCGACGACCTCACCGCCGGCCACCCCGGCGCTCTCGCCGCCCACGCCTACCTCGGCGGCTTCGGCATCGCCGCCTGCCTGAACGAGGGCGCCGACGTCGTCGTCACCGGGCGGGTCACCGACGCGGCCCTGGTCACCGGGCCCGCCGCCGCCCACTTCGGCTGGGGCCCCGCCGACCACGACCGGCTCGCCGGGGCCGTCGTCGCCGGGCATGTACTGGAGTGCGGCACCCAGGCCACCGGCGGGAACTACGCCTTCTTCGCGGAGCGGCACCCCCGCGACCTGCTGCGCCCCGGCTTCCCGCTCGCCGAGATCCACGAGGACGGCAGCGCCGTCATCACCAAGCACCCCGGCACCGGCGGCTTCGTCGACCTCGGCACCGTCACCGCCCAGCTCCTGTACGAGACGGGCGGCGCGCGGTACGCCGGACCCGATGTCACCGCCCGGCTGGACAGCGTCCGGCTGGAGCAGGACGGGCCGGACCGGGTCCGGATCCACGGGGTGCGGGGCGAGGCGCCGCCCCCGACCCTCAAGGTCGGCGTCAACCGGTTCGGCGGCTTCCGCAACGAGGTCGTCTTCGTGCTCACCGGGCTCGACATCGAGGCCAAGGCCGAGCTGGTGCGCGCCCAGATGACCGAGGCGCTCGCCAAGTCGCCGCCGGAGGAGACCCGTTGGGAACTCGTCCGGACCGACCGGGCCGACGCCGGGACGGAGGAGACGGCCAGCGCCCTGCTGCGGCTGGTCGTCCGGGACCCGGACCAGGAGGCCGTCGGCCGGGCGCTCAGCGGGGCCGCCATCGAACTCGCCCTCGCCGGCTACCCCGGCTTCCACGTCCTCGCCCCACCCGGAAAGGGCGCCCCCTACGGCGTCTTCGAGGCCGAGTACACGGCCCAGGACGCGGTGCCGCACCTGGCCGTCCTCCACGACGGCAGGCGGATCGCCGTGGCGCCGCCCGAGGAGACCCTCGTACTCGCGGAGGTCGAGGAGCCCCCGCTCCCCGAGCCGCTGCCGGACGGGCCCGTCACCCGCGCTCCGCTCGGGCGGGTCGCCGGGGCCCGCAGCGGCGACAAGGGCGGCGACGCCAATGTGGGCGTCTGGGTCCGCACCGACGAGGAGTGGCGCTGGCTCGCCCACGAGCTGACCGTCGACCGGTTCCGGCAGCTGCTGCCCGAGTGCGCGGAACTGCCCGTCCACCGGCACGTCCTGCCCGGACTGCGCGCCCTCAACTTCGTGGTCGAGGGCGTCCTCGGTGCCGGAGTCGCCTCCCAGGCCCGATTCGACCCCCAGGCCAAGGCGCTCGGCGAGTGGCTGCGCTCGCGCCACCTGGACATACCGGAGGTGCTGCTGTGACCGTCCTGTCGTCCGCGCTGGACGTGACGGGCCCCGACTACCGGGCCCACCGCGAGGCGATGCTCGCCAAGCTCGCCGACCTCGACACCGAACACGCCAAGGCGCTCGCGGGCGGCGGCGAGAAGTACGTCCAGCGGCACCGGGGGCGCGGCAAACTCCTCGCCCGGGAACGCATCGAACTGCTCCTCGACCCCGACACCCCCTTCCTCGAACTCTCCCCGCTGGCCGCCTGGGGCAGCGACTACGCCGTCGGCGCCTCCCTGGTCACCGGGATCGGAGTCGTCTCCGGCGTGGAGTGCCTGATCACCGCCAACGACCCCACCGTGCGCGGCGGCGCCAGCAACCCCTGGTCGCTGAAGAAGGCGCTGCGGGCCAACGACATCGCCCTCGCCAACCGGCTGCCCTGCATCAGCCTGGTCGAGTCCGGCGGCGCCGACCTGCCCTCGCAGAAGGAGATCTTCATCCCCGGCGGCGCCATCTTCCGGGACCTCACCCGGCTCTCGGCCGCCGGCATCCCCACCGTCGCCGTCGTCTTCGGCAACTCCACCGCGGGCGGCGCCTACGTCCCCGGCATGTCCGACCACGTGATCATGGTCAAGGAGCGCGCCAAGGTCTTCCTCGGCGGGCCCCCGCTGGTCAAGATGGCCACCGGCGAGGAGAGCGACGACGAGTCGCTCGGCGGCGCCGAGATGCACGCCCGCGTCTCCGGGCTCGCCGACTACTTCGCCGTCGACGAACGGGACGCGCTGCGCCAGGCCCGCCGGGTCGTCGCCCGCCTCAACCACCGCAAGGCGTACGAGGATCCGGGACCGGCCGAGGCGCCCAAGTACGACGCCGAGGAACTCCTCGGCATCGTCCCCGGCGACCTGCGGACCCCCTTCGACCCGCGCGAGGTCGTCGCCCGCATCGTCGACGGCTCCGACTTCGACGAGTTCAAGCCGCTGTACGGGACCAGCCTGGCCACCGGCTGGGCGAGCCTGCACGGCTACCCGGTCGGCATCCTCGCCAACGCCCAGGGTGTGCTGTTCAGCGAGGAGTCCCAGAAGGCCGCCCAGTTCATCCAGCTCGCCAACCAGCGCGACATCCCCCTGCTGTTCCTGCACAACACCACCGGCTACATGGTCGGCAAGGAGTACGAGCAGGGCGGCATCATCAAGCACGGCGCGATGATGATCAACGCGGTGTCCAACTCCCGCGTCCCGCATCTGTCGGTCCTCATGGGCGCCTCCTACGGCGCCGGGCACTACGGCATGTGCGGGCGGGCCTACGACCCGCGCTTCCTGTTCGCCTGGCCCAGCGCCAAGTCGGCCGTCATGGGCCCCCAGCAGCTCGCCGGCGTCCTGTCGATCGTCGCCCGCCAGTCGGCCGCCGCCAAGGGCCTGCCCTACGACGACGAATCGGACACGGCGCTGCGCGCGATGGTGGAGCAGCAGATCGAGTCCGAGTCGCTGCCGATGTTCCTCTCGGGCCGGCTCTACGACGACGGCGTCATCGACCCCCGCGACACCCGCACCGTCCTCGGCCTGTGCCTCTCCGCCGTCCACACCGCGCCCTACGAGGGCGCGCGCGGCGGCTTCGGCGTCTTCCGGATGTGAGACGAATGATTACTTCTGTACTGGTCGCGAACCGGGGCGAGATCGCCTGCCGCGTCTTCCGCACCTGCCGTCAGCTCGGCATCCGCACGGTCGCCGTGCACTCCGACGCCGACGCCGGAGCCCTCCACACCCGCGAGGCCGACACCGCCGTACGGCTCCCCGGCGCGGCCCCCGCCGACACCTACCTGCGCGGCGACCTGATCGTGAAGGCCGCCCTCGCGGCGGGCGCCGACGCCGTCCACCCCGGCTACGGCTTCCTCTCCGAGAACGCCGACTTCGCGCGGGCCGTCCTCGACGCCGGACTGACCTGGATCGGGCCGCCGCCCGAGGCCATCGAGGCCATGGCGTCCAAGACCCGCGCCAAGCAGCTCCTCGGCATCGCGCCCCTGGCCGACGTCACCGGGGCCGACCTGCCGGTCCTGGTGAAGGCCGCGGCGGGCGGCGGCGGACGCGGCATGCGCGTGGTGCGGAGCCTGGACGAACTGCCCGCCGCCCTGGAGGGCGCCGCCGCCGAGGCCGCGAGCGCCTTCGGCGACGGGGAGGTGTTCGTCGAGCCGTACGTCGAGGACGGCCGCCACATCGAGGTGCAGATCCTCGCCGACACCCACGGCACCGTCTGGGCGCTCGGCACCCGCGACTGCTCCCTCCAGCGCCGGCACCAGAAGGTGATCGAGGAGGCCCCGGCGCCCGGCCTGTCCGCCGCGCTCGACGAGGAGCTGCGCACGGTGGCCGTACGCGCCGCCCGTTCCGTGGACTACGTCGGCGCCGGCACGGTCGAGTTCCTCGTCGCCGACGGCCGCGCGCACTTCCTGGAGATGAACACCCGCCTCCAGGTCGAACACCCCGTCACCGAGGAGATCTTCGGCCTCGACCTGGTCGCCGAGCAGATCCGGATCGCCGAGGGGGAGGCCCTTCCCCAGGACCCGCCGCCCGCGCGCGGCCACGCCGTCGAGGCCCGCCTGTACGCCGAGGACCCCGCCCACGGCTGGGCCCCGCAGACCGGCACCCTGCACCGCCTCACCGCCCCCGACGGCATCCGACTGGACACCGGATACACCGACGGCGACGAGATCGGCGTCCACTACGACCCGATGCTCGCCAAGCTGATCGCCCACGCCCCCACCCGCGCGGAGGCGCTCCGCAAGCTCGCCGGCGCCCTGGAACGCACCACCCTGCACGGCCCCACCACCAACCGGGCCCTGCTGCTGGCCTCCCTGCGCCACGAGGAGTTCACCTCCGCCCGCATGGACACCGGCTTCTTCGACCGCCACCTCGCCGACCTCGGCGGCCCCGCCGACCCCCTCGCCCCGCTGGCGGCGGCGCTGGCCGACGCCCACGGCCGCTCCCGCTTCGGCGGCGGCTGGCGCAACGTCCCCTCCCAGCCGCAGACCAAGAGCTACGCCATGGCGGGCGAGGAGCACGAGGCCCGCTACCGCCACACCCGCGACGGCCTCCAGGCCGACGGAGTGCGCGTGGTGCACACCGCCCCCGACCGGGTCGTCCTCGAAGTGGACGGCGTACAGCGGACGTTCGAGGTCGCGCGGTACGGCGACGAGGTGTACGTCAACGCCACCGCCCTGCGCGCCCTGCCCCGCTTCCCACCCCCCGGCACCCCACACGCCCCCGGCTCCCTCCTGGCCCCCATGCCGGGCACGGTCGTCCGCGTCGCGGAGGGGCTGGCCGAGGGAGCCGCCGTCAAGGCCGGAGAACCTCTCCTCTGGCTGGAGGCAATGAAGATGGAACACAAGATCACAGCCCCGGTAACAGGAACGCTGACGGCCTTGAATGTCAAAACGGGACTGCAAGTGACGGTCGGTCAATTGCTGGCGGTAGTGCAAGCCCCCTAGGGGTGCGGGGCTGCATCGATATGCGGCTCCGCCGCGTGAGCGCGACCAGCCACACACAACCCGCACCCGGGAAGGATCGCCATGCCCACCACCCTCGAATCCGAAGAACACAAGGCCCTCCGCGCAGCCGTCGCCGCCCTCGGCAAACGCCACGGCCGCACCTACGACCGCGAAACCCTCTGGTCGGAGGCCGCCAAACTCGGCTACCTCGGCGTCAACCTGCCGGAGGCATACGGTGGAGGCGGCGGAGGAATAGCCGAACTCTCCATCGTCCTCGAAGAGTTGGGCGCCGCCGGCTGCCCCCTGCTCATGATGGTCGTCTCCCCGGCCATCTGCGGCACGGTCATCGCCCGCTTCGGCACCGACGACCAGAAGCGGAAGTGGCTCCCCGGCCTCGCCGACGGCACCCGCACGATGGCCTTCGGCATCACCGAGCCCGACGCCGGTTCCAACAGCCACCGCATCACCACCACCGCCCGCCGCGACGGCACCGACTGGGTCCTGACCGGCCGCAAGGTCTTCATCTCCGGCGTAGACATCGCCGACGCCACCCTCATCGTCGGCCGCACCGAAGACGCCCGTACCGGAAACCTCAAGCCCTGCCTGTTCATCGTCCCGCGCGACACCGACGGCTTCGGGCGGCGCGCGATCGACATGGAACTCGACGCCGTGGAGAAGCAGTTCGAACTCACCCTGGACGACGTGCGGCTGCCCGCCGACGCGCTCGTCGGTGACGAGGACGCCGGGCTGCTCCAGCTGTTCGCCGGGCTCAACCCCGAGCGCGTCATGACGGCCGCGTTCGCGATCGGCATGGGCCGCCACGCCCTCGCGCAGGCCCTGGCGTACGCCCGTGAACGCACCGTGTGGAAGGCGCCCATCGGCTCCCACCAGGCCATCGCCCACCCCCTCGCGCAGGCGCACATCGACCTCGAACTCGCCCGGCTGATGATGCAGAAGGCCGCCCACCTCTACGACGCCGGCGACGACATCGGCGCCGGTGAGGCCGCCAACATGGCCAAGTACGCGGCCGGCGAGGCGTGTGTGAGGGCGGTCGACCAGGCCGTGCACACCCTCGGCGGGAACGGCCTCACCCGGGAATTCGGCCTCGCGCGATTGATAACCGCCTCCCGCGTGGCTCGTATTGCTCCGGTGAGCCGGGAGATGATTCTCAACTACGTCTCCCACCAGACCCTCGGTCTGCCCAAGTCGTACTGACCGCACAGCGTTGTGCGAGGAGGCCCCATGTTCCGCAGCGAGTACGCAGACGTGACCCCCGTGGACCTGCCCATCCACGAGTTCGTCCTCGGGGGCGCCGCCGAGTTCGGCGACACGCCCGCCCTGATCGACGGCACCGACGGCACCACCCTGACCTACGCCCAGGTGGACGCCTTCCACCGCAGGATCGCCGCGGCCCTCGCGGAGGCGGGCGTGCGCAAGGGCGACGTCCTCGCCCTGCACAGCCCGAACACCGTGGCCTTCCCCACCGCCTTCTACGCCGCCACCCGCGCGGGCGCCTCGGTCACCACCGTGCACCCGCTCTCCACGCCCGAGGAGTTCGCCCGGCAGCTCGGCGACAGCGCGGCCCGCTGGATCGTCACCGTATCGCCCCTGCTGGAGACCGCCCGGCGGGCCGCCGAACTCGCGGGCGGCGTCGAGGAGATCTTCGTCTGCGACAGTGCCCCCGGACACCGCTCGCTGATCGACATGCTGGCCTCCACCGCCCCCGAGCCCGAGGTCGACGTCGACCCGGCCGAGGACATCGCCGCCCTGCCGTACTCCTCGGGCACCACCGGCACCCCCAAGGGCGTGATGCTCACCCACCGGCAGATCGCCACCAACCTCGTCCAGCTCGACGCCGCCGTCACCGCCGGCCCCGGCGAACGCGTCCTCGCCGTCCTGCCCTTCTTCCACATCTACGGCCTGACCGCCCTGATGAACGCGCCCCTGCGCAAGGGCGCCACCGTCGTCGTCCTGCCCCGCTTCGACCTGGAGACCTTCCTCGCGGCCATCCAGAACCACCGCATCACCGCGCTGTACGTGGCCCCGCCGATCGTCCTCGCCCTCGCCAAGCACCCCGCGGTGGAGAACTACGACCTGTCGTCGCTGAAGTACCTCATCTGTTCCGCGGCGCCCCTCGACGCGCAGCTCGCCGCGGCCTGCTCCCGCCGTCTGAACCTGCCGCCGATCGGCCAGGCGTACGGCATGACCGAACTCTCCCCGGGCAGCCACGTCGTCCCCCTGGACGCCGTCGCCGAGGCACCCCCCGGCACCGTCGGCCGGCTCATCGCGGGCACCGAGATGAGGATCGTCTCCCTGGACGACCCCGGCAAGGACCTCGGCACCGGCGAGCCCGGCGAGATCCTCGTCCGCGGCCCCCAGGTGATGAAGGGCTACCTGGGACGCCCCGAGGAGACCTCCGCCCTGATCGACGCGGACGGCTGGCTGCACACCGGTGACGTCGGCCATGTCGACGCGGACGGCTGGCTGTTCGTCGTCGACCGGGTCAAGGAACTCATCAAGTACAAGGGTTTCCAGGTGGCCCCCGCCGAACTGGAGGCCCTGCTGCTCACCCACCCCGGCATCGCCGACGCCGCCGTCATCGGCGTGTACGACGACAACGGCAACGAAATCCCGCGCGCCTACGTCGTCCGCCAGCCCACCGCCGGGGCGCTCTCCGAGGGCGAGGTCATGATGCACGTCGCCGAACAGGTCGCCCCCTACAAACGGGTGCGCGAGGTCGTCTTCCTCGACGCGGTGCCCCGCGCCGCCTCCGGGAAGATCCTCCGCCGCGAACTGAGGGAGCGCGCGTGACCCTGATCGGCCGGTCCCACGACCGCGGGGTGAGGACCCTCAGCCTGGACTCCCCGGACAACCGCAACGCCCTGTCGGCCGCGCTGGTCGCCGAACTCGCCGACGCGCTCACCGACTGCGCCAAGGACACCGACGTCCGCGCGGTCCTCCTCACCCACACCGGCACCACCTTCAGCGCCGGCGCCGACCTGCGCGACCCGCCGCCCCCGGACGCCTTCGTCGCCCTGCTCCGGCAGCTCGTCGAGCTGCCCCGGCCGGTCGTCGCCCGGGTCACCGGACACGTCCGCGCGGGCGGCCTCGGCCTGCTCGCCGCCTGCGACATCGCCGCCGCCGCGCACACCGCGAGCTTCGCCTTCACCGAGGTGCGCATCGGCGTGGCCCCCGCGGTCATCTCGCTGCCGCTGCTGCCGCGCACCGACCCCCGCGCCCTCGCCCGCTTCTACCTCACCGGCGAGCGCTTCGACGCCCCCGAGGCGGCCCGCACCGGCCTGATCACGGTCGCCGGGGAGGACGTGGACGCCGTCCTCGCACCCGTCCTCGACGGCCTCAGGCGCTCCGCCCCCGAGGCCCTGGCCGAGACGAAGCGGCTGCTCACGGCTAGGGTGCTGGAGTCATTCGACCGGGACGCGGCCGACCTCACCGCGCTCTCGGCCCGGCTGTTCTCCGCCCCGCAGGCCAGGGAGGGGATGACGGCCTTCCTGGAGCGACGGGATCCCTCATGGGTGGTGTGAGTACGGCGGAACGCGACCGCGTGCCCAAGCAGGACCGCAGCCGGGCCACCCGGCAGCGGCTGCTGGAGGCCGCCGTGGCCTGTCTCGCCGAACACGGCTGGGCGGGCTCCACGGTGTCCGTCGTCGCCGAACGGGCCGGTGTCTCCCGGGGCGCCGCCCAGCACCACTTCCCCACCCGCGAGGACCTCTTCACCGCGGCCGTCGAATACGTCGCCGAGGAACGCTCCACCGCCCTGCGGGACCTGTTCCCGCAGGGCGCGGTCCAGGACCGGCGGGCCGTCGTCGCCGCCCTCGTCGACCTCTACACCGGGCCCCTCTTCCGCGCCGCCCTGCACCTGTGGGTGGCCGCCTCCAACGAGGAACAGCTGCGCCCGCGGGTCACCGAACTGGAGGCCCGCGTCGGGCGCGAGACGCACCGTATCGCCGTGGAGCTGCTCGGCGCCGACGAGTCCGCGCCGGGGGCCAGGGAGAGCGTGCAGGGACTGCTCGACATGGCCCGCGGGCTCGGCCTGGCCAACCTGCTCACCGACGACCGGGGGCGCCGGCAGCGGGTCGTGGCCCAGTGGGCGGACCTGCTCGACGACGCCCTCGGCGCGCGGAACGTCACGGACTGAGCGGCGCGACGCCCGGCACGGAGAACGTCACGGACTGAGCGGCGCGACGCCCGGCACGGAGCACCTCACGGACTGAGCCGCTCGACCTTCCAGCTCCCGTCCGGCCGGGCCACGTACCGCAGCCGGTCGTGCAGCCGGTTCTCCCGGCCCTGCCAGAACTCCACCGACTGCGGGGCCACCCGGAAACCGCCCCAGTGCGGTGGCACGGGCACCTGCTCGCCCTCCGGATACCGGGCCGCCAGCTCCGCGTAGGAGGCGTCCAGCTCGGCCCGGGTGGGGACCACCGAGGACTGCGCGCTCGCCCACGCCCCGAGCTGGGAGCCGTGCGGGCGGGTCCGGAAGTAGGCCGCCGTCTCGTCCCGGCCGGTGCGCCGCGCGACGCCCCGCACGATGACCTGCCGCGCCATCGGATGCCAGGGGAACAGCAGCGAGACGTACGGGTTCTCCGCCAGGTCGCGGGCCTTGCGGGAGTCGTAGTTGGTGTAGAAGACGAAGCCCTGCTCGTCGAACTGCTTCAGCAGCACGGTGCGTGAGCTGGGGTGGCCCTCCGCGTTCGCGGTGGACACGACCATGGCGTTCGGCTCGTAGAGATGGGCCTCGCTCGCGGCCTGCTTGAACCAGCGCGCGAACTGCTCCAGCGGGGTGGCGGCCAGCTCGTCCTCGGCGAGGCCCGCGGCCCGGTACTGCTTGCGCATCGCGGCGGGATCCGGCAGTGCGGCGTCTCGGTCGGTCACACCGTCATCCTGCCGTATCCGCGCCGTTCGCCAGTCATGGTGTCCTACGTCACACTGGCACTCAGTGCCGCGAGAACTCCCCAGAACTGGCACTGAGGGCCTATCGTTTTGGAGGTGGCGCAGTCGGGTGACCGTCCGCCGCACGGGGCATCACACGAGTACCGCACAGGACCGCGAGCCTCCAGAGCCGGGACCGCGGATCCGCTGGGCATGAGCCGTTTCCCGCCGTACCGGTCACGGTCCGCACCATCGCCCCCACAACACCATCCGTCGCACGCATCACGAGGGAGCCGCCTGATGTCCGACTTCGTACCCGGACTCGAAGGAGTCGTCGCGTTCGAGACGGAGATCGCCGAACCCGACAAGGAGGGCGGCGCGCTCCGGTACCGCGGCGTCGACATCGAGGACCTCGTCGGCCACGTCTCGTTCGGCAACGTCTGGGGCCTGCTCGTCGACGGGGCCTTCAACCCCGGCCTGCCGCCCGCCGAGCCCTTCCCCATCCCCGTCCACTCCGGCGACATCCGCGTCGACGTGCAGTCCGCGCTCGCCATGCTGGCACCCGTGTGGGGCCTCAAACCGCTCCTCGACATCGACGCCGAACAGGCCCGCGACGACCTCGCCCGCGCCGCCGTCATGGCCCTGTCCTACGTCGCCCAGTCCGCACGCGGCCAGGGCCTGCCGATGGTCCCGCAGAGCGAGATCGACAAGGCCCAGTCCGTCGTCGAACGGTTCATGATCCGCTGGCGCGGCGAGCCCGACCCCAAGCACGTCGCGGCCGTCGACGCCTACTGGACCTCCGCCGCCGAGCACGGCATGAACGCCTCCACCTTCACCGCCCGCGTCATCGCCTCCACCGGCGCCGACGTGGCCGCCGCCCTGTCCGGCGCCGTCGGCGCGATGTCCGGCCCGCTGCACGGCGGCGCCCCCTCCCGCGTGCTCTACATGATCGAGGAGATCGAGCGCACCGGGGACGCCGAGGCGTACGTGAAGCAGGCCCTGGACAAGGGCGAGCGGCTGATGGGCTTCGGGCACCGCGTGTACCGCGCCGAGGACCCCCGCGCCCGCGTCCTGCGCCGCACCGCCCGCGAGCTGGGCGCGCCCCGCTTCGAGGTCGCCGAGGCGTTGGAGAAGGCCGCGCTGGCCGAGCTGCACGCCCGCCGCCCCGACCGGGTGCTGGCCACCAACGTGGAGTTCTGGGCGGCGATCGTCCTCGACTTCGCTGAGGTCCCCGCCCACATGTTCACCTCGATGTTCACCTGCGCCCGCACCGCCGGCTGGTCGGCGCACATCCTGGAGCAGAAGCGCACCGGACGCCTGGTCCGCCCGTCCGCCCGCTACACCGGGCCGGGCTCCCGCGATCCCCGCGAGATCGAGGGCTACGGCGACATCGCCGGCTGAGCGGGAGGGCCCGCGCCGGAACCTCCGAGCCGGAACCTCCGCGCCGGAACCTCCGAGCCGGAGAAGGGCGCCCCCGCCGGGGGCGCCCCGCACGTCACGCGGGCGTCAGCAGCCCGGAGTGATGCCGCTCCGCGACCAGCGGATGCGCCCGGAGCTTCCCCTTCAGCTCGTTGAAGCCGTACTCGGCGAAGAGCGGATTGCCCGGGTCCGCGGTCACGCCCGGCGCCGTCGACGCGAACGGGAAGGGCACCGGCTCCACCCGCGCGTCCAGGCTCGGGTTGTAGAAGAACGGCACCGAGAAGCGCTCGGTCGCCCCCGGCGGGGACACCACGCGGTGGTTGGTGGCGACCAGGTAACCGTTGGTGGCCACCTCCAGCAGCTCCCCGAGGTTGACCACGAAGGCCCCCGGGACGGGCGGCACGTCGTGGAAACGCCCGTCCTCACGCTGCACCTGGAGCCCGCCCACCTGGTCCTGGAGCAGCAGCGTCAGGAAGCCGTAGTCCTTGTGCGCGCCGACGCCCTGCCCCGCGCCGTCCCCGGCGCTGCCCGGGTACCGGACGAGCTTGAGGTGCGGATGGGCCCGCTCGCCGAAGACCGGGTCGTAGAAGTCGGGGGGTGCCCCGATGGCGGTGAGCAGTTCGCGCAGCAGCCGCTGGGCGACGGCGCTGAGCCGGTCGATCCACTCCAGCGCGGCCGCGCGCAGCTCGGGCAGGGCGGCCGGCCACTGGTTGGGGCCCTGGAGCCACCAGTAGGCGGGCTCGCCGGGACCGGGGACGCGGGCGGGCCGTTCGGCGCCTATGTCCAGCTGGTCCCGCCAGTCCCGGGAACCGCCGGTCCGCTCGTCGCCGGTGCGGGTGTAGCCGCGGAAGTGCGGCGAGCCGACGTTGTCGAGGGCCAGCCGCTCGGCCTCGGGCAGCGCGAAGAACCGCCGCATCGCCGAGAGCAGGCGCTCGGTCTCGGCGGCGCCGACGCCGTGCCCGACGAGCTGGAAGAACCCCACGTCATGGGCGGCGCCGTGCAGCCGCGCGTGCAGATCGGGGGCGGAGAGATCGATGATCGGAAGCTGCATGGGAGGTCCTGTGCAGGAAGAGGGACGGGGCGCTGGGTTCAGAAGGAGCGCCGACAGCCCATGCTCGTGACGCGGAGGAAGTCCACGTGGCGTCGTCGAACGAGCGAGATCATGCGGCCAGAGTACTGCGCGCCGCAGTTTTTCCGGATGGCGTGGGTCACACCCGAATTTCCTCCGGAAACGCAGACGACCCGCGAACTCGGGTCCTCCACCGAAGCGGAAGGGCCGGCCGGACGTACCGGCGAGCTCGCGGGTCGGGTGACTGCTGGGATTGGGCCGGCTGCGCCGGCACCGCACTGGTGGGGTGTCGGGCGTCAGCCCGCAGCCACCTCGTACGTCCGGGTGTCACTCATGAACCCGATCACCTCCTTTCCTACGTGGGACACACCTTAGGAACCACCTGCCGCGCCTTCAACCGCTTTTTTTCGCACCCGCCCGCAGCAGCTTCTGACATGCGAATTCGTGATTGAGGTGTACGCGTCGCGGGGAGACGGTCGGTGTGGATGATCTTCGTGTCGTGGTGGTGGACGGCGAGCGCCTGCGGGAGCAGTGGCGGTACGTCCACAACGTCGTCGTGCCGCCCGACGAGCTGAGCGCCGACGAGGTGCGGGAACGCGTGGGGCGGCACCGCCTGGAGAACGCCTATCTCGGGGACGTGCTCGTCGGGTGCTCCACCGTGCGGCCGCCGGACGGGGAGCGGGGTGTCGCGACGGTGATCGCGCGCGTGCTGCCCGAGTACCGGGGGCGCGGGATCGGGGCGGCGCTGTACGAGCACTGTCTGGCGCGGGCGTTCGCGCTGGGCGCGCGGGAGGTGCGGACGGTCGTGCTCGCCGCGAACGCCGACGGTGTGCGGTTCGCTCGGAAGCGCGGGTTCGTCGAGGTGGAGCGGTACGTGGCGCCGGAGGACGAGACCGAGGTGTGGCTCACGCTGAGGCTTGAGTCATGAGTGGTACGACGGCGTCGGTCCACAACGATTCCCGCAATCTTGCGGGAACCCGCTGTGTGCTGCGTCACGTTCGAGTTGAATGATTGTTAGTGGGCGAACAGCCGCACCACAGGCGTGCGGACGCGGCTTGGCAGGGGGTCCAGGTGAGTGCTTCCCGGCGTAGTGGGACCACCGACGAGCTGGGGCCGGACGAACCCGAGGGTGCCGGTCCCGAGGGCTCGGGCGGCTCCGATCTGCTCGCCGCGCTGCTCGACGGCATGGACGCGGCGCTGTGCGCCTTCGACGCCGACGGGGTCGTCACCCACTGGAACCGTGAGGCGGAGCGGATCCTCGGCTGGACCGCGGCCGAGGCCGTGGGGCGGCCCGGTTTCGCCGGGTGGGCGGTGCGCAGCGCGGACGCCGAGGAGGTCGAGGGGCGGCTGATGTCCGCCATGGAGGCCCCCGGACGCCAGGTGCACGAGTTCGCGCTGCTGACCAAGGACGGCGGCCGGGTCCTGGTGCGGACCCAGTCGGCCGCCGTGCGCGGGCCCGACGGCAAGCCCGCGGGTGTGTACTGCGCTTTCAGCGAGGTGCACGCGCAGATCGACCTGGAGCGTTCCATCGCGCTCAGCGAGGCCCTCTTCGAGGACGCCTCCTGGGGCGTCGTGCTGGTCGACGCCGACCTGCGCCCCGCGGTGGTCAACGCGCACGCCGCCCGGTCGCTGGGCATCGGCCGTACGTCCGTGCTGGGCCGCCCGCTGGGCGAGCTGCTCGCCCAGGGCGTGGAGGAGCTGGAGGCGGCGCTCACCCATGTGCTGGCGGAGGGCGCGCCGCCCGCGCCCGCCGAGATCTGGGTGAGTGTGCGGGCCGCCGAGGGCGAGCAGCGGCGCTGCTGGCGCTGCGGGTTCGTCCGGCTGGCCTCGCCGCTCGCGGAGGAGCCGGTGCCGCTGGGTGTGGGCTGGCTCTTCCAGGACGTGACCGAGGCCAAGCAGGCCGAGCAGGAGGCGGCGCTGCTGCGGTTCCGGGGCAATCAGACGCACCGGGCCGCACGGGCGGCGGCTGAGTGCGAGGACCCGGTCGAGGCGGCCACCGTGCATCTGGACTTCGCGCTCGCCGGATTCGCCGACCACGCCCTGGTCGACCGGGTGGCGGGCGGTCCGCTGGGGGACGCGGACGCGGCCGGTCCGGTCCGTCTGGTCAGAACGGCGGCCACCCCGTCAGGTCCGCCCGGACCCAGCCTGCCCACGGGCGCGGCGGGCCTGCCCGTGCGCTACCCGGAGGGGCATCCGGCGCTCCAGTGCGTGGCGCGGGCCGGCTCGGTGCGGGCCGGCGTCGGCACCGTGCCGCCGGAGCAGGCGCGGATCTGGGCGCAGGCCCGCCAGTGGCCGTCGGACTCGGTGCACGCGCTGTGCGCGGTGCTGCGCAGCCGGGGCCGGACGCTGGGGGTGGTGACGTTCCTGCGCGGGGGCGGGCGCAGCGCCTTCGAGCGGTCCGACGCGGTGTACGCGGAGGATGTGGCCGCGCGCATCGCGGCGGCCCTGGATCTGGCGGATGCGTCCGGCTGACGGCGCGTTCGTCCTGAGCGCGTTCGTTCCGGGCGCGTTCGTCCTGGGCGCGGTGGGCCGTCAGCGCCGGTAGAAGATCCGGTCGCCGTACTCCTCCATGACCCGTCCGTTCCACTCGTGGCCGCCGTCCACGTTGCCCGAGCGCAGCAGCGGCGGTTCGATGCCCCGGTCCGCGAGGGCGCCGGCCGCGGTGGCCAGGACGGCCTGGAGCAGCGCGGAGGTGACGACGGTGGACGCGGGCGCGAACGGCGCGGGGACGGTGTCCAGGGTCAGCTCGGCGTCCCCGACGGCGATCCGGGAGTCCAGGACGAGATCGCAGTGGTCCTTGAGATAGGTGCCGGAGGCGTGCCGGGACTTGGTCTCGGTGGCGTAGGCGACGGACGTCACGCCGATGACCTTCACGCCGAGCGCGCGGGCGTTCATGGCCATCTCCACGGGCAGCGCGTTGCGCCCGGAGAGGGAGATGATGATCAGGACGTCGCCGGCGCGCAGGGGCGAGCTGTCCAGCACGGCCGAGGCGAGCCCGTCGACGCGCTCCAGGGCCGAGCCGAGCGTGGCGGGCATCACATCGACGCCGACGACGCCCGGCACGGCGAGCAGGTTCATCAGGGCCAGTCCGCCCGCGCGGTAGACGACGTCCTGGGCGGCGAGGGAGGAGTGTCCGGCGCCGAAGGCGAACAGCCGCCCGCCGTTCTCGACGGTGTCGGCGAGCAGTTCGCCGGCCGCCTCGACGTGCTCGCCCTCCTCGTCGCGGACCGTCCGGAGCAGCTCGATCGCGGCGTCGAAGAACTGGCCGGCCAGCTTGCGGTCGCTCATGCGCGGGGCCCCTTTGCCGTGCGGAGTGCGGTGGCGGATGTGATCTGTGTCGCGGATCACCGTGCGGTCTGGACCACTGCGGTGTCAATACGGCGGTGGGGTGGGTCGCGGCGTGTCCGGCGGGCCTGAGGGAGCCGGACGGACGGGACCGGGGGAGCCGGGCCGCCGGTGCCGGGGGAGTCGTACGGGCCGCTCGCCACACGTGCGAAACCCGTTGGTTTCAACGGCGCGGCACGGTTGTCAGCGCTATGCGTCAGAATTGAAGCCAGGGCCAGCGCACGCGCCGCGAAGCTGTCGCGCTTCCGGCAGATCTCATCGAGGGGCACGTATGTCCGGACTGATCGACACCACGGAGATGTATCTCCGCACCATCCTCGAACTGGAAGAGGAAGGGGTGGTCCCGATGCGCGCCCGGATCGCCGAGCGACTCGACCAGAGCGGGCCGACGGTCAGCCAGACGGTGGCCAGGATGGAGCGTGACGGTCTGGTGTCCGTCGCCTCCGACCGGCATCTGGAGCTGACCGACGAGGGCCGCCGGCTCGCCACCCGCGTGATGCGCAAGCACCGGCTCGCCGAGTGCCTGCTGGTCGACGTGATCGGCCTGGAGTGGGAGCAGGTGCACGCCGAGGCCTGCCGCTGGGAGCACGTGATGAGCGAGGCCGTGGAGCGCCGCGTCCTGGAGCTGCTGCGGCACCCGACCGAGTCGCCGTACGGCAACCCGATCCCGGGCCTGGAGGAGCTGGGCGAGAAGGACGGTGCCGACCCGTTCCTGGACGAGGGCATGGTGTCGCTGGCGGACCTGGACCCGGGGCTTGAGGGCAAGACCGTCGTGGTGCGCCGGATCGGGGAGCCGATCCAGACCGACGCCCAGCTGATGTACACGCTGCGGCGGGCGGGCGTGCAGCCCGGTTCGGTGGTGAGCGTGACGGAGTCGGCCGGCGGCGTGCTGGTGGGCAGCGGCGGCGAGGCGGCCGAGCTGGAGTCGGAGATCGCCTCGCACGTCTTCGTCGCCAAGCGCTGAGTTTGCCCGGTCGTCCCCGCGGGGTAACTCCTGTTGTTGCAGGGGTGGTTGGGGCAACCGGCGTGATCCCGTCGAATCGGGGGTGCAGTCCGTCGAATCGCAGCGCTCCGGCGCTTCGCGTGCAAGGCTGTCGCGTGGGGCATATGACCTGAGGGGGCGGAGAGATGCGCCGCAGTCGTGTGGAGGGCCCCGGCGCCTTGCGGCGCCGGGGCCTGTCCTCCCCTGTGCTGACCCGGAGCCCCGAGCTCCCAGGGTCATTCCCCTCGGACCGTTTTCCCCGAGCGGTCCGCCTCCCGTTGAAGATCTCCCCTCGGGTGCGGCGGTCAATCCTTGAGGGAGGTCACTCGAATGAGGGGTGTTGTCGGGCGAGACGCCATTTTCGAATAGGGGTTCGATAATCTGCGGGGCAACGGCAGGCGGAGCTCTAGGGGGGTGCCACCTATGGCACGGCGCATCGACGTGACCGGGACGGGCGGGGTGCCCCTCGCGGCCTGGGAGTTCGGCGACCCGCCCAAGACCACCGACCGGGCGGCCCACGAGGGCGAGCCGGGACACGGTGTGCTGTTACTGCACGGGCTGATGGGCCGGGCCTCGCACTGGGCCGCCACGGCCCGCTGGCTCTCCGAGCGGCACCGCGCGGTCGCGCTGGACCAGCGCGGACACGGCCGCAGCGGCAAACCGGCCGAGGCCGCGTTCACGCGCGAGGCGTACGTGGACGACGCGGAGGCCGCGCTGGAACAGCTCGGACTCGGACCGGCCGTGCTGATCGGGCACGCGATGGGCGCGCTGACCGCCTGGCAGCTCGCCGCGAAACGCCCCGACCTGGTCAGCGGCCTGATCATCTGCGACATGCGGGCCTCCGCGCTCGGCGCGGCCTCCCAGCGGGAGTGGGCGGACTGGTTCAAGTCCTGGCCCGTGCCCTTCGCGACCCTCGCCGACGTGCGCAAGTGGTTCGGCGAGGACGACCCCTGGGTGGAGCGGCCCAACCCCGCGCGCGGCGCGTTCTACGCCGAGGTCATGCAGGAGTGCGAGGACGGCTGGCGGCCGGTCTTCGAGCCCGAGCAGATGCTGAAGTCCCGGGAGACCTGGGTGTACGACGCGCACTGGGAGGAGCTGGCCCAGGTCCGCTGCCCGACGCTGGTGGTGCGCGGCCTGGACGGGGAACTGGGCCGGGCCGAGGCGCAGGAGATGGTGCGGGTGCTGCCCAGCGGGGAGTACGCGGAGGTCGCCGACGCCGGGCACCTGGTCCACTACGACCGGCCCGAGGCCTGGCGGGCCGCCGTCGAACCGTTCCTGGACGCGGTCCGCACCCGCTGACGGGCGCCGCGCCCGCGCCCGGACCTCTCGCCGGCCCCCGGGCCCCTCCGCCCGCGTACGGACCCCGCCCCCGGGCCCCTCGCCCGCGTACGGACCTCTCGTCGGCCCCTGGGCCCCTCGCCCGCGTACGGACCCTGCGCCCGCGCCCGGGCCCCTCGCCCGCGTACGGACCCTGCGCCCGCGCCCGGACCTCTCGCCCGCCCCCGGGCCCAGCGCCCGCGTACGGACCCCGCGTACGGACCCTGCGCCCGCGTACGGACCCCGCGTGCGGACCCCGTGCCCGCATCAGGCCCTCAGCCGCGGCTCACCGCCGTCAGGATCTCCGGCAGCCGTTCCGCGGTCCGGGGCGCCGCCAGCCGCAGACCGGCGACCGTGATCCCGGCCCCGTAGGCCGCCCCCACCGGAAGCAGCAGCCACGCCCAGTCCTCGCCGTCCGCCGAGACGTTCAGCCAGATCGTCAGCGCGATGACCGGGGCGCACAGCAGCGCCGCCGCGACCATGCCGCCGAAGATGGAGATCCAGGCCAGGCCGGCCTGACCGGGCGCCACGTTCTTGTAGCCCTCCTGTGGAATGGAGTACGGGAACCGGGCCGAGGTCCAGGCACCCGTCGCCAGCATCGCGCCGAGCAGGGCGAAGGAGAGGCCGAGCGCCTCCGGCAGCCGGGCCCAGTCGCCGAGCAGGGCCGCCGTCAGGACCGTCACCAGCGCCGCGTACGGCAGGGTGATCACCAGCAGGGCCAGCGCGCGGGCGCGGAGTTCGACATAGGCGTCCCGGGCGGTGGCGATCGTCGTCGCGACCATCCAGAACGCCGAGGTGTCCTGGCCGAACTGGTTGTACATCAGGATCCCGAGCATCCCGGCCGCGAAGCAGGCGAAGTAGATCGACCCGGTGCCCTGCACGGCGTTGAAGACCGGCACGATCAGCCCGATGGCCAGCGAGGTCACCCAGGCCGCCTTGGTCTTCGGATCCCGCCAGATGTAGCGCAGGCTGCGTTCCATGACCGTTCCGGTGCGCCCGCCGGGAAGCAGCCGGCCCAGGCCCGTGGAGCCGCGTACCACGGTGTCCCCGGCCGGCTGGAGGGTCGAACCGTCGGGTTCGGTCATCAGCCGCGTCAGATGACGCGCCCACACGGCCACCAGAGCCGCCAACGCGAGCGCCGAGAGCGCGAGTTGCGCCAGCGCCATCCCGTACGAGCCGTCGCTCGCGGAGTCCGCCGCGCCGATCGCCGACGCGGGCGGCACCCAGCGCAGCACGTCCGCGGCCGGGTCGAGCTGCCCGAGACCGGACGAACCGAGCCGCTGCGCGCCGAAGTTGACGACCTGCGCGCCGATCGCGATGACCAGCCCGCTCAGCACCGCCAGATCGCGGCCCTTGCGGCTGGTCAGCAGCCGGGTGTTGGCGGTGGCCACGGCCCGCGCGAGGGCCACGCACACCAGCAGCGCCAGGACCGTCCCGACGGCGCCCACCACGAGGGCCGCGGCGCCGTGCGCCACCGCGATCATCGAGCCGGCCAGCAGACAGAGCGTGAACAGCGGCCCGATGCCGACCAGGGAGGCGGCCAGCAGGGCGCGCACCAGGGGGCGGGGCCGCAGCGGCAGCATCACCAGGCGGGTCGGGTCGAGGGTCTCGTCGCCGCCGGGGAAGAACAGCGGCATCACCGCCCAGCCGAGCGCCAGCACCGCCACCAGCAGGACGGCCACCGAGGCGGCGTGGGCGTGTCCGCGCAGCGCGATCAGTCCGATCAGCTGCGCCGCGGCGAACAGCAGCGTGAGGACGGCGGAGGCGATCCAGGCGGCCCGGCGGCCGGTGGACTGGCGCAGCCCGTTGCGCAGCAGCGACAGCTTGAGCCGGACCAGGACGGCGGTGACCGAGGCGGCGGGCGGAGCCGTGACGGGGGCCGGCGCCGGCGCCGGGGCCGGGGCGGGGGCGCTCACCGGGCCCCGCCGCCCAGCCAGTCCAGGCGCGTACCCGCGTCCCGCTCGTGCGCCCCGACCAGCTCCAGGAACGCCTGCTGGAGGGAGGGCGCGGTGCCGCGCACCTCGGTCAGGGGGCCGTGCGCCCGGATCCGGCCCGCCGCCATCACGGCCACCCAGTCGCACAGCGACTCGACCAGCTCCATGACGTGGGAGGAGAAGACGACCGTGGCGCCGGAGGCGGTGTACCGCTCCAGCACACCCCGGATGGTCTGCGCGGAGACCGGGTCGACCCCCTCGAACGGCTCGTCCAGGAAGAGCACTTCGGGGTTGTGCAGCAGAGCGGCGGCGAGCCCGATCTTCTTGCGCATACCGGTCGAGTAGTCGACGACCAGCTTGTGCTGGGCCCCGGCCAGGTCCAGTACGTCGAGCAGTTGGGTGGCCCGCTTGTCGACCTCCGTCCCGGGCAGACCGCGCAACCGGCCCGTGTACGCGAGCAGTTCGCGTCCCGAGAGTCGTTCGAACAGGCGCAGGCCCTCCGGCAGCACCCCGATCCGCGCCTTCACGGCCACCGGATCCCGCCACACGTCGTGCCCGACGACCTCGACGGAGCCCTGATCGGGGCGCAGCAGGCCGGTGACCATGGAGAGCGTGGTGGTCTTCCCCGCTCCGTTCGGCCCGACCAGACCGATGAACTGCCCCGCGGGCAGCTCCAGATCGATCCCGGCCACGGCGATCTGCTGCCCGAACCGCTTCCAGAGTCCACGTACACGCACGGCCGACGTCATGGAAGCCAACCTAAGGGGCGCGGGGCCCCGCCGACATGCGTCAGCGCCGCGCGGGCCCGCTCGCACCGCCCGCGCGGCGACGGTTCGGTACCCGCTACCGGTCCCGGCCGCAGGCGTAGGCGAGCGGTGAGATCAACTCCTCCGCGTCCGGCAGCCACCGGTTCGCGGGCGTCGGACGGCAGGCCCACTGCACGGCCCCCCGGGACCCGAACCGGGTGGGCGGCGCGGCCACCCAGCCGCCCTCGCCGAGCGCGTGCAGGTCCAGGGAGGCGGGCGCCCAGCCCAGCTTCCGCACCAGGTCGGGCACCTTCGCCGAGGCCCCCGGCAGCACGAAGAAGTGCATCCGCCGGTCCGGGGTCAGCGTCACCGGGCCGAGCGTCAGCTCCATGCGCTCCATCCGGGCCAGCGCGAGGAACCCGGCCGTCTCGGCGACGGAGATCGCGTCGAACGTGCGCCCGGTGGGCAGCAGGATCGAGGCGAGCGGCTGCTTCGACCACATCCGGCGGGCCACGGTCGCGCTGCCGGTCGCCTGGGTCGCCCAGTCCGCGCGCGCGGGATGCGCCCCCGGCGCGTCGCACGCGGCGTCGTCGCACGAGCAGTGCTGTGTCCCGTCGACGGCTTCCAGCCAGGTGCCGGGGAACACGTCCCAGTGGCGCTCCTCGGTGTAGCGAACGGCGGTCTCCAGCAGCGATTCCCCCCGCTGCTGGGGAATCTGGGCGGCGTCAGTGCTCGCGATCGTCTCTTCCACGCACATCACAACTCCCGCACCCACCTCGGGTTACGCCTGAAGGCCGTCTCGGACGCGCGCGGGGGAGGAGCATCGATTCGGCAACTGGGGCGCATGGGTGCACGTGCGGGGGCGCGCGGGAGGATCGGCGGCGGGGGCTGGGTAGCCAGGAGTGGGGTCGGCTTCCGGCTTTACCCCGGCAATCCTCGTATGTCTCGCATTGTCGGTATGTCCGCGGGGCATTGATCTTCACGGCCGGATCCGTTCGGTACGAAGACCAGTCAACTCGGTGCGTGGGCAGGCACCGCAGCCACAGGGGGTACGCCAATGGCCGCAAGGCCTCTCGTCGCGCGACAGCCGAACGAACGGCTGCAGGCGCTCATCCAGGAGGCGGGCTGCTCGAACGCAGGGCTCGCCCGCCGGGTCAACATGTGCGGTGCCGAACACGGCCTCGACCTGCGCTACGACAAGACGTCCGTGGCCCGCTGGCTGCGGGGACAGCAGCCGCGCGGGCGCGCCCCGGCGATCATCGCCGAGGCCCTGGGCCGCAAGCTGGGCCGTACGGTCACGATCGACGAGATCGGCATGGCCAACGGCAAGAACCTGGCCTCCGGAGTGGGGCTCCAGTTCTCGCCGACGGTCCTCGGCGCCATCGAGCAGGTGTGTGAGCTGTGGCGCAGTGACGTGGGCCGCCGGGACTTCCTCTCCGGCTCCTCCGTCGCCGCCTCCGCGCTGGTGGAGCCCAGCCGGGACTGGCTGATCTCCGCGCCCGACTCCCAGGTCGCGCGGGCGGCGGGCCCGCGCGTGGGCCCGTCCGACGTGGCGGCCGTCAAGGCGATGACCCAGGCCCTGGTCGACCTGGACCACCGGCACGGCAGCGGGCATGTGCGCCCGGTCGTCGTGCACTACCTGAACAGCGTCGTCTCGGGCCTGCTGGCCGGGTCCTACCGGGAGGCGGTGGGACGCGAACTGTTCGCCGCCGTCGCCCGACTGACCGAGCTGGCCGGCTACATGGCCATCGACACCGGCCAACCCGGCCTCGCCCAGCGGTACTACATCCAGGCCCTGCGGCTCGCGCAGGCGGCCGGGGACCGCGGCTACGGCGGCTACGTCCTGGCCGCGTCGATGAGTCATCTGGCCGCGCAGCTCGGAAACCCGCGTGAGATCGCCCAGTTGGCGCGGGCTGCGCAGGAGGGGGCGCGCGGCCGGGTCACCCCCCGCGCGGAGGCGATGTTCCACGCGGCGGAGGCCCGGGGGCACGCGCTGATGGGCGACGCGCGGGCGGCGCAGCTGGCGTCCGGGCGGGCGGTGAGCGCGCTGGAGGCGGCGGATCCGGCGTCCGGCGACGACCCGGCGTGGATCGCGCACTTCGACGAGGCCTATCTGGCCGACGAGTTGGCGCACTGCCACCGCGACCTCGGGCAGGCCGAGGCGGCGGCGCGGCGGGCGGAGGAGTGTCTCGCGGGGCTGCCCGCGACGAAGGCCCGGCGGCGGGCGATCGGCTATGTGCTCCTCGCCACGGCCCAGGTGCAGCAGCGGGAGATCGAACAGGCCTGCCACACCGGGCTGAAGGCGGTGGAACTGCTGGAGACCCTGCGCTCCAACCGGGGCGCCGAGTACCTGGAGGACTTCCAGCAACGCCTGGAGCCGTACCGGGAGGAGCCCGTGGTAAGGGAGTTCGGGGCGCGGCTGGAACTTCGGGCGGCGGCGTGAAAGCAGCGGCCACGCGGCCGTGAACACCGGGCAAACGCAGGTACGGCGGGGGAGAGGGGGAACACACCGGGAGTGGGGGACCGCGCTGTAACGGCGGTCACAGGGACGGGCGTAACCGCCTGAGCTGCGTGGCACGCGGCTCGCGGGACCCGGTAGCGTGAGCCGACGATTCCGAAGGTCCCCCATTCGTAGGAGTCCCGGTGACGCAGAGTGGACAGGGCGAGGAGCCCTCGGCGCGGCCCGCGCGCGAAGGCATCGTGCTGCCCTCCGACGGAGGCGAGCCGCTGCTCCCGGGCATGACGGGCCCCGTCGGTCCGCCGCACGCCCGTCCGGCCCAGCCGCCCGCCCCGGCGGCCCCGCCGGGCGGTCAGTCGTGGAACGGCTCCTGGGGGCCCGAGCAGCAGCACCAGCAGCCGGCGGCACCCGCCGGCGGGCAGGGCTGGAGCACCCCGCCCGCCCAGCCCTGGGCGGAACCGCAGCAGTCCGCGGACGCGTGGGGCACGCCGCCCGCCGCGTCCCAGCCGCTCCCGCCGGAGGGCGCCCCGGCCCCCTCCTACGGCACCCCGCCCGCGGGCGGCCCGGACTACGGCGCGCAGGGCTACGACACCCCCGCGCAGGGCTACGACACTCCCGCGCAGGGTTACGGCACCCAGGGCGCCGCCTTCCCGCCCGCCGCCCCCTACGGCGCGGACGGCGCCACCCAGTACATACCGCCGGTGACGGACCTGCCCGGCGCGGACGGCGCCACGCAGTACATACCGCCGGTCGTGGACGACGGCGCGACCCAGTTCATACCGCCGGTCGGCGGCGGTGCGCTGCCGCCCGAGATCACCCCCGAGGCGCCCGGCGAGAGCACCACGGTCCTCGGCCGGGTCCGGCCGCAGGCGGCGCCGGCCGCGGACGCCGAGGCCACGCAGTACATCCCGCCGGTGCCCGCGGGCAGCGGCGAGCGGCAGCCGCCCGCGGAGTTCGACAACCTCTTCCGCAGCGAGCCCGGCGGCGAGTCGCCGGCCGGGTCCACCCAGCAGCTCCCGCGCTTCCAGCAGCCCCAGCCGCAGCCGCAGTCCTACGGCGGCGCGCGGCAGCAGCAGGGCACGTTCATCCCCCGGCGCGAGACGGAGGACGACGAGCCGCGCCGCTCCGGCGGCCGGACCGGTTCCCGGCTGCCGCTCTTCGCGGCCGTCGGAGTGGGCATCGCCGTCGTCGGCATCGGCGCCGGGGCGCTGCTGGCCGGCGGTGGCGGGGACGACGGCGGGGACGACAACAAGACCGTCGCCGCGACCGCCCCGGCGAGCGAGTCGCCCTCCGCCTCCGCCTCGCCGTCCGCCGACCCGGCCGAGCAGCAGGCCGTGGAGCTGGACAAGCTCCTCGCGGTCAGCGGCGACAGCCGGACCATGGTCATCAACGCGGTGGCCGACGTGAAGGCGTGCAACAACCTCAGCCAGGCCGCGAAGGACCTCAGGGACGCGGCCAAGCAGCGCAACGACCTGGTGACGAAGCTGTCCGGTCTGTCGGTGGACCAGCTGCCGCAGCACACCGAGCTGACCACCGCCCTCACCGCCGCCTGGCAGGCGTCGGCGTCGGCCGACAACCACTACGCGGCCTGGGCCGACCAGGTCGCGCAGCGCAAGGACAAGCTCTGCAAGAAGGGCCAGGCCCGCTCCACGCCCCAGACCCAGCAGGGCAACACGGCCAGCGGCACGGCCACCACGGAGAAGGGCAAGGCCGCCGCGCTGTGGAACTCGATCGCCAAGTCCTACGGCCTCACCGAGCGCCAGCCGACCCAGCTCTAGGCCGGGCCGGCCGGGGCCGGCGGGTCGGGCGGTCAGGCCAGGTCGGCCTGGAGCAGGGTCTTCGTCACGTCGATGAAGCCCTTGCGGGCCGCCACCAGCCGCCCGTCCCGGACGACCTGGAGGGTCACGTCGGCGTTGACCAGCTGCGGCAGGCCCACCGAGGCGAGGCTCTCGGAGTGCTCCCAGCTCAGCTTCGGGGTCAGTCCGCCGGTGCTGATCTGAAGACCGTTGTCCAGGGCCCGGCGGACCGCGCGCGCGGTCACCGGGTCGTCGCCGATGGACTCGACCACGGCCTTGAGGACGGTGTAGGCGATCCAGGTCGTCTGCACCCCGGCGTCCGAGGGGTCGATGCGGTTGTCGCCGAACGCGTGCTTGCTGATCACTTCCTTCAGCCCGTCCCAGCGCCGGTCGCTGGAGACCGGGTACCAGCCGGTGATGTACGCGCCCTCGTACGGGCCGGACTTGCCGCCCGAGGCGTCGATCACGGTCTGGTCGACGCTGCCCAGCACGGTGGCGGTGCGCACGTCGGCGGACTCCTCGCGCCCGCGCCGGAAGGAGTCCATGAAGGTGCTGGTGCGGTCCCCGAGGGCGGGCACCACACAGCCGGCGTTCGCCGGGTCGCTGGTCGTGTAGGTGAGCGCCTGCTGCGAGTGGGCCGAGTACTCGGTGGCGTCCTCCGCCGCGAGCTGGTCGGCCGCGTCGGCGTGGCCGCCCGCGGAGAGCCCGGAGTTGAGCAGGGCGGGCAGCTCGTCGCCGGCGATGCTGTCGGGCCGTACCAGGGCGACGGGCCCGCACTCCTCGGCCAGCTCCCGGCCCAGGCCCGCCAGCAGGCTGGGCTGGCCGCCGTTGACGGGGTAGGACAGCGGGCTGGTGAACTCGGCCCCGGTGACGCCGTAGCCGCCGATGTAGGGGATGCCCGCGCTCTCCAGCGTGGGGAAGAAGGAGTCGGCGTGCTGGCTGTAGGAGCCGACGACGGCGACCACCTTCTCGTCGACGGCGCGCTCGGCGCACTTCGCCGCGGAGACGCTGTCGTTGTGGTCGTTGCAGTTCAGGACCCGGAGCTTGCGGCCGTTCAGCCCGCCCTGGGCGTTGATCGAGCGGGCGTAGGCCAGGGCCAGTGCGGGCATGCCCGGCTTGTTGGTGGCCTTGGTGTCCTGGGGCGCCCAGGTCATGACGGTGATGGGATCGTCCCCGGCGCCCCCCGTGACACCGGGGATGACCCCGCAACCGACGGTGAGCGACGCACACGCGATCAGTGCCGCCAGTTTTCCTGCGGTGGCCCTGAAGGGTTGCGCGAACGCGGGGAGGTGGGTATTGCGTATGCGACGCCTGCCGGTCATGGACACGCACGATTCCGTCACATCACTAACCGGGGAGTTACCTTCGGTCAACGGAAGGTGACCTGAAGGTGAATTACGGGGGCCCGTGAGTGATCGCGGAGTGAGAACGTACGATCGATGACCGTGCAAGGTTCGGAGAACTCTTCCCGTCGCGGCCGTCGCTCCTCCACCATGGGCGGCATGCCACTGAACGACATGCCGTGGTGGCGCTGGCGCAGCAATGTGCGCTCCGCGCTGCACATGCTCTCCGACCCCGGGTTCCAGCGGGACGTCTGGCTGGCCGGCGTCGACGGATACGGAGACGTCACCGACGCCGTGTACCGCCTCGTCGAGGACACCTGGCTCGACAACTGGTCCGCCGAGAAGTACGTCGGCACGATCTTCCGTGACTCGCAGGAGGCGGCGCTCGTCGACACCGCCGTGCTGCGGGTGCTGCGGATCATGCACCAGGTCGGGCCGGACGCGCCGGTCGCCGCGTATCTGGAACACCAGGGCTGGCCGGACGCGGTGCGTGCCGCGCGGGACGCCCATGTGCGGATGGCGGCGAGCGACGGGGACGAGGCCGACGCCCCGCCGCGCACCCTGGAGGTGCTGAGCATCATGACGAGGTCCGCGTAGCGGGACGGCAGTGATCGGCGGACGCCGGTTGTGGGACCCTGTCCTGCATGAACGAGCAGCCCGACCGAGTCGCGGTCACCCCCGACCAGTACGTCCTGACGCTGTCCTGCCCCGACAAGCAGGGCATCGTGCACGCCGTGTCGAGCTACCTCTTCATGACCGGCTGCAACATCGAGGACAGCCAGCAGTTCGGGGACCACGACACGGGTCTGTTCTTCATGCGCGTCCACTTCTCGGCGGATGCGCCGGTGACGGTGGAGAAGCTGCGCGCGAGCTTCGCGGCGATCGGTGACTCCTTCCAGATGGACTGGCAGGTCAACCGGGCCGACGAGAAGATGCGCGTCGTCCTGATGGTCTCCAAGTTCGGGCACTGCCTGAACGACCTGCTCTTCCGGGCGCGGATCGGGGCGCTGCCGGTGGAGATCGCCGCGGTGGTCTCCAACCACACGGAGTTCGCCGAGCTGGTGGGCTCGTACGACATTCCCTTCCACCACATCCCGGTGACCAGGGACACCAAGGCGCAGGCCGAGGCGCGGCTGCTGGAGATCGTGCGCGAGGAGAACGTCGAGCTGGTCGTGCTCGCCCGCTACATGCAGGTGCTCTCGGACGATCTGTGCAAGCAGCTCAGTGGGCGGATCATCAACATCCACCACTCGTTCCTGCCGAGCTTCAAGGGTGCGAAGCCTTATCACCAGGCGCACACGCGGGGTGTGAAGCTGATCGGGGCCACGGCGCACTACGTGACGGCGGACCTCGACGAGGGGCCGATCATCGAGCAGGAGGTCGAGCGGGTCGGGCACCAGGTCACTCCGGACGAGTTGGTCGCGGTGGGGCGGGACGTGGAGTGCCAGGCGCTGGCGCGGGCCGTGAAGTGGCACGCCGAGCGGAGGATCCTCCTCAACGGCCGCCGCACGGTCGTCTTCGCCTGACGCCCGGCGTCCCGGGGGTTCGCGTTCACCGGCGACCGCGGGCCGTCCCGCGCCGCTCGCGCAGTTCCCCGCGCCCCTGGGCGCCTGGGCGCGGGGGCGCTGACGAGGCGCGGTCACCGGGCGTACCCAGGGGCGCGGGGAACTGCGCGATCGGCCACGACGTGCCCGCGGCCGACGGCGTTACATCCGGCTCAGGGACGCCGTGGCGAACAGGACGTCTCTGATGGCGGTCCGGTCGCCGGACTGGCCCGCCGCCGCTTCCGCCGGAGGCACATGGCCCGCGGCCAGCTGGCAGAACTCCACCCCGTCCAGCGCCACATGCGCCACCTCGTGCTCGGCGGAGCCGACCGCCGCCGGGGAGTCCAGCGGGATCAGCCACTCCCCGCCGCCCGTCCCCTCGATCTCCAGCCGCACGCTGCGACCGGGCCGCCCGGCCGTCCCCAGGTGGCGGCCGGGTGCCGGGGCGGCCAGCCCCAGCTGCCGGCGCCGGGCCAGCACACCGGGCAGTATCCGGGCCGCCAGGTCGATCATGTCGTGCAGATGACGCCCCGAGGGCGGCCCGTACGGGTAGTCGACCGCGTCCGCGATGTCCTCCGCGTGCACCCAGCACTCGAACGCCCGGTCCAGCAGCGCGTCGTGCAGCGGCAGCTCGAAGTCCCCGTAGGAGATGGGCAGTCCGCCCTCCCGGCCGCCGGTGAAGGAGGCCGTGCGGACCAGGTCGTGGCTCTGCTCGCGCCAGGGCCCCCGCACCGACCGGGTGGGCGGGAAGTGCGAGGCGCGCCAGTACGCCTCGGTGCGGGAGGCGGGCGTGGGGCGCTCGGCGGGCACGTCGCCCAGCGGGTCGTCCAGACCGAGGCCGACCGCGAGCAGGCCGTCGACCGTCATCAGGTGGGCGATCACCCCGGCGACCGTCGTACGGCGGCTGGTGGGCTCGTCCGACTCGAACCATCTGAGCCTGACGGGCGCGTGCCACTCGGCGTCCCCGAAGTCCTGGAGCAGCGCGTCGAGACGCGCGGTCTCGGCGTCGTAGGCCGCCGCCCAGCGGGGGACCGGGATGCGCGGCGGGCGGCGTTCCAGGCAGCTCTCCAGGACCCGGGTGCGCAGCGCGGGGTCGAGGTCGAGGCTCTCGGCCGGGTGCAGCAGTCCGACGGCCTCGCGCAGCCGCAGCGCCTCGTCCGCGCAGGGGCCGCAGTCGCCGAGGTGGGCCTCGACGGTGAGGGTCTCCTCCGGTGAGCAGGCGGCCAGCGCCCACGCGCCGAGCAGTGAGGTCAGCACCCTGTGCTCCAGGACCAGCGGGGCCGGCGGGTCGAGGTCGGGCAGGGGCCTGCCGGTGTCCTCGACGGAGGCGCGGGGCAGCGGTATGCGGGGCGGCCGGACCGGGCCGCTTCCCGTGCCGTCGCCGGGGCCGTCACCGGCACCGCCACCGCTGTCCTCGGAGTGCTCGGAGTGCCCGGAGTCATCGGGCTTCTCGGGTTCGTCGGGACCGTCGTACGCCTCGTACCTGCCGGTGCTCACACGGCACCCCCGTATCCCGGCGGGGCGCCGGCGTCGTGGGCGGTGGAGAGCAGCTGGAGGCCCAGGCGCAGCCGGCGGCGGGCCTCGTCCTCGGTGACGCCGAGGTCGGCCGCGGTCTGCCGGTAGTCGCGGCGCTGGAAGTACGCCAGCTCCAGGGCGGCGCGCAGCGGCACCGGCATGGCCTGGACGATGTAGTCGGCGCGGGCGGCCACCGAGGCGTGCCGCACCTTGCGCTCCAGGTCCTCGGCGGTGCCGTCGCCGCCGACGAGGGCGGCGGTCTCGGTGGCGCGCAGCCGCCGTACGGCGAGGCGGTGGGTGAGAGCGGCCACCCAGGAGCGCAGCGGGCCCTGCTTGGGGTCGTAGGCGTCGGGGTGTTCCCAGACGTGGGTGAAGACCTCGCGGGTGATGGCGTCGGCGCCGCGCTCGTCGCCGAGGACGGTGTGGGCCAGTCCGTGCACCAGGGAGGCGTACCGGTCGTAGAGCTCGCCGAGGGCGGCGGCCTCACCGCGGGCGAGTCGCTGCTGCATCTTGCGGTCCCAGCGGGGCGGTGCGTCCTTCTTCGCCATGCGGCCCCCTCACGTCACCCTGCCTGTGCCCTGGTCAAGCCTGCTCCCACTGTCTCCTCGAATGTAGTCGGCACCTCTGACGGCGCACGCCCCTTTGTTGCAATGTGCGCCCCCAGGAGGGCCCGGGGTGATAGGGAACCGACGTCTACCCCGTACACAGCTGATCGAACAAGACCGAAGGTGATGGAAACAAGCCTCCTTGCGCCCTTTTCGGTTTTCAGGGCGGAGTTTCAGGGCACAGCCGCTGGGCAGCCGCGCTGCAAGGAAGCGTAGGGACAGCTTCCGGTTGCGGGGGTTCCGGCGAGCGAAGGGCATGGCGGTGGCGTTCAAAGTGACCTGCGGCGAGCAGGACGGGTGGGCCGTGCTGAGGGTGTCGGGCGAGCTGGACCTGGTGACCTCACCCGTGCTGCGCCAGCGCGTGCACGACGAGGTGGCCGAGGGTCGGCACAGTCTCGTGCTGGACCTGTCGGAGGTCTTCTTCTGCGACTCCAGCGGGGTCGGCGTGCTCATCGCCGCCCGGCGCCTGGTGCGCTCCTGCCGGGGCCGGCTGCGCCTGATCCTGCCCGCCCAGGGCGCCGTGGAGGGCTCCCACGTCAACCGGGTGCTCGGTGCCCTCGGCGTCCGGCGCCTGTTCGACGTCCACCCCGACCTGGACTCGGCCACCGACGAGGCGGCCGGACCGCTGTCCGCGTAGCGACCTGCCGGCGCGCCACACCGTTGTCCCGAAATTCCCCCGGTCTTGGCACAACCGTCGCCTTCTCGCTCCCGGACGGCCCCGCACGTCGTACGCTCCCTGCCAGACGTACCCCACGTGACGCAAAGGTGGCACAAAAGACATGGTCAGCAGCGAGTACGAGCGCAGGATCGCGGCCCGGTTCGCCACCTTCGACCAGGACGGCAACGGCTACATCGAGCGCGAGGACTTCAACGCGGCGGCCAGGGCCCTGCTGACGGAGTTCGGCACGCCGGCCCGGTCCGACAAGGGCCAGGCGCTGTACATCGGCGCCGAGGCGTTCTGGCAGGGCATGGCCGGCATAGCGGACCGGGACGGCGACCAGCGCATCAGCCGGGACGAGTTCGTGGGCGGCGCGGTCAAGCGGCTGCGCGACAACCCCGACCGGTTCGCCGAGATCGCGCGCCCCTTCCTGCACGCGGCCCTCGCGGTGGCCGACGCGGACGGCGACGGAGCGGCCACCCTCGACGACACCGCGCGCGTGCTGTCCGCGCTCGGCGTGCCCGCCGACGTCGCCCGCGCCGCGGCCGCCACGCTCGACGCCGACAGCGACGGCAGGGTGGAGGAGTCCGAGGTCGTGACCGCCTTCGCCCGCTACTTCACGGTCCCTGAGTAGGACTTCCCTGAGTAGGACTTCCCTGAGTAGGACTCCCCGGAGCCGGACGTCCCGGAGCGGCGCTCCCCGAGTAGCGCTCCCTGAGCTTGTACTTGAGCACCTTGCGCAGCGCGTCGTTGCGCGGCAGGGCGTCGACCACCTCCAGCTGCTCCGGCAGCTTGTGCGCCGACAGCCCTGCCGCGCGCAGGTGCTCCGTGACCTGCGCGAGGCTCAACCCCGCCGCCCCCGGCGGCTGTTCGACGACGGCGCAGACCCTCTCCCCGCGCTCGGCGTCCGGCAGGCCGATCACCGCCACGTCCGCCACCGCCGGGTGCCGGTGCAGCAGTTCCTCGATCTCCTTCGCGGAGATGTTCTCCCCCTTGCGGATGATCACGTCCTTCAGCCGGCCGGTGAGCACCAGGTACCCCTCGTCGGTGAGGTGCCCCAGGTCGCCGGTGCGCAGGAAGCCCTCCTCGTCGAAGGCGGCCGCGGTCTGCTCCGGGTCCAGATAGCCCCGGCAGACCGCCTCGCCGCGCAGCCGGACCTCCCCGTCCACGATCCGGATCTCCATCCCCTCGGGCGGCCGCCCCTCGGTGCCGGCGAGCAGTTCGGGGTCGTCGGCGGGGTCGCCCATGGTGATCATCGGGACCTCGGTCATGCCGTAGCCGTGGCTCAGCCGCACCCCCATCTCGCGGACCACGGCGTGGTGCAGTTCCGGCGGCTTGGGCGCCCCGCCGCCGGCCAGCAACCGGAGGGTGGGGATCACCTTCTCGCCGGGCCGCTTGCGCTGCTCGGCCAGGAACATCGAGTAGAACGCGGTCGAGCCGCCCGCCGTCGTCACCCCGTGCCGCCGGTACTCCGCGAGCGCCTCCGGCAGCGCGAACTTCTCGAACAGCACGGCCGGGAACCCGTACAGCAGCAGCATGACCAGGTAGTCCGGGCCGCCGATGTGGGCGTAGGGGAAGGCGATCGAGCCGACGTCGGAGGGGGCCGGGCGCAGCGCGTGGGCGAGGCAGGAGCCGCCCGCGATCAGTGAACGGTCGGTGTGCAGCACGCCCTTGGGGTCCGAGGTGGTGCCCGAGGTCCAGTAGATCCAGCGGACCGAGGTGCCCTCGGCGGGCGGCGCGGGCAGTACCCGCGGATCGCCGTCCGGGAGCCGGTCGTACGTCTCCAGGACGTTCTTCGCGCCGAGCCGCCGGGCCAGCGCGGTGTGGTCGTAGCCGCGCCAGGTGCCCGGTACGGCGAAGTACTCGGCCCTGGACTCGCGCAGCACGAAGCCGACCTCGCGGTCGCGGTGGAAGGGGATCACCGGGGACTGCACGGCGCCGAGACGGGCCAGCGCGAGGGAGAGCACGACCGTCTCGATCCGGGTGGGCAGTTGCCAGGCGACGACCGTGCCGGGGCGCACCCCGAGCCCGTACAGCCCGGCCGCCGTCCGCTCGGCCCGCCCGCGCAGGGCGCCGAAGCTCACCGAGCGGTCCTCCTGGAGGAGCGCGGGCCGGTCCGGGGTGCGTGCGGCGCGCAGGTCGAGCAGGTCCCACAGGGTCCGGGCGGCGCTCGGGTCGGGTGCGGTGTCGGTCACGGCGGTGACCCCCTTTGCTGACGGTGTGTCAGATCGTGCGCAGAGCGTAGGGCGCCCCGCCTTGTCGGTCCAGGGGTGCGGGGCTAGCCTGAGCTGACGGATCGTCAGATCGGAGACTCCGGATGGACCTCGCGTACACGCCCGAGGAGGAGGAGTTCCGGGCGCGTCTGCGGCAGTGGCTCGGCGAGGTGCTGCCGAAGCTGCCCGACCCGCCCCCGCCCGCCGACTGGCCCGCCCGGCGCGCCTACGACCTCGGCTGGCAGCGCATGCTCCACGACGCCGGGTACGCCCACGTCCACTGGGACGCCTCCCCGACCACCCGGCTGATCTACCTGGAGGAGACCGAACGCGCGGGCGCGCCCTACGTGGGCGCCAACTTCGTCGGACTCCTGCACGCCGGGCCCACCGTCGCCGCCGAGGGCACCCCCGAACAGCGCGAGCGCTGGCTGCCGCCGATCCTGCGCGGCGAGGAGGTCTGGTGCCAGGGCTTCAGCGAACCCGGCGCCGGCTCCGACCTCGCGGCCCTGCGCACCCGCGCCCGGCGCGACGGCGACGACTACGTGGTCACCGGATCCAAGATCTGGACCTCGCACGCCGAGGTGGCCGACTGGTGCGAACTGCTGGTCCGCACCGACCCGTCGGCCCCCCGGCACCGCGGCATCAGCTGGCTCGCGCTGCGCATGGACGCGCCCGGCGTGACCGTACGGCCGCTGCGCACCCTCGCCGGGTCCACCGAGTTCGCCGAGGTCTTCCTCGACGAGGTGCGGGTGCCGGCCGCCCACCGGGTCGGCGAGGAGAACGACGGCTGGCGCGTGACGATGGTGACGCTCTCCTTCGAGCGCGGCACGGCCTTCGCGGGCGAGGTGGTCGCCTGCCGCCGGGTGCTGCGCGAACTCGCCGCCGAAGCGCGCGCCAACGGCCGCTGGGACGATCCGGTGCCGCGCCGCCGGCTCGGGCGGCTGAACGCCGAGTTCCGGGCGCTGTGGCGGCTGACGCAGTGGAACGTGAGCGAGGCGGAGGCGGCCGGGACCGGTGTGCCGGGCGTCGGCGGCTCGCTGTTCAAGCTGCGCTACTCGCACGCCCGTCAGGAGCTGTACGACACCGCCGCCGACGTCCTCGGCCCCGACTGCCTCGACCTCGGCCGCGCCTGGGTCCTCGACCGGCTGTCCTCGCTGTCGTACACCATCGCGGCCGGTACCTCGCAGATCCAGCGCAACATCGTGGCCGAGCGGATCCTCGGACTGCCGAAGGGATCATGAGCATGCGCTTCCGACCGACCGCGGAACAGCGGGCGTTGCGGGCGGGCCTGCGGGAACTGCTGGAACGGCGCCTGGGCGAAGGGCCGCCGCCGCCCGGACCGGGGCTCGACCGCGCCCTGTGGCGGGAGCTGGGCGGCGCCGGGTTCTTCGCGCTCCGGCTGCCCGAGGCGGACGGCGGCGTCGGACTCGGGCTGCCGGAGGCGGTGCTGCTGTTCGAGGAGACCGGACGGGCCCTGCTGCCGGGCCCGTTGATCCCGACCCAGCTGGCGGCGGGCACGGTGCCGGGCGCGGCCGCCGGGGACACCGTCGTGACGGCCGTGGACGGCGCCCTGGTGGAGTGGCTGGCGGAGGCGGACGTCGTGCTCGGGGACGCCGAAGGGGCCGTCCCCCTGCGCTCGGTGGACCCGCTGACACCGCTGCACCGGCTGCCCGGGGCGCCCCGGGCCGCTCCGGGCGGACCCGAGGCGGCCCTGCTGACCGCCGCCGAACAGCTCGGCACCGCGACACGCGTGGGCGAGCTGGCCGTGCGCCACGCCCGGACCCGGGAGCAGTTCGGCCGGCCGGTCGGGGCCTTCCAGGCGGTCAAGCACCTGTGCGCGGACATGCTGGTGCGGGCGGAGACGGCCCGCGCGGCCGTGTACGCCGCCGCCGTGACCGGGGACCGTGCCGACATCGCCGCCGCCCGGCTGCTCGCCGACGAGGCCGCCGTGCGCGGCGCCCGCGACTGTCTCCAGGTGCACGGCGGGATGGGCTTCACCTGGGAGTGCGAGGTGCATCTGCATCTGAAGCGGGCGTGGGTGCGGGCGCAGCGTGGCGGTGGGGGTGCGCAGAGTGAGGAGTTGCTCGCCGCCGACCTGGTCGCTTGACCTTCGACAACGCCTCTGGCCTGCGCTTCCGGTGGTGCGGCAGGGAGTGATGTCGCGGATTGTGGCATACCGGAACTACGGAGCGTTGATATCGGGTTGTGTCCTACGTGTGACTCGTCACGGCCTGGAGTCGGTGTCCGGCTCCGGTACCTTGTGTGGGATGCGAGTGGTTCCGAGGCCGAGCCATGCCGGAGTTGCCCCCGAGGCGGCTCCGGATCCGGCGATGCGCGCCGGTCATCGCAGGGTGGGCGCGGTTTCGCGGCCCGTCTGTTCGACTCCCCGTCAAGAGCGTCGCACAGTATCCCGCACGGGTACTCCTTCGCGCTGGAATATGCCCGAAGCGCTTGTTGGGGTGACTGTACGTCAACCATGCTTTCTCGTAAGGGATTCACGTTCCGTGATCCTGGCTCCGGCCATTGTCCTGGTCATGCAAAAAATGGCTACGATCGTGGCCCTCGCGAGACGCGGGGCTATGTGTCCGCCGGTTCGGATGGTGTGAGCGGTGCAGGTGCTTCAAGTGCAGCTGGAGATCCGGCCCGACCCCGCTGAGGTGGGACGGGCCCGGCGGTGGGCCCGTTCCCGGCTCGCCGGTTCCGGGATAGGGGTCGACGACACGCTCTCGGAGACCCTGGTCCTGCTCGTCTCCGAACTGGTCACCAACGCCGTGGTGCACACCGGCTGCCCCGCCGTGCTGCGCCTGTTCCTGCCCGGGGTCCCGGCCGGTGCCGAGTCCGCCACGGTGCGGCTCGAAGTGGTCGACTCCAGCGACCGGGCCCCGGTGCCGCGCTGTGCGGGCGGCGGGGAGACCGGCGGCCGCGGGCTCGCCCTCGTCGACGGTCTGGCCGACCGCTGGGGCTGGATGCCCGACGGTCCCGGCAAGCGCATCTGGTGCGAACTGGACCGCTGCGCGGAGCGGCGCGCGCCCCAACCGGCCTTCGGTAGCGGCACCTTCGAGGGGCTGGCGTTCGAAGCCGTGTGAGCCCCTCGGCCCGCGCGACGCCGTGCTCCTGACGCTCCGGCAGTCCCCGTTCCGCGTGATGCGCCGGGGCGTGCTTCACCGTGCGCCCACCGCATATGGGGTTTAAGTGATGAATCGCCGAACGGGTGTTGACGACACCTGTCCGTTTGATCACGCTTGTGGTCAGCGATTCGCCGCGAGGGGACGGCGAGGGTTTCGGTGACGGGAGTCCTCGCCGAGTGCGGGTCGTGATGCGGCGCCGGCCCCCTCGGGGCCCGAGGGCGGCGGGGGTCCGTGCGCCGGAGTCGGAGGGCGGTGCGCGCCGTCGCGATCGGGGGCGGAGGGGCGCGCACCGTCAACCGCGCCGTCAGCCGCACCGCGGGGAACCCGTGCGGTCCGGGCGGGGATTCAGAGAACGGCGACCGGTGCCACCGGTGCGCCCGTCGCGCCGACGAACGGTTCCGGGGTCGCCGACAGCAGGAAGCTGTAACGGTTCTCTTGTCCACAGGCTGTGGACAACTCTTCGAGATTCCAGTTCTGCCCCTGCGGCATCCCCATCTCCACCAGGTCCAGCGCGTGCACGGGCAGCCAGAGGTCCTCGATCTCCGGCGGGAAGATCTCGAAGGTGAGGGTGTCGTTGGCGACCGCGGCGACATCGCGGGCGTGGAACCACTCCGGGGTCCGGATCGACAGGCCCGGTGAGGGATACCCGTACCCGTGCGTGTCCCCCGCCAGGCAGAGCCCCATCTGGCCGGTGCGGACCAGCACGATGTCGCCCGCCCGCACCCGCGTGCCCGCCAGTTCCTCGGCCGCCTCCAGGTCCTCCGGGGTGACGGCGTGCCCGCCGGCCAGCCGCTCCACGCCCCGTGCGCGGGCCACGTCGAGCAGCACCCCGCGGGAGACGACGTGCCGCGCCGTGGCCATCCCGGCGAACCCGGCGCCCCCGTGCGCGGTGACGGTGTCCGCGGGGCGGCCGTTGTAGAGCCGGCCCGAGTGCGAGACATGGGGCAGCGCGTCCCAGTGGGTGGCCGCCTGAAGTCCCATGGTCACGGCGTCGTCGCTGCACGCCACCGTCCCCGGGCCGAAGATCTCCTGGTTGATCTGCACCATGACGTGCAGCGGGTTGACCCGCCCCGGGATCATCCCGGTCTGCACCCCGTCCTGCCGCAACGGCAGCGCCAGCGGGATCCGGCGGCCGCCGCGGACCTCCGCCGCCGCCGCGCGGACGACCTCGTCGGTGATCAGGTTGAGGGTGCCGAGTTCGTCGTCGGATCCCCAACGGCCCCAGTTGTTCACGCGCTCGGCGATGGCGTGGAACGCGTCCGGCAGTGACATCGGTCCCTCCCCGGGGCTTGTCTCCTGTGGTCCGGCGGGTCATAAAATCTAACGGTCCGTCAGAAACCGCGGGAAGGGGCCGGACGTGGGGAACTTCTTGGCAGGCAAGGCCGTCGCGGTGACCGGCGCCGGACGGGGCATCGGCCGGGCCGTGGCCCTGGCGGCCGCCGCGCACGGGGCCCGGGTCGTCGTCAACGACCACGGGGTCGCGGTCGACGGGGCCGCACCGTCGAGCGAGGTCGCCGAGGGGGTCGTCAAGGAGATCGAGGCCGCCGGGGGAGAGGCGGTCGCGGTCGCCGACGACATCTCCACCATGGCGGGCGGCCAACGGGTCGTGGACACCGCCCTGTCCGCGTACGGGCGGCTCGACGGGGTCGTGTGCGTCGCCGGGATCCTGCGCGAGCGGATGCTGTTCAACATGACCGAGGAGGAGTGGGATCCGGTGATCGCCACCCACCTCAAGGGGACGTTCACCGTCTTTCGCGCCGCCTCCGCGGTGATGCGCGGACAGCGCTCCGGCACCCTGATCGGCTTCACCAGCGGCAACCACCAGGGGTCCTACTCGCAGGCCAACTACAGCGCCGCCAAGGGCGGGATCATCTCGCTGGTGCGCAGTGCCGCGCTGGGCCTGAGCAAGTACGGGGTGACCGCCAACGCGGTCGCGCCCGTCGCCCGTACCCGGATGTCGGCGATGGTCCCCACCGCGCTGACGGAGATCGGGGAGCCCGAGGACGTCGCCGCCCTCGTGGTCTACCTGCTCTCGGACCGGGCCAGGGAACAGGGCGTCACCGGGCAGGTCTACACGCTCGCCGGGCCCAAGCTGGCCGTCTGGGCGCAGCCCAGGGAACTGCGCGCCGCGTACGCCGAGGGCTCCTGGACCCCGGAACGGATCGCCGAGTTCCTGCCGGGGACGGTGGGCACCGATCCGATGCCGCTGCTCCGGCCGCCGAACGCCTCGTAGGGGAGAGAGCCGTGGACTTCGGATTCGGTGCAGCGGACGACGAGTTCCGCGCGGAGGCCAGGGACTGGCTCACCGGGCACGTCGAGCCGGGCCGGGACCGCCGGTCCTGGGAGCGCGCCCTCGGCGCGGCCGGCTGGATCGGCCTGTCCTGGGGCGCCACCGGGTACGGCAACCGGGCCGCCACCCTCACCCAGCAGGTCGTCTGGGCCGAGGAGTACGCCCGCTCCGGGGCGCCCCCGCGGTCCGGGCACATCGGGGAGAAACTGCTCGCGCCGACCCTCCTCGCCCACGGCAGCGAGGAGCAGAAGGACCGCTTCCTGCCGCCGGTGGCCGCCGGGGACGAGCTGTGGTGCCAGGGGTACAGCGAGCCCGGCGCCGGGTCCGACCTGGCCGCCGTACGGACCGCGGCCGTGCGGGACGGCGGTGGGTACCGGGTCACCGGGCAGAAGATCTGGACCTCCCTCGCCCACGAGGCGGACTGGTGCTTCGTCCTGGCCCGGACCGAACCCGGCTCCCGCCGCCACCGGGGCCTGAGCTTCCTGCTGGTGCCGATGGACCAGCCCGGCCGGATCGACGTCCGGCCCATCCGGCAGCTGACCGGCACCAGCGACTTCAACGAGGTCTTCCTCGACGGCGCCCGCGCGGAACACGTCGTGGGCGGCGAGGGCAACGGCTGGCAGGTGGCGATGAGCCTGCTCGGCTTCGAGCGGGGCGTCTCCACGCTCGCCCAGCAGATCGGCTTCGCCGAGGAGTTGGAGCGCGTCCTGCGCGCGGCGGTGGAGACCGGCGCCGTCACCGATCCCGTGCTGCGCGAGGGGCTCGTGCGGCAGTGGGCGCAGCTGCGCACGATGCGCTGGAACGCGCTGCGCACCCTGGGCGGCGCGCAGGACGCCGGCGCCGCCAGCGTGGCCAAGCTGCTGTGGGGCGGGTGGCACCAGCGGCTCGGGGAACTGGCGGTCCGGGTCCGCGGGACCGGGGCGGCGGTCGGACCGGGCGACTGGACGGCCCGCGCCCCCTACGCGCTCGACCCGCTCCAGCACCTGTTCCTCTTCTCCCGCGCCGACACCGTCTACGGCGGCTCGGACCAGATCCAGCGCACGATCATCGCCGAGCGGGTGCTCGGCCTGCCCAGGGAGCCCAAGGGGGTCGTCTGATGCGAGCGGTGCTGTTCGACGGGAAACGGGCCGAGGTCGTCGACGATCTCCGGGTGCGCGAGCCGGGGCCCGGCGAGGTGGGGGTCGCCGTCGTGGCGGCGGGCCTGTGCCACAGCGACCTGTCCGTGATCGACGGGACCATTCCGTTCCCGGTCCCTGTGGTCCTCGGCCACGAGGGCGCCGGTGTCGTGGAGTCCGTGGGCGCGGGCGTCTCCCACGTCGCGCCCGGCGACCACGTCGCCCTGTCCACGCTCGCCAACTGCGGCACGTGCCCCGAGTGCGACCGGGGACGGCCGACCATGTGCCGGCAGGCGATCGGACGGCCCGGACGCCCCTTCCACCGGGACGGGCGTCCGGTGCACCAGTTCGCCGCCAACTCCGCCTTCGCCGAGCGGACGGTGGTCAAGGCGGTGCAGGCGGTCCGCATCCCCGAGGAACTCCCGCTGACCTCGGCCGCGCTGATCGGGTGCGGGGTGCTGACCGGGGTGGGCGCCGTGCTCAACCGGGCCCGGGTGGACCGCGGGGACAGCGTGGTGGTGATCGGGGCCGGCGGCATCGGACTCAACGTCATCCAGGGCGCGCGGATCGCGGGCGCGCTGCGGATCGTCGCCGTCGACGCCAACCCGGCGAAGGAGGAGACGGCCCGCCTGTTCGGCGCCACCGACTTCCTCACCTCCACCGAGGGCGTGCGGGAGCTGCTGCCCACCGGTGCCGACCACGCCTTCGAGTGCGTCGGGCGCGTGGAGCTGATCCGCGCCGCCGTCGACCTCCTGGACCGGCACGGGCAGGCGGTCCTGCTGGGCGTGCCGGAGGCCACCGCCGAGGCGTCCTTCCGGGTCTCCACCCTCTACCTGGACAAGTCGATCCTGGGCTGCCGCTACGGCTCCTCCCGCCCCCAGCGCGACATCGCCCTCTACGCGGGCCTGTACGGCTCCGGGCACCTGCTCCTAGACGAACTGGTCACCCGCACCTACCCGGTCGAGGAGTTCGAGAAGGCGGCGGCGGACGCGGAGGCGGGACGGGTGGCCAGGGCCGTGCTGACGTTCTAGGGCTGAGCGGGCTGAGCGGGCGGCCTGGGCAGGGCGGGCGGACTGGGCCGGGCGGGCGGAATGGGCCGGGCGGGCTCGCCGCTCTCCCGCTCCGAGCGGCGGAACGTCCTGCGGTACGCCGTCGGGGTCACCCCGAGCACGCTCTGGAGGTGCTGGCGCAGCGACTGGGCCGTGCCGAAGCCCGCGTCGCGGGCCACGTGGTCCATGGAGAGGGCGGTGGACTCCAGGAGGTGGCGGGCGCGTTCCACGCGTTGCCGGGTGAGCCACTGGCCGGGGCTGACACCGGCCTCCTCGCGGAAGCGGCGGGTGAAGGTCCGTACCGACATGGACTCCTGGGCCGCCATGTCCCGCAGCTGGAGCGGCTCGTGCAGCCGGCCCAGGGCCCAGGCCCGCGCCCGGGTCGTCGTCGACTGCTGGGGGTCGGGCACCGGGCGGTGGATGTACTGCGCCTGGCCGCCGTCGCGGTGCGGCGGGACGACCGTACGGCGGGCGATCTCGTTGGCGACGGCGGTGCCGTGGTCGCGGCGGACCATGTGCAGGCACAGGTCGATCCCGGCGGCGACCCCGGCCGAGGTCAGCACGTCCCCGTCGTCGATGAACAGCACGTCGGGGTCGACGTCGATCCGCGGGAACAGGCGCTGCAACTGTTCGGTCTCCGCCCAGTGCGTGGTGGCGCGGCGGCCGTCGAGGTAGCCGGCGGCGGCGAGCACGAACACCCCGGTGCAGATGGAGGCGAGCCGGGTGCCGGGCCGGACGTGGGCGAGCGCGGCGGCCAGCTCCTCGGTGAGCACGCCCTCCTCGAAGACCGGGCCCAGCTCGTAGGAGGCGGGGACGATCACGGTGTCGGCGGTGGCCAGCAGCTCGGGTCCGTGCCCGACCATGATCTCGAAGTCGGCGTCCGTGACGACCGGGCCCGGCGGCCGGACCGAGCAGGTCAGCACCTCGTACAGGTGACGGCCCTCGGTGTCCTTCGGGCGGCCGAAGATCCGGTGCGGGATGCCCAGCTCGAAGGGGAGCAGGCCGTCGAGGGCGAGGACCACGACGCGGTGCGGACGGAAGCCGGGGGGCTGCGGGTCACTGCGCATGGCCCGATCCTAGCGAACCCTGTCCTCCGGGCCACTCGATGGCGAAGGGACCGGAGGCGATCCTCGATGTTGTGACCCAGACAACCGAGGCCCCCGCAGCGGAGGGCAGCGAGGCCCGCGGCCGGCGCCGCATCCACCGTGCGTGGTTCGTCGCCGCCGTGACCTTCGTGACGATCATCGGCGCCGCCGCCTTCCGCTCCCTGCCCGGACTGCTCATCGACCCGCTGCACGAGGAGTTCGGCTGGTCGCGTGGCACCATCGGCGCCGCGGTCTCCGTGAACCTCGCCCTCTACGGACTGACCGCGCCGTTCGCCGCCGCGCTGATGGACCGGTTCGGCATCCGCCGGATCGTCGCGATCGCGCTCACCGTGATCGCGATCGGTTCCGGGCTCACGTACTGGATGACCGCGGCCTGGCAGCTGCTGCTGTGCTGGGGGCTGCTGGTGGGCCTCGGCAGCGGCTCGATGGCGCTGGCCTTCGCCGCCACCGTCACCAACCGCTGGTTCACCGAGCGGCGCGGCCTGGTCACCGGCATCCTCACCGCCGCCTCCGCCTCCGGCCAGCTGATCTTCCTGCCGGTGCTGTCCTGGATGGTGGAGGAGCACGACTGGCGCCCGGCCGCCGTCACCGTCGCCCTCGCCGCCCTCGCGGTGGTCCCCTTCGTCTGGCTGCTGCTCCGCGACCACCCCGCCGACGTGGGCCTGAAGCCCTACGGCGCCGAGGAGTTCGTGCCGAAGCCCGCCCCGGCCACGGGCGCCGCGCGACGGGCGGTGACCGTGCTGTTCCGGGCGGCCCGCACCGGGCCGTTCTGGCTGCTCGCCGGCACCTTCGCGATCTGCGGCGCCTCCACCAACGGCCTGGTCCAGACCCACTTCGTGCCCGCCGCCCACGACCACCACATGCCGGTGCAGGCCGCCGCCTCGCTGCTCGCGGTCATCGGGGTCTTCGACGTCGTCGGCACGATCGCCTCCGGCTGGTTCACCGACCGCTACGAGGCCCGCCGGCTGCTCGCCGTGTACTACGCGCTGCGCGGAGTCTCGCTGCTGTTCCTGCCGATGCTGCTGGCGCCCGAGGTGCGCCCGCCGATGATCTTCTTCATCGTCTTCTACGGCCTCGACTGGGTCGCCACCGTCCCGCCCACGGTCGCCCTGTGCCGGGAGCACTACGGCGAGGACAGCGCCATCGTCTTCGGCTGGGTCCTCGCCTCCCACCAGGTGGGCGCCGCTCTGGTGGCCTTCCTCGGCGGAGTCGCCCGTGACGTCTTCGGCTCCTACGACGTCGTCTGGTACGCCTCCGGGGCGCTGTGCGCGGCGGCCGCGCTGATGGCCCTGGTCATCCGGCGCCGCCCGGCCCCGGCGCCGGCCCCCGCCTGAGCGGGACCGCTCAGGAGGACCTACGGAAGCGGCGCACGGCGAGGACCAGCAGGGCGCCCAGCGCCGCCGCCGCGCCCGCCGCGCCCGCGAGGAGCGGGGCGCCGTCGGAGCCGGTGGCGGCCAGGTTGCCGCCGGTGGTGGACGAGCCCGTGGTACCCGTCGTGCCGGTCGAGCCGGAGGTGCCCGAGCTGCCGGTGCCGCCCGCGGCCTGGCCCTCGGGGTCGTTGCCGCCGTCACCCGGGTCGCCGGGCGTGCTGCTGCCGGACGGGCTGGGGGTGGGCTCGGGCTCGTAGTCGGTGGGGATGGCGACACGGATCACGGCCGTGTTGTTCGCGAGGTCGCGGTCGTACTCCGGCGTGGTGCCGTAGACGGAACTCGCCCTCACCTCGCCCTCGGTGGTCTTCGCGTCCTCGTCGATGTCCAGCATGAAGGTGTACGTGTGGGACTCGCCGACGTCGAGGGTGCCGTCCTCGGGCCAGCAGACGTAGCGGGGCTTGCCCGGCACGGGCGGGCCGCTGGGGCCGTCGACGTCGAACGGCGAGCACGCGTCCGGGACTTCGGAGGCCCGCGTGCCGGGCGGGATCGTCACCAGCAGGCCGGGCAGGTCGTCGCTGTCCTGGTTCTGGATCCAGCCGGGGCCGTCGTTGCGCAGGCCGACGTTGATCGACTGCCGGTCCCCGGCCAGCGCCTCCGTGTCGTCGCCGACCGCCACCAGGTCGGCCGAGCTGTCGGCGGTCAGGGTCAGCCGCCGGTTGGCGTCGTCGAAGCCCTCGCCGGGCGCCTCGCCGGTGGCGCCGGTGCCGTACTCGACGGCCTCCATGAGGGCGTTCGGCAGGGCCTTGAAGCGCACCGGGGCGGTGAGCGTGGCGCCGGGTTCGAGGACCGTGTCCAGCTCGCACAGGGCCTGCCGGACCTGGTCGCCGACGGTCGAGTAGGCGCAGCCCGCGACCTGCTCGGGGAAGTCCAGACCGCGGGTGAGCCGGACCCGGAAGGTGACGCCGTCCGCGGGGGCGGTGCCGCGGTTGGTGACGGTGACCGTGCGGTCGTATACCTCGCCCGGCGCGGGCGAGGCGGCCGGCAGCGTCGACACCGTCAGGTCGGGCGCGGTCTCCTCCGCGTGCGCCGCCGGGGCGAACGCGGCGGGGGCGGCGGCGACGATCGCGGCGGCCACGACGGCCGACGAGCGGCTCAGGAGCTGACGCACGGTGGGTCTCCTCGGTACGGCGGGCGGACGGGCCCGGACGGGTTCGCCACCCGGACATGTCCTGGACACCCGGAGCACGCCGAGGGTTGTACGGCGGTACGCGGCGCGTCAGAGGAACCGGCCCCGGTGGAACAGCAGCGGCGCCCTGTCCTCGGCGTCCTCGGACGTGCCGAGCGCGTCCACCCGGCCGACCACGATGAGGTGGTCGCCGCCGGTGTGGACGGCGTGGACCGCGCAGTCGATCCAGGCGACGGCGCCGGCCAGCCGCGGCGAGCCGGAGACCGGCGCCGCGTCATGGGCGACCGAGGCGAACTTGTCCCCGCCGCTGACCGCGAAGCCCCGGCACAGCTCGCCCTGGTGCGCGCCGAGGACGTTGACGCAGAAGACGCCGGCGCGGGCGATGCGCGGCCAGGTCGTCGAGGCGCGGCCCACCATGAAGGAGACCAGGGGCGGGTCGAGGGAGAGTGAGGAGAAGGACTGGCAGGCGAAACCGGCGGGGGAGGACTCCCCCTCGGCGGCCGGCGCGGTCACCACGGTCACGCCGGTCGCGAAGTGCCCCAGCACGCGCCGGAACTCCGCCCGGCTCACCGGGGCCCGCTCGTCCTCGCCGACGCACCGCAGCTCCGGCCGCGGCAGGGCCTCCGCGCGCGGCGCGTCGACCGACCTGAGGTAGCGGACGGCGGCTGCCGCCATCCCTGCGTGTCCCATCACACGAACATTGAAACTGACGGAGCGTCAGATGGGAAGGGACGGGAGGGAACCCGACGCCTCGAAACCCGACGCCTCAAGACCCGACGGCTCAACGCCCCAGATATCGAGGGCTTCTGCGTTCCACGAAGCTCGCCACGCCCTCCTGGGCGTCCCGGGTCGTCATGTTGATCTCCTGGGCCGCCGCCTCCGCCGCGAACGCGGTGGCGCGGTCGCTGTCGAGGGAGGCGTTGACGAGCTGTTTGGTCAGGGTGAGGGCCCGGGTCGGACCCGCCGCGAGCCGCTCGGCCCACTCCCGGGCCGTCTTCGCCAGCTCCCCGTCCGGCACCACCCGGTTCACCAGCCCGAGGCGTTCGGCGTCCGCCGCGCTCAGCGCGTCGCCGAAGAACATCAGCTCCTTGGCCCGCAGCGGTCCCACCAGCCGCGGCAGCAGATAGGCTCCGCCGCCGTCGGGGACCAGGCCGCGGCGGACGAACACCTCGATGAACCGGGCCGATTCGGCGGCCAGCACCAGGTCGCAGGCGAAGGCCAGATGGGCGCCGAGGCCGGCCGCGGTGCCGTTCACGGCGGCGATCACCGGCTTCTCGCAGTCCAGCACGGCGGCGATCAGGCGCTGCGCGCCCAGGCGCAGGACCCGCGCGACGTCGCCGGGGATCCGCTCCCCGGCCGTGGACGCGCCCCGCAGGTCCGCGCCCGCGCAGAACCCCCGCCCCGTTCCGGTGAGCACGACGGCCCGGACCCCGGGGTCGGCGGAGGCCCCGGCGAGCAGCTCGATGACGCGTTCGCGCTGGTCCGGGGTGAGGGCGTTGAGGGCCTCGGGGCGGTCGAGGGTGATCCGGCAGACCTGACCGTCGACGGTGTGCCGCACCTGCGTACCGGCAAGACCCCCGGGCTCGGCGCGGGAGTCGGGCGGGTCCGCCGCGGGAACCGCGTCCGGGGCGCTCACCGGCACACCGCCAGCGCGTCCAGCGCCACCGCGCCCTGTCCCTGCTCCAGCACCATCAGCGGGTTGATGTCCAGCTCCGCCAGGTCGTCCCCCAGCTCCAGCGCCATGCGCTGCACCCGCAGCACCACCTCCACGAGCGCGTCCAGGTCCGCCGGCGGACGCCCCCGGACCCCGTCGAGCAGGGCCCGCCCGCGCAGCGCGCCGAGCATGTCCCGCGCCTGTTCCTCCCCGAAGGGCGGCACCCGTACGGAGGTGTCGCGCAGCACCTCGACCAGCACCCCGCCGAGCCCCACCGTGACCGTCGGCCCGAACAGCTCGTCCCGGGTGACGCCGACGACCATCTCGACGCCCCGCTCGACCATCTGGCAGACCAGGACACCGTCCAGCGGGACGTCCTCGTACCGGGCGATGTCCGTCAGCTCCCGGTAGGCGTCACGGACCTGGCTGGCCGAGGTGAGGCCGACCTTGACCAGGCCCAGCTCCGTCTTGTGGGCGATCCTCGCGCCGGACGCCTTCATCACCACCGGGTAGCCGACCAGCCCGGCCGCCCGCACGGCCGCCGCCGCGCTGGTCACCAACTGCTCGCGCGGTACGCGGATGCCGTACGCCCGCAGCAACTGCTTCGCCGCGTGCTCGCTCAGCTGCTTGCCCGGCCGCATCAGGGCGCGGGCCTTGCGGTAGGACGGCGAGGGGGTGCGCGGGGCGTGGTCGAAGGGGGAGCGGTAGCCGGTGACGAAGCGGTGGTGGTCGAGGTGGGCGCGGACGGCGGTGATGCAGTTGGCGACCGTGCGGAAGGTGGCCACCCGGGAGGAGCCGAGCAGGACCTCCCGGTAGGCGGGTTCGGTGCCGACCGGTGACCCCCACACCACGCACACCAGCTTGTCGGTGTGCTCGGCCGCGTCGACCAGGTCCCGCACCAGCCGGTCACTGAGCGGCGGGAAGGGCCCGGTGACCGGGCAGACGAGGACGCCCACCTCGGGGTCGTCGAGCAGAGCGTCGATGATCTTCCGGCCGCGCTCGTCGCCGACCGGGTGACCGCCGTTGTCGACCGGGTTGGCGACGCTCAGGTACTCGGGTATCCACTGGTGCAGTTCGGCCTGCCGGGCCGCGGACAGCACCGGCAGCCGCAGCCCCGCCTCGGTCGCCAGGTCCGCGAAGTGCGCGCCCGTCCCGCCCGAGATCGAGTAGACGGCGACCCCGTCGGCGTGCGGCGGCCGGGCCCGCGCCAACAGGGCGGCGGTGTCCTGGAGTTCGTCGAGGCCGTCGACGCGGATCACCCCGTACTGCCGCATCGCCGCGTCCACCACCGCGTCCGCGCCGGTCAGCTTGCCGGTGTGGGAGGCGGCCGTGCGGGCGCCGGTCTCGGTACGGCCCACCTTGACCGCGACCACCGGCACCCCGCGCCGGGCCGCCCGGTCCGCGGCGAGCAGGAAGGAGCGGCCGTCCTTCAGGCCCTCCACGTAGCAGGCGATGGCCCCGACCTCGGGGCGCTCGGCGAAGTAGGAGATGAAGTCGGCGGTCTCCAGGTCGGCCTCGTTGCCGGTGGGCGCCCAGTGGGAGAGGCGGATGCCGAGTTCCTGGAGGGCGAAGACCGGCCGGCCCTGGTGCCCGGACTGGGTGATCAGGGCGATGGCCGGCCCGTCGAGGTCGGTACGGAACTCCTCGAAGGCGTTGAGGTTGGTGTTGGGGCCCAGCAGCCGTATCCCGGACCGCTCCACCGCGGCGGCGAGCCGTGCCTGCGCGGCGGCGCCCCGCTCACCGGTCTCGGCGAAGCCGGAGGCGAAGACGACCGCGAACCGCACCTTCGCCTCGCCCAGCTCCCCGATCACGGCGAACGGGTCCGCGACCAGCAGCACCGCGAGGTCGACCTGTTCGGGCAGGTCGGCGACGGAGGGGGAGCAGGGGATGCCGAACACGGAGGCGCGGGTGGGGTGCACGGGGTGCAGCCGGGCACCCACCCGCTCGGACCAGGCGAGGAGTTGGCGGGTGATGCCGGTGTTCGGCCGGCCCTCGGTGTCCGAGGCGCCGATCACGGCGAGCGACTCGGGCCGGAAGAAGCGGTCCAGATCGGGGACGGCCGCGTGCAGGGGCCGACCGCTGACGTCGAGGTCGTCGGGCTCGGCCGGGCGGCCGTGGACGGCGGGGCCGGGCTGTTCGCCGCAGGCGATGACCCGGGCCCGCCGGGAGTCGGTGGTGAGGGTGCCGTGGGTTGATCCAAGCATCGGTCCGCCCGCTCCTGTGAGACAGCGATTAACTGACGCAGTGTCAGATTACTGAACTGACACTCCGTCAGGAACGGCCGTGCAGGCAAAGTTGAAGGAGCGGACGATCCCCGGCGGCGGATTCTCAGGTGACGGGCAGCCTCGACACCCGGTCGCCGCTCTCCTTGGCCACGGCCTTCGCTATCTTCTCCGCGTCCCTGGCCAGCTCCCTCAGCATGCCGCTGATGGGGTTGGTGAAGCCGGTGAAGTACAGGCCCGGGGCCTCGGCGGACGTACGGCCGCCGTGCGTCACCGGACGCCCGCGGGCGTCGAGCACGCCGAGATGGCCCACCAGCCCCTCCAGCGCGCGGACGTATCCGGTGGCGGCGATGACCGCGTCCGGCTCGGTGAGGGTGCCGTCGGCCAGCGAGACCTTGCCGTCGTCGAAGCCGTCCACGGCGGCCACGACCTCCACCCGCCCCGCGCGGACGGCGTCGATCAGACCGACGTCCTGCACCGGGATGGCGCCCTCCCTCACCCGGCTGTACAGGCCGGTCTCCGGCCGGGGCAGCCCCTGCGCCGAGAGGTCCGGCACGCTGAGCCGTGCCATCGGCCGGGAGAGCCGGTCCACCAGGCCCACCGGCAGCCGCCGCACCAGCACCCCCGAGTACTGGGCGGCCCAGCCCGCCGTGGAGCGGCGCACGAGGTGCGGGGCCGTGCGCACCGCCAGCCGCACCCGGGAGGCGCCGCCCTCCACCAGGTCGACGGCGATCTCGGCGCCGGTGTTGCCGACCCCGACGACCAGCACGTCCCGGCCCGCGAAGGGCTCCGGATTGCGGTAGGCCGAGGCGTGCAGGAACGTGCCCGCGTAGCTCTCGCGGCCGGGCCAGTCGGGCAGCCGGGGCGTGTGGTTGTACCCGGTGGCCACGACCACCGCGGCGCCGGTCAGCTCGCGGCCGCCGGTGGCGTGCAGCAGCCAGCCCCCGTCGGGGGCGCGGTCGATCCGGGAGACCTCGACGCCGGTGACGATCTCCAGCTCGTGGTGCTCGGCGTACTTCTCCAGGTAGCGCACCACGTTGTCGCGGGAGACCCACCGCCCGAACCGCCGGGGCATCGCGAGCCCCGGCAGCGCCGACAGCCGCCGGGTGGTGTGCAGGTGGAGCCGGTCGTAGTGGCCGCGCCAGGAGGCGCCGACCCGGTCGGACTTCTCCAGCACGACGGCACGGATGCCCCGGGCGCGCAGGGTGTGCGCGACGGCGAGCCCGCCGGGGCCGCCTCCGACGACGTACACCGGGCGGTCCGCGGCGGGTGGGGTGAGCGCAGAGGAGTCGGCCATAGCGCGAGCGTAATCACGCACCCCGTTGTTGGGTCTCGGTCAAGACCGGAATTGGTTGCGGATTGATCACGCCTGTGGCGGAAGCGGGCGGGGTGGGCGGTGCGTCCGGCTCTGTCGCGGGGTTTCCGTACGGCCCGGTTCAGTCGTCGGCCGCGACGAGCAGCGTCAGGGTGGTCGCCGGGCGGTCGATGAGCACCAGTTCGTGGAAGTCGACCTGGATCCCGCCCCAGTCGTGCCGGGCCTCCTTGGGCAGCGGGCCCAGCAGATAGGTGCTGGTGGCGGTGGCGATGGGGGTGTGCACCTGCTGCTGCATGGACTGCGCGAGCGCGTGCGGCACCGGGCCGTGCTGTCCGGCCCAGGAGCGGATGACGGTGCTGGCGGCCGCCGCGTCGACGGCCCGGTAGGTGTCGGGGGTGATGCGGTCGAGCCACCACCGGCCGTGCCGGGGCCAGTCCTGGACGCCGGAGCCGTCGTAGGTGTCGCGGAACTGGGGGTGCGCGATCAGGGCGGCGAGCAGGGCGCGGTCCTCGGGTGCCGCGCTCGGGAGGCGGAAGCGCTTGATGTCGATCCAGCGGTGGCCGTGGGCGGAGGCCTCGGCGAACCGGTAGTCGCGGAAGTTGATGAACGGACTGTCCAGGTGGGCGAGGACGGGCGGCACGGCTTCCATGCCGGACAGCGTAGGACCGGAGGGACATTTCGCCCGGACGGCGCCACGGCGCCGAACCCCTCCGAGGGGGGCTCGGCGCCGCGGCCTTAGCGGTGGCCGGGTTCATGACGGGAACCGGCACCGCGTCCTGGGGGTGTGGGCTACGCCGCCTTGTACCCGGTCACCTCGGCGATCCAGGTGATGAAGTCGCCGGGGTCGGTGTTGGCGCCGTGGCCCTCGTCCCAGTAGTAGAGGTGGTTCACGTCGTCGCCGAGGCCGTTCGCGGCGGCGGCCAGGTTGGCGGAGACGGTCAGCGAGGTGTCGGAGTCCTTGGTGCCGAGCCGGATCCACCAGTGCTTGGAGCGGCGGGAGTTGACCTTCTCCACCAGGTGGTGCATGGGGTTCATCAGGTCCAGTTCGGCGGTGATGTCGCCGGCCGGCCGCCGGGAGGAGAGCCCCGTGGAGTCGTTCTTCGCGCCGTACGCGGTGAAGTGCCGGGCCAGGGTGGTCCCGGCGCCGAAGAGGTTGTTCTCCCCGGAGGAGAGGTCGAAGGCGTCGAAGGCGGGCGCGCTCTTCTTGCGCGCGCCGACATGGGTCAGGAAGTCGGCCCAGGTGAAGGACGCCCGGCCGTTCTTCCAGGTGATGAAGGGGTTGGCGGCGAGGTAGGTCTCACGCGCGGAGTCCGACAGGTCGGCCAGGTACCGGGTGGCCGAGGGCTCCAGGTACTGCTGGACCAGATACGCGTCGTAGTTGCGGGCGGTGAGCGTGCCGAACCGGTCCAGGCCGCGCAGCCGCAGGCCCGCCTGGTACTCGGCGAACTGCCCCTGGAGCGCCTTGGACACCGTCTGGTCGGCCTGCTTGCCGGTGCTGAGCGCGTTGGTGCCCCAGTTCCACTCGTAGGCGCCGTCGGCGTGCTCCAGGTCGGTGATCGGGCACCAGGCGCCGACCGCGAAGGTCGCGTCGGAGGCGTCGGCGGCGCCGATCTCCTTGAGGTAATGGTCGTAGAGCGGGCTGTCGCCGGAGGCGCCGAGCAGGGCGGACAGGGCGCCGCCCGCGCTGGTGCCGGCCGAGACGATCCGGTCGACGTCGCCGGGGATGCGGCCCTTGTTGGCCCGTACGTACCGGACGGCGGCCTTGAGGTCGACGATGGCGGCGGGGGCGGTGCCGTAGTACTCGCCGGCGGAGTTCTTCAGGGTGCGGCCGCGGGCGCCGGGCTCGACGACGACGTACCCGGCGGCGAGGGCGAGCAGCTGGTTGGAGGCGAGGGCCCCGCCGTTGGCGTTGGTGTTGCCGTTGGCGTTGGGCAGCGCGCTCGCCGAGGCGGACGCGGACGGGGCGCCGCCGCCGGCCTGGTCGCCGCCCCCGGTCGTCCCGCCGCCGATACCGGTCGCAGTCGCGACGGAGGACGGCATGTAGCCGCCCACCGAGTTGGCGAGGAGGATCGGGGCGCGGGAGGCGTCGACCGCCTTGCCGTCGATCTTCACCGGGACGCTGACGTTCAGCGACTGGTACGCCTCGTCCACCGGCTTCGTGACGTAGGTGAGCGCCTTCCAGAAGTGGTACGTCACCTCGTGCTCCGTGCCGTCCGCGCCGGTGACCGTGGTCGTCAGCTCGGTGTGGCCGTCGGGGTCGAAGGCGAGCGCGCCGGTGGCCGAGGCGGACGAGGAGCCCTTCGACGACGCCTGCGCGTTCAGCGCGACGCCCCCGGCGGCGGCCACGCCGGCGGCCGCTCCGATGCCCATCACCACGGTCCTGCGCTTGACGGCCCTGTGCTTCACGTGCGGCTCCCTCGATCGGTGGGCTTGCTTCCGCGAAGGTAGCCAAAGTGCCGACAAGATTGCCAACAATCCGTGGCTTTCATGCCGGACCCACAGCTTCACAGGGGACGGACAGGCAGCCCCCTTCCGGGGTCTCCGTATCTGACGTACCGTCAGATCCATGGACACGATCTGGCTCAGCGGCGCGGAGTGGCTGGCCGTGCTCCGCATAGGTCTCGGCCTGTGGTGGCTGGAGAGCTGGCGGCACAAGGACAAGAGCACCTGGTTCGAGGGCGGCGGGATCACCTGGGCCGCCGACGTGGCCGCCAAGCACCGCTGGACCGCCGTGCGCTCCGGCTTCGACGTGGTCGTGGCGCCCCGGCCGCGGACGATGGCGTACGTCGTCGCCTACGCGGAACTCGCCCTGGGGCTCGGACTGATCGCCGGGTTCCTGACGCCGGTGGCCCTCGTCGCCGGACTGCTGCTCAACGGCGTCTACTTCACGCTGATGATCCACGACTGGGCGGAGCAGGGCCAGAACTCGATGATGGCGCTGATCTCGGTGGTCGCCCTGTTCGGGATGGGCTGGCAGACCTGGTCCGTGGACGCCTGGCTGGGGCTCTTCGGATGACCGCCGGGGCCCGCTTCGACCTGCCCGAGCCCGACGCCTTCACCCGCCCCTACTGGGCGGCGGCGGCCGAGGGGCGGCTGCTGATCCGCCGGTGCCGGGCGTGCGGCCGGGCGCACCACTACCCCCGCGCGTTCTGCCCGTACTGCTGGAGCGAGGACGTCGGCTGGGAGACCGCGAGCGGCCGGGCCACGCTCTACACCTGGTCGGTCGTGCACCGCAACGACCTGCCGCCCTTCGGCGGGCGCGTCCCCTACGTCGCCGCCGTGGTCGACCTCGCCGAGGGACCCCGGATGATGACCGAGATCGTGGAGTGGACGGAGTCGGCGGGCGAGGCGCCGCTGCGGGCCGGGATGGAACTGGAGGCCGGATTCAGGGACGGGGTGCCGGTGTTCCGCCCTCGAAAACGCATCCGACCCGCACAAGGGTGAGCGACCGGTTTCAATGGCTCCATGAGCCTCGCCGGTCAGCATCCCGCACAGCCCTCCCCCTCCGGTCCGCGCTTCCCGGACCTCTGGCTGCGCTCCTGGGACCCGGAGTCGGAGACGGACGTCGAGGCGTGGCTGCGCGGCCGGACGGACCCCGAGTTCCGGCGCTGGAACACCCCGCTGCGGTTCACCGAGAGCCTCGACGACGCGTACGAGGACCTGCTGGCGGTCGCGCGCAACGCGGCCGAGGGCACCGCCGCCCCCTTCTGCATCGCCGACGGGGCGACCGGGCGGCCGCTCGGGCACGTCGGCGTCAACGTCGTCAACCGCGCGCTGAACACGGCACGCGTCGGCTACTGGGTCCTCCCCGAGGCGCGCGGCCACCGCGTCGCCACCCGCGCGCTGGCCCTGGCCACCCGCTGCGCCTTCACCGACCTGAGCCTGTACCGCCTGGAACTCGACCACGCCCTGGGCCACGACTCCTCGTGCCACATAGCCGAGCGCTGCGGATTCGCCTACGAGGGGACCCTCCGGGGCGCCATGTGGGAGGCCGGCCGCCACGACGCGTACCGGGACATGCACCTGCACGCCCGCCTCGCCGACGACCCCGACCCGGACGCCGAGTAGGGCTGTCGTCCTCGCGCCGACCGGTTCACCTCCCCCAGGCATGGCCAAGTCCCGTACGGACGCGGGATCATGAGACATGCGCTCGGACGACTGGTACGTCACCGAAGACCTCGACCGCTTCCTCGCCCACGCGGGCGGCTTCCTGCGGTCGCGCCCCGATCTGCACACCGTGGCCCTGACGGTGACGGAGTCCCTGCGCCTGCGCGGACTGCGCGCGTACGGAGGCGACGAGCCGCCCGTCTTCGGGGTGATGGAACGCGACGGCGAGGTCCGCGGAGCCTACTTCCGCACCCCGCCCTACCGGCTCAACGTCACCCCCCTCACCGCCGACGAGACCGACGCCCTCGCCGCCCACCTGGTGGCCACCGGCCATCCCGTCCCCGGCATCATCGGCACCCAGGAGACCACCACCGGCTTCGTCCGCTCCTGGCAGCGCCACACCGGCGCCGCCGCGGCCCTGCGCCAGCGCCAGCGGCTCTACCGGCTCGGCATGCTGATGATGCCGCAGCCGGTCCCCGCCGGCCGGGCCAGAGTGGCCGACGAGAAGGACCGCGACCTGCTCGTCCGCTGGTACGGGGAGTTCACCCAGAGCGTCGGCGACCACGCCGCCGGCGAGGTGGAGGCCTGGGCCGACCACCGCATCTCCTACGGCGGCATCACCTTCTGGGAGGACCCCGACGGCACCCCCGTCGCCATGTGCGGGGTCACCCCCACGGTCGCCGGACAGGTCCGTATCGCCCCCGTCTACACCCCGCCCCACCTGCGCGGACGCGGATACGCCGGGGCCGTGACGGTGGAGGTCAGCCGGGCCGCCGTCCGCTCCGACGCCGAGGAGGTCCTGCTCTTCACCGACCTCGCCAACACCACCAGCAACAGCCTCTATCAGCGGATCGGGTACCGGGCGGTGGCGGACTTCGAGGTGTACGACTTCGCGGACGGCGCGGGCGGATAGGCCGTGTCTGACGATTCCCGTCTGCCCCGCGGCGCCATGCACGCTCCCCCAGAGGGGGCACCCCCACTCGCCGCACCGGGCACAGACCCACGGACAACCAGTCCGAGGGCCCGCGCCCGGCACGCCGAGAGCACGCTCCCCCAGTCTCGGCTGCGCTCGACCGGGAGGTACCCCCACGACCCCGCGGAGCCGCCCTCCGGGCGACGACGGGAATCGTCAGACACGACCTAGGCCGCACCGGGCCTCACGGCCAGAGCAGCTCCCGGGTCCAGGCGTCCTCGTCGCGGAGGTAGCGCAGGCGTACGTGCCGGCGGCGCTCCTCGCCCTGGAAGAACTCCACCTCCTCGGGGCGCAGCCGGTACAGGGTCCAGGTCGCGACCGGGGCGTCCGGATCCTCCTGGGCCCGCGTCCAGGACTCCTGCGAGACCCGCGCCAACTCCTCCAGGGAGGAGAGGACCTCGCTCTGCCGGCCGGTGAGGGCGGCGGCCAGCGCGCCCGTCGAGCGGGCGTGCAGATCCGCCCGGCTCTCCGCGGAGGGCGCCGCGGTCACCGTGCCCCGCACCCGCACCTGCCGGCCGAGCACCGGCCAGTAGAAGCCCAGCGCCGCGTACGGCCGGGCCGCGAGCTGGCGTCCCTTGCGGCTGCCCGCGTGCGTCGCGAAGGACCAGCCCGCCGCGTCGGCGCCGTGCAGCATCACCGTCCGTACGTCCGGCAGGCCCTCCTCGTCCGCGGTCGCCAGCGACATCGTGTGCGGCTCCGGCTGGCCCGCCGCCACCGCGTCCGCGAACCAGGTCGCGAACAGCGGCAGCGGCTCGGACGGCGCCGCGTCCGGGTCGAAGGCGGCCAGTTCGGTCACCTCCGGGTCCCACACCCGCAGCGACCTCAGCAGTTCATGAAGATCCGTTCCCATGCCCCGATTGTCAGACGGAACCCAGGTCCGAGGAGACCCAACGCTCGGGCCGCATCCACACGATCACCATCTCGCCGTGGTTCTTCCAGGAGAAGTCGACGTACGCGTCGACCTTCTCGGCGGGCAGATAGCGGGCCGACATCTCCCTGAGCAGCTCGATCGTCGCGGGCTCCGTGCCGGTCACCGGCCCCTCCACCGACACGTACCGGATCGTCGGCTCCAGCCGGTCCACCATCAGCGTGAACCGGCCGGCCGAGCTGATCAACTCGTGCTTCCTGGACTCCAGGCCGGTGATGATCCAGACGGTGCCGTCGTCCGCGACCTGGTACCAGATCGGCACGGTCAGCGGCGCGCGGTCCGCTCCCGCCGCCACCGAGAGGGCGGCGATGTGCGGCTCGGCGAGGAACTCGGCGCGTTCGGTGCGGTTCAGGGCCATGAGCGGTCTCCTACTCCACGTCGGCGGTCCGGAGGGGCGGGCCCCGGCGTCCGCGGGACCCGCCTCCGGTACGCACTCCTCAACGCGCGCCCCGTCAGGAGGTGTTCCCTCCGCCCGCCGCCCCGGCCGGCCGAGCACCACCGCCCCGGCCCCTACCGGCCCAGCACCACCGTCCCCGATGAGCAGAACCAGCCGCCCGTCCCCGAGGCCACGGCGAGCCGCGGCAGGCTGCCGTCGGCGCGCAGCACCTGCCGCTCCCCGCACTCCCCCCGGAGCTGCCGTACCGCCTCCACCAGCAGGAACAGCCCGCGCATACCGGGGTGCTGGGCCGACAGGCCGCCGCCGTCGGTGTTCACCGGCAGCTCCCGGGACTGGACGAAGGCCCCGCCCTCGCCCTTCTTGCAGAAGCCGAGGTCCTCCAGCGTCACCAGGGTCATGTAGGTGAAGGCGTCGTAGATCTGGGCGAGGTCGATCTCCGCGGGCCGCACCCCCGCCCGCCGGAAGGCGAGCGGCCCGCTGACGGCCGCCGGGGTCACCGTGAAGTCCTCCCACTCGGACATCGCGGAGTGGGACACGCACTCGCCGGTCCCCAGCACCCACACCGGCGCCCGGCGGCAGTCGCGCGCGTACTCCTCCGCCGCCAGCAGCACCGCCGCCCCGCCGTCGGAGCGCAGGCAGCAGTGCAGCTTGGTGAAGGGGTCCGCGATCAGCGGCCCGGACAGGACGTCGTCGACGGTGATCGGGTCGCGGAACATCGCCTCCGGGTTCAGCGCCGCGTACTGCCGCGCCTGCACCGCCACCTCGGCCAACTGCTCGATCGTCGTGCCGTGTTCGACCATGTGCCGGCGGGCCGCCATCGCGTACTTCGCGACGAGGGTGTGCCCGTAGGGCGCCTCGAACTGGAGCGGGCCGCGCGCACCGAAGGAGAGGTTCCCGGTCCGGCGGCCCGCCCTGATGTCGGCGCGGGCGGTGGAGCCGTAGACCAGCAGGACCGCCTCGGCGTGCCCGGCCGCTATCGCGTCCGCCGCGTGGGCGGCCATCACCTCCCAGGTGGCGCCGCCCACCGAGGTGGAGTCGACCCAGGTCGGGCGCAGGCCCAGGTATGCGGCGACCTCGACCGGCGCGAGCACCCCGGTTCCGGTGGAGGCGAGGCCGTCGACGAGCGAGCGGTCGAGCCCGGAGTCCGCGAGCGCCCGGCGGGCGGCCTGGGCGTGCAGGGTGTGGGGCGTCGCGTCGTCCACGCGGCCGCAGTCGGCGAGGGCGACCCCGACCACGGCGACTTTCCGGTTTCCGGCGGTCATGGAGGCCTCTCCCTCTGTGCATCTGGACCCGACCCTCCTAATATGACGGACCGTCAGATCTGGTGGGAAGGGGCAGCGATGGACGCCGGTTTCACCCCCGAACAGGACGGGATCCGCCGCGCTCTGCGCGAACTCCTCGACAAGCGCTGCGGATCGCGTGAGCTGCGCGCCGCCGTCGACAGCCCCGACGGGTACGACCCCGCCCTCTGGGCGGCCCTCGCCGGACAGCTCGGCCTGCCCGGACTCGCCCTGCCCGAGGAGTACGGCGGCGTCGGCTGCTCGGTGACCGAACTCGCCCTGGCCGCCGAGGAGACGGGCCGGGCCCTGGCGCCCACGCCCCTGCTGGCCACCGCCGTCCTCGCCGCCCCGCTGATCCTGGCCCTCGGCAGCCCCGACCGGCGCGCCGCCCTGCTGCCCCGGATCGCCGACGGCTCCCTCACCGCCGCCCTCGCGGCCCCGCCCGCCTGTCTCGCCCTGACCGGCGCCAACGACGGCGACTGGGCGGGCGGGGGACGCTCGGGCGGGGTCCAGGCCCGGCCGACGGCCGACGGGTGGCGGCTCTACGGGGAGGTCGACCACGTCCTCGACGGGCACCGGGCCGGGCTGCTCCTCGTCGCCGCCCACACCGGCGGTTTCGCCCGCTCCCGGACCGGCCTGTTCCTGGTCCCCGGGGACGCCGCCGGGCTGGTCCGGGTGCGGCGCACCGCCCTGGACGCCACCCGGCCGCTCGCCGGACTCCAGTTCCGGGAGGTCGGCGCGGAGCCGCTGGGGCGGGAGGGGGCCGACGTGCCCGCGGCCCTCGCCCGGCTGGGGGACACCGCCGCGACCGTACTGGCCTGCGAGGCGGTCGGTGCGGCCGAGCGGGTGCTGGAGCTGACCGTCGGGCACGTGCGGCGGCGGGAGCAGTTCGGGCGGCCGATCGGCTCCTTCCAGGCCGTCAAGCACCGGCTGGCCGATGTGTACGTCCAGGTGCAGGCCGCGAGGTCCGCCGCCCACTACGCCGCCTGGGCCGCCGCCCATGCCGAACCCGTCGGCGGGCTCGCCCTCGCCGAGGCGCTGACGGCGCTGCGCGTCGCCGCCGGGGAGGCCATCCAGCTGCACGGCGGCATCGGCTTCACCTGGGAGCACGACGCCCACCTCTACTTCAAACGGGCCACGGGCGACGAACTGCTCTTCGGCCCGGTACACCGGCTACGGGCCCACGCGGCGAACACCGCGCGCCTCTTCGAGGCACCGGAGGTGACGGTGTGACCGGAGGAACCGGTGGCCTCGGCGTGCGGGTGGTGCGGTGGGTGTCGTTGACGCGGGGCTTTGCCAAGGTCGCCCCGCAGGTGATTCCCGCGCTCGACCGTTCCGTGCACCGGCTCACCCGGGGCCGGGTGCTGCTCAGCGCGCAGCTGCTGCCCGGGGTGATCCTGACCTCCACCGGCGCCCGCAGCGGACTGCCCCGCCGCACTCCGCTCGCCTGTATGCCGGAACCGGAGCGGGGGAGCTGGATCCTCGTCGGCTCCAACTTCGGCCGGCCCGGCCACCCCGCCTGGACGGCCAACCTGCTCGCCCGCCCGGACGCCGAGATCAACTGGAAGGGCGCCGACATCGCCGTGACGGCCCGGTTGCTGACGGGCGAGGAGCGCGCCGCGGCCTGGCGGGCGGCCCTGGCCTTCTGGCCCCCGTACGCGACGTACCAGTCCCGCGTGGACCGCGAGATCCGCCTCTTCAGAATCGAGCCGACCGGGTCGTAGCGCTGCCGTCCGGCAGGTGGGGGCAAGCTGCGGTGGGCGGTGCGGCCCGGTGGCCCTCCGCGCGGCCGCAGCCGCGGAACGGGCGGGGTTTTGGCGGCGCTTCGGGTGCCCCGGCGGGCGAGTGGCGCGAGCCGGCCGGCCGGAGCGGTTTCGGCGCCGCACGTGAATGTCTGCCCTCCTGCCGTGGTCCAGGGCGGGCGGGCGAAGCCGTATCTGGCCCGGCCCGGCCCCCGGTCACAGGGCGTGCTGGACGAGGAGGAAGGCTCCCATGCCGAGCATGGCCGCGCCGGAGGTGCGGGTCACCGCGCGGGCCGCGGCGGGGCGGGCGCCGAGGACCGCGCGGGCGCCGAGACCGACCGTCAGGTAGACGGCGGCGCAGCAGGCCATGTGGAGCAGTCCGAGCGCCGCGGTCTGCGCGGGCACCGGCAGCCGGCCGTCCCCGGTGACCAGGAACTGGGGCAGCACCGAGAGATAGAGCAGCAGTCCCTTCGGGTTCAGGCCGCTGATGACCGCCCCGCGCAGGAACACCCGCCCCCCGTCGGAACCCGCGGCGGACCCGGCCGCCCGCGAGGGCACCGCCGGGCGGCGCAGCACGCTCCAGCCGAGCCACACCAGGTACGCGGCCCCGGCGACGGTCAGCGCGGTCAGCAGCGTGGGGGAACGCGCGACGAGCACGGCGAGGCCCGCCGTCGCCAGCACCGTGTGCAGGGCGTACCCGCTCACCAGCCCGCCCACGGCCCGCGCGACCGAGCCGCCGCGCAGTCCCGCCGAGATCGCGTACGCCCAGTCGGCGCCCGGTACGCACACCAGCAGCAGGTCCAGCGCGAGGAAGGAGAGAAGGGTTCCGGAGTCCATGCCGGGGAGATTAGGCCGGAATGGCCCGAAAGTGTTGTCGAAGTTTGCGCGCCATGGCCGGGTCTGAGGGAAGATCTGCCCCATGGACGACGTGGACCGGAAGATTCTTGCCGAACTCCAGCAGGACGGTCGGCTGACCGTGACCGAGCTGGCCGGACGGGTGCGGCTGAGTGTCTCGCCGTGCCACCGCCGGCTCAGGGAGCTGGAGCGGTCGGGGGCGATCAGCGGCTACCGGGCGGTCGTGGAGCCGGCCGCCGTGGGGCTGACCTTCGAGGCCCTGGTCTTCGTCTCGATGCGGCAGGAGGACCGGGACACCGTCGCCGAGTTCGAGCGGGCCATCGCCGAGATCGAGCATGTCCTCGACGCGCAGAGGCTGTTCGGGGAGCCGGACTACCTGCTGCGGGTGGCCACCGCCGACCTCGCCGCCTTCCAGCGGCTCTACGACGAGCGCCTGGCCACCCTGCCCGGCGTGCAGCGGCTGACCTCGACGCTGGTGATGAAGCACGTCGTACGGGACCGCCCGCTGCCCGCATAGCGCGGCAGGCGGTCGTCCACCGGGGTGGACGACCGCCTGCCAGACAGGACTTGGGGGCCCGGGGAAGAGGGTGGGTGCTACTTCGTGGGCTTCTTGCCCGTCACGCCCAGATGCACCAACAGGGCGAGGTTCGGCTTGAGTTCGGCCTGCTTGACGCCCCAGGACTGGAAGCCCTTCTGATGCGAGGCCACCGCCGCGAGCATCGCGACGATCGAGCCCGCGATCGCGGCCGGGTTGACGTCCTTGTCGACCTTGCCCTTGGCCTGCAACTCCGCGACCGCGTCGGCGAGGGAGTTGTTCACCGAGTTCAGGATCTTCATCCTGAGCTTGTAGAAGCGCTTGTCGCCCTCGGCCGCGCCGAGGTCGACCACGCGCAGGATCGCGTCGTTCTTCCGCCAGAACTCCAGGAATCCGTCCACGAGTTCCTGGGCGGTCTGCCAGCCGGACTTGCCGACCCAGGAACGCCCCTGGAGCAGCTCGGTCAACCCGGCGCCCTCGGCGGCCATTTGCTCGGCGATCTCCAGAACGGCGCCTTCGACGTCCGGGAAGTACTGGTAGAAGGTGGCGGGCGAAGTGCCCGCCTTCCGGGCGACATCGATGACTTTGACGTCCCGGTAGGGGGAGGAGCTGAGCATCTCGCTGAGGCAGTCGAGCAGCTTCTGCCGGGTCGCCTGCCCACGCCGGCCGGCCACGCGGCCGTCGACGGTACGCACTTGTCCTGTCATGCCGTCAGCTTACCGAGGGGTGATGGGAGCGCGATTCGGCCGACTGCAAATGGGGTGCGGGGGCTCCCGGAGCCGGGTGTGCCTGGTCTGCGGCGTGCGGAAGGGCCCGTTACTTTGACGACATGGCCGAAAACAGGGCATCCCGGTATGTGGAGGGCGTCCCGTGCTGGGTGGACGCCCAGCTCCCCGACGTCGAAGCGGGCAAGCGGTTCTACGGAGAGCTCTTCGGGTGGAGCTTCCCGGAGGACGAGGAGCCGTACGCGCTGAAGGACGGGGAGCGGGTCGCCGCGCTGGTCCCCAAGACGGACGGACGGATGCCGACCGTCTGGACCGTGTACTTCGCCACCCCGGACGCCGTGGCGCTGGCCCGGCGGATCCGGGACGCGGGCGGGCAGATCGTCACCGCCCCGGTCCCCTCCGGCGAGGAGGGCACGACCGCCCTGGTGACCGACGCCGAGGGCGCCGTCTTCGGCCTCTGGCAGGCGGGCGCCCACCCCGGCTTCGGCCGCCGCCACGAGGAGGGCACCTTCGTCTGGGCCGAGCTGTACGCCCGGGACACCGAGGCCGCCAACGCCTTCTACGGCGGTCTCTTCCACGACGCCCTGTTCGGCCCCGACGCCGAACCCGACTTCGGCCGCGCCCCCGTCGCCGGCGTCTTCTCCGCCGTGATGCCCCCGCACTTCCTGGTCCACTTCCGGGTGGCGGACTGCGCGGCCGCCGTCGACACCGTGCTGCGCCTGGGCGGACGGGTGCAGGCTCCGCCCTTTGAGACGTCCTACGGCACGGTGGCCGTCGTGACCGACAATCAGGGGGCGTCGTTCGCGGTACTCGAACGCGCCGACTGAGTCGTTTCGTCCCCATTCGTAGGGAGACACCCCGATTCGCCCCCGGGTTCGCAACCACGCCCCGGGCCAGGAAGAATCGGGGTGCGTGCCGCCATGGCGGTGCGGTGGTGAGACGCTGCACGGGGTCGCGTACATACGTGGGTGACGCGGCCCGTACGGGGAGGTGGCAGGCAAGTGGTGGATCAGCTGACGCAGCACGATCCGCGGCGGATCGGGCCGTTCGAGGTGCTGGGACGGCTGGGGGCCGGCGGCATGGGGCTGGTCTATCTCGCGCGCTCGGCGTCGGGCCGGCGCGTGGCGATCAAGACGGTCCGTACGGAGCTGGCCGAGGACCAGCTCTTCCGCGTCCGCTTCACGCGCGAGGTGGAGGCGGCCCGTGCCGTGTCCGGCTTCTACACGGCGGCCGTGGTCGACGCCGATCCCCGTGCCGCCGTGCCGTGGCTGGCCACCGCCTATGTGCCCGCGCCCTCCCTCGAAGAGATAGTGAACGAGTGCGGGCCCCTCCCGGCCCAGGCGGTGCGCTGGCTCGCGGCGGGGGTCGCGGAGGCGCTCCAGTCCATCCACGGCGCCGGTCTCGTCCACCGCGACCTCAAGCCCTCCAACGTCCTGGTCGTCGAGGACGGCCCCCGGGTGATCGACTTCGGTATCGCCTCCGGCGTGTCGAACACTCGTTTGACGATGACCAACGTGGCCGTCGGCACCCCCGCCTACATGTCCCCCGAGCAGGCCAAGGACTCCCGCAGCGTCACCGGCGCCAGCGACGTCTTCTCCCTCGGCTCGATGCTCGTCTTCGCGGCGACCGGCCACCCGCCCTTCCACGGCGCCAACCCGGTGGAGACCGTCTTCATGCTGCTCCGGGAGGGCCCGGACCTCGAAGGACTCCCGGACGAGCTGCGTCCGCTGATCGAGTCCTGCATGCAGATGGAGGCCACCGGCCGCCCCAACCCGGCCGACCTCCAGGCCCAGCTCGCCCCGCACCTGTTCGGCTCCGGCTCCGACGACAGCGGCACCGCGTCGGCCTGGCTGCCCGAACGGGCGGTCGGCCTGATCGAGGCCCGCCGCAACGGCCGCCCCCCGGCCAAGCCCGCGCCCTCCTCCGGGGGCCGCAGCGGCGGCCGGATGGTGCCGCCGCCCCCCGCCCACGACCCCGTCGTCCCGGCCCCCGTGCCGGTCGGCGCCCCCGACACCGGCCCGGTGCGCCTGGCGGGCGCCCAGGTGCCGATCGGCCCGGGTCCGCGCGTCGCCGACGCCCGCGCCGCCGCCGTGAAGGCACCGCCGCCCGAGGCCGGCCTGGTCGCCTCCTGGACCAAGCCCCGGCCCGGCGTCAACGGCGCCGACCCGGCGGTGGGCGCCGCCGCGCCGCCCGTGCCGGCCGCGCCCCCGGAGACCGCGAGCGGCTGGCGGCCCTGGCGCTTCCGGATGTCGAACGACGTGTGGGGCACGCCCTCGGTCGCCGGCGACCTGGTCTACGTCACCTCCTTCGAGGTGCACGCCCTGGACGTCGGCACCGGCCGCCGCCGCTTCAAGACCCGGGACGTCGCCTGGTCGATGGCGGTCGCGGACGGCCGCATCCACGCCTCCGACGGCCCCACCCTCTTCGCCCTGGACTGCCGCGAGGGCGGCGACCTGTGGCGGCTGCCGACGGACGCCTGGGTGTACTCGCTCAAGGCCGAGCGCGGCACGGTCGTCACCGGCACCCGCGGCGGCGGCGTCCAGGCGTGGGAGGCGTCCACCGGTAGACGGCTGTGGGAGCTGGGCGGCGCCCAGACGGACTTCGAGTCCCCCGAGGCGGGGCCCGCGCTGCACGACGGCACGGTCTACGTCTGGCAGGACGCCCGGCTGCGGGCCCTGGACGCCCGTACGGGGGACGAGCGCTGGTCGTACCCGATCGGCGACACGGCCTCCTGCGGCGGAGTCCCGGTGCGGGTCTCCCCGGCCCCGGACGGCTATGTCTACGTCTCGGCCGGCACCCGGGTGCTGGCGCTCGACGTCGCCTCCGGACAGGTCCGCTGGCACTTCGAGGCCCCCGCGGTCTTCCTCTGTCCGCCCACCTTCGTACCGGGCCCGGCCGTGACCGGCGGCGGGGTGTACCTCGCCGACTACCTCGGCACGGTGTACGCCCTGGACGCCACCGACGGCCGCGACCGCTGGCGGATCGCCACCGAGTCCCGGTCCTCGACCGAGCCGGTCCTGGTGGCCGCGGGACATGTGCACGTCGGCAGCGGCAAGGGCCTGTACACGCTGGACGCGGTCACCGGGACGCCGAAGTGGCGCTTCCAGGCGGGTGGGGACATCGTGGGGGCGCCCGCGGTGGCGGCGGGCCGGATCCACTTCGGCTCGACGGACCACCTGCTGTACACGCTGAAGGCGGACGACGGGCGGCTGCGCTGGAAGCTGGCCACCGGCGGCGAGATCACCGGTTCCCCGGTCGTCCAGGACGGCGTGGTGTACGCGTGCAGCAAGGACCGGTGCGTCTACGCGCTCGACGCGGAGAAGGGGACGGGCACCGCGCGCACGGCCTGAGGGACGGCCTGAGGCAGGGGACGGCCGTCGGACCGGTCGCACGGAAGGGACCCGGGCGGCGGCCGTCGCTGCCGGGAGCGGCCCTGACGCCGCTCTCCCTCCGGACGCTACGCCGGGGACGCTCCGGTCGCCATGCGGTGACATGGTCGTGACAGGTGATCGCTAGGGTCGCCGTCATGGATCTTCGGGGGCGCGGACTCAGGTTCACAGCGGTGACGGCCATGGTGGTGCTGGCCCTGACGGGCTTCTCGTCGGGGCGCGGCCACGGCGGCGGCGGTGACGGCGGTGGGGGTGGCGGCGGTTGCAGCAGCTCCGGTCAGAACCACGACAGCTCGTCGTCGACGTCGGGCGGCTCGTCCGGCTCCGGCGGCTACGACGATGACGACCACGACACCGACTACGACACCGACTACGACGCGGACACCGGTTCCGGGTCGGGTTCCGGCAGCTCCGAGGCGCTCCAGGACGGCACGGTCGAGCTGGTGAGCTGCGCGACGGAACAGAACCCGTACGCCACGGTGGAGCTCACCAACCCCCACACCTACGGCTCCTACTTCACGGTGACCGTCGACTTCCTGGACGCCTCCGCCAACCTGGTGGAGCAACGGACGGCGGACGAGTTCGTGGCCGCGGGCGAGACGGCGACGGTCCAGGTGGACCTCTCCAACGGCGGCGTCGCGGCCAGGGTCGCCGAGTGCGAGGCGGAACCGTACGCGACGGTGGAGTGAGGGGCGGCACCTGAAGCGCAGGGCTTGATCAAGTTCCGTTGAGGTCGGGCTTGTAGGTGATGCCCAGGATGGGGAGGGCTCGTTCGGGTTCGTCGCGGATGGTGCGGGTGGTCTTCGCGATGTTGGTCGCTCCGAGGGTCTTGAGGGCTCCGATCGCGAGGTTGCGGAGGGTGGCCATGACGCCGGGTGCGTTGCCGGCGTGGACGGTGGAGGCGTCTTCGGCGAAGGTGCGGTCGCGGATGTGGTGCTGGGCTTCCACGGTCCGGTGTCCGCGCAGGTGAGAGGCGAGTTCGGCCGGTTTCGCCTGGTGGATGTCGAGGCTGGTGACCGCGTAGACGGTCTCTCGGGTCTCCTTCCTGCCGGTCTCTTTGCGGCGGCGGTGGACGCGGAGGGCGAGCTTCGCGTGGGGGAAGGCGATGCCGCCAAGGTTGTCGGCGATGGCGAGAGTCTTGATCGAACGGGACTCGCGACGGCCGTGTCCCTTGTTCGAGGCGGTGTGCTGGATGGCCACCGCATGCCAGTCCAGTCCGTCCAGTTGGGCCCAGGCGGTGGGCTGATTGGGCTTGATCACGGCCACGTAGTGCGCCTTCCTGGTCTCGGTCAGCCAGGCGACATTGGCCTTCACGGAGTGCAGCGCGTCGAAGGTGACCACGTTTCCGTTCAGGTCGAGCGGTGCGAGCAGGGGCTGGAAGTGCCGTGTCTCGTTGGTCTTGGACCCGACCTCGGCCTGGGCGAGGGTGACCGGGCAGCCGTGGGTGACGGCGGACAGCAGGTGCCTGCGGGGCTGGTCCAGGCGGGCGGAGCCGCGCAGTGCCTTGCCGTCCACGGCGATCACCCTCCGTCCGCCCCGGGCTGCTGCTGTCCGGGCAGTGCGGCGGTGAGCCAGCCAGGCGCCCACGGCCGCATCGAATGCTTCGGCGTCGAGCCGCTCGAGGACCCGCCCGATCGCCGACCTGGACGGCGCATGCCGCCAGTGCGGCAGGTGACGGCGCACGCCGAGCGTCGCGAGCAGCCCGGCGTCGGCGCGGGAGCCCCACTCGGCGAGTTCGTCGATGGTCCGGGCTCCCGAGACCGCGGCTGCCGCGCAGACCAGCAGGATCGCGGTCAACGAGTACCAGCGGCCGCGTCGGGAGCGCGGGTCGGGAACCCCCTCCAGGAAGATGCGGAGGTCAGCCGTGTCGTCCGGATTGAGGGGACCCAGCTTGGCCAACACGGCAGGGATCGGGGAAGATGAGACAGGAACCTTCTTGATCACTTGGCTTAGACACCTGAATGATCACGGACCCCGTGCCCGCTCTGTCATCCGCCCCAACCCACAGCATCCCCACGCCAGTTGGGCGATCCCGGGAACTTGCGCGAGCCCTGAACCGGGATGTCCCTTTCAAGATGCGCCAACACGGCACTCGGGTCGAGACGTGATCATGCAATGGCCCGTGGGCCTGAGGGAGAGGCAGTGGTGTGCTAAAGCCGTCGTCCCAGGCGACTGGAACTTTTTCGGGGAGACGGCGGATATAGCAGTGGAGGATCCGGGTGGTCCAGGCCGGGACGGTCGATTTCTGCGATCGCCGCAGACAGCAGGGGTCCCTGAAGAATTTCCGTGCCCAGCTCATGACCGATGTGTTGAGAGATTACCTGCGAGCATGCCGCGATCGCACCCGCGCCGGCCGAGGTGAGGACATGAACCTGAGACGCGAAACCGTGTCGGCTCCGGCCTCGAACACTGGGTGGATATCCAGGCTCGAACCATTCGTGAACTTCTCCGTCTACGGCGTAGTGGAACGTCTTCAATGCTTTCGCTGTCCGGAGAAGGATGATCGATTCGGTGCGCTCTGACAGGTCGCGCATGATTTTTGCTGTCCAGCCGATCGGATTGTCGAACTCTAGGCAGAAGGCCCATCGCCCCAGTGACCCGGCCCGCAGTGCAGTGCCCAGGGCGGGTGATGCGGGAGCTTCCTCTGCGGATAGCCAGCGAGCCTTATTGAGATCAGCTCCGTAGATGGCAAGCACCTGTTCCGGGGTTTTTTCCAAGGAAAAACTCAGGCAGAACTGGTCCGAATTCTCCCACCGCCAAGGGTTGGGCATCTGCTCTCCAGGGGTCTCGTTCAGCCCTCCAGTTAATCCACGGACGGAGCTCCGTGGATTAACTGGAGCGGCAAGCCTGCTACTCGACTGTGTCGAAGTAGTCGGGCACGGTGAGGTAGAAAGGATCCTTGTCGATCAAGCGCATGTTCTGTATGAGGTTGCTGTATGCAGTGCCAGCGAGCGAGTTCTGGCCAAGGTTGACGTGACCGCGCACACAGGGCTCTGTTCCGGTGACCGGCCTGGAAGGGTCGGCCTCGTATACTCTCCATTTTCCGTCATCTTCGAACAAGGGTACGATCTCGGCGCACATGCCGCCATCGGTACCACCTTGTTCGGTCGAGGCGAAGGGGAATTCATCGCACGAGTCATCCAGGACTACATCGGCCGGTTTCTTAACGAAAGGGACTGAACTCTTCTCCTCGCAGGTGAACTTTCTCCTGGCATCGCCATCCAGGGCTCGAGTCATCGGGGACCCACTGTAGAGCCCCCACTTGTTCGGGAGATTCCACTGCGCCCACCCGTACGTAACTGCCGCGGCACCGTACTGACTGACCGGAAGTTCCAGTTGGGGTTTGATGCTGGGCAGTGCGCATCCGGTGCTGGTGCTGCCGCCTCCGGTCAGGGCGGAATCGCAGCGGACAACACGGGGATTCGACCAGTTGACGTTGGGAATTGTCGGTATCGTTCCCGGCTGCGTTATGTAGAGGTTGTACTTAACCGTCGACGAGTCGGCCACTCCGACGGCAGGGACGTCGGAGTAGGTGACCGAACCGAGAGCGATCTGCCCATCGGTGAGGGTCCAGTTACCGTTCCACGGGTGCTCATCCGTTGCTTTACAGGTCGAGGTGCACAATGCAGTGGCCGCGACGTTAAGGCTCGTCACTTGTTGCGTGTACTGAGTGGCCTCAACCACTATCTCCTCACTCCACTCGCCTGAGCGTGGATTCAGGGTTGCACTTGAGCTGACATAGAGGATCGCCGTCCCCAGCACCTGCTGCTGATCGCCCCGGAGAGTGAAATTCACCGTCATCTCGCGAAGGCAGTAGCTCAGCCTTTCGAAGTGCCAGTACCCCGGATCCGTGATGCTGCAAACGCTTCCGGCCGCCGTTGCGGTGGCGGTACGGGCGTCCTTGACCGAGTTTGACGACTGAGCCGTGAAAGGCAGAACGGCTGTACACGTCTCCGCGACTCCGGCATGACGCTCAGGTGAATCCGGCGGCGTTGAAGTGCATGACTCCTCAGTCGACTCCGCCTTGACGGATTCCGACGTCATGCTCTCTTCTTGCGACCCCACGTCGAGTTCTGTCTCCAGAGTCCGGAGCGTCGACGCATTATTCTGCGAATGAGTTTCGGCAACCGCCTGAGCAGGTAAGAGCGGCATCGTTAATGCTGCCACCAGCACCAAAATCCATCTACATCTGCTGTTCACGGAATTCCCATTCTTTGCCTTGAGGGCGCGCTTCGGACGGCAGTAGAGAATCACGACATGATCGCTACGTCAACGATCATTTTTGGACAGCAAATTCCCGCGCCTATCTAAACTTAACGGCCGATGCCATCTAGGTTTACCTTTTATTGACGGTTTTCTCAGCGAAATGACCTACGCGAAGCGGCATGTACCACTTCATGCGTGATCAGGGCGGACAGGCTGCCCCCGCCCCAGGCGTGGTGCGTGCTCGGATCTTGGACGGGAGGCCGGGTGAACTCGGAAGGGCGCGACCCGTCATGATCATGTGATTCCACTCGCAAGATCGTGAAGGCCGCGCCCGCATGCCATCCTGCCCGTCCCTGCCTGCCGTCGCTGCTGGAGGCCGTCCGCACGGTGCCCGACCCGAGGACTCCGCATCTGGTCACACACGCCTGGCCGATGCTGCTCGGCCTGGTCGCCTGCGCCATGCTGTGCGGGGTGTGCTGGGTGCGCGGTGTGATCCGCTGGGCGCGTGGCCAGGGCGCCGGCGTCCTGGCGGCCCTCGAAGTCCCCGGCGCGGACCCGGACCGGCTTCCGGCGGCCACCACGCTCACCCGCGCGCTCGCCCGTCTGGACGCGGACGCCCTGGACGCGGCTGTCGGCACGTTCATCCAGGCGCACACCGCCGACCCGCTGGCCGGCATCGCCGGCGAGATGCCCGTGCTCTCGCTCGCGGCGGACGGCAAGACGGTCCGCGGCGCCCGCGACAGCGACGGGCATCAACTGCACCTGCTGGGCGTCTACCTCACCGATCCGGGCGTGATGCTCGCCCAGCGAGAAATGCAGCACAAGCCGCACGAGACCCTCCACTTCGCCCCGGCCCTGGACCTGGTCACCGACATCTCCGGCATGATCGTGACCGCGGACGCTCTGCACACCGTCGCCGCCCACGCCCGCTACCTGCACCGACGCGGCGCCTTCGGCCTCTTCCCGGTCAAGGAGAACCGGCCCGCCCTCTTCGCCCAGCTCGACGCTCTCGACTGGGACGAGCACACCAACACGGCCATCACGGTGCACCGCACCGAGGAGACGAACAGCGGCCGTCACGAGATCCGTATCGTGCGCGTCCAGCCCCTCGCCGACGGCCAGGTCGCCTTCCCGCACGCCACCCAGGCCCTGCTCGTCGAGCGGTGCACCACCGGCCGCGGCGACGGCAAACAGCACGCCGTGGTCGAACTCGGCATCACCACCGCACCCGTTGCCACAGCCGACGCCGCCACCCTGGCCCGCTGCACCCGTGATCAGTGGTCCATCGAAGCCCAGCACCACATTCGCGACCGTACCTTCGCCGAAGACGCCTCCACCGTCCACGCCGGCAACGCACCCCGCGTCGTGGCCACCCTCCGCAACCTCGCGATCGGAGCCCTCAAGACCCTTGGCGCGACCAACATCGCGAAGACCACCCGAGCTCTCCGCCACGAACCCGAACGAGCACTCGCCATCCTGGGCATCACCAACAACCAGGACACTCACGGAACTTGATCAAGCCCTGACCTTGAGCTGCGTGAGCAGTTCGTTCGCGTACACCTTCCAGCCTTGGATGACGTAGGCGTCCCGATCACTGGCACAGAGGGTTGGGCTGTCTCCAGGCGTGGAGTCCTTACCAAGGAACCGTGACTGGATGTTGGTTCTCCCGTCCGCTGTCTTGCGCAAACCTCGGCGACATCCTGATGGTCGAGAGCTCATTCGATGCCGTCAATCCAGTTGCTGCAAAGTGGCGCAATCTTTTTGGGACTTGGAAATCACCCGCTCTAAGTTCATCCAGGGGGAAACAATCCACGAAGGCGGCACCGAGGGGAGAAGCGTCGTGACTTGTCCCGACGTTCTGACGGAAATGCCCCGGCGTTCCCTCGTGTCTGCGAGGCGGATGCCAGGGCGTTTCTTTGTCTGGGAAGCCTAAGATGCTGCGGGCGTCAGGCCCCCACCTGTACGCCTCTGGCCCACAGTTCTTCGGCATGCTCGGAAAAACGGTCGAACATTCCGCCGCTGTCGTGCTTGCGCAGGTGCAGCATCGGGGAGTCATGCCCGACCAACCTCGCGAGATGCGGAGTGACAAGCGCTTCGTTGTCGAATCGGAACACCGACAGGGAGACATGGTTTACGGCATCGTCGGGAGCAGAGAAGCGGGTTTCAAGGCCCGCATGTGCCCCCAGTTTGCCGAGATGTTCAAGGGTGATCCGAATGCGCGTGGACACTGATAGTGCCACGTCTTCGATCGACTCTCGGTTGCGTGTCACCTCTCCGTCGGGGTCGCCGAGTAGGAAACGCACTCGGCATCCGTTGTCCAGCTTAAGACGGAGAGTTGATACGAATGCAGGCTGGTCAAGCCACAGGAAATAGTTTGTGTATCCGGCGAAGAACAGGTCTTCTGTCGCGTCGGCAATCAACTCGCCCCACAGTGTTGAAGGGCAGGCCGACCGGTACGGGTAGGAGCGGATGATCTCACGGTCGCCACCGGTCTTGATTCGGTCCTTTACCGCTTTCGGCCAGATCATTTCTTCGTCAACTCCCAACGCACCGCAGGCGTCTTCGCGATTTCTGGCATGCGGGATGAGGTCTGCGTCTGCAACCCATCGTTCAACGGTCTTGCCGGAAACGCCCACACGGGCGGCGAGTTGGCGTGGCGACAAACCGGCCGTCTCCATAGCTGATCTTAACGCCGTGTTCAAGGCTTCCCCCTGGGACGTTTGGGCGTTCTTCGAGGTTACCGCCGAGTCCTCCCAACTGTCGCCCCATCAGGGCGAGGACGTCCCCCATGGGTCGGCAGCATGGTCAGACGCAAGAGACCCCCGCGCCGCTGGAACGGCCGGGGGCATGGCCAACGCTTCAGAGGAGCGCTGACGGTGTCCTGCCTATCACGAACGCTCGAACGAGTGAGAGCCTCATTCCGGCGACGCACCCCCGGCAAGCACGCCCGTACGAACATGCCCCAGGTGCCGCGTCACCTACCGTCGACCGACGTGTTGGGCGCACGGCTGGTCATCGCGCGGAAGGCCCGCAGGGAACTGTACGGAGTGCCCGCCCAAACGCCCCAACTCCCGCCGCGCGCCAAGTGGTGCACGCCCGACCCGTGGGAGCGCACAGGCGCCATGGTCCGGCCCTACGTCGGCCCACTGGGCGGCGCCTCGCAGGCGTACCGGACAGGCGCCCAGGGCGCCACTTGGGGGAATGCCTCATGAGCACCTGCAAGCAATGCACGGCGCTGGGGGCGCTCAAGGCGTCGACCAGTGACGAAAGCCTGAAAACTGATTGCGCCGTGATGCTGCGCCGCCATCCGGCCCATGAGGATTACCCGGAATCCGTCACGAAGGCCCTGCGGGCTCTGCAAGGGGGCAAGCGGTGAGCACTCACATGACCAAACACCCCCTGATCGGCAAGCGCGTGAGCGACCCTGACGGGAAGACCGGCATTCTCACGGACGTCATGGGCACGACTGCATACCTGCGCCCGGAGCGCGGGGGTCGGGAATGGCCCGTGCCCGTCCATGACGTCGAGCCGGTAGCAGATAGCGCCCAGGATGCCGACGCGCTGAGCGACAAGGTGGCCGAAGCCAACCGACGTAGCAGGAGGGCACTGTGACGCGTTCGATCATCAGGGCCACCGAGTGGACGCTAGGGCCGGAAACCGCCCAGGGCGCAACGCAGGGCATCGACTCCGCCGAGTGCATCACATGTGGGTCGCAGGCGCAGTCAACTGACAATGAGCGCTTGCCAGTTGAGGTCTGGGCTTTGAAGTACACGGGCCTGAATCCGACGCATCGTCAGTTCAAGGCGACGGCGGGAACATTCTGGAGAGTCACGCCGGCAGGAGACAACCCGTACGACGAGAGTGACCCCCAGGGTGCCATACAGGGCGCATAGCGCCACCCCCGACGGCTGCCGCTTCCGGGGTGCTGCGAGGCGCGGGGGCAGCAACGTATGACCCCCGTCCCTGTCCCCCGCCGGGACGGTCCCAGCGCCCCCAACTGTGCAAGCAAGGCGCCCAGTTGGGGGCGCCTTGCTGTGCGCGTATATCGCGCCTGTCGCCTCTCAAGCCGTCACAAGCTTGGGCAGCTCGGAGGAATGGTCTTTTCCCCTTCAAGTGACCTTTGGCGCACTAGTGTTGAGATGAGGTCAGGCGAGGTAGGTTGATCCAACGATCCTCCTGGGGCGGCCTCATGAATGGAAAGCCTGTTCCGGCTCCGAGTGATACGTACGACCTCGTGCCGCTGGGGTCGCCTGCGGGCTGGTACAACCTTGATGACCTACGCAAGGTTGCCCGTGCGCGCGAGGATGCCGCTGCCAAGCCGTCTCGCAATGTCAATCCATGGCATGCGGCCTACACCGCTGCTCAAGGCTCTGGCCGGCGGCGTAACTCGTTGACAATAAGCAACTGGACTTGAGGCTGTGCCCGAGGTTCTACGGAGCTTCTGACGGACAACATCACTTGAGACTGGCGGCGCCGCACCCCGATGCGGCAGCGGCAACGTCGCGAGAGACGAGAGAACGCCGCGTGGTCGCGGAACGGGCACGGTTTCTGAGGTCAAAGAGTGCCCTGAAGTGACCGTTTCCGCAGGTCAAGGCTGGGTTGCCCCTCAACTGTGCCTCCAAGGGGAGGAAGTCACCTGACCCGGTGGGCGTCCGCCCGCCGGGTCCTGAACAGTTCCGCCTGCCGCTCGGGCGGGAGGTTTCCCAGGGCGATCAGGTGGGGTGCCTGGGCGAAGGACCGGGCGAGGGCGCCCTCCCGGGCCGCCCACAGGGCGCGGACCGTGCCCTGGACGGCGGCCGGGGGATACCCGGCCAGCACCTCGGCGCACCGCACGGCCGCCGCCAGGTCCCCGCCCGCCTCGGTGACCTCGGACACCAGGCCCACCTCGTGCGCCCTGCGGGCGGAGAGCCGCTCGGCGGTGCCCATCAGCGTCATGCGCGCCACCTCGCCGGCCGGCATGCGCTGCGCCATGAGCATCGACTCGTAGGCGCTGACCATGCCGTAGGAGGTGTGCGGGTCGAAGAACTCCGCCGTCGGGTCGGCGATCAGGAAGTCGCACTCCCCGAGCAGGTAGAAGGCGCCGCCGCAGGCCATGCCGCGCACGGCGCCGATCACCGGTTTCCACAGGTCGCTGGATTTCGGTCCGATGCCGAGCAGCGGATCGTCCTGCGTGTAGGGGGAGTTCGGCTGGGGGACCACGGCGTCCCGGTCGATGCCCGTGCAGAACGCCCGCTCCCCGGCGCCGGTGAGGACCACGGCCCGTACCGAGTCGTCGAAGCGGAACGCCCGCCAGGCCTCGGCGAGTTCGGCCGCCGTGTCGAGGTCGATCGCGTTCAGGCGCTCGGGCCGGTTCAGGGTCACGACCGCGACGCCGGTGTCCTGGTCGGTGGTGAGGGCGACGCTCATGGCCGCTCCGGGGTCCAGCGGACCAGGCCGTCGCCGAACACGGCCCTGACCCGGGCGCCGATGCGGACGCGGTCCGGGTCGAAGGAGCCGAGCGGGGCGCCCGGGGCGGCGACGAGATTGCCCACCAGGCGGATCCGCGGGGCGTCGGCCAGCTCCACCAGGATCACGTTGTACGGCGCGAGCGCCGCGTAGTCGGGGAGCAGGGGCGGGTGCGGGACGACCCAGGACCAGATCCGGCCCTGTCCCGTGACCGGCCGCCACTCGACGGCGAACGACTGGCAGTGCGGGCAGCAGGGCCGGGGCGGGAAGCGGGGTTCGCCGCAGTCGCCGCAGGACTGGACGCGGAGTTCGCCGCGCTCGGCGTAGTGCCAGAAGGGGGCGCCGTCGGCGTCGGGGACGGGTGCGAGCATCGGTGGGTCAACTCCTCAACAGCAGTGCGGAGGTGGGCACTCCCTCGCCCGCGGTGACGAGGCAGGTGGCGGCGCCGGGGACCTGGGCGGTGCTGGTGCCGCGGAGCTGCTTGACGCCCTCGTTGATCAGGTTGAAGCCGTGCACATAGGCCTCGGAGAGCCCGCCGCCCCCGGTGTTCAGGGGCAGCCGGCCGCCGATCTCCAGGGCGCCGCCCTCGGTGAACGCGCCGCCCTCGCCGCGCGCGCAGAATCCGTAGCCCTCAAGGGAGAGCGGGACGAGCGGGGTGAAGGCGTCGTAGATCTGGGCGACGTCGATGTCCTGCGGGGTGAGGTCCGCGTGCTTCCACAGGTGCCGGGCGGCGGTCCAGGCGGGTCCGGTGAGCGGGTCGTCGTTCCAGTAGTTGACCATCCCGTGGTGCTGGGCGGGCAGGCCCTGGGCGGCGGAGTGGACGTAGACGGGCCGCCGGGCGCAGTCGCGGGCGCGTTCCGCGGTGGTCACCACGCAGGCCAGGGCGCCGTCCGTCTCCAGGCAGTTGTCGTACAGGCAGAGCGGCTCGCTGATCCAGCGGGAGGTCATGTACATCTCGCGGGTGAGCGGGCGGTCGTACATGATCGCGGCCGGGTTCTGGTTGGCGCGGTTGCGGCAGGCCAGGGCGACGTTGAACAGGTGGTCGCGGGTGGTGCCGTACTCGTGCATGTGGCGGCGGGCGAGCATCGCTATCTCGTCGACCGGGCGCAGCAGGCCGTAGGGGCGGGTCCACTGGGCGGGGGTGGGGAGCTGGACGGCGGTGTTGGTCCAGGGGCGGGGGCCCGAGCCGCGTTTGCGGGAGCGCCAGGCGACGCCGACGGTGGCCTGGCCGGCGGTGATGGCGGCGGCGAGATGGGCGACGGTGGCGCACGAACCGCCGCCGCCGTAGCCGACCTTGCTGAAGAAGGTGAGGTCGCCGAGGCCGACGGCCTTGGCCAGCTCCACCTCGTCGGTCTCCTCCATGGTGTAGGAGGCGAGGGCGTCGACCTCGCCGGGGGCTATCCCGGCGTCGTCCAGCGCGGCGAGGACGGCACGGCAGGCCAAGGTGCGTTCGTCCTCCGCCAGTTGCCTGGCGAAGGAGGTCTGTCCGATACCGACGATCGCGGTCGCGTCCTTGAGCCCGGCCATGGTGTGACCCCTCCCCGTCTGCTGACAGTGCGTCAGGTTACAGCTAATCTGACGGACAGTCAGCTACTGGTCTGGGGGCTGTTGTGCGCGGTGACACGGAATGGGGAAGCATCCCGGGGCTCGTCCGGTACGCGTCCGAGCGGTACGCGGACGCCGAGGCGGTCGTGGAGGGCCGTACGCGGATCACCTACGCCGAACTGGGCGCCCGGGTGGAACGGTCGACGGCGGCCTGCATGGCGGACGGGGTCCGGCCCGGGGACCGGGTGGCGATCTGGGCCCCGAACACCCTGGACTGGATCGTGGCGGCGCTCGGGGCGGTGTCGGCGGGCGCGGTGCTGGTGCCGCTGAACACCCGGTTCAAGGGCGCGGAGGCATCCGACGTGCTGCGCCGCAGCGGGGCGCGGACGCTGTTCGTCACCGGCACCTTCCTCGGCACGTCCTACGTCGCCTCGTTGCGGCGGGCGATGGCCGCGGGCGGCGGACTGGACGCGCTGCGGGTCGTGGTGCTGGCCGACGACGCCCCGGCCGACTTCCGGACCTGGAAGGACTTCCTCGCCGAGGGCGAGGGGGTGGGGCAGGCGCGGGTGCGGCGGCGCTGGGAGTCGGTGGCGGGGGAGTGGCCCTCGGACCTCGTGTACACCTCCGGCACGACGGGCCGGCCGAAGGGCGCGGTGATCACCCACGCCCAGACCCTGCGCGCCTACGAGGTCTGGAGCGACCTGGCGGGCCTCGGGACCGGGGACCGCTATCTCATCGTGAACCCGTTCTTCCACACCTTCGGCTACAAGGCCGGGGTCATCGCCTGTCTGACGCGCGGGGCCACGATGATCCCGCAGCCCGTGTTCAACGTGGACACGGTGCTGGCGAACCTGGCCGCCGAGCGGGTGTCGGTCCTGCCCGGCCCGCCGACGCTCTTGCAGTCCCTGCTCGACCACCCCGCCCGGGGCGCCCACGACCTCTCGGCGCTGCGGCTGGTGGTCACCGGGGCGGCGGTGGTGCCGCTGCGGCTGGTGGAGCGGCTGCGGGACGAACTGCGGGTGGCCACGGTGCTCACCGCGTACGGCCTGTCGGAGGCGAGCGGGATCGTCACCATGTGCCGCCGCGGCGACGACCCGGCGGTGATCGCCGCCACCTCGGGGCGCGCGATCCCGGGCACGGAGGTGCGGGTGGACGCACCGGCCCCCGGGGAACCCGGCGAGGTCCTGGTCCGCGGCTTCAACGTCATGCGGGGCTACTGGCAGGACGCGGCGGCCACGGCCGGAACGCTGACGCCGGACGGCTGGCTGCGGACGGGGGACGTCGGGGTCCTGGACGCGGCGGGCAATCTGCGGGTGACGGACCGGATCAAGGACATGTTCATCGTCGGCGGCTTCAACGCCTATCCGGCCGAGATCGAGCAACTCCTCGGCCTGCACCCGGACGTGGCGGACGTGGCGGTCGTCGGGGTGCCGGACGCGCGGCTCGGGGAGGTGGGCCGGGCCTACGTGGTCCGGCGTGCGGGCGCGCCCCTGACCGGGGAGGACCTGATGGCCTGGGCGCGCCGCGAGATGGCGAACTACAAGGTGCCCCGCTCGGTGGAGTTCGTGGCGGAGCTGCCGAGGAACGCGAGCGGCAAGGTGGTCAAGGGCGGGCTGAGAGGGACGCCGGCGACCGGCTGATCCGGCGCCCCACCTTCGCCCGCGGGGGCTCGGTAACGGCTAACCGAAGGCGCGGACGGCCTGGTAGTACGTCCAGGCCGTGCTGGTGCACGCGGTCTTCGTGGCACCGCTGTAGTTGTTGCAGACCCGCTTGAGGTCCTCGTAGAAGGCGCTGTCGAGGCGGGACTTGTTGGCGCTGAAGGTGCCGGCGGCCTTGTAGTTGCGGTAGCCGAAGTCGTGGCGGGCGCAGGAGTTGGAGAACGGGAAGCCGAAGGGGTTGTCGGGCGAGGAGGAGCAGTAGTCGGTGGACCAGTCGAAGCCGTACGCGGACCAGGCGCTCTGGTTGGCGCGGGCGGCGGCCCAGGCGTTGTAGCTGGACGCGCTGGTCTGCGTCCAGCTCGACAGCACCTGCGGCTTGTCGGCGGGGGCGGCGCTGGAGGCCGACGCGGTGGCGACGACGGTGACCAGGGCCAGGGTCGAGGTTGCAAGTGCGGTGCCAAGTCTGCGGTGCATCCCACACCTCCATGAGGCTGCCGGCCCGCTGGTTGGGCGGCAGGTTCATGTCATGAGGATGGGCGGGGGTGGCCGGTTCTGACAGTGGCCGCACACAAAGCCACTGTGAAACCTGGGATTTGACGGGTAATCGCGAAGTTAACGAAGACTCCCCCGGCCGAATCCCGCTCCCCGGACACACCTCGGCCGCGGCGGCTCCCCCTCCGCGCCGCCGCGGCCGATCCCCGTCGGGACAGGTGTGTGGGCCGGTCAGGCCGGGTTGTCCGTGGCGTGGACGTTGTCCGTGGTCGCCTCGCCGGTGTCGGCCTTCAGCTTGAGCGGCTCGCTGGTCGCGTGCACGTTCTTGGTGGCGATGGGCTCACTGGTGGCGTGGACGTTGTCCGTGGTGGCGTCACCGGTCGGCTCACCCGTCGCGTGGACGTTCTCGGTGCTCGTCTCGTCGGTCATTTCTCTGGCTCCCCTGCAAGAAAGAACGCGTGGTTCGTGAAGGACACGAGATCCGCCCGGCAACTCCCCCGTGGACCGCCGGGCGGATCTCGCGGGCCGGATCACCATAAGGGTCCGGCCGGTTGCCGCTCCGTCTGCCCCCCGACGCGACGGCTTGGCACAGTTGAGACTGCCTGGCCGCGATAAACGAACGATGAACGCCGGGCCCTCAGACCGTCGCGGCCGGGGTCAGCAGGCCCCTGATCCCGGCGGCCTCCGCGGCGCCCAGCGTCTCGAAGATGTCGAGCGCCTCGCGCCAGCACACCTGGGCACGGTCGAGCTGTCCGATGCCGTCGAGGGCGTGACCGAGCACGGTGAGCACGTTCCCGCGCCGCCACTCCCCGCCGATCCCGCGCAGCTCCGTCAGCGCCAGCTCCGCGTTGGCCGCCGCCTGGGCGGGGCGTCGGGCCGCCAGGTCGACCTCGGCGAGCCGGAACAGCGTCATGCCCTCCCAGAGGCGCTGCCGGCTGTCCCGGAAGACCTGGAGGGCCTGGTGCAGGCACTGGGCCGCTTCGCTCAGCCGTCCGCTCTGGGTGAGGGCCAGGCCCAGCGCGTACCGGCCGTTGGCGCCCTTCAGCGCGTGGCCCATGTCGTCGTACATCGCCGTGCCCTGGCGGGCCAGCGTCTCCGCGCCGGCCGTACGGGACGTGGCCAGGTGGATGCGCGACAGGTTGCACAGCGCGCTCGCCTCGCCGGGGCGGTCCCCGAGCGCCCGGAAGTTCTCGATGGCGCTGGTGAAGTAGGCCTCGCCCTCGTCGTGGCGGTTCTGGTAGAGCGCGACGACACCGCTGATGTTGGCGGCCCAGCAGCCGGTGAGCGGGTCGTCGGCCGACGTGGCCAGCTCCAGTGCGTGCTGGGCCTCCTGGAGGGCCACGTCGAACCGGCTGCCGGAGATGTGGTGGACGAAGGCGAGCGCCGTCAGCGCCCGGCCCTCCGCGCGCAGGTCGCCCGCCTCCCGCGCGGCGTCCCGCAGCAACTCCGCGACCGCCTCGTACTCCTTGGAGTTGGCCCCCGACTCGGCCAGGTCGATCGCGGCCCACAGCACGTCCACCGCGCGGCGCAGCGACCCCGTCCGCGCGGCCTGGCGGACGCAGGCCAGCAGGGCGACGGCCTCCGAGTACAGCCAGTCCCGGGCCGCCCGACGGCTTCCGAAGGCCAGCCCCGTGCAGCGGCTCCGCTCCAGGTGGTCGACCAGCCGGTCGCCGGGCCGCTCGATCAGATAGACGCCCGAGACCGTGGACAGGTAGAAGTCCAGCAGCCGTGACAGCGCCGCGTCCCGCTCGGTGGGCGGATGCTCGTCGCGCTCCGCGCACGCACGCGCGTAGAGCCGCACCAGATCGTGGAACCGGTAGCGGCCGGGCGCCGCCGACTCCAGCAGGGACGTGTCGACCAGCGACTCCAGCAGGTCCTCCGTCGTCTCGACCGGAAGATCCAGCATCGCCGCCGCGGCCGCCAGCGAGAGGTCCGGACCGTTCGCCAGCCCCAGCAGCCGGAACGCCCGGGCCTGCGCCGGTTCCAGTTGGCCGTAGCCGAGTTCGAACGTGGCCTTCACCGCGAGGTCGCCCGCCTGGAGTTCGTCCAGCCGGCGCCGCTCGTCCGCGAGCTTCGCCGCCAGGACCGAGACCGTCCAGGTGCGCCGCGCCGCGAGCCGCGAGGCGGCGATACGGATCGCCAGCGGCAGGAAGCCGCACGCCGCCACCACGTCCAGCGCCGCCTCCCGTTCCGAGGCCACCCGCTCCTCGCCCACGATCCGCGTGAACAGGGCCAGCGCCTCGTCGGGGGACATCACGTCCAGGTCGACCAGATGGGCCCCGGCCAGGTCCACCATCCGCACCCGGGACGTCACCAGCGCCGCGCACCCGGAGGTGCCCGGCAGCAGCGGACGCACCTGCGCCGCGTCCCGCGCGTTGTCGAGCAGGACCAGCACCCGCCGCCCGTCCAGCACCGAGCGGTACAGCGCCGCCCGCTCCTGGAGGGAGTCCGGGATCGCCGAGTCCGCGGTGCCGAGGGCGCGCAGGAAGGAGCCGAGGACCGTCTCCGGGTCCGCCGCCCGCGCGCCCGCGCCCTGGAGGTCCACGTAGAGCTGGCCGTCGGGGAAGGCGGGCCGGGCCTGGTGGGCCACGTGCACCGCGAGCGTCGTCTTGCCCACGCCGCCGATGCCGGCCAGCGCCGACACCGCCATCACCCCGCCGTCGGCCGAGGCCAGCACCTCGCTCAGTTCGGAGACGAAGGCCGAACGGCCGGTGAAGTCCGGCACCGTGGCGGGTAGTTGGGCGGGGCGGACCGGGACGGCCGGGGGCTCGGCGAGCGGCGCGGAGGGCTCCGCGAGACCGGGGTCGGCCCGCAGGATGCGCTGCTGGAGTTCGCGCAGGCCGGGCCGGGGGTCGACGCCGAGTTCGTCGGCGAGCAGACGGCGGGTGTCGGCGTAGACCGCGAGGGCCTCCGCCTGCCGGCCGCTGCGGTACAGGGCCAGCATCAGCAGTTCGCGCAGCCGCTCGCGCAGCGGGTGCGCGGCCGTCAGCGCGGTCAGCTCCGAGACCGCCTCCGCGTGGCAGCCCTGCTCCAGGTCCATGTCGAGCCGGGATTCGAGGAGTTGAAGCCGCCACTCCTCCAGGCGGACCCGCTGGGCCTCGGCGTACGGGCCGGGGACGCCGGCCAGCGGCTCGCCGTCCCACAGGGCCAGGGCCCGGTTCAGGACGTCCCGGGCGTGGCACAGGTCGCCGGTGCCGCGCGCCTTCTCCGCCTCGGTCGCCAGTTCCTGGGCCTCGGCCAGGTCCAGCGCGCCGTCGTGCAGTCCGCGCACCGCGTAGCCGCCGGACTCGCTGACCAGGACCCCGGGGGCGAGGATCTTGCGCAGCCGCGAGGCGTACGTGCGGACCGCGGCCAGCGCCTGGGAGGGCGGCTCGTCGCCCCACAGCGCGTCGATCAGCTCGGCCGCGGTCGCCGTGCGGCCCTCCCGCAGCAACAGGGCCGCGAGCAGCGCGCGTTGCTGCGGGGAGCCGGTGCTGAGCAGCTCCTCCGCACGCCAGGCGCGCACCGGCCCGAGCACGCCGAAGCGCAGCGCCCTCGGCTCCTGCGAGCCGCCACGCCGCTGCTCCGGCACCCGCGGTCCACCGTCCATCGCCGTCCCCCTGCAGAACGTCATGACAACCAGGCCAGTTTGCCTTGTTCATGGCGGATGCGTCAGCCGTGCGAGACCGCACTCACAGCCAGACGTGCGGTACACCACAAGGCCCTCACAAGCTTTCCGCACCGTTCCGCCGGAAGTCGTCCCTCTGACACGTGAGCTGACGGACCGTCAGATCGGCGCTACGGTGAGCCCCATGGAGACCAAACCGACCTTTCCCCTGATCATCTCCGTCGACGACCACACGGTGGAGCCCCCGCAGGTGTGGCAGGACCGGCTCCCGAAGAAGTACCTCGACACCGGTCCGCGGATCGTCCGCGCCCCGCTGAAGGAGATGACCTTCCTCGGCGGCCGCTTCAAGCCGGTGATGGGCACCCCGGGCAGCACGGACGGCCCCGTCGGCGACTGGTGGGTCTACGAGGACCTGCACCGCCCCCTGACCCGCCTGGACACCGCCGTCGGGTACGACAGGGACGAGATCAAACTGGAGGTCATCACCTACGAGCAGATGCGCCCCGGGTCCTACGACGTGCCCGCCCGCCTCGCCGACATGGACGTCAACCACGTCCAGTCCGCGCTCTGCTTCCCGACCTTCCCGCGCTTCTGCGGCCAGACCTTCACCGAGGCGGGCGACCGCGAACTCGGGCTGCTCTGCGTCCGCGCCTACAACGACTGGATGGTGGAGGAGTGGTGCGGCCCCGCGGCGCGCGGGCGGCTCATCCCCCTCACCCTGGTCCCCCTCTGGGACGCCGAACTCGCCGCGGCCGAGGTCCGCCGCAACGCGGCCCGCGGGGTCCGGGCCGTCGCCTTCTCCGAGATACCCCCGCACCTCGGGCTGCCCTCCGTCCACACCGACGACTGGGACCCGTTCCTCGCCGCCTGCGACGAGACCGGCACGGTCGTCGCCATGCACATCGGCTCCAGCAGTCGGATGCCCTCCACCTCCGCCGACGCCCCGCCCGCCGTGGGCTCCACCATCACCTTCGCCAACTGCTGCTTCTCGATGGTGGACTGGCTGATGAGCGGCAAGTTCGAGCGCTTCCCCAACCTCCGGGTCATGTACGCAGAGGGTCAGATCGGCTGGATCCCCTACATCCTGGAGCGCGCGGACGTCGTGTGGGAGGAGAACCGGGGGTGGGGCGGGGTCGCCGACAAGGTGCACCGGCCGCCGTCGGAACTCTTCGCCGAGCACGTCTACGGCTGCTTCTTCGACGACGCCTTCGGACTGCGCAACCTGGACTCCATCGGCGTCGGCAACGTCCTCTACGAGACGGACTACCCGCACTCCGACTCCACCTGGCCCAGGTCGCGCGAGGTCGGCGAGACCCAGATGGGGCATCTGGCCCCGGACGTCGTCGAGCGGATCGTGCGCCGCAACGCCGTCGAACTGCTCGGCCTCACCGACGACGGGCTGTGGCCCGGCCCCGGGGCCTGAGGGGGGAGCGGGCGTGCGCTACGGAATCCAGCTCCCCGTCCAGTCCCGGAGCACCCTGTACGCCGAGCCCTGGGAGGCGGCGGCGGGCCCCGAGGACCTGGTGGCGGTGGCCCGCGCGGCCGAGACCGCGGGCTTCGACTACATCGCCTGCTGCGACCACGTCGCCGTGCCGCGACGGCTGGCACCGGCGATGAGCACGGCCTGGTACGACCCGGTCGCCACCCTCGCCCACCTCGCCGCGGTCACCGAACGGGTCCGGCTGCTCAGCCATGTCGCCGTGGTCGGCCTGAGGCATCCGCTGGTCACCGCCAAGCAGTACGCGACCCTCGACCACCTCAGCGGTGGCCGGCTGCTGCTCGGGGTCGGCGCCGGACACGTGGAGGAGGAGTTCACGGCGCTCGGCGTGGACTTCCGCCGCCGGGGCGCCGTGCTCGACGAGACCATCGACGCCCTGCGCGCCGCCCTCGGCCCGGAGGAGTTCCCCGAACACCACGGCAAGCTCTACGACTTCGAGGGCCTCGGCCAGCTTCCCCGGCCCGCGCAGGAGCACGTCCCCCTCTGGGTCGGCGGCTCCTCGCCCGCGGCCGTGCGCCGGGCCGCCCTGAAGGGCGACGGCTGGCTGCCGCAGGGCGATCCGCGCGAGGCGCTGCCCGCGCAGATCGACCGCGTCCGGCGGTTGCGCGAACAGGAGGGCCTGGACGGCCCGTTCGCCATCGGCGCCATCGCCGAGCCCCTCTACCTCGGCACCCCGGACTGGCACGTGGGGCGCCGCACGCTCACCGGGGAACCGGAACGGCTCGCCGAGTCGCTGCGGGCCTACCGGGCGATGGGCGTGGACCGGATCCAGGTGCGGTTCCGCAGCCGCGGCCGCAGCGAACTCGTCGACCAGATCGCCGCCTTCGGCGCCGATGTGGGACCCCATCTGTGAGGAGTCGCCCCATGGGCAAGCTGGACGGGCGGGTCGTCGTCGTCACCGGCGCGGCACGCGGACAGGGTGAGCAGGAGGCGCGGCTGTTCCGGGAGGAGGGGGCCGAGGTCGTGGTGGCCGACGTCCTCGACGAGCCGGGCAAGGCCCTCGCCGAGGAGATCGGGGCGCTGTACGTACGGCTCGACGTGGGGGAGGAGGACGACTGGCGGTCCGCCGTGGCCGCCGTGAAACGGACCCACGGACACATCGACGGGCTGGTCAACAACGCCGGGATCCTCACCTTCAACTCCCTGGTGGACACCCCCCTCGACGAGTTCATGCGGGTCGTACGGGTCAACCAGGTCGGCTGCTTCCTCGGGATCAGGACGGTCGCGCCCGAGATGGAGGACGGCGGCACGATCGTCAACACCGCCTCCTACACCGGGCTGACCGGGATGGCGGCGGTCGGGACCTACGCGGCGACCAAGCACGCGATCGTCGGGCTGACCCGGGTCGCCGCGCTGGAACTGGCCCCCCGGGGCATCCGCGTCAACGCGATGTGCCCCGGCGCCGTCGACACCGCGATGTCCAACCCGGCCCTGCTGGACCCGGACGCGGACGCCGAGGGAACGGCACGGGTCCTGGACGGGCTGTACCGCAAGCTCGTGCCGCTCGGGCGGATCGGCCGGCCCGAGGAGGTGGCCCGGCTCGCCCTCTTCCTGACCTCGCAGGACTCCTCGTACATCACTGGCCAGCCCTTCGTGATCGACGGCGGCTGGCTGGCCGGCGTATCGGTGATCTGACTGTCCGTCAGCTATTGACGCCTCATGCGGGCGGTGCCACAGTCAGCGATCTGACGATCCATCAGAAACTTCGGACCGGGGACGGTGAACAGCCGTGGAATTCGGGCTCTTCGTACAGGGATACGTCGGCAAGCGCGCCGAGACCGATCCGCTCGCCGAGCACAAGGCGCTGATGGAGGAGACCGAGTACGTCATCCAGGCGGACCGGTCGGGCTTCAAGTACGCCTGGGCCTCCGAGCACCACTTCCTGGACGAGTACTCGCATCTCTCCGCCAACGACGTGTTCCTCGGCTACCTCGCCCACGCCACCGAGCGGATCCACCTGGGATCGGGCATCTTCAACCCGCTCGCCCAGGTCAACCACCCCGTCAAGGTCGCCGAGAAGGTCGCCATGCTCGACCATCTCTCCGAGGGACGCTTCGAGTTCGGCAGCGGCCGGGGCGCCGGCTCGCACGAGATCCTCGGCTTCCTGCCGGGCATCACGGACATGAACCACACCAAGGAGATCTGGGAGGAGACGATCGCGGAGTTCCCCCGGATGTGGCTCCAGGACGAGTACGTGGGCTTCCAGGGCAAGCACTGGTCGCTGCCGCCGCGCAAGATCCTGCCCAAGCCGTACGGGAAGTCCCACCCGGCGATGTGGTACGCCGCCGGGTCGCCGCCCTCGTACGCCATGGCCGCCCGCAAGGGGCTCGGGGTGCTGGGCTTCAGCGTGCAGAAGGTCTCCGACATGGAGTGGGTGCTGGAGCAGTACAAGTCCGCGATCGTGGACGCCGAGCCGATCGGGGACTTCGTCAACGACAACGTCATGGTGACCACCACCGCGATCTGCGCGCCCACGCACGAGGAGGCGGTGCGGATCGCGGCGAGCGGCGGGCTGCACTACCTGCCCTCGCTGGTCTTCCGGTACCACGACACCTTTCCCCGGCCCGAGGGCTTCCCGGTGTGGCCGGAGACGCTGCCCGAGTACACGGAGGACTTCGTCGAGGTCCTCATCGAGGAGGAACTCCTCATCTGCGGGGACCCGGACGAGGTGCTGCGGCAGTGCAAGCGGTGGGAGCAGGCGGGGGCGGACCAGTTGAGCTTCGGGCTGCCGGTGGGGGTGCCGAAGGAGGAGACGCTCCAGACGATTCGACTGATCGGGGAGCACGTGGTTCCGAAGATCGATACGGATCCTGTTCATCGGACTTCGCGGTTCCGGAGGGGTGTCTGAGGCTTGTTGGCGGGTGCGGGATCGCTGTGGCTGGTCGCGCCCACGCGGCGGAGCCGCAGATCGATACAGCCCCGCGCCCCTGGGTAGGACGACTCACCGCAGTCCGTAGGGAGTGACCCCTGTGCTTGATCACGTCATCAAGGGTGCGTCCGTCATCGACGGGACCGGTGCCCCAGCTCATACCGCCGACGTAGGGATTCGCGATGGACGTATCGCCGTCGTCGCCCCCTCCGTCACCGAACCCTCCCGGTCCGGTGAGGACGGGGCCGGGCTCGTTCTCGCGCCCGGGTTCGTCGATCCGCATACCCACTACGACGCCCAGCTGTTCTGGGATCCGTACGCGACGCCCTCCCTCAACCACGGTGTGACCACCGTCGCCGGCGGGAACTGCGGCTTCACCCTCGCCCCGCTGAAGCCGGAGGACGCCGACTACACGCGGCGCATGATGTCCAAGGTCGAGGGCATGTCGCTGGTCGCGCTGGAGGAGGGCGCGCCCTGGACCTGGCGCGGCTTCGGGGAGTACCTGGACGCCCTGGAGGGGCGGATCGCCGTCAACGCCGGCTTCATGGTGGGGCACTGCGCGCTGCGGCGGTACGTGATGGGGGAGGACGCCGTCGGCGGCCGGCCGAGCGCGGAGCAGCTCGACGCCATGGTGGGCCTGCTGCACGAGGCCATGGCGGCCGGCGCCTGGGGGTTCTCCACCACTCAGTCCTCCACGCACTCCGACGGGGACGGCCGCCCGGTGGCGTCCCGGCACGCCGACCCGGCCGAACTGCTCGCGCTGTCCCGGGCCGTCGGCGAGCACGAGGGCACCCAGATCGAGGCGATCGTCGCCGGGTGCCTGGACCGGTTCAGCGACGCCGAGATCGAACTCTTCGCCGAGATGAGCGCGGCCGCCGGACGGCCCCTGAACTGGAACGTGCTGACCATCGACGCCGCCGTGCCCGAGCGGGTGCCCCGGCAACTGCTCGCCAGTGAGCGGGCCCGCAAGGCCGGCGGTCGGGTCGTCGCGCTCACCATGCCGATCCTGACCCCGATGAACATGTCCCTGGGCACGTTCTGCGCGCTGAACCTGATACCCGGCTGGGGACCGGTGCTCGCGCTGCCGGTGCCGGAACGGATCGACCGGCTGCGGGACCCGGCGGTCCGGGCGGAACTGCTGGAGCGCGCCGCGTCCAAGGAGGCCGGCGTCTTCCGGCGGCTCGCGGACCTCGGGCGGTACGTCATCGGCGACACCTACAGCGAGGCCAACCGCGGGCTCACCGGGCGCGTCGTACGGGACATCGCGGCCGAGCGCGGACAGGACCCCTTCGCCTGTCTGGTCGACATCTGCGCGGCCGACGACCTGCGCACCGTGCTGTGGCCCATGCCGCCGGACAACGACCCGGCGTCCTGGGAGCTGCGGGCCAGGACCTGGCAGCACGAGGACGTCCTGCTCGGCGGTTCGGACGCGGGCGCGCACCTGGACCGGATGTGCGGGGCGCCGTACACGACCCGGTTCCTCGGGGACTGTCTGCGCGGGCGGAAGCTGGTCGGTCTGGAGCAGGCCGTGCGGATGCTGACCGACGCGCCCGCCCGGCTGTTCGGGCTCAGGGAGCGGGGGCAGGTGCGGGAGGGGTTCCATGCCGACCTGGTGCTCTTCGACCCGGAACGGATCGACGCGGCCCCGGCCACCCTGGTGCACGACCTGCCGGGCGACAGCCCGCGGCTGGACTCCAAGGCCCTCGGGATCCGCGCCGTGTGGGTCAACGGCGTCGAGGCGATCCGCGACGACCGGGTGACCGGCGCGGTGCCCGGCCGGGTGCTGCGCTCCGGACGGGACACCCGGACGGTGAGCACCCGGTGAACGGGCGGCTGTTCATCGGGGGCGAGTGGACCGCCCCGGACGGCGGTTGCTACGACGTCGTCGACCCGGCGACCGAGCGGAGCGTGGGCCCGGCGCCCGAAGCCTCCCGGGAGCAGGCCGGGCAGGCCTGCGCCGCGGCCCGCGAGGCCCTCGGGCCCTGGTCGCGCACGGCACCCGAGGAACGGGCCGCGATCCTGGCCCGCACCGCCGAACTCGTCCGGGAGCGGCTCTGGTCCCACGCCGAGCTGGCGCGGGCCGAGACCGGCGCCACCACCGGCACCGCGCGCGGTATGCAGGTCGGCGTGGCCGCCGCCCGCTTCCGGCGCTACTCCCGCGTGGAGAGCGCCGAGTGGGCGGTGCCGCCGCAGATCAACGAAGCAGGTCCCATGGGGCGGGCGGGGGTGATGGGCGCGCTGGCCGTGCGGCAGCCCGTCGGGGTCGTCGCCTGCGTCTCCTCGTACAACAACCCCTGGGCGAACGCGGCGGGGAAGGTCGCGCCCGCGCTGGCCATGGGCAACACCGTGGTGGTCAAGCCCGCCCCGCAGGACCCGCTGTCGGTGTACCGGATGGCCGAGGCGCTGGCGGAGGCCGGGGTGCCGCCGGGGGTGGTGAACGTGGTCTCCGGGTCCTCGGCGGAGGTGGGGGAGGCCGTCGTCGGCTCCGGGGACGTCGACATGGTCAGCTTCACCGGCTCCACGGCGGTCGGACGGCGGATCGCCGAGGTGTGCGGACGCGACATGAAACGCCAGCTGATGGAGCTGGGCGGGAAGGGCGCGGCGCTCGTCCTCGACGACGCCGACATCGGCTCGGCGGTGGCCGGGATCGGCACCACCTTCTCCTTCTACAGCGGCCAGATCTGCACCGCCCCGACCCGGGTGCTGGCGCAGCGCGCGGTGTACGACCGGGTGGTGGAGCGCCTGGCCGCCTACGCGGGCCGGCTGAAGGTGGGCGACCCCACGGAGCCGGACACGGTGGTCGGTCCGGTGATCTCGGCGGCGCACCGGGACCGGGTGGAGGCCTACGTCGAGCTGGGCCGCAAGGAGGGCGCGGTCGTCGTGACCGGCGGCGAACGCCCACCGCGGGAGCGGGGCTTCTATGTCGCGCCGACCGTGCTCGCCGACTGCACCAACGACATGCGGGTCGCCCGCGAGGAGATCTTCGGCCCCGTGGTCACCGTGATCCCCTTCGACGACGAGGAGGAGGGCATCGCCCTCGCCAACGACTCCGACTACGGGCTGATCGACTACGTCTGGTCGGCGGACGTGGCGCGGGCCTTCCGTGTCGCCCGGCGGCTGCGGGCGGGCGGAGTGGGCGTGAACACGGTCGGCCGGAACATGGAGGCGCCCTTCGGCGGGTTCAAGAGGAGCGGAGTGGGCCGCGACGTCGGCTCGTACGCGCTGCACGCCTACAGCGAGGTCCAGGCGATCGTCTGGCCGGGGTGACCGGGACCACACGGTCGGATTCGGAATCGGACATTCCAGGCCGTGCTGCGATTATCGAATGTGAGGCGCGGAGGCCATATGCCTTTGAGTCGGTGGCGGTGGCGCCCCGCCGACCATGCAATCATGTGACAGCTTGTCGAGCTGAAGGTTAATTCCAAGGTTCTGCGGGATCGTGGATGGTCCACAGGCCATGGAATTCGCACCATTTAACGTCCTGTTCCATGACTCAGACGGAAATGCGACCCCCGCTTTCCCGGACGGGCGCGGCCGACGACGTCCGCGGCAAGGGACTCGGCGGCAACTCCGTCGGACTGCTCGGCAGCGCCGTGATCGGTGTCTCCACGGTCGCCCCGGTGTACTGCCTGACCTCCACGCTCGGCTCCACCGCCGGCGAGGTCGGCCTCCAGATGCCCGCGGTGTTCCTCGCGGGCTTCCTGCCGATGCTGCTGGTCGCCTTCGCCTACCGTGAGCTGAACAAGGCCGTGCCGGACTGCGGCACCTCCTTCACCTGGACCGTGAAGGCGTTCGGCCCGAAGGTCGGCTGGATGTGCGGCTGGGGACTGGTCGTCGCCACGGTGATCGTGCTGTCCAACCTGGCCGGCGTCGCGACGTCCTACTTCTGGCTGTTGGCCGGGGAGCTGACCGGCAGCGACCCGGTGGCCGCCCTGGACGACAACAAGGCCGTCCACATCCTCACCTGCCTGGCACTGATCGCCGCCGCCACCGCGATCAGCTACCGCGGGATGACGACCACCAAGGGCGTCCAGTACGCGCTGGTCGGACTCCAGATGGTGGTGCTCGCCGTCTTCGTGGCGCTGGCCGTCTCCAAGGCCGGCGACCTCACGGGCGGCGTCGACTTCTCCTGGTCCTGGCTGAACCCCTTCGAGGTCAAGTCCTTCGCCGGCTTCACGGCCGGCCTGTCGCTGTCGATCTTCATGTACTGGGGCTGGGACGCCTGTCTCACCGCCAACGAGGAGACCGTCGGCAGCGAGAAGACCCCCGGCCGCGCGGCCCTCGTCGCCATGGTCGTCCTGGTCGGCTCCTACCTGGTCACCGGCGTCGCCGCGCAGATGGCGGTCGGCTCGGGCGACACCGGTCTCGGCCTCGCCAACCCCGAGACCTCCGACAACGTCTTCGCCGCGCTCGCCGGTCCCGTCATGGGCGAGGCGCTCGGCGTCCTGCTCTTCCTGGCCGTGCTCGCCTCCGCCGCGGCCAGCCTCCAGACCACCTTCATCCCGGTCGCCCGCACCGTCCTCGCCATGTCGACGTACGAGGCGCTGCCGCCGTCGTACGCCCGCGTCCACGAGCGCTTCCGGACGCCGGGCCGGGCGACCGTGGTCGCCGGCATCGCGACCGGCGTCTTCTACACCGTCATGACCCTGGTCAGCGAGCACGTCCTGGTGGACACGATCTACGCGCTGGGCCTCATGATCTGCTTCTACTACGCGCTGACCGCGTTCGCCTGCGCCTGGTTCTTCCGCCGCGAGCTGACCCGGTCCGTCCGCGACGCCCTGTTCAAGGGGGCCTTCCCGGTGACCGGCGGGCTGCTCCTCGCCGCCGTCTTCGGCAAGACGCTCTTCGACATGTGGGACCCCGCCTACGGCAGCGGCTCCGCGGTGTTCGGCGTCGGCTCGGTCTTCGTGATCGGCATCGGCCTGCTCCTGCTGGGCGTCGTCCTCATGCTGGTCATGCGCCGCCGCAGCCCCGCCTTCTTCCGCGGCGAGGTCCTCACGGTGAGCACCCCGGCGCTGGTGGTGGAGGACTAGGGACACCGGGTGCCGGCTGTCCGCGGTGTGAACGGCAACTGAATCCGTCGGTCGGTCCGGCTGCGGCGGGCCCGTGGTGGGCATGGGTGAGGAGGGGCGTCCGCGTCCTCCAGTGGTGGTCCCTGTGTCCCTCGGTCGGAAGCGGGCGGTGTGCCGGTGCGGGTCGTGACCTGGAATCTGTGGTGGCGGTTCGGCGCCTGGGCCGACCGCCGCAAGGCGATCCTCGCCGTCCTGCGGGACCTTGAGCCCGACCTGGTGGGACTCCAGGAGGTGTGGTCGGCCGACGGGGAGAACCTCGCCGAGTGGCTCGCCGACGAACTGGGCCTGCACTGGACCTGGGCGCCGTCCCCGGCGCCGGAGCGGTGGCGGCGGCGGATCGGGGACCCGTCGGTGGACATCGGCAACGCGGTGCTGAGCCGGTGGCCGCTGCGGGAGCGCGAGGTGCTGCGGCTGCCCGTGCCCGCCGAACTCGACGACGGCCGGCTCGCCCTGCACGCACGGACGGGACCGGTCTCCTTCGTCACCGCGCACCTCACCTCCGCCCCCGACGCCTCGGCCGTACGCGCGCGGCAGGCCGCCGCGCTGGCGGAGTTCGCCCGCCGCGCGGGGCCCGTGATCGTCACCGGTGACTTCAACGCCGAGCCCGACGCGCCCGAACTCCGCCCCCTCGCCCGGGACTTACGGGACGCCTGGACCGAGTCGGGCACCGTCGAGGACGCGGCGACCTGGGACTGGGACCCGGAACTCCCGTACCGGCCGGACGGGCCGCGGCAGGCGGCCCGGATCGACTACGTCCGGCTCGGCGGACCGGTGACCGTGCGCGGGGCGCGGCGGGCCGGCGACCGCCCGGTGGACGGCGTCTGGCCCTCCGACCACGCGGCCGTCGTCGTGGACCTGGACCACCGGTGACCGGCAGGTCCGGGGAAATCCCGACCAGTCGGTATCGACATCTCACGTCGCTCCCGGTACAGATGGGGGATGCGCCTCTCCGTCACGATCTTCCTCACCGACGAGACGATCACCCCGGTCCGGCTCGCCCGCGAGCTGGAGCAGCGTGGGTTCGGCGGGCTGTACCTGCCCGAGCACACCCACATCCCCGTCGAGCGCGCCACCCCGTACCCGGCGGGTGGTGACCTGCCGCCCGAGTACGGGCGCACCCTCGACCCCTTCGTCGCCCTCGGGCAGGCCGCCGCCGTGACCGAACGGCTCCGCCTGGGCACCGGGATCACCCTGGTCGCCCAGCACGACCCGGTCGCCCTGGCCAAGCAGATCGCCACCGTCGACCACCTCTCCGACGGCCGGCTCACCCTCGGTCTCGGCTTCGGCTGGAACGTGGAGGAGGCCGACGACCACGGGGTCGCCTGGCGCACCCGCCGCGAACTCGTCCGCGACCGGATGGCGTTGATGCGGGCCCTGTGGGCGGAGGAACCGACCGCGTACGAGGGTGAGTTCGGGAGCGTACGGGCGTCGTACGCCTACCCGAAGCCGGTGCAGAAGCCGCGCGGGCCGGTCACCGGACCGCGCACCCTGATCGGCGGCGCCGCCGGTCCCAAGCTCTTCGCGCACGTCTGCGAGTACGCCGACGGCTGGATGCCGATCGGCGGCCGGGGCCTGACCGAGACCCTCCCGGTGCTCCGCGCCGCATGGGCGGACGCGGGCCGCGACCCCGCCGCCCTCCAGATCGTCCCGTACGCAATCCACCCCACCCCGGGCAAACTGTCCCACTACGCGGACCTCGGCATCGAGGAGGTCGTAACGCAACTGCCCCCGGCGGCCGAGGCAGACGTACTACGAACCTTGGACGCATACGCCCCCTTCCTCTGAACGAGGCCCGGCCCAGACCCCCAGGGGCGCGAGGGACTGCGCGACCAGCCACGTCACACCCGCACTCGGCAACGCGCCTTTTAGGGGCGCGGGGAACTGCGCGAAAGGCCACGACGCACCCGCACCCGGCAACGCACCCTTCTAGGGGCGCGGGGAACTGCGCAAAAAGCCACGACGCACCCGCACCCGGCAGCCCACACCCCCACCCCCGACCCCCTCCGACCCCACAACCCCCGAACGTATGCTCAAGGAATGACGACTCCCGCGGCCTCCGGAACCGGCCCGACCGAGAACTCCATGCGTCGCGCACTGAAACGAGCCCGCGACGGCGTCGCCCTCGACACCGCCGAGGCGGCCGTACTCCTCCAGGCCCGCGGCGAGGCCCTCGACGACCTCACCGCGTCCGCCGCCCGCGTCCGGGACGCCGGCCTCGCCCAGGCCGGCCGCCCCGGCGTCATCACCTACTCCAAGAGCGTCTTCGTCCCGCTCACCCGGCTGTGCCGGGACAAATGCCACTACTGCACCTTCGTCACCGTCCCCGGCAAACTCCGCCGCGCCGGCCACGGCATGTTCATGTCCCCCGACGAGGTCCTCGACATCGCCCGCAAGGGCGCGGCCCTCGGCTGCAAGGAAGCCCTGATCACCCTCGGCGACAAGCCCGAGGACCGCTGGCCGGAAGCCCGCGAGTGGCTGGACGCGCACGGCTACGACGACACCATCGCCTACGTCCGCGCCATCTCGATCCGGATCCTGGAGGAGACGGGCCTGCTGCCCCACCTCAACCCCGGCGTCATGAGCTGGACCGACTTCCAGCGGCTGAAGCCCGTCGCGCCCTCCATGGGCATGATGCTGGAGACCACCGCCACCCGGCTCTGGTCCGAGCCCGGCGGCCCGCACCACGGCTCCCCGGACAAGGAACCGGCCGTACGCCTGCGCGTGCTGGAGGACGCGGGCCGCTCCTCCGTGCCCTTCACCTCCGGCATCCTGATCGGCATCGGCGAGACCTACGAGGAGCGCGCCGAGTCCCTCTTCGCGCTGCGGAAGATCTCCCGCGCCTACCACGGCATACAGGAACTGATCATCCAGAACTTCCGCGCCAAGCCGGACACGGCGATGCGCGGCATGCCCGACGCCGAACTCGACGAACTGGTCGCCACGGTGGCCGTCGCCCGGCACCTGATGGGCCCGGCCGCCTGCCTCCAGGCCCCGCCGAACCTGGTGGACTCCGAGTACGAGCGGCTCATCGGCGCCGGTATCGACGACTGGGGCGGGGTGTCCCCGCTGACCATCGACCACGTCAACCCCGAGCGCCCCTGGCCGCAGATCGAGGAGCTGGCCGAGCGCTCCCGCACCGCCGGCTTCGAACTGCGTGAACGCCTCTGCGTGTACCCGGAGTTCGTCAAGCGCGGCGAGCCCTGGCTGGACCCGCGGCTGCGTCCGCACGTGGCCGCGCTGGCCGACCCGCAGACCGGCCTCGCCCGCCCGGACGCCGTCGTCGAGGGGCACCCCTGGCAGGAGCCGGAGGAGGCGTTCGAGGCCTCGGGCCGTACCGACCTGCACACCACGATCGACACCGAGGGCCGCACCACCGACCGCCGCGACGACTTCGACGAGGTGTACGGGGACTGGGGCGCCCTGCGTGAGGCGGCCGCCCCCGGCATGGTGCCCGAGCGCATCGACACCGACGTGCGCCAGGCGCTCGCCACCGCCGCCGACGACCCGACGAAGCTGACCGACGACGAGGCGCTGGCCCTGCTGCACGCCGACGGCCCCGCGCTGGACGCGCTGACCCGGATCGCCGACGACGTCCGCAAGGCGGCCGTGGGCGACGACGTGACGTACATCGTCACCAGGAACATCAACTTCACCAACGTCTGCTACACGGGCTGCCGGTTCTGCGCGTTCGCGCAGCGCCGCACCGACGCGGACGCCTACACGCTCTCCCTGGACCAGGTCGCCGACCGCGCCCAGCAGGCCTGGGACGTCGGCGCGGTCGAGGTCTGCATGCAGGGCGGTATCCACCCCGACCTGCCGGGCACGGCGTACTTCGACATCGCGCGGGCGGTGAAGGCCCGGGTGCCGGGCATGCATGTGCACGCCTTCTCCCCGATGGAGGTGGTGAACGGCGCGACCCGCACCGGCCTGTCGATCCGGGAGTGGCTGACGGCCGCGAAGGAGGCGGGTCTGGACTCGATCCCCGGCACCGCCGCGGAGATCCTCGACGACGAGGTCCGCTGGGTCCTCACCAAGGGCAAACTCCCCACGGCCACCTGGATCGAGGTGATCACGACCGCGCACGAGCTGGGCATCCGCTCCTCCTCGACGATGATGTACGGCCATGTCGACCAGCCCCGCCACTGGCTGGGCCACTTCCGCACGCTGGCCTCCATCCAGCAACGCACCGGCGGCTTCACCGAGTTCGTGACGCTTCCCTTCATCCACACCAACGCGCCGGTCTACCTGGCGGGCATCGCGCGCCCCGGGCCGACCGTCCGGGACAACCGGGCGGTGACGGCGATGGCGCGGCTGCTGCTGCACCCCTGGATCCCCAACATCCAGACGAGCTGGGTGAAGCTGGGCGCGGAGGGCGCGGCCGAGATGCTCCGCTCGGGCGCCAACGACCTGGGCGGCACCCTGATGGAGGAGACGATCTCCCGGATGGCGGGCTCCTCCTACGGCTCCTACAAGTCGGTGCGCGACCTCGTGGCGGTGGCGGACGCGGCCGGCCGCCCGGCCAGGCCCCGGACCACGCTGTACGGGGAGGTGCCGGAGGAGCGCCGGCGGGCGGCGACGGCCTCGGACGGCCACCTGCCCGAGCTGCTGCCGGTGCTGGACTGAGAACAGGACGGCAGACAGCTGGCAGTACGATGATCCGGCCCTGTCGGTGAGCTGAGGAGAACCTTGCCGTGCCTGCCCGAATACCGTCCTGGGCCTGGGTGACTGGTCTGACCGCGGGGGCTCTCGTCGCGGTCTCCGTCCTGGCCGTCCAGGCCGACCGGGGCACGCGTCCCACCGCGGTGACCGACCGGCCGAGCGCCTCCGTCACCGCCTCCGCGACGCCGGCACCGACCGAGTCGGCCCGTCCGGCGAAGGTCCCGGACGGCTCCGGCACCGGCCGCCGGATCGTGTACTCGCTCGCCGAGCGGCGGGTGTGGCTGGTGGACGCGAGCGACGCCACGCGCCGCACCTTCGTGGTGTGGCCGGGCACGGTCGACCCCGACGCCGGCCGCTACACCGTCGGCACCCGCACGGAGGCGACCACCGGGTCGGACGGCGTGGAGATCGAGCACGTCGTGTACTTCGCGGCGAAGTCCGGGGTGAACATCGCCTTCTCCAACGCCGTCGACGGCTCCTCCCCGCCGCCCCCCGCCGAGAACGCCACCACGGGCGGCGTCCGCATGCGGGCGGGCGACGGCTCGGCCCTGTGGAAGTTCGCCACGGCGGGCACACCGGTGACGGTCGTCAAGTAGACGACCGGCCCGTCAGGCGTCCCGGGTGCCCGGCAGGTGGTTGACCAGCAGGACGATTCCGCTGAACACGAAGACCCGGGTGGCCGCGTCCAGACCGTTCCAGTCGCCGGACTGCCACATGGCGAACCACTCGCCGCCGATCGCGATGAAACCGGCGCCGAACAGGAGCATCACCATCAGCAGTCCGTAGGTGGACCAGCGCCGGGCGCCGCGGCCGCCCTCGCGGGCCCACAGCCAGGTGCCGTAGATCAGGACGAGCGCGGCGACGGTCTCCCAGACGATGATGGCGACGTACGCCGTGTCCTGAAGTCCCTTGCTGGTGACGGCCCTCCACATGAGGTCGTCGTCCTTGAAGGTGGTGTCCATCGCCAGGACGTGCTGTACGAACTGCTGGTTCGTGCCGAAGTCGGTGATGTTCCCGAAGGCGACGAGCGCCATGTAGAGGGCGACGCTCGCGGTGAGCAGGGTCGCGGTGAGGCGGAGTGCGCCGGGTGGGGGTGTCGAGGCCATGACGGCCATCTTCCCCGGGCCGACGCGGTGTGATCCAGATCGATTGAGCCAGAATTGACTTCAGTGAAAGGCGAGTTACCGGGTGCAGCGGTCGACGAACGCCGACCAGGCGTCGTCGGCGAAGGTGAGCCGGGCCCCGTCACGGTCCTTGGAGTCCCGGACGTGAACGACGGGGACGACGGGGGATATGGCGACCTCCACGCAGTCGGGGCCGTCGGCGCTGCTGTAGCTGCTCTTGAACCAGACGAGGGGCGTCATGTTTCTCCCAGAACGTTCTCGATGAAGGCGAGTGACTCGCGAGGAGAGAGAGCTTGCGCTCGGATCATCCCATAGCGCGATTCCAAGATCCGGACCTCCCGGGGGTCGCAGATCAGACGGCTGTGCAACTGAACCTCCAAGTGTCCCAGCGCTTTTCCATCGTGGAACCGCAAGAGCCGGAACGGCCCGCTCAAGCCCGCGTGGTCCTCTCGGTCCGTGGGCATCACCTGGATCGTGACGTGTCTCAACCTGCTTACCTCCAGCAGGTGTTCGAGCTGACGCCGTAACACAGTCCGTCCCCCGACCGGGCGTCGCAGCGTCACCTCTTCCTGTACGAAGCTGATGTCCGGGTGCGGCGTGCGATCGAAGACCACCTTGCGGGCCATCCGTGCGGCGACATGGCGCTCGATCTCTTCCTCCGTATAGGCCGGTCGCCGCAGCGCGTACACGGCCTGGGCGTACTCCGGAGTCTGCAGCAGGCCGTGGATGTGCAGGGCGGTGTACGAACCCATCTCCACCGCCTCGTCCTCCAGTTTCGCCAGGTCCCGTACGTTCTTCGGGTACCGGGCCTGCTCGACGTCCCGCCGCATGGCCGAGATCTTGCCGCCGGCCCCGAGCACCTCGTCCGCCTTGTCCAGCAGGTCCGGCCGCGGGATGCGCTTGCCGCGCTCCACCGCCGAGATCAGGTCGCAGCCGTATCCGAGCGCGTCGCCGAGTTCCGTCTGCTTCAGTCCCGCCGCCTCGCGCCACAACTTGATCTGCCGCCCGACCGCCCTGAGTACGGCCTCGGCCTCCTCGTCCTCCACACCGCCACCTCCCACTACGCACCGTAGAGGACAGGGAGCGCCGGGTGACGGAAAGTGGGAGAAGTGGATCAGTACGGTTCACTTGGTACGCACACCGCATATCGTTCCGCCCCCTGAGCCGATCGTTCCTGGTCGATTACAGTGCTGAGCTGTCTACGTACGGACGGTGCCCCGGGGAGGTCTGGGTGGGTGCGACTGCCGGCCCCGTCTGGGGCCGCTCCGAACAGCAGGACTTCCGCAGCCGGGTGCGCGGCACCGTGCTCGGCGTCGCGGTGGGCGACGCCCTGGGCGCGCCCGTGGACGCCCTGAGCCTCGCGGAGATCAGGTCGGCGTACGGCGCCGAGGGACTGACCGACCTGGGGGTCGCCCACGGGCGCCGGGGCGCGGTCACGCATCTCACCCAGCTCACCCTCTTCTCCGTCGACGGGCTGATCCGGGCGCAGGTCCGGCGGGACACCGGGGCCTGGCACCCGCCGACCGACCTGCACCGGGCGTACCTGCGCTGGGCGGCCACCCAGCGGGACTGGGGCCCCGACGAGCGGCGCAAGGACGACGGCTGGCTGGCCCGCGAGGAGTGGCTCTACGCCCGGCGGGACGCGTCGCGCTCGCTGCTGCTCGGGCTCGGCGACGAGACGATGGGTACACCGGAGGCACCGAAGAACCCGGGCGAGGCGGGACCGGAGGCGGCGGCCCGCTCGGCGCCGTTCGGGCTGCTGGTCGGCTGGGAGCCGCAGCTGGTGGCCCAGCTGGCCGTCGAGTGCGCGGCCCAGACGCACGGCCACCCGGTGGCCTCCCTGACGGCGGGCGCGTACGCGGTGATCGTGCACGCGCTGGCCTGCGGCGAGAGCCTGGACGGCGCGGTGCAGCGGTCGCTGGCGCTGCTCGCGGCCCGCCCGGGGCACCAGCCCGTCTCCGACGCCCTCCAGCACGCGCTCGGCGCGGTGCGGCAGGGCATGCCCACCCCGGGCCGGATCGACGAACTGAGGGGCGCCGGGACGGCGGAGGGACTGCTGGCGGTGGCCGTGTACTGCGCCCTGGTGGGCGAGGACGTCCGGCACGGACTGTGCCTGGCCGTGAACCACGACGGCCCCTCCGCAGCGGCCGGCGCCCTCACCGGCGGGCTGCTCGGCGCCCTGCACGGCGAAACGGCCCTCCCGCCGGCCTGGCTGGCCGAACTGGAGGGCCGTCCCACGATCCTGGAACTCGCCGACGACTTCGCCATGGAGATGACCCAGGGTCCGGCCCTGCACGGACCGGCGGGTTCCGCCCCGGGCTGGCTGGCGCGCTATCCGAGGGCCTGACCGGCTTTCCTCCCGGACCACGTCTGCTGCAAGATGACCTGATCACGCACGCGTCCCATCGGGGGAGAACCAGGTGTCCGAGCAAGACCAGCCGCAGCAGCCCCAGCAGCCCCAGCAGCCGCCCCAGCCGGGATACGGCTACCCGGGCGGCCCCCCGCCAGGCGGCCCCCAGCAGCAGGGCTACCAGCCCCCCGCCGCCGGCTACCAGCAGCCGGGCCCCGGCTACCCGCCCCCCGGCTACCAGGGCTACCCGCCGCCCGGCGGCTACCCCGGCGGCTACCCCGGCGCCGTCCCGCCCGGCGGCTTCACCGGCGACCCCTACGCGCCCTACGGCTACGACCCCCTCGGCCGCCCCTACTCCGACAAGTCCAAGATCGTCGCCGGTGTGCTCCAGTTCGTGCTCGGCACCCTCGGCGTCGGACGCTTCTACATAGGCCATGTCGGCATCGGCCTCGCCCAGTTGTTCACCTGCGGCGGCCTCGGCATCTGGGCACTGATCGACGGCATCATCCTGCTCACCGGCAACGAGACGACCGACTCCAACGGTCGGGTGCTGCGCGGTGGCTGACGCGACGACGGCCGCACCCCTCGCCGTCCTCGCGGCGGGGGCGGCCGGCGCCGCGTACCTCTACACCACCAACCCGCACGAACCAGGACACCTGCTGCCCCAGTGCCCCTTCCGCTGGGCGACGGGCCTGCTCTGCCCCGCCTGCGGCGGCACCCGCATGGTGTACGACCTGATGCACGGTCACTTCGAGCAGGCGTGGGTGGACAACCGACTCCTGCTGCTCACCGCCCCGTTCGCCCTCGCGCTGCTGGCCCGCTGGGCCTGGGAGGGCCTGCGCGGCCGCCGCTGGGGTCCCCGCTTCGGTCGGCGTACGCAGTACGCGATCCTCGCCACCGCCGTCGTATGGACCGTGGCCCGCAATCTCGTCTCGCCCTGACCCCGGCTTTTGATCACGGAACCGGAACGATCTCTTCTCCGATCTCCCTCCCGGGCCCATGATCTTCTTATGCTCACCCCTCACAGGGGGGAACAGCCGAGTGCCGCGTCAAGCGTGCCGAGGCGTCGACGCATGACGTACCTACCCTCCTGCCCACCTGGACATCCCGTTCCGGTGTTTCACGCAAGACCATCAGGAGCAGTACTCATGACCGTTCCCACCCCCGAGGCCCCCTACGGCGTCGACCCGCTCGGCCGCCCCTACTCGGACAAGTCCAAGATCGTGGCGGGGCTTCTCCAGATCTTCCTCGGCACCCTCGGCATCGGACGTTTCTACGTCGGTTCCGTCGGCGTGGGCGTGGCCCAGCTCCTCACCTGCGGCGGCCTCGGCATCTGGGCGCTGATCGACGGCGTCCTCTTCCTCACCAGCAACGACCGCACCGACAAGCAGGGCCGCGTCCTGCGCGGCTGACCCGGACGGCCATGCGGAGGGCCCCGCTACCCCGCCGAGCCGGGGAAGCGGGGCCCTCGCCGTACGCCGACGGCTCGGCCCGCGGCCTCAGTCCTTGACCCGCGTCACCACCGCGTCCTGCGTCCCCTCCGCCGGCCGCGGCACCGGCACCGCGGCGGCCGCGCCGTCGTCGTCGGAGTTGATCCGGTCGATGATCGCCAGCCGCTCCGGGGTGTCCTCGGGCCGCAGGTAGCCGACCAGGATGTAGAGGACGAGGGAGACGGCGAGCGGCACCGACACCTGGTACTGGAGCGGCACCCCGCCGTCGACGTTCCAGTGGATCGGGTAGTTCACCAGCCAGAAGGCCAGCAGGCCCAGGGACCAGCTGGTGAGTGCCGCGGTGGGACCGGAGCGGCGGAAGGGCCGCAGCAGGCCCAGCATCATCGGGATGGCCATCGGGCCCATCAGACCGGCCACCCACTTGATCACGACCGTGATGATGTCCCCGAAGGTCGGCGAGTTCACCTGGGTCGCGGCCGCCATGGACAGGCCGAGGAAGACCACTGTGGTGACCCGGGCCACCCGCAGCCCCTGCCCCTCGCTCCAGCTCCGCGCCCGGCGCCAGAGGACCGGGGCGCAGTCCCGGGTGAAGACGGCCGCGATGGCGTTGGCGTCGGAGGAGCACATCGCCATGGTGTGGGAGAAGAAGCCGACGATGACCAGGCCCAGCAGACCGTGCGGCAGCAACTGCTCCGTCATCAGGCCGTAGGAGTCCGAGCCGTCCGGCTTCTGGGACTCGACCAGCAGCGGGGACATCCACATCGGGAAGAACAGCACCAGCGGCCAGACCAGCCACAGCACCGCCGACAGCCGCGCCGACCGCTCCGCCTCACGGGCGTTGCGGGTCGCCATGTAGCGCTGCGCCTGGTTGAGCATGCCGCCGTTGTACTCGAACAGCTTGATGAACAGGAACGCCAGCAGGAAGACCGTGCCGTACGGCCCCACCAGCGGTTCGCCGTGTCCCTGGAGCTCCGGCTCGTCCCAGGCGCCGAAGAAGCCGATGCCCTTGTCGTCCAGTTCCATCACGACGGCGACGAACATGGCGATGCCGGCCAGCAGTTGGATCACGAACTGGCCCAGCTCCGTCAGCGCGTCCGCCCACAGGCCGCCGATCGTGCAGTAGACGGCCGTGATGGAACCCGTGATCAGGATGCCCTGGTTCAGGGAGATCCCGGTGAACACCGACAGCAGGGTGGCGATGGCCGCCCACTTCGCGCCCACGTCCACGATCTTCAGCAGCATTCCGGACCAGGCCAGCGCCTGCTGCGTCTTCAGGTCGTAGCGGTTCTTCAGGTACTCCAGCGGGGAGGCCACGTGGAGCCGGGAGCGCAGCCGGTTGATGCGCGGCGCGAACAGCTTCGACCCGATGGCGATGCCCAGCGCGATCGGGAAGGACCAGGTGACGAACGAGGTCACGCCGTAGGTGTAGGCGATGCCCGCGTAGCCCGTGAACATCACCGCGCTGTAGCCCGACATGTGGTGCGAGATGCCGGAGAGCCACCAGGGCATCTTCCCGCCGGCGGTGAAGAAGTCGCTCACGTTGTCGACGCGTTTGTGCGACCAGACGCCGATCGCCACCATCACGCCGAAATAGCCGATGAGCACGGCCCAGTCGAGACCGTTCATGTGCGCCCTCCCAGGGTTCAGCCCGGCGCTCATCGTGGGCGCTGCCTCGTGGACACGACAAGCTGGCGTAGGGTCAAAGGGAGGTAAAAGTATTCGGCATGATGGTTCTGGTTTATGTATGTGAACTCATCGCATCAGCTCCCCGGCGTTGACCAGCAACGACTGTCCGGTGATCGACCGGGAGCGGTCCGACACCAGGAACGCCGCCGCGTCGGCCACATCCCCGTCCGTCGCCAGCTCCGGCAGCGCCATCCGCTCCGTGAGCCGCCCCCGGACCACGTCCTGCCCGACCCCCTCCGACTCCGCCGTGAACCGCACGTACGCCTGCACCGGCGGCCCCCACATCCAGCCCGGCAGCACGGTGTTGACCCGGATCCGGTGCGGCCCCAGCTCCCGTGCCAGCGAGTACATGGCACTGGTCAGCGCCCCCTTGGAGGCGGCGTACGCGGCCTGCCGCACCTGCGAGGGCGCCGCCACCGCCGACTGCGTACCGATGAACACCACCGAGCCGCCCCGCTCCCTCAGGGCCGGCAGGCAGGCGCGGGTCATCCGCAGCGAACCCAGCAGGTTCACGTCGAGCACCGACTGCCAGGTGGCGAAGTCCGCGTCCGCGAGCCCCCCGAAGTGACTGTCCAGGGCGGCCACGTGCACCACCCCGTCGATCCGCCCGAACCGCTCCACGGCCAGCCCGGCCAGCTCCTCGCAGCGCTTCTCGTCGGTGATGTCCGTCGTCCGGAACGCGGTGTGCGTCCCGTCCGGGTCGATCGCCCGCGCGCTCCTGGCCAGCGCGGCCTCGGTACGCGCCCCGAGCACCGCGTTCCCCCCGTCCCGCACGACCGCCGCCGCCACCTGGTGCCCCAGCCCCGGCCCGACCCCCGACACGACCACGGTCCTGCCCGCCAGCAGTGACATCCCGACCCCTCCCGACCCTGGTGCTCCATCTGACGGTCCGTCAGAGTATGGGCGACCGCAGGAAAGGGGAACCGCATGAGCGACGACACCCGCAGCGAGGTCTACGCCGAACTGGCCTCCGTCGGCCCGTACGGAGTCCACCCGGGCCACGCCCTGATCACCATGGTCGAACCGCACCCGGGCCACGAGTACGCCTACAACCGCTGGTACGAGGACGACCACTACTACGCCGGGGCCATGGCCATGCCCTGGATGTACGCGGGCCGCCGCTGGGTCGCCACCCGCGAACTCCAACTGCTGCGCGTCCCGGAGGACTCGGCCGTCGCCCGGCCCGTCACCGCCGGCTGCTACCTCTCCACGTACTGGATCACCGCCGGCCGCTACGACGACCACATGAGGTGGACCGTCGCCATCAACAAGCGGCTCAACCGCGACGCCCGCGTCCACCGCGAACGCACCCACGTCTTCACCGCGTTCCAGGACCACGAGACGACCGTCTACCGGGACGGAGCGGCGGGCCCGCGCGACTTCCACGCCCTCGACCACCCCTACGCGGGCCTGGTGCTGGAGGTGATCGACGCGGAGTCCGCCGGGCAGCGCGCCGAACTCCTGGAGTGGCTGCGCACCTGCCACCTGCCCAAGCGCCTCGCGGGCTCACCGGCCGCCATGGTGACGGTCTTCCGGCCCACGCCCCTGCCCGGCGACCGGATGACCTACGTCAAGCAGGTCGAGGGCGTGGACACCCGGCTCACCCTGCTGTGGTTCCTGGAGACGGACCCGGCCGAGTGCTGGGACCCGCACTTCACCGACCTGAGCACCGAGGGCCTCGGCCGGATCGAACTCCTCGCCCCCTTCGTCCCCACGGTCCCGGGCACCGACCGGTACGTGGACCGGCTGCGCTGACCGGAGGGGGAGGGGGGTTACTTCAGCTCGTCCGGGCAGGGCGTGCCGCGCGGGACGTCGTAGGGCGCCGCCAGCCGGTAGGTGCCCGCCTCGGGGGCGAGAAGCATCGTCCACTTGTCCCCGAGCGCGTCCTCCTCGGTCTCCATCAGACAGCCGTTGACGTTGTCGTACGTCTTCGGCTCCCCGTCGGGACGGTCCTCGGACTCCTCGGTCTCCTGGGGCGGGTCGAGCTTCCTGCCCTCGGCGTCGACGATGCTCAGCCACGGCGAGTACGGGATCCGGATCAGCACCCGCCCCGGCTCGCTCACCCGCATCGTCCACTCGCCCTGCTCGGCCCGCTCCACCACGGTGTTCGGCTCCGCCAACGGCGTCGGGTCGAGCACCTCGAACAGCTGCCAGTTCGCGTCGCCCCACACCTGCTTCAGATACGGCATCCCGCGCTGCACCAGCTCCCGCTCGCGCTCGGCGCCGTCCCCGTCCGGCTTGTCCTTGGGCACCACCACGTAGTGCACGGCCCAGCGCCTGAGCCACTCCAGATAGTTCGCCGAGTTCAGGGTGTCGTCGTAGAAGAGCGGGTTGCGCTCCATGTCCGCCTGGCGGTTCCAGCCCCGGGCCAGGTTCACGTACGGCGCGAGCGCGGACGCCTCACGGTGCGAGCGGGCCGGTACGACCTCCACCCGGCCCTGCTCGGCGCCGACCTCCTGGAGCTCGTTGACCAGCGGCGCCAGCTCGCGCGCCCAGGAGGCGGCCGGGGTGGTGTGCACGATGTCGATGACCGACTTCACACCGATCCAGACCGTGAACCCGACCACGGCCAGCACGGTCGCGTACCACTTGCGCGAGCGCGGCACCGCGAACGGCAGCGCCGCCACCAGCGCCACCCCGGCGAAGAGCATGGACAGCCGGGTGATGTTGGAGCCGATCTGCGAACTGATCAGCCACACCAGCAGCACCGACAGCGCGTACACCGCCGCGGTCAGCCGGACCGTCGTCCACTCCCCGGGGACGAGGACCGCGACCAGGACCGCGGAGAGGAACGGCAGGAGCGCCGAGGCGATCGTCATCGGCTGGGTGCCCGAGAAGGGGAACAGCCACGCCGACAGACCGACCACCGCGGCCGGCGCGAGCCCCAGCGCCCAGGCGCCGGGACGCCGCTTCTGGAGGAACATCGCCACCGCGACCAGGCCCACGAAGAGCCCGGCGACCGGCGAGGCCATCGTCGCGAGCGCGGCCAGCGGGGCGGCGCACAGCGCCTTCGCCCACCGCTTGTAGCGCCAGCGGTACGGCCAGCAGAACACGACCGCCACCGCGCCGAGCGCGAACATCATGCCGAGCCCGAAGGTGACCCGGCCCGAGGCCGCGTTGCACAGCAGCGCGAACACCCCGGCCAGCGAGGCCCACAGCGGATTGCGGACCGACCGCCCGCGCAGCAGCACCAGGGTCAGCAGCCCGGCCGAGACGGTCCCGGCGATCATCATCGTGGTTCGCACGCCGAGCACCGACATCAGATACGGCGAGACCACGCTGTACGAGACCGGGTGCATCCCGCCGTACCAGGCCAGGTTGTACGCGGAGTCGGGGTGGCGGCCGACGAACTCGGCCCACGCGTCCTGCGCCGCGAGGTCGCCGCCGCTGTTGGCGAAGGTGAAGAACCACACGATGTGCAGGACCCCGGACAGGGCCGTGACGGACAGCACCGGATGGCGCAGCAGCCGCTCGCGCACGGTGAGCAGGAGGGCCTTGGCCCGGCTGGGGGGTTCCTCGTCGGGAGTCCCGGAGGGCTCCTCGGTACGCGGCGCGGGCACCCGTATTCGCGGGCCGGTTCCCGGGCCCGGATCGGCGTCGTCGGCGCGTGTCGGCTCCGCAGTGGCCACCGTTAAGGCTCTCCCGTGGTGTCCGGCGTGGTGTCCGGTTCTTCTGTTCTGGGCCGCGTCCCGATTGTTTCCTGTGCGTTCCCGGCCCTGTCCCTGAGGGTTTCCCGGCCGTGCCTTGTGAGCGTCGGCCGACCCGGTTCGTGACGCTAGCACGCAGCCCGCCGGGCGGCTCCCGGGGTGGGGAGGCCGGCGGGCTGCGGTGCGGAGCGGTTCAGCTCGTCACAGCTGGTGCGGTTCAGGTGATGCGGGTGAGCTTCGCGAGGAAACCGGGCTCGACGAGGTCGGACTGGAGGGCCACCGGCACCTTCACGGCACCCGCCGTACCGCCGTCGCCGACGGTGAGCGTGCCGACCTCGGTACCGGCCTTCGCCTCGTGCGGCACGGTGTCCGCGGTGAAGTCCAGCTCCACCTTCAGGCCCGCCCAGCCGGCCGCCTTGACGTCCTTCGTGGCCACGACCGCGGTCCGCCCGCCGAGACCGTCGTCGACGTACCCGACGACCTCGCCCTTCTTCAGCAGCGTCGCCGACTCCAGCGCGCCCTGCGCGGCCCGGATCAGCTGGTCGCCGGAGTTCAGGGCGGCGGCCAGGATGCCGCTGCCCGAGTCCGGCTGGCGCACCACGGCGCCGACGATGGTCCGCATCTCCCCGTCGACCTCCTTCTTCGCGGCGAACACCAGGTTGCCGAGGGCGGAGGTGGTGGTACCGGTCTTGATGCCGACGACGTTGTTGCTGCCGACGAGCTGGTTCCAGTTGCCGTGGTTCTGGCCCTTGTAGTCGTCGTACGACATCATCGCGGCGACCTCGCGGAAGACCGGCTGCTCCATCGCGGCCTTGGCCAGCTTCACCTGGTCCACGGCCGTGGAGACCGTGGTGTCGTTCAGACCCGAGGGGTCCGTGTACGTCGTGTCGCTCATGCCGAGGTCCTCGGCGGCGGCGTTCATCTTCTCGACGAACGCCTCCTCCGAGCCGGCGTCCCAGCGGGCGAGGAGGCGGGCGACGTTGTTCGCGGACGCGATGAGGATGCTCTCCAGCGCCTCGCGCTCCGTGATGGCGTCACCGGCGGTGACGTCGACCGTCGACTCCTGGCCGGCGTCGGACTGCTCCTCGGCGGTCTTGTCGATCTGGATCTTCGGACCCTCGGCGCCGCTCTTGAGCGGGTGGTCGCGCAGGATCACATAGGCGGTCATCACCTTGGCGACACTGGCGATCGGCACGGGCTTCCGGTCACCGGAGGACCCGAAGGAACCGATGCCCTGGACGTCGAGCGCGGCCTGCCCGTCGGCCGGCCAGGGGATGTCCACCTTCGAGCCCTCGAAGGTGTAGGTCGACTCGGCGGTGAGGTCCAGGGTGGGCGTCGGCACCGGGCGCACGGCCTGTGCGATCGCGAAGACGATCACCAGCAGCAGAACCAGCGGCGTCCAGATCTTGACCCGGCGGACCAGCGTGCGGACCGGGGTCTCCGGCGGCGGCGGGGTGTTCGTCAGCTCCGCGAGCAGGTCGAGCGGCGGCTTGGGCGGCAGCGGCTGCTGCGTGGTCCGCTCGGGGCCGACCTGCGGGACGGCCGTGGTGACGTCCGGCTTGAGGGCGACGAACTTGCTGGTGGCCCGGTCCACGGGGGGCGGGCCTGCGGGGGCGGGGGCTGCGGGGTCCGACGGCGCGGGGGTCGCGGGGGCCGAGGGTGCGGGTGCGGGTGCGGGGGCCGGGGACTTGCGGTCCTCCGACGGGCGCAGCCGGATGGCCGTGGTCGGCTGGTCCACGACCTTGGCCCGGGGGGCGGGCGGGGCGGTGGCGTCGGTGGTGGTGGCGGTGTCGGCCTCGGCGTCGCCGTCGGTGGCGGGGGTGGGGGTGTCGGCCGCGTCCGAGTCGGCCGCGTCCGTGTCCGGGGCCGTGTCCGCGTCCGTGTCCGTGTCCGGGGCCGGCTCCGGGGTCGTGCCTGCGGCGTCGCCGGTGCCCGCGTCGGCGTCGGATTCCGACTCGGCGTCAACCTCGGGCTCGGGCCCGGCGTCACTCCTGGTGTCGGCGGCGTCCTCGGTGTCGGCGTCGTCCTCCTCCGCCTCCCCGGTGGCCGCGGGGCCCTCGGCCTCACCCTCGGCCTCGGTCGCGTCGGCGTCCTCGGGGCCGTCCTGGGCCTCCGCGTCGGCGCCCTGGCCGTCCCCGGGGGCCTCCGGAGCGTCCTGGGCGCCCTCTGCGTCCTTCGCCCCGCTCTCGTCGCCGCCGGCCACCCAGGCGGCCACAGCGGCCCGCAGACGCTCGTCCCCGGCCTTGGGTGCCGCAGGCTCCGCGTCCGCGTCGGTCTCGGCGTCCACGTCGGTCCCGGACTCCGCGGCGGCGTCCGTGTCGCCCGCCGACTCGTCCGCCTCGGGCGCGTCCGTCTCGGGCTCGTCCGCCTCGGGCTCGTCCGTCTCGGGCTCGTCCGTCTCGGGCGCGTCCGTCTCGGGCTCGTCCGTCTCCGGCTCACCGGAGGCGTCCGGCGCCGCCTTCCTGGCCTCCGCCAGATCGCGCGCCGACAGCACCCGCGTCGCCGTGTCCACGCCGCCTCCGCGCGACATGGCCACGCGCGGATCGGAGGATTCGTTCCTGGCTTCCGGAACCGGACCCGCGCTCCCCGACGTCGTTTCTGCCGACGACTCGCGCTGCTTCGAACTGTCGGGGGACTCGCCCGCCACCGATGCCTCCTAGACCGTCTGAACCGTGATCCGTCTGAACCGCCGCCGCCCGGGACCGCTTCCCAGAGCTGTCCGAACCATGTACCAGTGTCCTGTGTGCGGCCCCGGCTGATGCGGTAGACGAGAACGACATACCTACTGGTTCCACTACAAACAGGTCACGCACCCTCGACAGACCAATGTGAGAGGGGTCACCCTGTCTTTCATCCACGCGGGGAGGCATGGATGGGCAGGAGCCGCAGAACAATTCCGGAGGAGCTTCTGCTGCTGGCGCTGGACCCGGCCACGGGTACCACTGCACAGCCGCAGTCGCTCGACCTCGGTCTGGCCGGAGCACAGCTAGTGGAGCTGGCGCTGGCCGGACGGATAGCCCCAGACGGGGATCGTATCGCCGTGGTGGCACCACGGCCGACAGGAGATCCGACATTGGACTGTGCGTTGGAGTTGCTGCGCAGGCGTGGCGCTCCCGTACGGGCGGTCCACTGGATCGGCGGACCCCGACTGGGGTTGCGCCAGACGTACCTCTCGCATCTGGAGCGGTGCGGCATGGTCGCCGCCGTTCCGGGACAGATGTGCGGGGTGCTGCCGACGACTCGCTACCAGGCGACGGACACCGACATCAGCCGGGAGATCAGGGCCCGGCTGGACTCAGCGATCCGCACCGGCGTACCGCCGGACCCGCGGACCGCGGCGCTCGCCGCACTGGCGCACGCGGTCGGTCTCGGCAAGCACCTGTACCCGGGTAACGAGGGTCGCTCCTCGCGCTCCCGGTTGCGGGACCTGATCAGGCACGACCCCATGGGCGGTCTCGTCGCGCACGCGGTGATGGACGTCCAGAACGGTGTCGCGGCCCAGCCGCGACGCAGCCCCGCCCCGGCGGGCCGCCAGCCGGCCCCGGGTGGCAGGGCGGCACCGGAACCCGCTCGTGGCGTTCCGATGCAACCACGCCGAGGCTCGATGGCGCGCGTCGTGGCTCACTGAGCCGCAGTTCCACGACGCCGCCGCAGTCAGGCAGTACGCACCCCCAGGCCCGGTTCGGGAGCCGCTGGTCCGCGCGGGGCGGCGGGACCGTATGTGTCCGGACGACGACACGGTCCCGCCGCCCCGCGCGGCCGCATGTGCGGGCTCTGTGAAGCCACGGCCCGAACTGGCGTGTATCCAGCGCATATCCACCGTTTCCCAGCGGTAGAAAGCACCTTGGTGGCAATCTGCTGAACAGCAGATACGCAAAGTCGCGAAACAGAGCGAGCAGTACGCAGCCGGAGGTGCACGTCCCGTGGCGTCCAATGTCAATCCCACTGTCAGGCGCCGCCGGTTGGGCCAGGAGCTGCGCCGGCTCCGCGAGCTCAAGGGCATGACGGCGGAGGAGGTGGCGGAGCGCCTGCTGGTCTCCCAGTCGAAGATCAGCCGGCTGGAGAACGGCCGCCGCAGCATCAGCCAGCGCGACGTCCGTGACCTGTGCGGGGTCTACGAGGTCGAGGACGTCCGGATCGTCGACTCCCTGATGCAGATGGCCAAGGACTCCCGCCAGCAGGGCTGGTGGCACTCCTTCGGCGACATCCCGTACAGCGTCTACATCGGTCTGGAGACCGACGCGGCGAGCCTGCGGGTGTACGACCCCCAGGTGGTGCCGGGGCTGCTCCAGACGAAGAGCTACGCGGAGGCGCTGATCCAGGGCGCGCTGCCGGAGGTCACGCCGGGCGACATCGACAAGCGCGTCCAGGTGCGCCTGCGCCGACAGGAACGTATCTCTGCCCCGGACAACCCGCTCCGCCTGTGGGCCGTGCTGGACGAGGCCGCGCTGCGCCGCGAGGTCGGCAGCCGGCACGTGATGATCGAGCAGCTGGAGCACCTCATCGAGATGTCCCGGCTGCCCCATGTCACCGTGCAGGTCATCCCGTTCACCATGGGAGCCCACCCGGGTGTCAGCGGCCAGTACGCGATCCTGGAGTTCCCCGACGCCGCCGACTCCAGCGTGGTCTACATCGAGGGCGTGACCAGCGACCTGTACCTGGAGAAGGCGCAGGACGTGCAGAAGTACAGCGTGATGTACGAGCACCTGCGGGCCCAGGCTCTCAACGCCGACCAGAGCCGGGAGTTCATCTCGAAGGCCGCCAAGGACTACGCGCAGGAGTACACGGGCTGAGTGCGGCGCCGGAAGATACACCCTCGCCCGGTCGCGGCGGAAGTCTCCAATGGAATATGCCATCCGACCGGGTGAATAGTCGCTCCGGACACCGATGTTGGCGAGTAGCGTCGATCACGCCACCGAGCAACAGCGTTGGCGCAAACGTGCCGTGCGAAGACAAGCCACCACCCGCACGGCACGCGGACAGCAACTCAGCAACTGGTTACCGGAGCGAAAATGGCAATCAAGCAGGGTGTCACGGACACGTGGGTCAAGTCCTCGTACTCGCAGGGCAATGGCGCATGCGTCGAGATCAAGTCCCCTGTCGTGTCGGCAATGGCCGTCCGGGACTCCAAGGTCCTCGACGGTCCCGTCCTGGCGTTCCCCACCGCCGCGTGGAACGTCTTTGTGTCCTCGGTCAAGGCGTAAGGGGGAAGACTCCCTGAGCCTCGGCCTATGACCACCGACAACTACACAAGCAGCAGGCAGGAGCCCTCTCGACCAGCTCGCCGTCCTTGCCGAGGGGGCTCGGCTGTGCCCGGCGGACAGGTGTCACGTCCGCCGGGCACAGTCGTTCACCGCGCCGGCTTCGCGGCCGTCCTCACCGGGAAGGCGACATCGCACACCGGGTCCTCGGCGCCCGCCGAGTCCCAGTCCGTGAAGTACACCTCGCGGCAGGGCCCGTCGAAGTCGAGGCCCTCCCGCCGGACCCACTCCTCAACCGCCTCGAACGCGGCGAGGATCTGCGGATGGTTCACCTGGGCCTTGGTGATCCGGGTGTACGCCAGCCGCCGGGCCGGCTCCACCCGCACGGTCGTCTCCCAGGGCCGCCCGCGCCCGTCCGCCCACTCCCGGGCCGCGGCCTCGTCGGCCACCGGCACACAGGACTCGGCCGGGCCGTCGCTCTCCGCCGACACCTCGGAGTGGTACACCACGAACGGTGCCGCCGTGACCCCGCCGCACTCCCCGGCGGCGGTCGTCAGACGTCCCAGGGACGCACCGATCCACGCCGGCAACTCGTCCGCCAGCGTGTGCCGCTTCTCGGCGATCACCACCTGTGCCGGTACGTCCACCGTCTCGACCACGAACTTCTCGTACATCTCGGAGCTCCTCCCCGACAGTCGTCCACGGAGGTACTCGGCGAGCGTCCGCTGGGCCGCGATCCGCGTCTCCACGCCCGACCAGTACGTGGCGAGCCGCTCGGCCGCCGCGTCCCCGTCCGCCGCGTCGACCACCTCGGCGATCCGCGTGAGCGGCATGTCGAGCTGGCGCAGCAGCGCCACGAGCCGGGCGCGCTCGGCCTGGCCGGCGCGGTAGTAGCGGTATCCGCTGGCCTCGTCGACCAGGGCCGGGGTCAGCAGCCCCAGCCGGTCGTACAGCCGCAGCGCCTTGGGCGACAGCCGCGCCCGCGCGGCGAACGCCCCGATGGTGAGCAGGTCCTCGCCCACGTTCACGTCCACGTCCACCTCGCCGTCCTCCGTCACCGGGCGCGGTCCGCCCGGTGACAGGACGCTCGGGTCTGCCCCAGGGGGAAGGTCAAGCGGCGAGCCGGCGCTCCAGCTCCGCCACGACCTCCGCCGCCTCCGGCTCGGTCTGCGGCGAGAACCGGGCGACGACCCGGCCGTCCCGGCCGATCAGGAACTTCTCGAAGTTCCAGCGGATGTCGCCGCTGTGCCCCTCGGCGTCGGCGAAGGTCACCAGACGCTCGTAGAGCGGGTGCCGCGCCTCGCCGTTCACCTCGGCCTTCTCGGTCATCGGGAAGGTCACGCCGTACGTCGCCGAACAGAACTCGGCGATCTCCTCGGCGCTGCCCGGCTCCTGCCCCAGGAACTGGTTGCAGGGCACGCCCAGCACGGTGAACCCACGCTCCGCGTACCGCGCGTGCAGCCGCTCCAGCCCCGAGTACTGCGGGGTCAGCCCGCACTTGGAGGCCACGTTCACCACGAGCACGACCTGCCCGGCGTACTGCTTGAGATCCGCGGAACCCCCCTGAAGGGCCCCGATCTCAACCTCCAGAGGAACACCACCGCTGCTGTCTACAGTCATAACCCGATGCTAGCCCGCCTCTCTGGTCTACCCAGCCGCGGGCAGTCGTGCCGCTGGGGCGGCACGGGTGGGCGCTGGGGGTCCCCCCTCTGGGGGAGGCACCCCGGCAGCGCCGGGCCACGCGACCCACCCCCACGCCGGCCGGAACCCCGGGTCACCGAACCGCCGACCCCGTCGCCTCCACCAGCACATCCCCCGCGGCCGTACGTACGTACAGAACCACCCGCCCCGCCCGCCGCCGCTCCACCAGACCCGCATCCAACAGCACCCGCAGATGCCGCCCCACCGACCCCAACCCCTGCCCGGTCACAGCGACCAGCTGAGTCGTGCTCAGCGGCGCCCCCAACAACACCAACACCCCCGCCCGAGCACCTCCGAGCAACGCCCCGAGCGCGGACGGCACCCCCCGCCCACCCCCGGAGGGCTCGGCGAGCACCCCGGTGCAGGGATACACGACGGCGTACCGCTCCCGCCCCTCCCACGACACCCACCCCGTCCCCGGCGTCACCGGCACGAACACCAGCTCCGCCCCCGAGATCTCCCGAGGCGGATACTCGTGCCGGTTCACCTGGAACCGGCTCTCCCCGAGCCACCGCGTCCCCGGCCGCAGCGAGTCCAGCACCGCCGCCCACCCGCTCCGGCTCACCTGCACGGTCCGCGCCACCACATCCGCCTCCAGGATCCGCCGACGCCGGTCCCAGTCCGGACACACCGCCTCCCGCCACACGTACCGCAGCAGCGCGGCCGCCCGCTCGGGCAGATCGTCCCGCTCCAGCTCCGCCGGCAGCGGCCCCGCCAGGGACATCGCGAGATGCGCCCGCGCCTGCTCGGGGCGGACGGCGCCCACCCGGGCGACGCCCTCCTCGAAGGTCTCCCCGTCCAGGGGCGTCGGGGTGAGGAAGTCGGCGATCCAGTCCCGTCCGAGCCCGGCCCGGACGAGCCGCGCGGTGACCGGGTCGGCGGCCAGCAGGGCCCGGTATCTGGGCAGATGGGCGCGCAGCCAGTCCCGCTCCCCGGGATGGGCGCCCACGCCCGCGTGGAGCAGCTTCAGCCCCGCGAACGTCTCGGCGAGCGGCGACAGCACGAACCGGCTGCGCGCGAGCGTGTCCGCGTTGACCTGCCACCAGCCCACGACCCGCCCTCCCCTCGCCTTTCGCGTCAGCGCGAAACATTAACCACTGACCCGGACCCCGCCCAAGACTCCGCCCATGCACGACGACACTCCGCAACGAAACAGCTACCGAGCCCTCTTCCGCACCCCCGAATTCACCCCGCTCTTCCTCTCCTCCTCGGCCCACATCGCGGCCCAGACCATCGGCGGCCTGGCACTCGCCACCCACGTCTACCGGGCCACCAACTCCCCGTTCCTCTCCGCGGTGAGCATGTTCGGCCCCTCCCTGGCCCAGGTGCTCGGCGCGTCCCTCTTCCTCTCGGGCGCCGACCGGCTGCCCCCGAGGGCCGCCCTGACGGGTATCTCCCTGGCCTTCGCGGCGGCCACGGCCGTCCTCGCCGCCCCCGGCCTGCCGATCGGCGCGGTCTTCGCCGTACTGCTCGCGCAGGGCCTGATCGCCTCGCTCGGCGGGGGAGTCCGCTGGGGCCTGCTCAACGAGATCCTCGCCAAGGACGGCTATCTGCGCGGGCGTTCGCTGTTCAACATGATGAGCGGGGTCATGCAGATCGTCGGCTTCGCGACGGGCGGCGCGCTGGTCGCCCTCCTCTCCCCGAGGCTCTGTCTGACACTGTCGGCGCTGCTGTACGCGGCCGCCGCGGCCGGGGTCCGCCTCGGCCTGACCCCCCGCGCCCCGCGCGCCTCGGGCCGCGCCTCGGTCGCGGAGACCTGGCGGGCCAACGCCCTGCTGTGGTCCTCCCGGCCCCGCCGGACGGTCCTGCTCGCCCTGTGGATCCCCAACGGGCTGGTCGTGGGCTGCGAGTCACTCTTCGTCTCCTACGCCCCCGAGTCCGCGGGCACACTGTTCGCCTGCGCGGCGCTGGGCATGCTGGCCGGGGACGTCACCGTGGGCCGTCTGCTCCCACCGGGGCCGCGCGCCCGGCTGGGGGTGCCGCTGCTGGTCCTCCTGGCGGCGCCGTACGCCCTCTTCGCGCTCGGCCCGTCCGTGCCGCTGGCCGGGGCCGCGGTGGCGCTGGCCTCCGTGGGGTTCGGAGCGAGCCTGGTGCAGCAGGAGCGGCTGATGGAGCTGACGCCGGACGAACTGAGCGGGCACGCACTGGGGTTGCACTCGGCCGGAATGCTGACCCTCCAGGGCGTGAGCGCGACACTGGCCGGCGCGGTCGCCCAACTGACCTCTCCGGCAACGGCGATGACCGTCATGGCGGTGTCGTCCCTCGCCGTCACGGCATGTCTCACACCGGGACTGCGGCCGGCACCGGTGCCCGTGGGAATCGAGGAACGCCCGGTGTCTTGACGTGTCCCTGGCGGGATGGGTTCATGGGGATGGCGCTGTGTGGGAGCGCTCCCAAGCTCCACCCCTTCCGAAGCTTTCCCGTGTCTCATTTCTCAGGAGTCGCAGTGAGAACACCCATGAGCTCGGCGGCGGCGAGGCTGCTCACCGCGCTGGCCACCCTCTTAGGCCTGCTCGTCCTGGGCGCCGCCCCGTCCCACGCCGTCGAGGAGCCCACCGCGCAGGCGACCGGCCTCCACATCGCCGACGGCCGCCTCCTGGAGGCGAACGGCAACGACTTCGTCATGCGCGGCGTCAACCACGCCCACACCTGGTACCCCGGTCAGACCCAGTCCCTGGCCGACATCAAGGCGCTCGGCGCGAACAGCGTCCGGGTGGTCCTGTCCAACGGCGTCCGCTGGACGAAGAACAGCGCCGCGGACGTGGCGTCCGTCATCGCCTCCTGCAAGACGAACCGCCTGATCTGCGTACTGGAGGTGCACGACACCACGGGCTACGGCGAGGAGGCGGCGGCCGCCACGCTCGACTCGGCGGCGGACTACTGGATCGGCCTGAAGGACGTCCTGGCCGGCCAGGAGGACTACGTCATCGTCAACATCGGCAACGAGCCCTGGGGCAACACCGATCCGGCCGGCTGGACGAACCCGACGATCGCCGCGATCCAGAAGCTCCGGGCGGCGGGCCTGGAGCACACGATCATGGTGGACGCGCCCAACTGGGGCCAGGACTGGCAGGGCGTGATGCGCGCCAACGCCCAGGCGGTGTACGCGGCGGACCCGACCGGCAACCTCATCTTCTCCATCCACATGTACAGCGTGTTCGACACCGCGGCGGAGATCACCGACTACCTGAACGCCTTCGTGGCGGCCCGACTGCCCATCCTCATAGGTGAGTTCGGCGGCCCCGCCGACCAGTGGGGCGACCCGGACGAGGACACCATGATGTCCGCCGCCCAGAACCTGGACCTCGGCTACCTCGCCTGGTCCTGGAGCGGCAACACGGACCCGATCCTCGACCTGGCGATCGGCTTCGACCCCGACCAGCTCAGCTCCTGGGGCCAGCGCATCTTCCACGGCGCCAACGGCATCGCCCAGACCTCCGAGGAGGCCACCGTCTTCGGCGGCGGAGGCGGTTCGGACACCGAGGCCCCGACGGCCCCCGGCACCCCGACGGCCTCCGCGGTGACCGCGACCTCGGCCCAGCTGAACTGGCCCGCGGCCACGGACAACACCGGCGTCACGGCCTACGAGGTGGTCCGCGTCACGGGCTCCACGGAGTCCACACTCGCGGCCTCCACCACCACCTCGGCCACCCTCACCTCCCTGACCCCGAACACGGCGTACACCCTGGCCGTCTACGCCAAGGACGCGGCGGGCAACCGCTCCCCCCGCTCGGCGACGGTGACCCTCACGACGTCCACCCCGCCCACCGGCACCTGCGCGGTCGCCTACCGCACGACGAACGAGTGGCCGGGCGGCTTCCAGGCGGACATCACCGTCCGCAACACGGGCACCGCCGCGATCAACGGCTGGACCCTGGCCTTCTCCTTCCCGGCCGGCCAGACGGTCACCAACATGTGGGGCGGAGTACCCACCCAGACGGCCGCGGCGGTCAAGGTCGCCCCGGCCTCCTACACCACAACGATCCCGGCAGGCGGCACGATCACCATCGGCTTCACAGGCACGAAAACAACAACGAACCCGCCCCCGACGACCTTCACCCTCAACAACAGCACCTGCACAACACCCTGACCCCCCGCTCCCTCCCAGGCTGGGCCCCGCGAACGCTCGACGCGCGGGGCCCACTTGCGTTCGGTTTCCATGGGTGCCGACATAATCACTGACCATATTGTTAACAATCTGCTAACCTGCGCCACACCTTGGGCCCGACGTGCCGACTCAGCGGCGGCCACGACGAAGGAGTCTTCCCATGCAGTGGTTTCAGGCGTCCCTCAGAAGCGTTGCTCAGGCACCCCCCGCACCCGCCCGCTCGGGCCGCGCTCTCACCCGCAAGCAGATGCTGCGCGGCACCGCCCTCGCGGGCTCCCTCGCCCTGGCGGTCGCCGCCGCCCCCACGGCGGCGCTCGCGGCCCCCGTCGCCCGTACCGCCGACGCGCAGGACGCGGCGCTGGCCTTCGACGCCTCCGACTACACGACGATCACGGTCACCGTCGACGGCGAGCCGATGAACGTCCGCTGGTACAAGGAGGTCTGCTACGTCGCGAACCCCGTCGCCGCGGCCGCGCAGCAGCCCGGCCTCGGCGGTAACACCACCACGATCTCCAATACCGCCTGCGGATACCAGAGCATGAACGTGTTCGTGCCCGAGAGTGCCGTCGGCAACCAGCGCGCGCCGTTCTACTTCGCCGTGAACAACGGCGGTTGGTGGGCCAGTTACATCAAGGCGAGCGTGACCAGCGGTGCCTCCTACAGCAGTTCGACGAGCAACGTGGGGGCCGCGCTGAAGGCCGGTTACGTCTTCGCGGACGTCGCCAGCCGCAGCCGCGGCCTGGTCGGCGCCGACGGCTCGTCGCCCGGCAAGGCCCCGTCCGCCGTCGTCGACGCCAAGGCCGCGGTCCGCTACCTGCGCCTCAACGACGCCACGATGCCCGGCAGCGCCGAGCGGATCGTCGTCAACGGCACCAGCGGCGGCGGCGCCCTCTCGTCGATCCTCGGCGCCTCCGGCAACAGCCCCGCCTACGACCGCTACCTCGCGCAGATCGGCGCCGCGGGCATCGACTCCAAGGGCCGCAGCACCCTGCGCGACGACGTCTTCGCCGTCAACGCGTACTGCCCGATCACCGACCTCGGCAACGCGGACACCGCCTACGAATGGCTCTACACCATCCTCGGCACCCGCGACGAGACCGGATCGAACGCCACCCCCGAGGCCGCCGCCGAGATCGCGGCCGCGTTCCCCGCGTACGAGCGGAGTCTCGGGCTGCGCAACCCCGACGGCACCAGGCTCACCGCCGCGACCATGCTGAAGACCATCGAGCAGGAGGTCATCCGCTCCGCCCGCGCCTACCTCAAGGCGGACCCCGCCCACACCATCCCGGCACTGGGCGAGAACTTCGTCATCACGTCCGGCGGCCAGGGCGGTGGTGGCTCCACGACCACCTACGTCAACGACTGGATCGACGTCGACAACACCACCGGCAAGGTGCGCTCGCTCGACATGGACAGGTACCTCGCCTTCGTCGCCACCCAGGCCAAACTCAAGACGACGCCCGCCTTCGACGCCGTGGGCGTCTTCGGGAACACCACCAGCCGCACCGAGACCAACCTCTTCGGCCCGCCCACCCAGAAGTACCTCAACTACACCGAGTACAGCTGGAACCACAACGACGTGCCCGGCGACGGCAGCGGCCTCGACGACACCGGCCTCACCTGGGCCCAGTACATCAAGAAGCCGAGCACGACCGTCGACGACCAGGTCCACCTGATCAACCCGCTGGACTTCGTCGGCACGAAGGCCGACACCGCGCCGAACTGGTACGTCCGCAACGGCACCCGGGACAGGGACACCTCGTTCATCGTCTCGATCAACCTCGACCGGGCGCTGGCGGCGGACCGCGACGTCAAGAACCTCGACTACCAACTGGCCTGGAACCAGCCCCACGCCGGCAACTACGACGTGCCCGAGGCGATGGCCTGGATGGCAAAGATCGTCGCCAAGGCCGGCGACCCCCTCACCACCGGCCACCGAGGCTAGACCCCGCAGGACGGCACCTCGCGGCACAGTGTTTGCCGCGAGGTGCGGTACTCAGATCAGACAGAGGTCGATCTCCGCCTGGAAGGGCGCCGCCACCTTGAGGACACCGGTGAACACGCCCCCGTCCCGGTACCTCTTCGTCGCGGGATCGAGAACGTAGGTGTACACGAGTGGGACACCCGTCGCGGCCTGCTCGATCCGCCAGTAGAAGCCGATAGCTGCCTAGACAGTAAAACGCCCCCGCTCCGAAGAGCCGGGGGCCACCTGCTGGGGTCAGACCCAGGTGACATCGGCTTCAACGTGAGCCCAACGTCCATCGCACTGCACTGATGAGGTGATGCGCGTCGGCGCCGTACACGGCGGACTCCCGGAGCGTCTTCCAGGTGCGCAGATACGTGTCCACGCTGGCTTCGTCGTCGATCCACAACTCGGCGTGCCAGTTCTCCACGATCACCTGGCGGTCGTCGTAGACCCAGAAGGCGGCGGCCGGGGGGATCTTGAGAGAGGCGGACAGCGGGATGATCCCCAGCTCGACCGTGTCGAGGCCGACGGCTCCTGCGAGTCGGTCGAGCTGAGCTGCGAGTACCGAGGGCGGACAGACCAAGGTGTGAAGGGCGGCCTCCCACAGGAGGAGGTGGAAACGCTTCGAGGAGTCGTACAGAGCCTCTTGACGCTTCATGCGGGATCGAACTGCATCCTCCGTGTCGCGCGGCGATCGCTGTAGCTCCGCGTACCTCGTGAAGATCGACCGGGCATAGTCCGGCGTCTGGAGAATCCCGAAGATCATGGAGGACTCCCAACCACGGAACACGGAGGCGTCGACATGAGCGCTCAGGTGCGTGTCCTGGACCGCCTTGTGTCCCGAGGCCAGCTGCCGCCGCCATGACCGGATGTGCGACTCGAAGCCCCGGAGACGGGCCAGCAGCTCGTCGTACGCCTCGGGCTGACCGGTCGCCTCGGCCCACTTGCGCAGGTCGTCGGATGTTGGAGTCTGCCTGCCGTTCTCCAGCCTGCTGACCTTGGACTTGTTCCACCCGTGCTGCTCGGCGAGCTTTGTACCGGTGAGCGGGCGTCCAGGGGCGGAGAGCCGGAGTTCGCGCAGTCGTACCCCGAGAGCTTCCCGTGCCTGCTGATAGTCCGTGCTCACCGGTACGCACCTGCTTTCAGTCCTCCTTCGCGGTCAGTTGTACCGCGAACTTCTCGTACGGGATGGCGTGGTGCATCGCCGCGTCACGCGTCATGGCGTACCGCAGGACCGCCACGGGCTCTGTGACCAGTTCGACGTTGACCAGGTTGTCCGCGTCGTCGAAATGGAGCAGTGCGACCAGCCGGGAGTCGAAGATCCAGAAATCTTCGGTGGGCAGGCTGAGTCGGTTGGCGTCCCCACGCAGAAGATTGAAGATCTTCTCGCCGACGGCGCTGTTGCGGCGCGCGTTGTCCAGCAGATAGAGCTGGCCGGTCGTCGGTGGGTTGTCGACGATGCGGACACGTTCGAACCGCTTGCCGAGCCCGGTCTGCTCGCGGCGCTCGGCACACCACTCGGCGTCGACGCCCGCCCAGTTGACGGGCTCGCCACGGGTGAACTGCGCCTATGTGTCCGTGAGTTCGTCGGACGCGTACCGGCGTCGGCTCTCCAGGCGCCAAGCCGTGTGCTCGAACCGCGTGAAGAGCCGGTCGAACTCATCCAGCCCGATGATGTTCGGCACGCGAGTGACCTCCTTGGGCGCGAAGTCGACGAGCAGTTCCCGTGGCACCACGATCGGCACCTCCCCCTCGTTGAGGTGCTTGAGCTGGGCGACGTCGTCGGCCTCGGTGAGGGCCGGGCCGTGCACGATGACCTCGCCCGTGTCGAGGTCTTCGTGAAGGGACGGACACCCGTTGACGCCGCTGCCCGTGCCGTTGAAACGCAGTCGTCGGGCCATGATCACGTCCTTCTGCTGGGGGACTGATCTCCCAAGCCTTCCCGAGGTCAGCGCCTTCTGGTTGGGATTCCGTCCACCTGCTTCAGCAACCTTGCGCAACCTCGCCAGGCAGTCAAGCAACTTCGCGCAACTTCCGTGGCGGCCGGCGACGCCACCTCCCTAGCGTCCTGTTCATGCCTACGACGGAACTGCGGGACGTCGACCCGCACGCGGCAGTGGAGTCTCTTGGAGCGGCGCTCACCGAGGTCGGGGTCGTCTTTCCCGCCCCTGGCGTCGACTTCGCGCACCCCGACCTGAGACTCGTCGAGCTGGGGCGCGTCCGCCCCGACGTGGCTGAAAGACCGACGGAAGCACTTCGGCGAGGGGGCCGTCAGTGATGGCGATGCGGGAAGGGGATGGCGCCCTGGTCGTCGACACGAAGACGGACAAGATCGGCTACGTGATGGGGCACGCCGGCCCCTATGTCCAGCTCCGGCCTCCCGGCGGTGGACGCGAGTGGGACGCGGACCCCGACGCCATCCGGCAGGCCACGGATACCGAAGTGCTGCGCGGTCGTGTGACCGAAATGAACCGGGCAGAGCGCCTCGGCTGACCGTGCCGCCACCAAGATCTTGCCCCTGTCGGCCGAGTACGCGCTCGCCACCACCCGACTACGCGGGACCCTCACCGCGGGTGCCGCCCGACCGAGGACATCTCGCTGTCCCACGCACACGGAACGACACCTCTCAGAAAGGGAACGTCCATGACCGTTCTGCTCGACAGCCTCTCCCGCACTCGTACCAGGGAGCCGAAGGAACTCCTCAACGCCGTCCAGCCCCACATCAAGCACCTGACGATCAACGTGCTGGACAGCGGCATGACCCTCTGGGACCGCGAGATCGCCCTGCTGCTGCGCGACCACACGATGGTCTGAGACATGGCCGAGCGCATCCTCGGCAACGCCGTCATGTACACCATCGGCTGCATGGAGCACCCCGAGGTCCACCTGGGTGTCGGCAAGCTCGTCGACATCGGCGTTCACCAGCTCATCCTCGACACGCCGGTGTGGTGGGCCCTCTGCGAGGTGTACAACGAGGGCCGCTACAAGCACCACGCCCCGTTCGTCGAGCGTCGGCGGGACGGCCTGTGCCTGCGCACGGCGGACTTCCTGAAGTCCATCGGTTTCGAAGTCGACGAGGAACTGTGGGCGATCGACGGCACGGACTGCTCGCCGTGTGACAACAAGGTCCCCGACAGCCACTGAACGGTCCTACGCCGGCCCCTGTCCTCGGTTCCCAGGAGGACAGGGGCCAGCCCTTTCGAAGAGGAAACGCCTTGCCCGCACAACACGACATCGCCGCCGAGACGGAGCTGTGGGACACCTTCGCCGCTTCCGCCTTCAAGGACGATGCGGAGCCGAGCTTCTGCTGGACCCAGTACGCCGGTCACGGACCCGGTCCGGAACTACTCGGCGACCCACGCTCCGTTCTGGAAATCGGCTGTGGCACCGGCCGCGCCCTCGCCTGCCTCGCTGAACGCGGCATCACCGCCCGGGGAGTTGACCTCTCTCCCGTCATGGTCAAGAAGATCACCACGAAGTGGGCCAGTACCGGGGCGGAGTTCGTGTGCTCCGAGGTCCTGGAGTACCTGAAGGAGCACGAGGACGCATACGACGCCGTCTACTCGATCTTCGGGGCCGCTTGGTTCACCGACCCGGGCCGTCTGTTCCCCCTTGTCCGTCAGCGGCTCAACCCCGGCGGCGTCTTCGTCTTCTCGCAACCGCCGGCCATCCCCGGCGCATACGGGCCACAGGGCATGTACAAGGGAGGTTTCGCAGGCAAAGCGATGTTCACCTACCGCTACAGCTACCGCCCGGCTGTGTGGGAGCGCCTGCTCACCCGGGCCGGGTTCGACACGACCGACGTGGAGGTCCTGAATGCGCCTCACCCTGGACACATCGGGACACTCCTAGTCCGTGCCGTCGCTCTATGACCAGTTCCCCAGCCGCGCTTCGATCGCTGCTCCAGGAGGTTCCGCCAGGCGGCAGAAGACGGACCCGCTTCGCATCGTGCGTCCTTGATCGCCGCCGCTCGGTCGTGGGCCGGGCATCGCGGTCTCATCCGGAAGTGAGGCGGGCAGCTGAGCGGCACGCGTGCGAGAAGGGTGACGACCGGAAACGGACCCGAGGTCAAGGAGCGGCGGCGGATGTGGGCCGGTGGTGCCCGGGATGAACCTTCCGGGCGCCACCGGCCGCAAGGTGGAATACCTCTATGCCGTCACTCCCTGTCGGCCGCCATGATGCCGACGCATTCTTCGAGCGCGGCGTGCAACGGCGTGACGAAGGCGGCGAGTTCGGCCTCCGACGCCTTCCCCACCTCCAGCACGGCGCCGACGACCGTCACCAGCACAGCGGCGGCCTTCAGCGCGTGGGCGTCGGCCAACTCCTCAAGAAAGCCGCCGGGGTGGGTGATCGCCAGGGCCCTCTTCCCGGTGACCGGGTCGAGGCCGAGGCTGCGCAGACGCGGCGTGCTCGCGCTCATGCGGCGACCTCCCAAGGAACCGCCGGAACGTAGTCCTGCCCCAGCGTCGCCAGGACGGCGGCCCTGCGCCGCTCGCGCTGAAGGCGCCGCCGGTCGTGTTCGTCCCGCTCACGCTCCCATTCGACGACGTACGGCCGGACCAGGGGCATGCCGTCGGCGGCGATGACGTCCGCCGGGTGCGGGCACGTGATCGCGGACAGGGGCTCGGGGGCGGGCAGGCAGGAGGTATGGGGCAGCGGTGGCGGCGCTGCGGCGCGATGGGCGCCCCGGGCGGGCAGGAACAGGGCCAGAATCGCGGCCAGTAGGCTGCGCATAGGTCGACTCCTTGTCAGTCGGCTGAGGCCCCGGCAGGGAAGTAGCCGCTTCCCGTCGGGGCCGCTCTGTGCTGCGAACCAACAGTAGCGCGGATAACCGCAGATAACCACGGATGCATGGAATGCTGTGGTCACCCACGCTGATGCAATGGAGCTTGACCGCACACGCCCCCTGTGGCGGCAGATCGCAGCGGAGATCATCCGGCGCATCGAGAACGGTACGTATCCGCCGGGAAGTCGCGTGCCCTCCACTCTGGAAATCGCCCAGGAGTTCGGCGTGGTGAATGCGACAGCGGCGAAGGCGATGCGGCATGTACGGGAGCAGGGGTGGACGCGGGGCGAGGTCGGGCTGGGGACTTTCGTCGCCGACCACCTGCCGCCCTCTCCCGAAACCCCCGCCGCCCCCTCCGCATAGCCAAACTCGGTCGGGTCTGAGAGCGGGGCTGCCGCGGCGGCGAGGCGGGTGGCCTACCGCGTGACCAAGGCGCTCCCTGAAGCGGATCGGAAGCGGATCGGAAGTGGTCGGCCGGTACCGGCGGAAGCGCGCGGGGTGGTCTCGTGGTGGTGGTGAGGCCGGGCGGGGCAGCGCGTGGAGGACGGCGGGGGTACGCCGCGAAGGGGGAGCTGGAGAATGCGGATCAAGCCGTCGGCCCCGGGGGCACGACTCCGTCACCGCACGGCCTCACCTTGGCCCTCGCTCGGCGCCGCGCGCGTCGAGGACCAGGTCCTGGAAGCGCTGCTCCACCGGGGTCAGATCGGTGCGGGCCAGTTCCTGCGGCCGGATCACGATCCGGAGTTCGGGCGTCAGGGCGGGGTGGCGGCGGCAGGCGTCGATGAAGGAGTCCACGATCAGGGCGAGCAACTGGCCCCGGTCCAGCTCGGTGACGCGGGCCAGCCCGGAACCGATCAGCGGGACGGCGACCGGCTTGAACAGTCCGTACACGGCCACGGAAGCCCACAGGTTCTCCAGGCTCAGCCGCAGCTCGCGGTCGCTGGAGCGGGCCACCAGATCGTTGCCGAGCTGCGAGTAGGCGGTGGCGAACACCCGGCGACCGTCGATGGGCACCGCCACCGTGGTCCCCACCGGGTAACGCACGCGCCGGCCCAGGGGTTTGGACCGTGCGGTCTCCGTACCCGCCGCGTTCAGCTTGCGCAGCCCCGCTCTCAGCTTCTCGTCGAGCAGACGCCGCTGCCCGGCGAACACCCGGTCCACGAGCTGGCTCTGCACGCTCTCCCGGCTGATCACGAGGTCCTCGGCCATCTCGGTGTCGAAGGTGTCGCAGAACCCGACCACCAGGTTGCAGTCGCTCTGGTCGAACAAGTCGCCGCGCACCAGCACCACGTCCGCGCGCTGGCCCGGCAACGGCACCCGGTGCCGCAGCAGTTCGGCCCCGTGCCGGGCGCGCAGCTCGGCCCGCAGGGTGTCGAGGACGCGCGCGGCCTCGACGTCGTCCGGGCGTTCGTGCACGATCAGCTCGGCCACCGGCAGCGCGAGTTCGGGACGTCCCAGGTCCGTCTGGGCCCGGACGAGTTCCCGCCGGGCGGTCTCCAGGAGGACCGTCAGACGGCGGACGAAGGGCATCGCGAAACCCTCACCGTCCACCTCGGCCAGCGGCCGGCCGCGCACCATGGACAGCGCCTCGGCCAGCTGGTGCGCGGCGGTGGCCGGCGGCGCGAGCAGCGCCTCGTTCACCATGGCGGTGAAACGCGCGCAGTCCAGTTCGTCGGGGCCCAGCACGAGACGGTAGGCGGTCTCCGGTCCGTGCACGGTGACCTGCTGCTCGGTCCGCAGGAGCGTCGTCACGGTGCCGTCCTGGCCGGGGGCCAGGGCCCGACGCAGTTCCAGCACCCGTTTCTGGACCTCGTTGCGGTTGCGCTGGTCCAGATGGCGGGGCTCGTCGGCGAGTCCCCACACGTCGCGGCGCAGTTGGCGTACCGGCACCGCCTCGCCCGCGGCCGCCACCAGGCGGACCAGCAGCCGTACCGTCAGCGGTGTCAGCCGTACCGGCAGCCCGTCGACCTCCAGCTGAACCGGGCCCAGTACCTTCACTCGAACACGCGCTCGCGCACCGACCATCCCCGTCGCCCCCCGGCGGTTCTGCGTCACTCTGAGTCATGTTTCAGTGACGGGCAGATTATCACCGGTGGATGGGTCAGCCATGTGTTCGGGTGATTCCGGCGCCCTGAACCCGCTGAACCCGGTACCATCCCCGGACTCCTTCCGGCCGGGGCCCCGCCCCGAACCCCCGGTCGGCCCAAGGCGCTTGCCGGGCCGCCGTTCCCGGCCCGTGCGCTCCTTGCGGCTGCCGCGTGGCATCCGCCGGGCCCGGCAGGTGGTCGTGCGTGACACCATGGTCGCCTTCGGCGGGCTGTCCGCCGTGCTCCAGGTCGCCGGGCCCTTCGTGCCGCACCTCGGGTCCGGCGCGGTCGTCGGACTGTCGGTGGCGGCCTGCCTGGGCTGGGGGCTGTTCAGGGCCCGCCCGGTGAACCGGGTCCAGCAGGTCTTCCGACGGCCCGACGTGACGGTGGTCGTCGAGGCGGGCGATGTGTTCGACCAGGCGGCCCATGTCGTCGTCGGGTTCTGCGACACCTTCGACACCCTGTCGGCCGACGGCAGGGTCATCAACGGCGACAGCGTGCAGGCGCAACTGCTGGACCGGGTGTACGGCGGCGACCTGGCCCGGCTGGACGGGGAACTGACCGCGGCGCTCGCCTCGGTCGAGCCGGTCGCGAGCGAGGAAAGGGCGGCCAAGCCGCTCGGCAAGCTCGACCGCTACCCGATCGGCACGGTGGCCGTCCTCGGCACTCGCCCCCGCCTCGTGTTCGGCGTGGCCTACAGCCGGATCAGCAACGACTACGTGGCCGCGTCCGGTGTGGAGGACCTGTGGCAGGGTCTGGGCGCGCTGTGGGACGCCCTGCGCACCCATGCCCAACTGGACACGGTGGCCATGCCGTTGGTGGGCTCGGGCCTGGCGAGGCTCGGTTTCCTCGACCGTGACAGCCTCCTGCGGCTGGTGCTCGTGTCCTTCGTGGCCCGCTCCCGGGAGAGCGCGATCTGCCGTGAACTGCGCCTGGTACTCAGGCCCGAGGAGCTGGAAGGCGTCGACCTGCGCGAACTCGCCGCGTTCCTGGAGGCGCTGGCATCCGACCCGGACCGCTGAGAAATGATGCCGGCGCCCCCCCGGCTGCCGGTGGACGGCGAAGGGTGCGCACACGCCTGAGGCGCTGCGCACCCATCGCCGTGGCATCCGTCAGGGCATTCTGCAGTAGGCCGCCAGGTCAGGGAACCCTGCGGTAGGCCGCCAGGTCGGCGAAGTACGAGAGGTCACGCCAGTCCGGGCGGGTGTCGTCGAGGTCGCACTCGGCTCCCTTGAGCCGCTCGACGATCTTCGCGACGGCGGTCTCGGAGCCGTCGAAGTGGATCACGTTGCGACCCCCGAGATCCGCGGCCGGCCGCACCTGGCCGACCTGCACGATGATCGTCCGCTCCGGGTAGGCCATCAGCGCCATCCCGAGTTCGATCAGCACGTTCTGGCGGGGCTGACCGGTCAACTGGCGCTCGTAGGACGGCTCCTGGGCGCCCCGCAGCTGCGGGTGGAGCATCGCGGCATCGTCCGGGGTGAGCAGCACGAGGGCCGCCTGCGCCTGCGACAGCGCCTTCTCGATGACCTCGCCGAGGAACGGCGCGGTCCCTCCGGTGGCCCGGACCAGCCGCTCCCACTCCAGCGGGCGCAGGTCGAGCCGGCGCAGCAGGCCGAACATCGCCGTGCGGACCTCCTCGTCGCGACCGTGCACGACGAAGACGCTCCGGCTGCGGCCGTAGTCCGCGCGGGCCCGAGCCGCACGCTCCGCCTCCTCCTCGGCGGACGGCTGAGGGGGTGGCGGAGCGTTGTGGACGTTGTACCCGAAGCCACTGTTGCTGCCACCGAGGATGTTCTGGTTCCGGTCGCCGAAGGTCTGGCCCTGACTCATGGCCCCGCCCCTGCCTTTCGTCACGCCCCGCTGCCCGCGGGACGGTAGTTGTAGCCGAAGTCGCTGTTCTGGCCGCCGAAGACGTTCTGGCTGTTGTCGCCCAGCAGGATGTTGGTCTGGGCGCGGTCGTGCTCGGCGAGGTCCACGTCGTGCTCGTCGAGGAACCTGCGGATGTTCTCCAGCAGCCGGCGTTCCACGATCTCCGTGTACTTGTTCGCGTCACAGCTCTGGAAGAAGTGGTGGTGGTCCAGGCTGGTGCCCATCTCCCGGACACTGGCCAGGGCGCCGCAGTTGAGGGAGTCGTTGACGTAGCGGCCGAGCCGGAACTCGCTGCTGTCCACGGTCTCGTCGGCGATCAACTGCTCGATCCACGCGTTCCGGGCCCTTCTGGCCCGCCAGGGCCGACTCAGCCGGACCGCCCACGACGGCAGGAACCGACTGGGGATCAGCAACAGCGGCAGCAGCAGGGGCAGCAACAACCAGCGCCCCAGCGCCATGAACATGTCCCAGGCCACCCGCGCCGCCAGCCGCCAGTCGACCGCGCTGGGCAGCTGGTCCACCAGGTGGAAGTCCGCCGCGATCGGCTTGAGCACGTAGGTGTAGAACTCGGTGTGCAGGGTGTTGCCCTTGATGTCGAAGCCGACGAAGATCGAGGTCACCACCTCCTCGTTCCACGAGCCGACCCGCACGCAGAGGTACTCGCGCGCCGCGTCGTAGTCCTCCCGCCAGTGGATGCCGACCGGGTCGCCCTTACTGGCCGGGTCGCCCTTGCCGGCCGGGTCGCCCTTGCCGGGCAGCGCGGACCAGCCGGAGCCGCTGGGGCGGTCGTTGACGCGGATCGCGGTGGCGAAGCTGCGCAGTTCCACGGTCAGTCCGTCGATCCGTTCGCGGCGTCGCGCCTCGTCGCGCAGATCGGCGGCCATCCGGGCGGCGACCTCTCCGGTGATCTCGCGCACGGTGAACGGGACGACCTGCCGGCGCTCCACGGTGTCGAGGTCGGGCGGTGAGCCGTCCTCGCTCTTGCGCGCCATGATCCGGGTCTTCGGCGCGCCGAGCAGCAACTGGGCGTTCGACCACTCGCGCAGCATCTCGCCCGCGCCGACGAAGGGCCGGTAACCGCCGTAGAAGACCATTCCGTTGCGGCTGGTCTGCTCGTTGTCGATCTTGTCAGCGAGTTCGTCCGTCAGTTGCGCGTGGGAGGGGCAGGAACCGTCGAAGCCGCCGTCCGGGCCGCTCTCGCGCAGCCGTGTCATCAGGGTGTGCAGGGTGACGATCCGGCGCAGATAGGCCGCCGCCCACAGCACCCAGCACAGCAGGATGTTGCCCAGGGCCTCGCCGAGCACCCCGTTGTTCATCAGCAGCAGGACGACGGTCGCCGCGCCGGCGGCCGCCGCCCACTGGATGCGCCGCAGCCGGCGCGCGGCGAGGGCGTGGGCGAGGACGGCCACGGTGTCGTAGCCGTAGGAGGGCGGGACGACCCGGAAGCGCTTCTTCAGCAGTTCCCGGATGACCGCGCGCCGGTAGCCGGGATGGAGGTAGGTCCCCGCCGACAGCAGCCGGGTGGCTCTGGTGCGCGCGTACGCGCGCTGCTGAGGCGGTCTCTGCGGCACCGGGCCGGGCGGATGGGAGGCGAGTGTTTCTGTGGCCATGGTGGTTCAGCGCTCCGCTCGTGCGGGCACACCCCTGCGGGCACGCCCGGTCGGTGTCAGTCGGTCTGCGTGCCCTTGCCATCGGTGATCACACCGTCGCGGACGGTGTAGGTGACGTCGTACGAGTCGGTCGTACCGTCGGTCTGAAGCGCCTCGATGGTCAGCCGTACGTCGTTGCCCGTCTCCGAGACGATGCTGACCGTGTCCTGCTCGGTGGTGGCATAGCCCTCGACGAACTCGTCGTAGTCGGAGGCGAGGTTCTTGCCGCCGAGGTCCCAGGCGGTCTTGTAGTCACGGGAGTTGATGGCCGCGAAGTAGGCGAGGACGACATCGCGCGGGGTGTCGGCGAGGCTGTCCGCGGGGTCGGGGTAGCCGTCGTCCCCTGAGCCGTCGGAGGCGGTCGCATCCGGTGTGCCGCTGTCGTCGAACGGCCCGCCGGGCGCCGTCGTCGGTTCCTCGGCCCCGTAGCTGGGCTCGTCGGCCGCGTCGCCGAAACCGGAGCCCAGGGAGCCCGATCCGTAGGGGGCGGAACCGAAGGGGTCGGAACCGAAGGGGTCCGAGCTGAACGCGCCGGACCCCGACGACCCCGACGACCCCGAGGACCCGGACGCCCCGGAGGACCCGGACGAGGCGGCGCTGTCGTCCAGGCCGCCGAACAGGGCCAGCGCCACGGCGAGCAGCAGGGGAGTGGCGATGACCACGAGCCCCCAGGTGCGGGCGGGTCCCCTGGGAGGGACCAGCCCAGGGGCCCGGTAGGAGAGCGGAGCGGAAGGGGCGGGCGGTGGGTCGGGAGGCCCGGCCGGCGGTGTCGGCCCTGGGACGGTCATGGGGTTCTCCAGAAGTCACGCGGTGCGGCGCGCCGCCCGTACGGGATAGGTGCGTACGGACGGACCCGGCGCGGGGCGCCCCGTGAACAGCGGCGCGCAGACGAGCGGTTGACGCCTCCGATGCGACCAGCGTCAGCGCTTCCGTGGCCAGAACCGATCTGCTTCCGATCCGCTTCCGACCCGCTTCGCGACCCTTCCTTGTACGCGTGCGCTCCGCTCCTCGTACGCGCGCGCTCCGCTCCTCCGCGCTCCTCGCGACGGGCCCGACCCGGCAGCGTCGCAGGCCGGGAAACTGCCGTGCACCGCACAAGCGGGCGCAACCCTGCCGATGGCACGATCCCGACCATGAGCGGTGTCCGGGAAGTGATCTGTCGTCCCCATCTGAAGCGCCCCGTGTGGCGGTTCGTCGTCCTCGCGGCGGCCGGGGCGAGCCTGGCCGGGACGGGTCTGGCCGTGGTGCGCGTCGCGTACGGGGACGGGCCGGCGGACGTGTGGGCCTATGTGGGCCTGCTCGTCGCGCTGCTGGGCGTCGCGTGCCTGCACGGGGCCGTCGTCCAAGTGAGCGCCGACGCGTACGGAGTGCACTCCCGCACGCTGCTGCGCCGCCGGAGCGTGCCGTGGCACGACATCGCCGACCTGCGCGTGTACGTGCAGTACGGGCGCCACAGCGAGGAGATCCACCGTGTCGAGGTGGTGCTGCGCGGCGGACCCACGCGCCGCCTGCCCCTGCCGGCCGGCGTGTCCTCGGACGACCGGCCGGACTTCGACGCCAAGCTGGACGCTCTCCGCGCGCTGCACCGCTTGTACGGCACCCCGGAGTCGAGCCACGTCGCCGTCATCTCGAAGCGCACCGCCGGTCGCGGCACGGCCGTGCCGCTGACCCTGTGCGTGCTGCTGCTGGCGGGCGCCGGTCTGGCCGCCTGGTTCGTGCCGGCCGCGGAGTCGGTGAACCACGCGTGGACGTCGGCTGTCCCGTGCACCGCCGAGGCGCCCGCCGCGGAAGGGTCGGTGTCCCCCGTGCCCGAGCGAAGCCGAGAGCCTGACGGGGAGTGCCTGACCACCCTGTCGGCCGTGATCACGCGGGCCGAGGTCGGCGAGGGGAAGCAGCGCAGCTGGCTGTACTTCGCCGAGAGCCGGCCGCTGGAGCGGCTCTCGGTCTCGCAGGAGGGCGCCCGGGGATTCCGGCCCGGAGACCGCGTCGAACTCACCGTCTGGCGCGGCGAGGTGAGGCAGGTCACCGGCGAGCACCACGTCTGGCGCGAACACTTCCCCAGTGGCGGAGAGGTCGCCGTCATCGCGGCGGGGTGCGCCCTGGCCGCGGGCTACCCCGGCTCCTTGGTACTGCTGCGCCGACGCGGTCGTCGGCTGCCCGCTGACGAGGTCCTGCCGTCGGCGCTCCCGTTCGCGGGCGCGCTCGCCGCTACGGCCCTGTGGCTGCTGCCGCTCTGCTACGTCCACCCCACGACCCCGCCGACCTCTCCCGGGGCCCTCACCTGGGCGGTCGCGGGCTCCCTGGCCACGCTGATCCTGTTCACCTGGGCCTGGCGCGCGACTCGCATCCGTACGCCCCACAAGGCCGCGGCGCCCCGAACTCCCCCGGAGCCCTTCGACGAGGACGAGGACGAGGAGGTCTTCCTGACCGCCCGCTTCCTGGAGTCCACCGACTTCAACCCGAACAACTTCGGCACCCACATCGTCCTCGGCGGCGGCCCGCCCGCCGTCACACCCCACCCCGGCCCGGGCCGGTTCGCGGCGAAGCGGATCCCGGTGGAGCGCCTCACCGTCAAGGATGTACGGCGCCCCCGCGGCGGCGACGGTGACGGCGTGCCCAGAAGCTGGCAGATCGCCGAACTCGACGACGCGGGCCGATCGGTCCGCCTTACGGCAGCCCCGGCCGACCTGGCCCGCATCATCCGGGCGCTGAGCCCGGCGAGGATGCCCGCTCCGCCCCCCGGATCAGCGTGATCCGGCGCGGACGGGCCGTCGTCCACGCCGGCTGCGGCAAGCGGGCCCGGTTATGCGCTCTCGCAGACCTGTCCCTCGACGCATCGGCGCCGGACGCGCCGACTGGAGCGCGGGACCGGCGTCTGAAGCGAACGTCACACGCCCCGGAGATCAACTCCCCGACCGCTCACGCACCGCTCACGCAAACGGCCCCGGACGAGGAGTCCGAGGCCGAGCAGGAGCCCTCCCTGGGGGAGAAATCCCAGGTCAGGGCAGGAACGCGTTGTGCCCCCGGCAGGATTCGAACCTGCGACACCCGCTTTAGGAGAGCGGTGCTCTATCCCCTGAGCTACGAAGGCGGGGGCTTGTAAAAAACCTTGTCGAAAATCCAGGCTGTGGATCTTCGACGTGGAGCACAAGCCCGCTGGTCAGACGTGGTGCGACCCGCTCTACAGTGCAGCTTGAGCAGACAATGTGGTGTACCAACGACTGGCCAAGGACACTCTAGCGGATGTGTGCCAGTCAGAGTCGTCGGTATCGGAGACCTGATCTGTAACAGCACCTCTGGCCTGCTGTTTCGCCAGCTGCTGGCGGATGATCGGGGACACCCAGAGGACATGGTTCGAGGGCGATAGGACCGTTGTGCTCTCCGTGTCGGGTTGCCGTGGGCGTCGGGCGCCAACTCTCGCGCTGTCTTGTGGGCCGAGATGCCGAGCAGGCGCAGGCTGCGGTAGCAGTGTGCCGCTTCAGTGATCCACCGATGCCGGTGCTGCCGAAAAAGTGGCTTGGTCATCCTCTACAGTCCCGGCGTGTCGAGTACCCCGGTGCGGCTATTGCCGTTGTCGTCTTGCTGTTCCAACGGTCGTCGGGGACGAACTGCGAGCTTGCCGACCGGATGGAGGTCAAGGCGCGCACCGTGCGATGGGACGTGCCCGGCTGCGCACCTCGGCTTCGGCTGCAGGGGCGTATCCGATCTAGGGCCGGGGGTGGCTACCGCATGGCGCCGGGCAGCGCCTTCCCGCCGCTGAACCTCGAAGACGAAGCTCTGGCCATGGCGGTTGCGTTGCGGGAAACAGTCCTGCGGGGCTTGCTGAGGGCAACCAGGCGGCGCTGTCCGCATTGTTCAAGCTGCAGCGGATCTTGCTGCGCCGGGTGGCCAACTGGCTCAGCGCGTTTGCCGACGCCGTCGTGCGCGCACCGCGGGGGCCCGGCGATCGGTGTCGTCCGAAGTCCTTCTGGAACTGGCCGATGCCTGCCGTCACAGCCACCGCCTCAGGATGGTGTACTCCGACCGCGCGGGGCGCCGTATCAGCCGTGCGGCACCTACCGGCTCGTCCGGACCCGAAACCGTTGGTACCTGGTCGGCCTTCCCCGTAGACCGAGTCGTCGAAGCGCGGCCCAACGGGCAGCCGGTCCGAATCGAGAATCCACCGGATGCCGCGCGCATGGTGGCCGACGTGCTGACCGGTAACTACCCCCTACGCGAACGTGGAGCTGCCGCTGCCATTGGAGGAGGCAAACCGGCCGGTCCCGCCCGGGGTGGGCCGCCACGGGAACACCGGTCCCGACACCACCCGCGTTACCCTTGGCGGTACTGACCTGGACGAGCTCGCGACCCGCCTGCTTGCACTGGCCGTCCAGCTCAGCGTGGTGGCGCCCGACAAGCTGGGGGTACGACTGCGCCAGCACCTCGACGCCCTCACCTCCTACGATGGCTTGACGCATCAACAAAGCGGCCACAAGGCGGGGTAACCGGACGGGGATGCTCGCAGTTGCCAGCTCACATGACACCAGTTTTCCTATGCCGTAGGCCAACCTACGTACGCAAGCACTGCGGTGCGGCCCCGTCTTCTGCGTCGCGGCCGCGTAGGGGTTACAGCAACTCAGAGTCACCCAACTGGAAACCGTCGGCTTCGAGTTGCCACCAACGCGTGAGGCCGATGTCGCGCAGGAAGGAACGATCGTGACTCACGACGACTAGCGCTCCCTGGTAGCTGGAGAGTGCCTGGATGAGCTCGTCGATGCTGGGCAGGTCCAGGTTGTTGGTGGGTTCGTCCAGCATCAGGAGCTGGGGTGCCGGTTCGGCCACGAGGAGTGCAGCCAGGGTTGCCCGGAAGCGTTCCCCGCCGGACAGGTCCGCCACAAGACGGTCCGCCGTCCGGCCCTTGAAGAGCAGCCGGGCCAGCCGGGCGCGTATCTCGTTGTCCGTCGAGTGCGGGGCGAACCGCGCCACGTTCTCGATGATGGATGAGCTCTCGTCGAGCAGGCCGAGCCGCTGCGGAAGGTAGCGCGACGGCACGTGCACCTCGACGCGCCCGTCCGCTGGCGGTATCTCCCCGGCGAGCGTCCGCAGGAGCGTCGTCTTGCCGGCGCCGTTGCATCCGGTGAGCGCGATGCGCTCCGGCCCATGCACCCGGATGTCCCCCAGGTATGTACCGGTGCGCAGACGCACGGTGTGGAGGGAGAGGACGGCGCGTTCGGCGGGGACGACGGTGCCGGGCAGGTCCGTGCGCATGACAGCGGCGTCCCGCACCCGGTCCTGCGCGTCGGAGAGCCGCTCCCGCGCCGTTGCCAGGCGTTCTTCGTGGGCCCCCTGGCGCTTGCCGGCCGATACCTGTGCGGCACGCTTCTTGTACTGGGCCGTCCCCTTGTCGAACTTGTTCCGGGCGGACTGGGTCTTGCCGTACCGGGCGCTGCGGGCCTGACGCGTCTGCGCGTCGGCCAGCGCTCGCCGCTCCCGGGACACCTCGCCCTGTGCGTTGCGCACGGAGCGGGCCGCCGCCTCCTGCTCGGCGCTGACGTATGCCTCGTACGCGTCGAGATTTCCCCCGAAGGTGCGCAGGCCGTCGGAGGTCAGCTCGGCGATGTGGTCCACCCGCGTGAGCAGCTCCCTGTCGTGGCTGACGGTGGCCACGATCCCTCTGTGGCGCGCCAGTGCCTCGTACAGGTAGGCACGGGCACGGCCGTCCAGGTTGTTCGTGGGTTCATCCAGCAGGAGGACGTCGGGACGTTCCAGGAGCAGCGCGGTGAGCCGGAGCAGCACCATCTCGCCGCCCGACATCTCGCCCACGACGCGCTCGAGGCCGATGTGAGCCAGGCCGAGCTGGGCGAGTGCGGCCCGAGCGCGCTCCTCCACGTCCCAGTCGTCACCCACCGCGGTGAAGTGCTCCTCACGGACATCACCGGATTCGATGGCCCGTACGGCGGCCCGGACGTGGGCGATCCCCAGGACTTCGTCCACGCGCAGCGACGGTTCCACCGAGAAGTCCTGCGGAAGGTAGCCGATCCTTCCGTTGACGCGGACGGTCCCTGTGTCGGGAGTCCGCAGCCCCACGACGGTTTGCAAGAGCGTGGACTTCCCGCTGCCGTTGAATCCGATGAGTCCGGTGTGGCCGTGACCGGCGGTCCAGGAGATTTCCTTCAGTAGCGAGGTGCCGTCGGGAAGAGAGACGGAGACATCGGTGCATACGACGGATGCGCTGGTGGGCGTGGACAAGGCTGCCTCCGTGAGAAGTTGTCGTGGTCACACCCGCCCGGCAGCCCGGACGACCGCACGGGCCACGGCCGGCGCCAGACGGGGGTCCAGAGGGTGCGGCACGATTCGATCCGCTGTGATGGAGTCCTCGACGATGCCGGCGATCGCATCCGCCGCGGCGAGCTTCATCTCCGTGGTGATGAACCGGACGCCGGCGTCGAGCACGCCGCGGAAGATGCCGGGTGAAGCGAGGGTGTTGATGATCTGATTGGGGTGGTCGCTCCCCCCGGTGCCCACGACCGCGGCATACTGGGCCGCCAGGCCCGGATCGACCTCGGGCACTGGGCTGGACAGCGCGAAGACGATCGGATCGGGTGCCATCGTGGCGATCAGGGAGTCTGGGACGGTCGCCGCGCACAGACCGATGACGACATCGGCGTCGCGGAGGGCCACCGCCGCTCCACCCCGCAGGCCCCGGGGGTTGGTACGGGCGGCCAGTGCCGCCTTGACCGGATTCAGTCCGCCGCGGCCGTCGAACAGGATGCCGCGGGAATCGAGCACGGTGACGTCGTGGACACCAGCGGCCAGCAGGAGGTCCGCGGTGGCGGAGCCCGCGGCACCGGCGCCGAGTACCACGATCCTGCTTGTGTCGATTCGCCGTCCGAGCAGCGTGCACGCGCCGCGCAGACCGGCCAGGACGGCCACCGCCGTCCCGTGCTGGTCGTCGTGGAGCACGGGGCAGTCCAGCGCGGCTCGGAGTCGTTGCTCCAGCTCGAAGCAGAGGGGCGCGGCGACGTCCTCGAGGCAGACGGCGCCGAACGACGGGCGGAGCCGCATGAGGACGTCGACCATCTCGTCGACGTCCGACGAGTCGAGGACCAGGGGGATGGCGTTCAGCCCGGCGAAATGCTTGAAGAGGGCGGCCTTCCCCTCCATGACCGGCAGGGCGGCGGCGGGACCCACGTCGCCCAGGCCGAGCACGGCGGAGCCGTTGGTCACGATGGCGACGAGCCGGCTCGCCCAGGTGTAGCGGGCGGCGAGCGAGGGGTCCTCAGCGATGGCCCGGCTGACCGCCGCCACCCCCGGGGTGTAGGCGACGGAGAGGTTCTCCGAGGTGTCGAGCGGGAGAGCGCATCCCGTCGAGAGCTTTCCCCCGATGTGTGCCGCGAATATCTCCGACTCCCGGAGCCGGACCGGTTCCCGCGCGTCGACGATGGTCATGCCGCCCTCCCGGTTTGTGCGAGGAGACCCGCCAGGGCACGCTCCAGTCGCTCCGCGTGCTCGGTGCTCTCGGCCGCGATGCAGTACTCGCCGTAGCCGTCGGATGCGCTGTTGTCCTCGACGGTGACGAGTACTCCGGTGCGGGACACGGGGTCGTAGGCCAGACCGCTGTCCGTCAGACGCTCAAGGATGGAGGGCGGGAAGGTGCATCGCCGCTGTTCCACGAGTACGCGCTCGTCGGGGAACATCGGGCCGACGATCCTTTCGCCGATGTGGTAGGCGTGCGTGGAGCCGCTGACCCGGCAGTTGAACTCGTTGATCAGGATCCGCCGACCGGGTGTCACGATGGCGTCGACGCTGACCGTGCCACGGTAGCCCATCGCGTGGATCGCGGAGCACAACGCGTGTGCCTCACCCAGGAAACCGTTGAAGCCGGTGAGCCCGGCCGCAGGCGCCGGCCAGATATGCCCGTTCAACACCGGCTCCATCCGCATGGCGCCGTGACCGGCGAGTTCAACGCCCCGTCCGGTGAGATGGAACTCCGAGCAGAGGGGCAGTGAGTCGGTGAAGTACCGCTCCACGACGACCGGGCTGCGGCCGGCGTCGGTCAGCCAGTACCAGCGTTCCGCGAAGTACTTGGACAGTTCCTCACGATCGGCTGCGACCACCGTTCGGAGGGCTCCCACGGGTTCGACCCCCGGTACAGGACTGACGACCTCATTGCCAAACCCGGCGACGTGGTAATCCTGCTTGAGAATGGCGGGCAGCCCCCGCGACAGCAGGTGCCCCCAGACGTACTCCTCCGCCTCGTCCTGTGAGGCGCACACCCGGCCCTCGGGGACGGAGACACCACAGCCGGCTGCGAGGGCGCGAAAGGCCGCCTTGCTGTTGAGCAGTTTCCCGCCCCCTTGGTCCAGAAAGCCGAAACCCGGTGTCAGGGTGTCCAGCCCCAGCAGCTTGGCCATAGAGGCGATGGTGGTGTCGAAGTGGAACGGGAAGATCTCCCGGATTCCATGCGCCGTGACGATCCGCTGCAACTCCTGCAGGAATTCTTCGTTCAGCAGCCGGTCACGGGAGAGCAACCCGGCTCCGTAACTCCCGGTCGGCGGGACGACGACCTCGACGGTCTCGCGGTCGATGTTCAAAAGCCCGGTGACGTAGTCGAGGAAACGCTCACTCGGCTGCACGGGGAGCACGAGAACATCGCCCTCCTGCAGGGACCAGGTCATGCGCTGGGCCTGGTTGCCGAGGTACTCGCGATACTCCGGGGAGAGTATCTGCAAGTCTCCGACCATTTCCTCGGTCCGCTGGTTGCTGACGATCAGCTTGGCCATGAGGGGAGACTCTCCATTCGGTCCTAGACGAGGTTCAAACCGAGTGCGACGCGCGTGAGTTCGGCCTTGTTTCCCACACCGAACTTCGTCCGCACCCGCTTGACATAGGTGTCGACCGTGTGACGGCTGATACCGACCCGCCGGGCCACCTGATCATGCGTCATTCCCGACGCGATGAACTGGAGCACCTCCTGCTCCCGCGGGGACAGCGGAGCCACCCAGCCGTGGTCCGCCGCCTGCGTGTGAGGTGCCGGGGCGGCCCGCCGACCGGTCACCCGGCGAAGCACCTCCTCGGGCTGGGCGTCGGCGCTCAGAGGGACGATCTCCGGCCCGTGGTGTCCGCCGGCCCGGACAGCCGGGGACGACGGCGCGCGTTCGAGGAGTTCCTCCTCGACGATCAGGATGTCGATGTCCTCCAGGTTCCCCGGCAGCTCGTGGTCCGAGATGTGCACAACGTCGCACGAGGTGTGCACGGTCAAGAGGTGCTTCAGCCCCAGGATCACCAGGGGGTGCCGGTGGCAGATCGCGGTTCGCATGACGAAAGCATCCGGCCCCCGCTTCCCGATCGGGTCCCGCGCGGCTCCTGCGCCGGTCCGGTCACATCCTGTTCATCACCGACGACAGCACCCGTGAGGCCCACTTGGACAGGTAGAAGTGCCCGCCGGGGAATTGCTCGATCGTGACGGACCCGCTGAAGTGCTCGTCCCACGCGTGCAGGGCCTCGACCGTCACCGCGGGGTCGTCCGTCCCGCCGAACACGGCGGCGGCGCAGTCCAGAGGAGGCTCCGGAATGTGGCGGTAGCGGTCCAGCAGCGTGAAGTCGGCGCGGATGGCAGGCGTGATGAGCGGCCGCAGCTGATCTGATGCGGCGATCTGCGCCGGGATGCCGCCGAGCCGGCCCACTTCCGCGAGCAATTCCTCGTCGTCCAGGCCCTCCAGGGAGGGCAGACGCCGCTCACGGTCGGGCGAGCCGTAGCCTGACAGGGCGATCAGCTCGGGAGTTTCCCGGCCCTCGCGGCGCTGCTGCCGGGCGGTCTCGTAGGCGAGGACGGCACCCATGCTGTGGCCGAGGAAGACGTGCCGGCGTCCGCGTGCGTCCTCGGTGACCAGGCGAGCCGCGGCAGCGGCGAGATCGCCCATATGTCGGAACGGGGGGACGCCCAGCATGTCCTGCCTGCCGGGGAGCTGCAGCGCACGCAGACCGACCGTCGCCGGCAGGAGAGCGGTCCAGGGCTGGTAGAACGTCGCACTTCCGCCCGCGTAGGGAAAGCAGTAGAGGAGGATCTCGGGGTCACTGACGGATCCGTAGGCCCGCAGCTGAAGGCCCGGCCGGACGGTCGGCGTGACGTCAGTCGTCATGGCAGTCACAGAGGCCAGCGTCCCCCGTATCTCACCGCCGCGTCATGTCCCCTGAATCAGGGTCACTCGTTTCTGCGGCGTGCTAGTCGATCACCGCGACGGAAACATGAGGACCACACCATGCGCGGCATTGCGTCACGACGAAAGGTTGGTCTGGTGGCCATTCCCCGGGAGCGGTCAGAGGTGCCGGAAACCCTGGCACGGATCTGGTGCAGGACATTGAAGGTGGACTCTGTCGGCGTCCACGACGACTTCTTCGGACTGGGTGGCAACTCACTCTCGGCCATTCGCGTCAGCATGCTTGCCGCGAAGGAGTTCCACGTCGAGGTGTCGGCCGCCGATCTGATCGCCGACTCGCTCTTCAGCTCCATGGTCGAGCGGATTCGGACGGCCGTGCAGCACGCCGAGAACAGAGAACTGGCAAGCACTTCGATCGGAACCGAGGCCTGACCCATGAGTGACGCACAGCAGTCCGTGGACATCGCGGTCGTCGGCATTTCCTGCAAGTTCCCCGGTGCCGACGGGCCCGAGGAGTTCTGGCGGAACATACGGGACGGGGCCGACTCCCTCACCCGGCTGACCGATGAGGACCTCGTCGCGGCCGGAGTGGACGAGGCCCTGATGAAGGCGCCCAACTACGTGAAGGTCGCCGCGTCCATCGACGACATCGACATGTTCGACGCCGGGTTCTTCGGCATGAGCCCTCGCGAGGCGGAGCTCATGGACCCGCAGCAGCGGCTCTTCCTGGAGCACTGCTGGCGCGCCATGGAGGCCGGCGGCTACGCCCCCGACCGGACCGAAGTTCCCGTTGGCGTTTACGGCGGGGCGGGGGTCAACTCGTACATCCACCAGATCCGCGCCAACGCCGAGGTACAGGCGCGAAACGCGGACGGCGGCAATCTGCACGACGTCGGATCCGTGGAGAACGACCTCGACTACCTCACCACGCGGGTCTCGTACAAGCTCAACCTGACCGGCCCCAGCGTCAACGTCAGCACGGCCTGCTCCACCTCGCTGGTCGCCGTGCACATGGCTGTGCAGGCGCTGCGCACGTTCGAGTGCGACATGGCGCTCGCCGGTGGTGTGGCGGTCACCCCGCCCCTGAAGAGCGGCTACCTCTACCAGGAGGGAGCCATCTCCTCCTTCGACGGGCTGACCCGTAGCTTCGACGCCTCGTCGACCGGAACCGTGCTCGGCGCGGGCGTCGGTGTGGTGCTCCTGAAGCGGCTGGAGGACGCTCAGCGGGACGGGGACGTCATCCACGGCGTCATCCTCGGTTCCGCGATCAACAACGACGGCTCCGACAAGGCCGGCTTCACCGCGCCGGGCATCCCCGGGCAGGCCGAGGTGACGGCGAACGCCCACGCCGTGGCGGGTGTCTCCGCCGACACGATCACGTACCAGGAGGCGCACGGCACCGGCACGCTCATCGGCGACCCGATCGAGGTTCAGGCCCTCAGCCAGGCCTACCGCGAGACCACCGACCGCCGGAACTACTGCGCGCTGGGCTCGGTCAAGGCCAACATCGGGCACATGGACACTGCCGCGGGTGTGGCGGGTCTCATCAAAGCCGTGATGGCGGCCAAGCACGGAGTCATCCCCCCGCAGATCAACTTCGAGCAGCCCAACCCGGGTCTCGGTCTTGAAGAGAGCCCCTTCTACATCACCCGCGAGGCACGGCCCTGGGACCTGCCCGAGGGCATGCCGCGACGGGCCGGTGTGAGCGCCTTCGGGTTCGGCGGAACCAACGCCCACGTCGTCGTCGAGGAGCCCCCCGTCCGCGGCGACGAGGCCGACGAAGTGGCGGGCACGGACGACGGTGTCCGGCTCGGAACGGACCACACCGATTGGCAGATCCTGCCGGTGTCGGCCCGCAGCGGGGAGGCCGTTGAGGACTACCTCCGCTCCCTCGCAGACCGATTCGCCGAATCCGGGCACCCGGACCTCACGGTGCACGGCGCCGCGCGGACACTGCAGCGTGGCCGCTCCCGCTTCGGGCACCGGGCCGCCGTGGTGGCCCGCAACCGTGAGGAGGCGGTCGAGGCCGTCCACTCGCGGGCGCAGACCCCCGCGGTCCGGGCCATGCCGGGAGCGCCGGCGTTCCTGTTCCCCGGACAGGGCTCGCAGTACGCCCGGATGGGACAGGGACTGTACGAGGAGCACCCGACATTCCGGGCGGAGTTCGATCGCTGCGCCGAGCTCTTCCGCGCGGAACTCGGCGTGGACCTGGCGGAGCTGCTGCACACCCCCGAGGACGGCCAAGGCCTGCACCCGGTCAATGAGACCTGGCTGACCCAGCCGGCCCTGTTCGCGGTCGAGTACGCCCTGGTCCGCACACTGGACGCACTGGGGATCCGCCCGCAGGCGATGATCGGGCACAGCCTCGGCGAGATCGTCGCGGCCACCGTGGCGGGCGTCTTCACGCTCGAGGACGCCGTACGGGTGGTGGCCAAGCGGGCCGCCCTGATGGAGGCCGCCCCCCGAGGGGCAATGCTCGCGATCCCGCTCCCGGCCGAGGAAGTGGAGCCGCTGCTGCCGGCCGACGTGGAGATCGCCGCGTACAACGCCAGGCGCCTGGTCGTGGCTTCCGGCACCGAGGAAGGCATCACCGTGCTGGCCACGCGCCTCGAGGCCGCAGGGGCACGGCCCCGTCGGCTGCGTGTCTCCTGCGCCAGTCACTCGGCGCTGATGGACGAACCCGCCCGGGAGTTCACCGAGTTCCTGCGGCGCGTCCCCATGCGCTCGCCATCGATCCGTGTCATGTCCAACGTCACCGGGGACTGGCTGACCGCGGCGGACGCACAGGATCCCGAGTACTGGGGACGCCATTTGCGCGGCGCCGTCCGCTTCACCGACGGCATCGCCCGGCTGCTGGAGTCCGTGGACGGCCCGCTGCTGGAGGTCGGCCCGGGCAAGGGACTGCTATCACTGACGCAGGGCGCGGCGAGTGGCGCCGATCTGCCGCCGCTCGTCCCGACGATGCGCCACCCCAAGGACACCGAGGACGACACACGCACGTTCCTGACCGCCGTCGCCCGGCTGTGGGAAGCGGGCACCGAGCCGGACTGGTCCGTCTGCGGTCCGCGTGACGTCAGCAAGGCGGAGCTTCCCACGTACCCCTTCCAGCGCGAGCGGTTCTGGATCGACGCCTCCCCGGAGGAGGAGGTCGAGTTGAGCCGGCGCCTGATGGAACGGGAGAAGGAGCCGGGCAAGTGGTTCTACGTGCCGTCCTGGCGCCGCACCGCGGCGGCGGGCCGGCTCGCCGAGCACCGGCGGCTCGACTCGCTGAAGTCGGTCCTCCTGGTCACCGACGGCTCCGGCGACGCCGGGCGGATCGCCGCCCGTCTCACCGAGCGGCTGGCCGTCCGGAGCGTCGGCTGCGTGGAGTTCGCCGACGCCGGAGGGTACCTGCGGCAGAGCGAGTCCCGCGTGGAACTGGGCACAACCGACCCCGTGCACCTGTCCCTCGCCCTTGACGAGGAGGAGGCGACCGCCGACTCCACCGCGGTCGTCCTCCTGGCCGGCCGGGGAACCGACACGTCCGGGATCCCGCACTCCACCCGGACCCTGCTGACGCTGGGCAAGGTCCTGGGCGAGAAGCCCGTCGCCGGGCAGCTGATCGTGATCACCGAAGCCGCCTTCGACGTCACCGGCACCGAGGCCGTCTCGCCCCGGGACTGCCTGCTGGAGGGCATGGTCCGGGTGCTGCCGCGGGAGATCCCGGGGCTGTCCTGCCGGCTCGTCGACACCGACCCCGCCGAGGGCGACGAGGCCGTTGTCGCGGCCGTCCTCGAAGAGCTCCTGGTGGATGAGCCGGACGCGACCATCGCCTACCGCTCGGGCCGCCGCTGGTTCCGGGGTGTGGAGCGGATCCACGTGCGCGAGGAGGAGGTTCGCCACCCGGGTGGCGCCCGGGCACCCCGGACCGGCGGTACCTACCTGGTCACCGGTGGTCTCGGCGGGATCGGTCTGTCGCTGGCGGAGTTCCTCGCCCGCGAGTACCGCGCCAACCTCGTCCTGACCGGCCGAGGCGCCTTCCCTGAACGCGATGCCTGGGAGTCCTGGATCGCCGAGCACGGCTGGGACGACCGGACCAGCCGCCGCATCGACAAGCTTCTGCGGATGGAGCAGCACGGCGCGCAGGTGCTGGCACTGCAGTCCGACGTGTCCGACGCGGACCAGGTGGACGCCCTCATGCGGCTGGTGGACGAGCGCTTCGGGCGGCTCGACGGAGTGGTCCACGCCGCAGGCCTTCCCGGCGGCGGCCTGGTGCAGACTCTCGAACCCGGTGCCTACCGCGAGGTGCTGGCGCCCAAGGTGCAGGGTTCCCACCACCTGCTCACCGCGACCGAGGGCCGGGACCTCGACTTCCTGATGCTCTTCTCCTCGCTGAACGTCGTCGACGGCCGGTTCGGTATCGCCGACTACACCTCGGCCAACGCCTACCTGGGAGGGCTGGCCCACAGCTGTTGGCGGCAGGGCCGTACCGAGGTCGTCAGCGTCGACTGGACCGGCTGGCGGGACCTGGGCATGGCGGTCGACGCCGGAGCGACCGACGAGGGCAACGACGAACTGCGCGAGATCGAGCGGCTCACAGTCATGTCGGAGGCCGGCATGGCCTCGTTCCTCACGGAGGAGGAGGGTCACGCGGTGTTCCTGCTGGCACTCGCCGCCGGGGTGCCCCAGACTCACATCTCCACGCAGGACCTGAACGCCGTGGTCGAGCAGGGACGCCGTCTCGACGTGGCCACCGCCCTCGAGCTGCTCGCCGGAGCCGACCGGGGAGCGGCCAAGTACCAGCGGCCCGACCTGGAGACCGACTACGCCGCTCCGGCCGACGACCGGGAGAGGTTCATCTGCGAGACCCTGCAGATGCTGCTGGGCATCGAGCAGGTCGGCGCCTGTGACGACTTCTTCGCGCTGGGCGGCAACTCGCTGCTCGCGTTGGACGTCACCTCCCGGGTCAACAAACGCTTCAGCACCGACGTGTCCGTGGCGGCGTTCCTGGCCGCGGCGAGCGCCCGGGCACTCGCCGGGCTCACCGCGGAGCGGACGGAGGCCAGGTGAGCGCCCAGTCGGCCCCGGCCACCGGTGCCCCCCGCCTTTTCCCGGAGGCGGCGGGCATCCCGGCCTCCGGGACACAGGCGGGCCTGTGGTTCATCAACCAGACGCGCCCGGATGTCCCCCTTTACAGCGTTCCGCTGGTCCTGCGCCTGACCGGCGAGCTGGAACCCGAGGCCGTGCGGGAGGCGCTGCACGCCCTGCCGCAACGGCACGACCTGCTGCGTCTGCGTTTCGCAGTGGGCCCCGAGGGGGCCGTACTGGTCCCCGCCGATGGCGGCCCCGATGTCACTGTCCTGGACCTGCGGGAGCGGCCGGACGCCCCGGCTGCCTGGGAGGCCGTCCTCCAGGACTTCCTGCACCGCCCACAGGATCTGGGCGCCGGGCCGGGCTACCGGGCCGTGCTCGCCTCGCTGGACGACCGTCGGCACATGCTGGCGATCTTCCTGCACCACGCCTACCTGGACGCCCGCTCCGTCGAGGTGCTCCTGCACGACCTCGTGGTCGAGCTGGGGTCCGGGACGCCACCGGACCGCGCGCCGGTGCCCTACCGGAGGGTGGCTGAGTGGCTTCGTGACAGCGCCCGGGGTCCCGCGGGCGAGGCGAGCCGCGCCTATTGGCGGGCGGAACTCGATGAAGCCGCCGACTTCCGGCTGCACACCGACCACGACCGCCCGCAGGAACGCTCCCACGCCGCGGGCTGCCTGCGGCGGCGCGTCCCGGCGGAGTTTATGACCCGGCTCGAACGGTTCTGCCGGGAGCAACGAGCCACACCGTTCATGGTGTTGGCCTCGGCCTACGCGGTGGCACTGGCGTCTTGGCAGGGCGTCGCCGAGGGCGCCGATCCGGTGATGTCCGTGCCGCAGACGCTACGACGGGAGGAGTGGCTTCAGGACGTCGTTGGGCCGCTTCTGAACAGTGTGCCGCTGCGCGTCCCGGTGAACTGGACCGGCACGTTCCATGAGCTGCTGACCACGACCCGTAAGCAGGCCGCAAAGGCCATGCTGCACGCGACCATCGGCCAGGACGAGATCCTGGCGGCTTCCGGCCGGGCGAGCGGCAGATCCGAACCCCCGTTCACCTCGGTCGCCTTCCAGGTCTCCGAGGAAGTGCCGCAGACGTTCCGGGCCGAGGGCCTGGTCGTGGAGGACCTGCTCGTCCCTCCCCCCGTCATCGACCTGGACCTCACCTGGGACGTGCGGCTGGACGAGGACGGCGGATCCCTCGTGGTTGCGTACGCCGCCGAGTTGTTCCTTCCCGGCACCGTGGAGCGGCTGGCCGACGAGTTCCTGGCGCTCACCGAGGCGCTGATGGCGGCACCCGACGTTCCCCTGTGCCAGGTGTCCTGGCGCGGCGAGGAGGACACCGCCCGGGCCTGGGCCCGGGGCGAGGGAGCGCCGCTGCTGCGGCCGCCCGGGGCGACGGTGGACGAGGTGTTCCGGCAGGCGGTCGCCGCGCATCCGGACGCGCCCGCCGTCGTCGACGGCACGCACACCTGGTCCTACGCCGGACTCGATGCGGCCGCCGAACTGGTCGCGGCCCGGCTGCGGGACTCGGGCGTGCCCCGGGGCGCGGTCGTCGCACTGGCACTCCCGCGCAGCCGCACGACCGTTGCCGCGATGCTGGGTGTCATGCGGGCCGGTGCTGTCTACGCGCCGCTCGATCCGGACGAGCCGCCGGCCCGAACCCGAGCCGTCGTGGAACGGGTCCGGCCCGCTGTCGTCCTGGCGGACGACAGCACCGCCGAAACGGCCGGCGCCCTTGGACGGCCCGTCGTCCTGGTCCCGGACGAGGCCCCACCAGCCCGGAGCCCCCGCTCGGCCGCACCGCCGGAGCAGCACGGTGTCTCCCCCGACGACCCGTGCTACGTGATGTGCACCTCGGGGACGACCGGTGAGCCCAAGGCATTGGAGATCACCCACCGTGGTGTGGTCTCGCTCGCCCACCGCCCGGCATTCGCCCCCATCGGGCCCGAGGACGTCGTTCTCCAAGTGGCCCCGGTGCACTTCGACGCGTCCACCTTCGAGATCTGGGGGGCCCTGCTCAACGGCGCCGCCCTCGTCGTCGCGCCGCGCACCCGGCTGACCGGCCCGGAGCTCGCCGAGCTGGTCGAGGAGCACGGTGTCACCGTCCTACACCTGACCGCCGGGCTGCTGCGCGTGGTGGCCGACGGCCACAGCCGGTGTTTTGCCGGGCTGCGCACCCTGCTCACCGGCGGTGACGTCGTGCCGGTCCAGTCGGTACGCCAAGTCATGGCGGAACATCCAGGGCTATGCGTGGTGGCCTGTTACGGGCCGACTGAGAACACCACGTTCTCCATGGTGGCGGTCCTGGACCGGCCTCCCGCTGACTTCGTCCCGCTGGGCGTCCCGCTGGCCGGCCGCAGTGCCCACCTGCTGGATCCGTGGCTGCGGCCCGTACTGGACGGAGCCGTCGGCGAGATACACGTGGGCGGAGCCGGGCTGGCGCGTGGATACCTCGGTGACGCGGCGGCCACGGCCGACAGATTCGTCGACCACCCCGTGCGGCCGGGCGAACGGCTCTACCGCACCGGTGATCTGGCGCGGTGCCGACCGGACGGGACCTGGCAGTTCCTCGGACGCCGCGACCACCAGGTGAAGATCCGAGGGGTGAGGGTGGAACCCGCCGAGGTGGAATCAGCGCTGCTGCGCCACCCCGGTGTCCACCGATGCGTGGTGCTGCCCCGGGGCGCGACGGGCGACCTGTCCCTGACCGCCTACGCCGTGGTCCGTCCCGGCACGGCGGTGGCAAGCCTGCGCGAGCACCTCCTCGGTCTCCTGCCCGTCGCACTGGTGCCCACCGGCTACGTCCTGCTCGACGAACTCCCTCTGACCCCGCAGGGGAAGGTGGACGCCAGCCGCCTCGGCCGGCTCCCCCTCACCACGGTGGCGGAGGACGTGACTGCGGAGCCACTCGGCCCCACCCAGGAGAGGGTGCGTGACGTCTGGTGCGCGGCCCTGCGGCTCGAGGAGATCTCCGTGGGCACCGACTTCTTCGAAGCCGGAGGGCACTCGCTCGCCGCACTGGCCATCGCCGGCCTGCTGGAGCGTGAGTTCGGCCGACGGGTACCGGTCTCCGAGGTACTGCGCCGCCCGACGGTACGCGCTCTCGCCGCCTGGCTGGACTCCGACAGGCCGTCGTTCGCCACGCCATCAGAGCGGCCCCGGCCATCAAACAGCCTCGGGCTGGCCGCGGACATCGCCGCAGCCAATGAGGAGGAACTCGCCGTGCTCCAGCGGCTCGTCCCGGGCTACGACTCCGCCCTCACCACGGAAGGTTCCCGCTCATGATCGCGTCCGCCCCCGGGCAGCCTCCGCGTGCCGCCACGGTTTGGCCGCTGACCCCGCCCCAGCAAGCCCTGTGGTTCCTGGACAACTTCAACCCCGACAGCTCCTTCTACGTCATCAGCATGGGTCTTGTGCTGCGCGGCCGGGTCGACGAGACGGCGCTGTTCAACGCTCTGTCGGACTGCGTCGCCCGTCACGAAGCGCTGCGCACCCGGTTCCTCAGCCTGGGCGGACGCCCCTACCAGGTGTTCTCCGAGGATCAGCCCGTCGACCGGACGGTCACCGACCTCTCCAGCGCGGACGACCCGCTGTCCCGGGCCCGCGACTGCCTCGACGAGCTGTCCGAGGCCCCGTTCGACCTGACCGCGCAGCCACCGATCCGCACCCGGCTGGTGCGGATCGCCGAGGACCACTACGTACTGCTGCTCGTCGTCCACCACATCGTCTTCGACGGGTGGTCGACCCAGGTATTGCTGTCGGACCTTGCTGACGCCTACCGGGCGCGGGCCGCAGGCGGGACGCCGCGGTTCGCCGCTTCCGGCGCCCGTGTCGGCGAGTACGCCGCCCGGCTGGCCGCTCAGGCCGGGGTCGGAATGGATTCCGAGGAACTCGCGTACTGGCGCGAGACGCTGCAGGACGCTCCCCGGCTGGAACTCCCGGCCGACTTCCCCCGGCCCGCCCACCGGACGTTCGCCGGCGCCGTGCACACCTTCCACCTGGAGGCGGAGACTGCGGCGGCCGTGCAGGACATCGCCCGGCGCTTCGGCACCACCGCCTTCACCGTGCTCGGCACCGCCTTCACCCGGCTCATGGCCCGGCTCTCGGGCAGCCAGGACGTGGTGATCGGTGTGCCCCTCGCCGGGCGCACCGACGCCGACACGCTGGGTGCGGTCGGCTTCTTCGCCAACACGCTTCCCCTGCGCATCGACCTGGCCGGCGTGGAATCGTTCCAGGAGGCCCTCGAGCGCCACCGCACGGCTCACCAGGAACTCCTCAATTGGCAGCACGTGCCCTTCGCGCAGTTGGTGGAAGCCCTCAAGCCGAAGCGCCGGGCCAACCGGAACCCGTACTACGACATCTGCTTCCAGTACCTGCCCGCCCCCGCCCAGGGAACCGACTTCGGCGGTCTGGCCCTCGAGTCGCTCGGCGGCGGGCACACCACGGCACAGTTCGACCTGAGCTGCGACATCCAGCAGGCGGGGGAGCGCCTGCGGGTGTACTTCGAGTACAGCAGCGAGCTGTTCACCGAGGTGACGGTCCGAGAATGGGCCGACGCGTTCACCGGGCTGGTGCGGGAACTCGTCACCGAACTCGCCGGGTACCGGCCCTCGCGCACTCCGGCTGCCGCCGTGGCGCCGCCCCGGAGCGCCGACGCGCCGGTCCACAAGGGTCTGGCGGACATCCTCGCCGCCCAGGCGCTGTGCCGGCCGCACAGCGAAGCGGTGCGGGACACCCGGCAGAGCATGACCTTCCAGCAGCTGCACGCGGCGGCGGACCACTACGCCGCCGTCCTGGCCGCCCGTGGCATCGGCCGCCACGACACCGTGAGCGTGCTGGCGTCACCGTCGGTCCAGCAAGTGGCGGCAGTACTGGGCGTCCTGCGGTCCGGAGCGCTGTATGTGCCTCTCGACCCCCGGCTACCCGCCGAACGCCTCGCGGGCATGGCGGAGGCCGCTCGATGCCGTCTGGTGCTGCACGACGGCGCGGCCCCCGAGGCGTCGGCCGCGCTCGCTCTTCCCCTGCTGTCCTTCGAGGAGGCGCTCGGCGAGCCCGGGACCACGCCCGTCGCCACGCCGTGTACGCCGGACGACCCGGCGTACCTCATCTTCACTTCCGGCAGCACCGGTCGTCCCAAGGGCGTCCTGGTCCCGCACCGGGCGGCGCTCAGTCTGGCGCAGGCCGCCGCGGCCGTCTACGGACTGACCTCGGCGGACACCGTGCTGAACATGGCGTCGCCGGCCGTCGACGTGTCCGTCGAGGAACTCTTCGCTTCCTGGGAGGCCGGCGCGGCGGTCCTGGTACGGGGTTCCGACATCGGCGACCTCACGGCTTTGGTGGAGGAGGAACGCCTCACGGTTCTGAATCTGCCGGCCGCCCTGTGGCACGAGTGGACGCGCCAGGCCGCTGCCGGGGAAACCCGGATACCCGCCGGACTGCGCCTGGTCGTCGCCGGCAGCGACCGCGTGGATCCGGCGCGGGTGCGTCAGTGGCACGAGGGCGTCGGTGCCGGCGTCCGACTGCTGAACGCCTACGGCGTCACCGAGGCCGCGGTCACCTCCACCTGGTACGACACCGCGGAACTTCCGCAGGACGCCCCGTACACACCGCACGTGCCGATCGGCAGGCCGCTGCCGAATACCGTGGTCCACGTGCTCGACGAGAACCGGGAGCCGGTACCAGCGGGGATGCCGGGCGAGCTGTACATCGGCGGTTCCGGTATCGCCCTCAGCTACCTCGACGCCCCTGAGGAGACGGCCGCCCGCTTCCTCCCCGACCCCTTCCGCGTGGGGCACCGCATGTACCGCACGGGCGACCGGGTCAGAATGCTCCCCTCGGGGGCACTGGAGTTCCGCGGCCGCCTCGACAACCAGGTCAAGATCCGGGGCACCCGCATCGAACTCGCCGAGGTGGAACGGGTCGCAGGCGAGACGCCCGGCCTCGGCGGCTTCGTGGCCGACCTCCGCACGGACGAGCAGGGGAACCCGCGCCTGGTGGGGTACCTGCAGATGGCCCAGGAGGATTCCGCCGCCCTGCTCGACGAGGCCCGGGTGGACGAGTGGCGGCAGGTGCACGACGCCGAGGTGTTCAACGAGGTCGAGGAGGACCAGGACGCGGACCTCAACACGAGTGGCTGGATCAGCAGTTACGACCTCAGGCCGATCCCGGCGGAGGACATGGCCGAGTGGAGGGACGAAGCCGTCGCCCGGGTCAAGGAGTCACCGGCGCGCAGAGTGCTGGAGATCGGCTGTGGCACCGGCATGATCCTGCTCGCCATGGCCCCTCACACCGAGACGTACACGGGCACCGACATCTCCCCGCGCGCCCTGCGGTACGTGGAAGCCCAGTTGCCGGCCGCCGGTCTCGACGACGGCAGGGTCAGGCTGATCGAGGCACCGGCCCACGACCTCTCCGCAGTGGCCGACGAGCGGTTCGACCTCATTGTGCTCAACTCGGTGGTGCAGTATTTCCCGACCGCGCGTTACCTGGACGACGTGCTGCGCCAGGCCTGGCAGCTGCTCGCACCCGGGGGCCGGATCGTCGTCGGTGATGTGCGCGACGCGACACTGCTCCATGCGTTCCACCTGTCCGTGTACCTGTACCGCAACCCGGAGGCAAACGATCTGCGCGGACTGCTCGACAGCGTCGAGGAGGCGGTGGAGAACGAGAACGAACTTTGCCTCGCTCCGGACTGGTTCCACGCTCTCGGAGACCGGCTGCCGGGATTCGGCCTCGCCGAGGTCCGGGCGAAGTCGGGTCGGGCCGAGACGGAGATGAACGGTTTCCGCTTTGACGTCGTCCTGCACAAGGCCGGCGGGGACGCGGCATCCCTTACCCCTACGCGCCTGGTCGACGGCACGGACCTCACGCTGCCGCGCTTCACCGCACTGCTGCGGGAGATCACCTCCGACGGCCTCCTGATCCGGGGCGTGCGAGACGTCCGTGCGGCCGCCCACACCACCCTGCACAGGGCGCTGACCGACCCGCGCTGCGCCTCGCTCGACAACGGTCTGCGCCAGTCGCGGGAAGGGTTCGCCGGGGTGCATCCGGCCGATCTGGAGGCGGAGGCGCAGCGCGGGGGTCTGGCGATCGCGGTCTCTTCGGCGGGCAACGGTCTTCTCGACGTCACTCTCGCCCCTGGCCTCCTTCCGGCGCGAATCCTGTCGGTCCCGCAGGACCGGCAGAGCGATGGCCAAACCGAGGGCGTCGAGGACTTCGCCAACCGGCCGCTCCGCTCGGCTCTTCGCCGGGACCTTGTGCGTCGGGTGCGCGGACTCATGTCCCGGAGGTTGCCGCAGGCCATGATTCCCAGCCGTATGGTCTTCGTGGAGGACTTCCCGCTGACCGTCAGTGGCAAGGTGGACCGCTCCCGCCTCCCAGAGCCGGCGCGTGCGGGAGCAGGTGCTGGTACCGCCCGGCGGCTGCCCACAACGGCGCAGGAGCGTGCGCTCGCCCGGGTGTGGGAGGAGGTGCTGGGCGTGGCCGCGCTCGGGGTCGACGACAACTTCTTCGAGATCGGCGGCGACTCGATCAGCTGGCTGCGGATCATCTCGCGGTGCTCGGCGCAGGGCATCGCCCTCACCGCCCGTGACGTCTTCCAGCACCAGACGCTCCGCGAACTGGCGGCCGCCGTGTCGGAGCGCCAGGCCGCACCCGGCGACGGGAGCCGCGCGCGGAGCACCACCGACGTCGAGGAGGAGCCGGCCGAGGCCGCACTGACCCCGATACAACAGTGGTTCTTCGAGGCGTTCCCGGCAGGCCGTGACCGGCAGACGCAGACCCAGTGGTTCGCGGTCGCCGAAGGTTGCGACCTGTCGGTGCTACGGCAGGCGGTGCACGATGTGACCGAGCGGCACACCGTGCTGGGCGGAGTGCGCTTCACCGGCTCCGGCAAGAGCCGGCGGCAGGTGGCCGGACCCGTTCCCTCAGCCGCAGAGCTCGCGATGGAGGAGGTCGTGCTCGCGGAGGCTGGCGAGGTGCGCGACCGCATGCTGGCCGAGGCCACCGAACGGGCGCAGGACGGACTGTCGGTGACGGACGGCCCGCTGCTGCGCATGGTGGTGTTCCGCACCCCGGCCGGCGAGGAGGACCTGCTCTTCTGGTGCATCCACCACCTGGTGGTCGACGCCGTCTCCTGGCAGATCCTCACGGAGGACCTCGAGGCTGTGTTGCGGGCGCGCCGCGCGGGGCACCAGCCGGAGCTGCCCGCGACCGGGACGTCCTTCCTGGCCTACAGCCGGTGGAACCGACGGGCCGTCGGCGCCGTCCCAGACCGGGAACGGCAGTACTGGCGGGAGGTGGACCGGGTCGGCGCGGTCGAACTACCGCTGGTCCATGCCGGGAGGCCCGGTCGTTACGGGGACGCCCACCGGCTGGTCCGTCGGGTGCCCCTCGCCGAGACCCGCACCAGGCGCTCCGGTGAACAGGTGCTCGCGGGCTGCCTGAACGCACTGCGCCGCTTGTTGGCCGACGGAGCCGACACGTCTCCGGCGAGTGTGACGCTGGAGTTCCACGGCAGGCCGACCGGCCAGGACGCTCCCGAGGTGGCACGCACGGTCGGCTGGTTCACCGCGCTGTTCCCCTTCGTCCTGGAGGATGAGCCGGTCACGCGGACCGCCGTCCGCCTGGCCCAGGTGCCCGACGGCGGGATCGGCTACGGACGGTTGCGCCAGGAAGCGGGGCAGCCGCTGACCGGCGGTCGCGGCGGGGTGGTCGTCAACTACCTCGCCGACGGTGGCGAGGAGATCACCGAGGCAGGGCTGCGGCCAGTGCCGGCACCGTCCGCCCCGGTGGGGCACGACGTGGACGCCGCAGCGGTGATGCCGTTCGCCGCCGAGGTCAACTTCTCCCTCGGGCAGGACGGCACATTGACGGCCGGCCTGGTGCTGGACGACCGCTACTTCGACGCCGCCGCGGCCGGTCACTTCGCCGACCGGTTGGCAGGCGCCTTGGGCCGGGCGTTCGGCGCACCCTTCTCTCTGCTGCCCGAACAGTCGTTGCGGTCCCCGGCCTACGCCTCGCTGCGGGCCGAACTCCGGCCCGAGGACGCCTTCCCGCTCGTCCCGATGCAGCGGGTCATGCTGAATCGGCACCTGCTGGCAGGCAACCACGACGCCAACTACAACGAGTGCGTCCTCACGCTGCGCGGCCCCCTCGACGGTGACCTCTTCCGGAAGGCCTGGCGGGCGCTGGCGCGGCGGTTCGACGTGCTGCGTACCTCCGTCGAGTGGGAGTCGCTGCCCGAGCCGCTTCAGATGGTTCACCGGACGCCGTCGGAGGCCGTGGCCTTCCTCGACTGGACGGAATTGTCACCGGTGCAGGTCAGACGGCGGCTCGCCGCCCTGCTGGCGGAGTACCGGGCCGCGCCCCCGGCCCTGTCCGGCACGCCGCCCTTCCGGCTGGTCCTGGTCAAGACCGGGCCGCGGGAGGGGCAGCTGGTGTGGACCGATCACCACATACTGCTGGACGGCTGGTCGTCGTCCTTGCTGACAGGTGAACTCCTGCGCGCGTACAACTCGCTGGCGCGAGGTGTCGAACCCTTCGCGGATGAGGCGCCCGCCGTCTCGTACGGCGCCTTCGTGCGCTGGCTGGGGGAGCGGTCGACCGAGCGGACCCGCGGCTTCTGGCGGGAGGCGCTCGGCGGGTTCACCAGCCCCACTCTCCTGCCCTTCGACGTCCCCCCACCGGCGTTGTCGGCCCACGCGGACGACTACGCGGAGCACGAGACCACGCTGTCCGGGAACGACCTCGCCGCACTCCGGTCGCTCGCCCTCCGTCGACGGACGACGCTGGGGACCGTACTGGCCACGGCCTGGGCCGCTCTGCTGCACCGCAACTCCGGAGATGCCCGGGTGACGTTCGGGGTGTCGCTGAACGGTCGTCCGGCGGAGCTGGGCGACGTCTCCGCGATGGCGGGTCTGTACCTCACGACGCTTCCGCTCGCGGTGGACACCGACACGGGGACGTCACTGGACGGGCTACTGAGCACCGTGACCGAGACATCCTGGAAACTGGGTGAGATCTCGGCGGGCGAGTCGCTGGCCGACGTCTACGAGGCGGCCGGGATCCCGTTGAGCCGCACCCTGTTCCACAGTGTGCTCGTCGTGCAGAACTTCGGTGGGCAGGCCTCCGACCAGGGGACGGACGCCGACGCCCTCCGGGTGGGGTCGGGGCAGGGCAGGCTGCTCACCGGGGCGCCCTTGAGCCTGGTGGCCGTTCCGGACATGGGCATGCTGCGCCTGGTCTGGGACGAGCGGGTGTTCGCCACCGAGACCGCCGAGCTGCTGCTGGGCCAGTACACGGACATCCTGAAGGAACTCGGGCAGGCTTCCGGGCGGCTTCTGGGGGAACTGCCCGCGCCCGTCTTCACACCACGGCCCGTCAAAGCGGGCTCCCAGGCGCCGCATGCCGTGGCCGACACGGGGGTGCCGCCGCAGGGGGCTCTCGAGCAGCGCATCGCGGACGTCTGGCGGGAGGCGCTGGGAACGGCCGCAGTAGGTCGTGCGACGAGCCTGTTCGAGGCCGGCGCGAACTCGATGACGGTCACCCGACTGCACGCCCGGCTGTGCGAGGAGTTCGAGGTGACGCTCTCCGTGGCGGACCTCTTCCGCCACCCGACCGTGGCGGCGCAGGCGCTGCTTCTCGCCCCGGCCACCCCGTCGAGCCGGCAGACCGAGCGCGCCAGGGACGACGCCTCGGCGGGTGCACGGGGTTCCAGGCGCCGGGCCGCCCTGGCACGGCGGGGCCCACAGCGCCGGCCGGTCAGGACGCGGACGGAGTCCGGTTCGAGCTCCACGACCGACGCGTCGTGACCAGGTATCAGAGATGGAAGGTTGATGTGAAGACGGAGATACTCCGCCCGCTCGGTCTGCCGGCGTTCCGGCGAGTGTGGTTGGGACAGGCGCTCAGCACCGTCGGTGACGGCATGTTCGTGGCGGCCCTGGCCGCGGCTGTGCTGGAGGACCGGTCCGGCTCCGACCTGGGGCTGGTCCTCGGCGCGGAGAGCCTCGCCCTAGTGGCCGTCGCGCTTGGCGGAGGCGTACTGGCCGACCGGCTGCGGCGCTCCCGGCTGATGATCGCGTCCGATGTGCTCCGACTGCTGTGCGTCGTGGGATTCGCTCTCGGGGCGGCGTCGGGGCCGCTGCTGCTGGCCGCCGTCCTGGCGGCAGGCATGGGATTCGGCAGTGGCCTGTTCCGCCCCGCCCACCGCGCCCTGCTGCCCACGCTCGCCCCCGGGCTGCTGCCGCAGGCCAACGCACTGCTGTCGGCCACTTCCCGCGTCGCCATGATCGTCGGTCCCGCCCTCGGCGGGCTGCTGCTTGCGGTGAGCAGTGCCCGTACCGCGTTCTGGATCGATGTGGCCACGTTCGCCGTCAGCATCGTCGCTCTGTTGGGGATTCGGGACTCCCGTCCCCAGCGGGAGGAGCGCACGAGCGTACTGGCCGACGCCCGAGACGGGTTTCGAGCGGTCCTCGACCGGCCGTGGGTGGCCGCCATCATCGGTCAGGGCACTCTCCAGCTGATCCTGGTCATGGCACCCATGCTGGTTCTGCTCCCTATCCACCTCTCCGCACAGGGGCAGATGGACCAGTACGGGCTGATGCTGGGGCTACAGGCGGCGGGCTCCGCGATCGGCGGGCTCGCCGTCGGTGCCCGCCCGCCCAGCCGGCCCGGCACCGTGGGAGTGCTGGGATTGGGGCTGGGCGCGGTTCAGCTCGTCTGCATGATGACCGGGGCGCCGATCCCGTGGCTGGGCTTCTCCGTCCTGCTCACCGGCCTGGGATACGGCCTCTTCGGTGTTCTGTGGGCCAGTGCGCTCCAGCGTTCCATCCCGGACGAGTTGCTGGGCCGAGTGTTCGCGGTGGAGATGCTCGGCACCTACGCCCTGGAGCCCGTTGGCCTCGCACTGGCTCCCCTGGCGGCCGATCTGCTCGGTCTGCGGGCCGTCCTGACGGTCGCGCTCGTGGCGCTCGCCGTCACCACCGTCGTGCCGCTGTTTGTACCCGGGGTGCGGTCCTTTGCCGACCCCGCTCCCGCCGCCCCCGCGGAATCCACGGACGCCCGGGACTCCGGGCAGGCCGGGCCCCGGTCCGGGGCCACCACCAACGGCTGAACCGATCGTGAACCGATCGTCGAGCAAGGGAATGATCATGGAGATATACGGGATCGATCACCTGGAATTGTTCGTCTCCGACCTGGAGCGGAGCCTGGAGGTCTTCCGGGACGGCTACGGATTCCACGCCGTGGCCGCCACGTCCCCGCCGGAGGACGACCTCACTGGCCGCCGGTCCGTCCTGCTCCGGCATGATGGCGCCCGAGTCGTGGTGACCGCCGCGACACGTCCGGACAGCGAGGTCGCCGTGTTCGTCGCCGAGCACGGGGACTGCGTACGCGACATCGCGCTCCGGGTGGACGACGTGGCGGCCGCCTGTGAGGCGGCGGCGGTCGGCGGAGCGGCCCTGGTTGCCGCCCCGTCCACCTGCGGCGACATCACGTCCGCGACGGTTGCCGGGGTCGAGACACTCCGCCACACCTTCCTCTCGGGAATCGGTGCGGACGGCCTGCTGCCCGGCTTCCACCCGCTCCCGGAGGGGCCCCCGACCGCCGGACCGATTCGGGAGATCGACCACGTGGCGATCTGCCTTCCGGGCGGCACGCTCACCCGGACCGAAGCCTTCTACCGGGACGTTCTGGGGCTGCGGCGGACGTTCGTCGAGACCATCGAGGTCGGGGACCAGGTCATGGAGTCGCTGGTGCTCCAGGGAGGCACCGGGGACACGGTCACCTTCACTCTGGTGGCACCGGACTGCGCGGAGGGCCAGCTCGTCGATTTTCTCCGGGCCTGTGGCGGCGGTGGCGTGCAGCATGTGGCGTTCCGCTCCGACGACATCGTCGGCGCGGTGCGTACGATGGCGGCGCGCGGCGTGCAATTCCTGTCGACGCCGGCCACCTACTACGACGAGCTTCCCGCCCGGCTGGGCTACTCCGCCCAGGACGCGGCCGTCCTCGCCGATCTGGGCATCCTCGGCGACCGGGACCACTGGGGCGATCTGCTGCAGATCTTCACCGCCTCGCCGTTCGCCAACCGGGCGGTCTTCTTCGAGCTCATCGAGCGGCGCGACGCGCGGACGTTCGGCAGCGCCAACATCCGGGCCCTGTACGAGGCGGCCGAGCGTCTGCGCGCGAACGAACTCGTGCCGGCGGGCGGGAGGACCGAATAGTGGTACCCGCTCAGGTCGGTTCCGCGGAGGCGGACGAGCTGGAACGGGCCGCCGATGCCGTCCTGCCGCAGTCTGTCGCGGATTTCGTCCGCGGCGGCGCGGGGGACGAGCTGACCCTGGCCTGGGAGACAGATGCGTTCAGGGAGTACGCCCTGCGCCCCCGGGTGTTCGGTGGCATCGACCGGCCGGACCTCTCCACGACGATGCTCGGCAGCCGTGTCTCGTTGCCGGTGGCCGCGGCCCCCATGGCCTACCAGCGGCTGGTGCACCCCGCGGGGGAACGTGCGGTTGCCGAGGCCGCGGGGCGGGCCGGGGCACTCACGGTCGTGCCGATGCTGTCGAGTGTGTGCCTCGAAGAGGTGGCCGAAGCGGCCGCCGGCCCCTTGTGGCTCCAGCTCTATCCCCTGCGGGACCGGGAGGTCGTCGGGGAACTGGCCCGTCGCGCCGAGCGAGCCGGGTACCAGGCTCTGGTACTGACCGCGGACGCTCCGCGCCTCGGCACCCGGCGCCGCGACCTGCGCAACGGGTTCGCACTGCCCTCCGGCGTGGAACCGGTGAACCTGCCGTGCCAGGTCGGCACGGTGGCCGAAGTGGACAGGGCCGGCGCGTCGGCGATCGCCCTGCACGCCGAGGCCACGCACGACCCCACCTTCGGCTGGGCGGACCTCGCTCGACTGTGCGACCAGACCGCGCTGCCGGTCGTCGTGAAGGGAGTCCTGCGCGCCGAGGACGCCCGCCGGGCGGCCGACATGGGCGCCCGGGGGGTCGTCGTCTCCTCGCACGGCGGACGGCAGCTGGACCGCGCGGTGCCGTCCCTGCACGCCCTGCCCGAGGTGGCCGAGGCAGTGGGTGACCGATGCGAGGTCTATCTCGACGGCGGTGTACGCCATGGCGCGGACATCCTGATCGCCGCGGCGCTCGGCGCGCGGGCGGTCTTCACCGGGCGCCCGCTGCTCTGGGCGCTCGCCGTCGGCGGCGCGGACGCGGCGGCCCGGCTGTTCGCCAGGCTGGGCGGCGAACTCGAAGAGGCCATGGTGCTGGCCGGCCGGGCAAATCTGACCGATCTGGACGGGCTGCTCCAGCCGAGGAGAGGGGACCGAGCATGCTGACCACAGCGGATCTGCACCCTTCGCTCAGCGATCCGGGGCTGACTGTCATGACCTTCCTCAACGAGGCCACGGCCCGTTACCCGCAGGCCGTCTCCTTCGCCTCGGGGCGCCCGCACGAGCGGTTCCTGGAACTCAAGTCCCTGCAGACGTATCTGGAGCGCTTCCTGGAGTATCTGCGCACCGAGCGCGGGCTCGGCGAAGGCGCCGTCGCCACGGAACTGCTCCAGTACGGGGCGACCTCTGGAATCATCCGCGAACTGATCACCGCCATGCTCCTCACCGACGAGCAGGTGTCGGTGGACCCGAGGTCCGTGGTGGTGACCACCGGCTGTCAGGAGGCGCTGGTGATCACCCTGCGGGCCCTGTTCGGCGCGCCGGACGATGTCCTCCTCGTCGCCTCACCCTGCTATGCGGGGATCACGGGGGCCGCTCTGCTGCTGGGCGTCCAGGTCGAGCACGTGCCAGAAGGAGAACGGGGGCTGGAACCCGAACAGGTCCGCTCCGTCGTACGGCGCCTGCTCCGGGAGGGCCGACGGCCGCGCGCCCTGTACGTCGTACCGGAGGGAGCCAATCCCGGCGGCACGTCCCTGGAGCTCGACGCACGTGAGGAACTCCTCGCCCTGGCCCAGGAGTACGACCTCCTGCTGATCGAGGATCACGCCTATGCCGTGTTCGCACCCGTGACCAGCCCTCCCTCGCTCAAGGCCTTGGACCGTGACGGGGCGCGGGTCGTCCACATCGGCACCTTCTCCAAGTCCGGGTTCCCCGGCCTGCGTCTGGGTTACGTGATCGCGGACCAGGTGCTCCACGACGGCACGGGACCGACACGGCTCCTGGCGGACGCCCTGTCCGACGTGAAGAGCATGGTCACGGTGAACACCTCGCCCATCACCCAGGCGATCGCCGGGGGGATGCTGCTGAACTGCGACTTCAGTCTTCGCCGGGCCAATGCCGAAGCGGCCGGCTTCTATCGGGAGAACCTGGCCACCGCCCACCGCGAGCTGACCCGCGCCTTCGGCGCGCCGGGCGGGCCCGTCTCCTGGAACACGCCCGAGAGCGGCTTCTTCATGGTGGTCTCGGTTCCCTTCGAGGCGGACGACAAGGCGCTGGAGCGGTCCGCACGCGACTACCGGGTGCTGTGGACACCCATGCGCTACTTCCAGCCCACGGGCGGGGAGCGCAGACTGCGGCTTTCCCTCAGCTACCTGACACCCGAAGAGATCCGGACCGGCATCGGCCGGCTCGCCACATTCATCGAGGACGAGCGTGTACGACAGACCACGTGAACACGACGGAACGTGCCACATCTGGTGGGCCGCCGTGCACGGTGCGGCACGCAGCCGACGCCATCTGCTGTCCCCGGCCGAACGAGAACGGTCCGACACCCTGAGGCAGACCGCCGACCAGGACCGCTTCGTTGCCGGCCGGGCCTTGCTGCGCACCCTCGTGGCCAACCTGCTCGCGACGACCGCGAACCGCGTGATCGTGGGTTCGTCCTGCCCCGACTGCCTGCGCCCGCACGGGAAGCCGACCCTCCCGGGAACACGGTGGGAGGCCTCCATCTCCCACTCCGGCAACCTGGTCGCCGTGGCGCTCTCCACCGCCGGGCCGGTAGGTGTGGACGTCGAGCTGATCGACGAGGCCCTCCCGTTGGAGGAACTGCGTCCGCAGGTGCTCTCCGCGGCCGAGGCGGCGGTCCGCGCCTACGACACACCCCGGACCTTCTTCCGCGCCTGGACCCGCAAGGAGGCAGTGCTCAAGGCGATGGGGACGGGCCTGCGCGTTCCCATGACTCGGATGACGGTCACCGCGGCGGACGCCCCTCCCGCGGTGACGTCGTTCCAGGACCGGCCGGAACTGGTCGGTCGCATCCGTATGGCGGACTTGGATCCGGCACCCGGCTACTCGGCGTCCGTCGCGGTGATATCCGACGTACCCGTGCGGTACGCGGACCACGGGATCACTGGGCTGGACTCCCCGGCACTGTCTGCGGCGGAGGCACGGTGAACGGCGACGACACCACGCGGCGGGTCCTGATGGTGATGCCCGGACCCGCGCTCGTACGGGCGGCGGTGGCGGCCGGTTTCGAGGTCTGGGCGGTGGCGGACTCACTGTTCCTGGCTCCGGAGCTCCTGAGACGGACCGGAGTACCGCCGCAGCGGCTGATCCCGGCCGACCTCACCGATCCCCTCGCCCTCCGCGGACTGCTGGAGCACACCGCGCACACGTACGGGATCGACCGGCTCCTCTACGCCGAGGGGGACGTGCGTGACATGGTGCGCCCCGCCCTCGGGGCCGAACCCACGAACCGGGTGGCGGCGCGGACCCAGGAAGTGGTCAGTGACGTCGCCCGGAAGCTGGGCAGACCCGCCAGCGTCCTGCCAGGGACCGCGACGCTGCGTCGGCTCCTCGAGCAGGGCGGGTACCCGGGTCCCCATTTGGGCGGAGAGATGCCAGCAGGCCCCCTGGTCCGGGTGCGGACGCTGACCGTCGACGGAATGCACCTCGTCGTGGACATCGCCGCGCGGGAACCGGCAGCGGTCGGGACGGCCGCGCCGGCCGAGGCGGAGCGGGCCGGGATCCGAGCGACGGTGCGGGCCCTGCTGGACTTGGCGGAATACGAGCACGGGAGTGTTCGCACGGATGTAGTACTCGCCCCGCAGGGGTGTCATGTCGCGGGTGTAACGCTGTGACCACGCGTTCCTTCTCGCGGTATGGAGATGGGAACGCTTCGGGAGCGGCCTGCGGAATCGTCACGGATGTCGAACAAGGAAGTCACCGCACGGCGCCGTAACGGCCCGCACATCCCAGGGGGAGTCAAAGTATGCGCACCAAGCTGGTCGGACTGACAGGAATCGTCGCGGCTGTCGCCCTGGCGCTCGGTCTGGGCGCGACCGCACAGTCCGGCACGGTCGGGCAGCCGGACGCGCAGCACGTCATCGTCGCGGACAACAAGGGGCCGGCGGTCATCGCGCAGTGATCTTCCGAGCCCGGATCAGTAACCGCGGCCGGTCACCGGAAGCTCCATGAGGTCGAACAACTCCGTTGCCATCGCTCGGCTCCTTCCGGCTGCCGCGGTGTCACCGAGCCCTTCGGCCGCCCGTGCCAGACCCAGATGCGCCGAGGCCTCCTCCGAACAGAACTTGATGGCCGATGCCAGTTTGAGCGCGTGGGCGTGCAGTGCCATCGCCGACGAGTACTGCCCCTGGGCGGTGTACAGGCGGCCGAGTATGTTCTCGGTCCTCGCCTGGCGGACTGGTGTACCGCCCGACCGTGCGAGGGTGCGGGCACGCTCGGCTAGTCCCGACACCACGACACTGTTGCCGAGACGGTGCGCCACCTCAGCGGACAACGCGACCACCAGGGCGACGTCCCCTTGCGGCACGCTGTCATCGCACTTTTCGAGTGCCTGGTTCAGACTCGCCTCGGCGTCTGCGTACTGGCCCATACCCAACTGGGCAAAGGCCAGATCGGCCAGGGCCATGGTTTCGTTCACAGGATCGGCGGTGCCAGGCTCCAGTTCGAGGGCATGGCGGGCGGCTCCCGCCGCCTCCGGGTAACGGCCCCAACGCGCGTAGAGCGAGCTGAGGGTCGTCTGGGTCTCCGCCTCCGATCGTGGGGTGCCCAGCTCCCGGGCCAGCCTGATGGCCCGTTCCAGCAGGGGCAGCGCCTCGTTGTAGCGCCCCAACATCGACATCAGCAGGCCAAGGGTGGATTCGCTGTGCACCTCTGCATCCCGGTCGCCGAGGCGCACGGCAATCGTGCGTCCCTCACGGGCCACGGTGATGCCCTCCTCGAAGGATCCGAGCTTCCAGCAGGCCACACCCAGACTGGACAGGCTGATGCTCAGGAGGACCAGGTCGTCAAGCCGGCGTGCGGCTCGGACGGCCACGCGGCCGAGTGACCGGAATTCCTCGAAGTACCCGCCCCCGTTCAGATGGAAGGCAAGATTGCGGATCAGCCAGCCGGTATGCCGGTCATGGCCGAGCCGGTCGGCCAGATCCACGGCTGCCAGGAGTCCTTGGTGCTCACGGCCGAACCAGAGCCGCGCGGATTTCTCCGCCAGGAACTCCGGAAGCTCGCCCTGATAGGGGGGTATCCCGCTGGAGCGTGCAGTACGGCCGGGAAAAAGCACGTCGCAGGCTACGTCGGTAGCCGTCAGGTAGTAGCGGAGCAGCCGTTCGAGAGCGTCCGCATTGGTCCGTTCCGTTGTCGGACCGCTCCGGCTCTGGGCGAAGCTGCGCACCAAGTCGTGAAAGGCGTACTGGCCCAGGTCCGGCTGCTGGAGCAAATGCACGTCGAGCAACAGCTCCAGGATGTCCTCGGCCTCCCGGACGCCGACGTCGAGCAGTGCGGCCGCCGAGTGTGCGTCGATGGTGGCGCTTGGGTGCAGCGAGAGGACACGGAACGCGGAGCGGTACCGTTCTTCCATCGCCAGGTATGACAACTGGAGAGTGGCTGCGACACTGCGGTCGCCCGAACTCAACTCGTCCATCCGGCGACTCTCGTCGCGCAGTCGCTCGAGCAGATGCCGCACGGTCCACCGTGGCCGGTTGCGTAGCCGCGCGGTGGCGATACGCAGTGCCAGGGGTAGGTGACCGCACAGTTCGGTCAGTTCGGCGACGGCCTCCGGCTCGGCCGCCACCCGCGCCGCGCCGAGCGTCCTGACGACCAGCGTGGCGCTCTCCTCGGGAGACATCAGCCCCAGGGAGATCCACTCGACGCCATCCAGGTCGACCAGCCGTACCCGGCTGGTGACGAGCACCAGGCAACCCGGGGGAGCTGACAGCAGCGGGAGGACCTGAGTGGCGTCGGAGGCGTTGTCGAGGAGGAGCAGCATCCGGCGTCCCGCCAGTGAGGCCCGCCACGTCGCTGTGCGTCCCAGCAGGTCCTCAGGAATGCGCTCGCTCGGGGTGCCGAGCGCCCGCAGCAGCGTGTCCAGCGCTGTGGAGGCCGAGACGGGGGACTGCTCGCCTGGTGTGAATCCGCGCAGATCCACATAGAGCTGCCCATCGGGGAACTCCGCCGCGAGCTCGTGGGCGGACCGTACCGCGAGCGACGTCTTTCCCATGCCGCCCATGCCGTCGATGGCCACGACTCGGGCGCTGTGTTCGTCTGGTCCTCTTTCGGCCCGGACCCGATCGAGCAGGAAGGCCAGTTCCCTGTCCCGGCCGGTGAAGTCCGGCACGGCGTACGGCAGCGTGCAGATCGGTCCGTGCCGCTCGTCGGGCACCTTGGCGGGGGCGGGATGCATGCCTTGCGGTGCGGCCAGCTCGGTGCTCTCCCGAAGGATCCCCTCGTGCAACTTGACCAGATGGGGCCCCGGATCGACACCGAGCTCCTCGACGAGCAGCTCGCGTACCTTCCCGTACTCCTCCAGGGCGTCGGCTTGCCGGCCTGAGCGGTACAGGGCAAGCATCAACTGGCCGCGCAGCTTCTCACGCAGGGGGTGCGCGTCGACGAGGGCCCGCAGATCGGCCACGAGTTCACTGCTCGCACCGAGCCCGAGGCGCAGGTCGTACAACTGCTCGACTGCAGCGAGGCGGCGTTCCTCCAGCGCGGTTGCCGCGCGGTCGACAACGGGGCCTCCCGCACCCGCGAGGACGGGGCCCTGCCACAGGCCGAGTGCGTTCTGCAGCTCCAAACAGGCGTCGTCCGACCGCCCGGCCGCCACGGCCTGGGCAGCCGCCTGGATCCGTGCGTCGAAGTCGAGGAGGTCCAAGCGGGCGGCCGCCGTGAGCACCCTGTACCCGGGACCGTCGGTGCTGATCACTTCTCCACCGCAGGGCAGACGCCGACGCAGGTCGGCGACGGCCTTGCGCACCTGGTGCGCCGCAGTCGCGGGCGGACTTTCACCCCAGGCGGCCTCGACCAACCGGACGACCGGAACCACTCGTCCCGGGGCGAGTAGCAGCGTAGCCAGAACCCGCTCCTGAATGGTGCCGCCGAGCCGCACTCGTTCGCCGCCCGCCCACACTTCGAGCGGGCCGAGTACGCGGAACCGAAGTTCCTGCGCGGACAGATTTCTGTCCCTTCCCGAAGTTGCGGGTGTCATCGATCCTCTGCCCCCCATGTCCAGAACCCGAGGTAGAGGGCTTGGCATGGGGATCATAAGCCATGGGTCGCGCCGATCGACAGCATTCACTCCGGGCTGCGGCGGAGGGGTATCGGCAGGTCGCCGTCCTGTTGTTGGGAGCGAGACAGGACCGGGACGGGAAGCGCCGCACGGACCATCGTCACGGCATCGCGAGAGGCAAACTCGGTCATGGCTGCCGCCGACCGGCCTGAACGCGCTGCCGTCCAAGCGCTGCCGGAATCTCATGAAAGGGCTGGCCTGAGCCATGGTTGACCCGTCAAGACAGTCGTTGACTCTCGACGTCATTGACTATCCGGGGCGCCGTCCGGAGGCGTACATCGCCGATCTGGAGCTGGAGCACGAGGGATTCGGCACGCGTTACCTGCTGGATCGCCACAGCCAGACCGACGCCACCGCGGTGGCCTACGCGGAGGCCCTGTTCAGCAGGGAACCGCGCGAGGGCGGCCGGGTGCCCGCCGTGCTCGGCTACTGCGCCTCGAGTGGGGTCGCCGCTCATTATGCGGAGGTCGTGGCCCGGGAGACCGGCGAAGTGCCGTTCCTCATCTGCTTCGACGCCAGCCCGTGCACCATTGGCGACATCGAGGACTGTTACCTGACCGCAGTCCAGCAGATCGAAGAGGACGGGCCCGCAACGACGGAGCCCCCGCTGCACCTGGTGGAGTTGGGGGAACACCCTCAGCTGCTCATTGACACCGTACGGGCGGACCTAGTGAGCCGCATGGTCCGCACGCTGGCCGCTGATGGCGTCACCGACGACGTCGCCGGCCTGGTTGCCCAGACAGTCGACGGTACCCACATCGCCTGGATCACTCACCTGCTGGCCTGCCGTGATGCCGACCCCGCCGTTCGGACGCAGCGGACTGTGAACGTCGTGTCCCGTGGGTACACCGAGGCCCCGGAATGGCTGCGCGGTGAGAGCGTTCGCACGGTGCGCATCGACTGCGACCGGGCTGATCTGCTCCGTCATCCGGACACGAGGTCCGCCGTTCTCGGCTTTCTCCGGGGAGACGGCGACCGTGGGTGAATCGGAATGGCCGGAGAAGCCTGTGCGGAAGACACCGAAAGTAGCCGTGGTCCACGACGTGGGATCCGTCGGGGTCACGGACATCGTGATCGCACTGGAGGATTTCGCGGTCCCTGTCTTCGTCTGCCCCGACTCCGAGCACGAGGACCCCGCCACCGAATTGATGGCGGAGTTCGGTGTCCTGTGCGACATCCGCGGAATCGATTTCGCCGAGGCGGTCGAGCACATCCGGCGCCTGAATCCCGACGGCATCGTGACGTTCAGCGAGTACCAGCTCGACCTGACGTCCAGGCTGGCGGCAGCACTCGGTCTGCCCTTCCACAGCCCTGCCGTAATCCAGGCACTGACCCGCAAGTCCGTACAGCGCCGGTTACTCAACGACTGGGGTGTCTCGGCCGTCGCCACCGAACTGGTCACTGACCGGCTCTCGCTGCTCGACGCCTTCGCCCGGATCGGTGGGCCCGCAGTGCTGAAGCCGGACTCCGGCACCGGCAGCCGCAGCACTTACCGGATCCTTGACACGCACGACGCCGCACGGGCCGCCGTGGACGTCTTCCCGGACAACGGGTCCGCCCCGTCCGAGCCGTTCGTGCTCGAGGCGGAGATCCCCTCGCTACCCACGGAAAATTCCTGGGGCGACTACGTATCGGTCGACTCCGCCGTCTTCCATGACCACATCGAACATGTGGCTGTCCTCGGGAAGTTTCCGCTGGCCAAGCCTTTCCGGGAGACGGGTTCCTTCTTCCCGGCGGATCTGCCGCCGGACACAGCCGCCGCCGTGACCTCTCTCACGTCCCGGGCCCTTCGTGCCCTGGGTGTTCGCCTCGGGGTCTGCCACACCGAAGTGAAGTTGTCTGCTGACGGGCCGCAGATCATCGAGATCAACGGGCGTCTGGGCGGACGGGTGAACGAACTGGTGCAGAAGGCGGGCGGCCCCAGCTTGGTGAGGATCGCGGTGGAACTCGCCCTTGGCAGGCCGGGCACGCCCCGCTTGGTGGACGAGTGGGATCCCGGCTGCGTCACCTTCCTGTACGCGAAGCCGCCGCCCGCCGGGGCGAAGCGGCTGCTCACGATGCGCGGGGTGGAGCGGCTTCGGGACAGGGCGGAGATCTCTCTGGTGACCGCGGAATACGAGGAAGGGGTGGCGCTCGACTGGCGCCGGGGCAGGCTGGCGAACGTCTATGTGTGCTACGGCAACGTGGACACGCACGCACAGCTGGCTCGGCTCCTGCCGGAGATCGACCGGACCGTTTCCCTGAGTTTCGAGTACTGAGTGAGTTCCCCGCGAGTGAGGAAAGCCGATCCGTGTCCAGCCGTTGTCCCTACGCGCACGCAGCCGTCGTCCAGCCTGATCCCTGTACGGACTACTTGGCATTGAAGGAGGTCGCGCCCGTCCACCGGGACGAGGTGCTGGGTGTGTGGTTCATCACCGGGACCGAGCAGGTCGGTGAACTCATCCGGCATCCGGCGCTGTCGTCCGCCTGGCCGGAACGCGGCCGTACTGTCCTGCACGATGGGGCCGACGCGGCGAACGCGGGCGGTCGCACCGCCGACACCGTGCGCCGCTGGTTCATGTTCAACGACGGCACACGCCACAAGACCCTGCGTGGTCTCGCCGCGCCGCTCTTCTCCGCGAGCCGACTGGCCCGCCTGCGCCCGTTCGTCGGTGAACAGATCGACGACCTGTTCACCGGACGGCCGGGCCGTATCGACGTCATGGCCGACTTGGCCGTCCCACTGTCCAGCAGAGTGATCTGCCGAGTGCTGGGCCTTCCCGCCGAAATCGCCCCACGGTTGGAGGGCTGGTCCCAGGACATCGCCGCGCTGCTCGTCGCGGACTACCTCCCGGAGGTGTCCCGTCGCGGAGACCTGGCACTGAGCCAGATCCAGCACGCCGTCGGCGCGGCCCTGGGGAGCCCTGACCTCCCGCCTGACAGCGGTCTCGCCCTGCTGAAGAAGGCCCAGGAGAGCGGCGAGGCGGACGAGGCCGACATCGAGGCCGTCGCGGGACTCATCGTCTACGCCGGCTTCGAGACCACGTCGACGTTCATCGGCAAGGCACTGCGATCCGTCCTGCACGCCGGCGCATGGCGGGATCTGCGGAGCGCGGACCCGGCCACCGCGGTGGAGGAGCTCCTCAGGTTCGACACCTCGGTACGGCAGATAGCCCGTGTCGCGACGGCGCCCATCACCCTCGACGGACAGCGCATCGAGGCCGGCGACCTCGTGCTGCTCATGTTGGGGGCGGCCAACCGCGACCCTGGCGCCTTTGCCGACCCCGACGCCCTCCGGCTGGACCGCAGTATCAGGAAGCACCTGGCTTTCGGGCAGGGACAGCACTACTGCCTGGGCGCCGGGCTGGCGCGCATGGAGGTCCAGATAGTCATCGAGAAGATCTCTCGGGCATGGCAGGACGTGAGGCTGGTCGAACCCCCCACGACAAGGCTCCACTTCGGAATTCCGGTGCTTGAACGGCTTGAGCTGGAAGTGTCATGAAGAACAGAAGTAACCCGCTGATGGCGAACCGCACCGAACAGCGGACCGTACACCGTCTCATAGAGCAGTTGGCTCAACGCTCGCCCCACGAGCCGGCTGTCGAGTGCGGAAAGGAACGGCTCACCTTCGGGGAGCTGTGGGACCGGTCCACCGAGGTGGCAGCAAGCGTGAGAAACATGGAGGGCCACGCACCCGGTGGGCTCGTCGCCACTCTCTTCACCCGGGGGATACCCGGCGTGGTGGCACAGCTCGGCATCTGGCGGGCGGAATGCGCCTACCTTCCGCTGGACCCGTCGTTGCCCGACGACCGGATCCGCACGGTCCTCATCGGTGCCGGGCAGCTGGGCGTCATTGCCGAACCGGAGCAGCGCTGGCGGGTCCCGGATCCGGACGGCCCGGGCGGGAGAGTCCCGGTCTGCCCGTACGGCGGAGCGGATGACGTCGGCACGGCCAGAGACGCTGCCGCCTACGTGATCTACACCTCCGGATCCACCGGCACCCCCAAGGGAGTCGCCGTCGGACATCACAGCCTGGTCAACCTGATCGACTGGCACCGTCAAACCTACGGTACGGGCCCCGGGGTCAGGGTAGGCGCCGTCGCCGGCTTGGGGTTCGACGCCTCGGTGTGGGAGGTGTGGTCGACCCTCGCGAACGGCGCCACGCTGGTGCTTCCGGAAAGCGGTCTCGACACGGCCGACATCTCCGCGATCGCCGGGTATCTCGAGGCCTGTGCCATCGAGCAGTGCTTCCTCAGCACCCCCCTGGCGGAGCAGTTCTTCGCCTTGGACGGCGTACCGCCCTCCTTGAGGATCATGACGACCGGTGGTGACAGACTCCGGGTCTATCCCCCCGCCGACTTCCCCGCAGCGGTCTTCAACCACTACGGCCCGACCGAGTCGACGGTGGTCACCACCTCTGGCATCGACCTGCGGTACGTGCCCCGAACCGGCCTGCCTGCCATAGGCCGCCCGATCGCCAACGCCACAGTGCGGCTGACTGACCCTGCCGGCCGTGTCATCGTCGCTCCGGGCGAAGAGGGCGAACTGTGCGTCGGCGGCGACGTCCTGGCACTCGGTTACCACCGCGACGAGACCCTGACCGCCGAGCGCTTCGTGCGCGAGGGGGACGGCTCCACCTGGTACCGCACCGGGGACATCTGCCGCTGGAACGAAGGAGGAGAACTCGAGTTCGTTGAGCGGCGCGACGGCCAGGTCAGCCTGCGCGGCTATCGCGTCGAACTCACCGAGATCGAGCAGTCGGCGCTGAGTGTGCCTGGTGTCGAGCAGGCGGCGGCGACGGTCCTCCCCGGCCCGGACGGCGACCCGACGCTGCTCTTCTTCTACTGCGGGACGGCGCGGGAGGACGGAGTACGCGCCGCTCTTGGACAGCGACTCCCTGCCTACATGGTGCCCAACGCCATTCACCACGTTGAGAGGATCCCTTTGAACGGCAACGGAAAAATCGACCGCGGCGCCCTGTCCGCAGCCCTACTCACCGCCTCGCCCGCCGACACGGGGGTGACCGGGGGAAGCACCCTGGAACGCATGGCGGACATCTGGGCCCAGTACCTCGGTCACCGCCCCGATACCCAGGACGACTTCTTCACCATCGGCGGCCATTCCATCAGGGCTGCCCGGGTGACCGCAGAGGTCCGCAAGCAGTTCGCTGTGACCATCGGGCTCACCGTGCTCTTCAGCAACCCCGTACTGACCGACTACGCGAGCCGCGTGGACGAGCTGGTGCGGGAAGGGGCATAGCGTCATGCGGACCATATGGGACGTCGTCCACGAACAGGCGCGGCGTGATCCGGAGGCCACGGCGGCAGTGGCCGAGCGCCGGTACTCGTACCGCCAACTGGTCCGGTACGTGGCCGGGCTGTCTGAGGTCATCGGGCGTCGGGCCGACCGGGGCTCACTGGTGGCGCTCGACATGGACAGCCCGCTCAGCGGTGCCGTGGCGATCCTCGCCGCCGCACGCGCCGGCTGCCCGGTGCTTCCGTTGAACCGGCAGAGCCCTCAGGAGCACAGGAGGAGGATTCTGGCGGACGCCCGCCCCTCGCTCGTGGTGCGGGCGACCGCGGAATGCGCATTCGAAGTGACCGAACCGGAGCACGCGCCGGGCGTCGACGATGCGCTGGGCGATGTAGCCTACGTCCTCTACACGTCCGGATCCACCGGCGCGCCCAAAGGCGTCATGGTCAGCCATGCGGCGCTGCTCGACCGCCTGTCCGGCCTTGCTCGCACCCCCGGCCTCTCGGCCGGAGAATCCATGGTCGCGATGACATCCCTCTCCTTCGACATCTCCATGGCCGAGATGCTCCTTCCGCTCACGGTCGGCGCCCGACTCCTGGTGGCTCCCGCCGACGCACGTCTCGACCCCGACGTGTTCGTCGACTTCCTGGACACACACGCGCCGGACGTAGTGCAGGCGACCCCGAGCTTCTGGCGGCTGGTGACCACGGGTACCTGGAACGGGGCGGCCGGAAGCCGCATCTGGTGCGGAGGCGAGGCCCTCACCCCAGCTTTGGCGCGGCAGCTCGCGCCCGTCTGCAAGGAGTTGTGGAACCTGTACGGCCCCACGGAGGCCACCATCTGGGCGACCGCCGCGCTGATCGGCGTCGACGACCCGATCACGCTGGGTTCCCCGCTCCCGGACACGTTCGCCTGTCTGGACACGGAGGGCCAAGGGGATCCGGACGAGGGCGAGATCCTGCTCTACGGCGCCGGACTCGCGAAGGGATACCTGCGGCGCTCGCAGCTGACGAGCGAACGATTCTGCCACCGCCGAACGCCGCATGGCCGAACCCTCGTCTACCGGACCGGGGACCGGGCACGTCGGCACGCCGACGGTTCGCTGGTCTTTCTCGGTCGTGACGATGGTCAGATCAAGCTGCGCGGTCACCGCATCGAACTCGGGGAAATCGAGAGCACGCTGGAGGAACACCCTGAGATCTCCCAAGCGGTCGCACTTTTGTGCGATGACGACCGCCCGGACCGCGCCTCCATCACGGCGTTCGTGGTCGCGGAGCGGACGAGTGAGGCGGAGGTCAAGGAATGGCTGCGGGACCGCCTTCCCCCCAGCCATACGCCGACCCGCGTCACCGTGCTCGCGGCCCTTCCCCGAACTGCCGCCGGGAAGGTCGACCGCATGGCCCTGACTGGAAAGGAGATAGTCCCATGACTCACACCTTTTCTCCAGAAAGAACGTACCGGGATATCATCTCGGAAGCGTGGCTGAAAACCTTGGAGATTCAATTCGCGCATGACGACCAGAATTTCTTCGATGCGGGGGGAAATTCGATTCTTCTGGTCCAGATGCAGCGTTCGCTTACGGCCGGACTGGGCTTCAAAGTGCCCCTCCAGGAAATATTCCAGCACCCTACCATCACGGATCTGGCTCGGCGTCTCGAGGTGTTGATGTCCTTTTCGGCGCCGGTCGGAGGGCAGCGGTTCAACCTCTACTGCCTGCCTTACGCTGGTTGTTCCGCACGCGTCTTCGAAGGCTGGAAGGCGTATGCGCCCGAATTCCTCAACATCCTCCCGGTTGAGCTGCCCGGGCGGGGGTCGCGATGCACGGACAACCCGATTTCTGACCTTTCCGGTCTTCTGGACGATCTGTCTTCCGCGATAGATGCCGATGGTCGCGTCCCGTACGGCATTTTCGGCCACAGCTTCGGGGCGATCATCGCCTATGAGCTTGGGAGGAGGATGGTTTCAGACGGGCGTCCGAAGCCGAGCACTCTGGTGGTGTCCGCCTGCAGGCCCCCGCACCTGGCGACTCCCGAGGTGCCTATTTTCGACCGCCCGGACCGCGATTTCCGCAAACGGCTGCTGGAAATACGCGGAACACCCCCGGAGCTACTGGAAAATGACGAGCTTATGGAGCTCTACATCCCGGTTATCCGTGCCGATTATTCCATACTCGACAATTATCGCCCGACCAGTCCCGCTGGTATCGGCTGTCCAATAGTCGCCCTTTATGGCGGTGCGGACGAGGAAGCCGACGGAGCTGTCATGGAACAGTGGAGCGCGTACACACAGTCCTCGTTCGTAAAGTATGAAGTTTCTGGCGATCATTTCTTCCTGCACTCTGCCGAACAGGAAATTGTGAGTCGCATCGCATCGGAGACTCTAATCGGAATTCCGTCTGCTTGACTCTTCGTCCCGAACAAGGTTGCTTGGGCCGACGCGTGTAGTCGCTTGCTATGCCGCGGTGCGAGCAACCGCGGCATAGCGCTAGTTCGGCAAATCCGGCGGTAGATGTTCCAACTTCTACCTGGCCCAGGACCGGGACGCCCTGTTCACCAACCCGGTCCCGACCGAAATCGCCACCGCACACGGCAAGAGCGTGGCCCAGGTGGTCCTGTGCTGTCTGATCGAGCGCTGTGTCGTGGTCATCCCGTAGTCCGCCCGCCCCGCGTGCATGGCCGAGAACCTCGACGTCTTCGGACTTCCACCTCACCGAGGAGGAGACGAAGCGCGTTGCCAAGCTGGACACCGGCGCCAACGGCATCTTCGACCACCATGACATCAAGTCCGTCAGCCGGTTGGGCAAGGTCCGCTTCGACACTGAACACCACGCCGCGTGCGAAGGCACCCTCGTTCGCCAGGCCGCAGGCAGTGCTCGGCCTGGCCATGGGCGCTGCCGACGGCCAAGTCGCAGCGGACCTTCTGCAAGGCGTCAGCGGACGAGACAATGTCACACAACTGTTGTACTGCTTCGGCCGCCGCCGTTTTCGCGGCTGCGTGACCTGGCAGTCACCGACGTTGAGACCCTCTACGTGTACCCTCACGCCGCCTTCGCCGTCTGCAACTCGACTAGCTCCACGTCGACACACGACGCGACCTCTCATGTCGTGACCCCAGCTTGTAGGGCTCTTGAGCGTTCCAGGAACACGCGTCGGCTGGTGGCGTTCTGGGCAACGGCGAATCCGAGCGCGAAGACTTTCTGGCGTTCGAGGCCGTAAGAGATCATGCGGTTGTTCCACATGCTCCTGTCGAACTGGCTGTGTACCGACTCTGAATTGCTGCGGTAAGGGTAGAGCCGCTGGTGGGTGAGGGTGGACTCCGGTATCTGCTGGAGGTGTTCGGCGCGGTGGAAGTCGCGTTCGCTGTCGCTCTTGAGGCGTCGGCCGGTGGCCGGATCCGTGGCCGTGCGGTCGCCGGGGGTCGTGGTGATCCCGACCTGTACGCGGTACGGGTGGGCGTCGTGACGGCAGGGGATGAGCAGCAGATGGTACCAGCGTGACTTCGTAAGGCCCTGTCGGTGTTCCAGGCGGGTGACGGGAACCGGGATCAGAATGCTCGTGCCGTCGTCGAGGAGGACGCGCTCGGCGATGCGGCCCTGGTCGCACCACAGGTCATGGCGGCAGCGCCCGAAGCGCAGGAGTTCGTAGGCACGGGGTTTGACCGAGCCGTGCTGCTTATTGATGACCAGCAACCCGAGACGGGCGAGGGCGTCGCGGTGGACGCCACGGAACGCTCCGTCGTAGATCACGCCCATGCAACCGGGAAGCTGCCTGCTCAGCTGGCTGAAGGAGCGCACGGCGACGGCGGCCTCGTCCTCGTAGTCGCCGCCGGCAACGTGGCGGACGGCGAGGATCACGCGCTGCCAGTAGCCGTCGTCACGCGCCGAGGCGAAGAACCACTTCGTCCCCCTTGCCAAGCGCTTCTCCTTCTCGCCGTTCTCGTAGTAGAGCCGGGCGGCGGGATCCACTCGGTGCCTGCGCATCTCCCCGGTGGTGGTGTCGAGGGTGAAGGCGTGTTCCGCCTTGGAGGGCGCTTTGGGGACAGTGGCGTCGCCGACGAGGAGCTGACGGCGTTCGGGTCTCACCCAGTTCCGTGTGGCATCTTCCGGGAACAGACCCTGGTGCAGGGCCTGTTGGACGGCTTGCTGCTCGAAGAGGTCTTGGAGCAGTTCGATGCTGGGGGCCAGGAGCTTCTCTTCGGCGTACAGATACTGGCCACGGCTCGGCGGGGTGACCGGCAGCAAGGCTGCTGCCGTGCGTCCGGCATTGCGTCGTATGGAGGCGCGGACAGCGCGCCACTGTCTGGTGTCCAGGGTGCCGACAGCGGAGCGTTTGGAACCGGTGACGGTCATCAGGGCGGCCAGCAGGACGTAGACGACGGCCGGGTACTGCCGGGGGCAGCCGCGGCTGGCCGGCGCGGGCAGCAGTTCGGCCATCTCGTAGATGAGGGTCTCGTCGAGGCAGTCCGCGATCCGTTGTGGCTGCGTGCGTTGTTCCCAGTCGCTGAGCTGGCGCTTTCTGCTGGGCCGGAGTTCCTGAGGGAGTGGGTCGCCGAAGACGTCGTCAGGCACCGACCGCCTCCTGCCCGTCCCCAGCGCTGGAAGTGCGCCATGTGTAGCCGACGACCGCTGCGGCTCGGTCTAGGGAGCGCAGACCGAGGCGACGGGCCGCGTCCTCGATGCGCCTGGTGCGCTCGAACTCCGCGACAGCCGCCCAAGCGGTGATCGAGGACGGTTTGACATCCTCCTCGTCGCCCAGGCCGATGCGCCTGAGGAGGTCACCCAGGGCGACACAGGCACGTGCCTGCAAGTAGGCGTCGGAGCCGTGCCGATCGGACACGGCCAGGCGGGCGTTCGGCGCGGACTCCTTGCGCAGCTGCCGCGCGCTGACGAACTTGGCGCGGCTGGTCAGGACGCTGAGGCCCCAGTCGTCGAGAGGGCACCAGCGTGCGTCCACCTTGGTGGAGCCGTGCATCCACACGCGGCGCCGGTTGATGTCGAGGTCTCGTACGCGGATGTGCCCGATCTCCCCGCTGTGACCGCCGGCCAGCGCGAGCGCGGCGGCGGCTCCATGACGGCTGGGACGGGTGACGAACGAGGCACGGTGGCGCAGATCGATGACCTCGTCCTCGGCCAGCGGCCGGACACCACCGATCGCCCGGGCGGGCAGGACGATGTCCCGCGCGGGGTCGGCATCGCTCAGACCGAGTTCCCGCAGGGTTCGGTAGGCGGTACGGACTACTGAGCGGCGTAGCCGCATCATGGCCGCCGCGGAATCGGTGACGCGGCCGTGGCGGCCACGGCCGCGGGCGGTGACGAAGTCCTCCGCGAGGTCGGCGGTGACATCGTCGAGGACAACGGCGCCGCGCAGCTGCATGTAGCGCTCGCAGCGTCTGAGCAACAGACCGAACTTGTCGAGGGTTTGCTCGGTGAATTCGCCGCGGGCGGCCATGGTCTGCCAGGCGTCCTGGACACGGTCGAACGCGTACGTGAGAGAGGGGTCGCTTCCCACAGTGAGGGCCCTTCGCCGGGGTGGCACCAGCGCAACCGGCTCTGATCCCTCGACAAGAGAATGCGCGACGGAAGGGTGCAAAGCGGTTGAAAAGGTGATGTTCCGTACATGCGACACCTTGGGCATGGATGATCTCCGCGGCAACAGGAGGGAGGCAAACGAGGGTGACAGACGCAGCGGTCGTGCTGGCAGGAGACAGACGTGCTCAGGCGCGGTGCCGACGCAACGGCTCCGTGGTGGCACGACCGCTGACCGCCTGGCTCAAAGAGTGCAGGCGGGTGAAGCGGCGCCGCGGCCGAGAAGCCGCGGCGCCGGGAAACGGGCTCGCTCAGCCGGTGGTCTGCTGTCGAATCCGTGGGGACAGCGAGGCGAAGACGGTCTGATAGGCGCCCATCAGCGCGATGAACTGGTCATCAGGCAGCGCGGAGATCTGCGCGGGAGTGGCGCTCATCAAGGGGTCCAGGACGCCCAGCGGCTCCTGCTTCTTCGGCGCGGAGGCCGTGAGACGCTCCTCTCCGGCGGGGAGCGTGCATCGCCCCAGCTCGTCACGGTCGACCAGCAGGGCGTATACCAGCCACTCCGTGAGATAGAGGCCGCGTTCCGCGGGGCCAGGAGCGCCGGCCTTGAGTCGTCGGGCCAGCTCGGCCTCCTCCAAAGGCCCGTACGACAGGTGTTGTACGGCGGATCGCTGGAACCACTGGCCCTGCCAGCTGTCCCGCAGCAAAAGCCGTGCACGTGCCGAATCGCTGCTTCGCAACTGGGCGAGGGCGAAGCCGAGCTCGGTCAGTGCCAAGGAGCCGGTGTCGGCCCGGAAGATCCCGGCCTGGGCAAGGAAACCTGCCGTCCCGCTGACGGACCTCGGAGCGATATTCAGCCGCTTCCCGACGGTAGTGGCCCTGACGGCAGACCGGCCAGGGCCGCCGAGTTCGGCTATGACGTCGATGACTTCAAGCTGCCGGCGCGGGGTGAGGCGCTCGGTCGGAAGGATCCGCGACCGCGAGGAATCGGAGGGCGCCATCACGCACCTCCTGCACGCAGGGCACAACGGGTCATGGGCAGCGCGAAGGAGCGGCATTTGCTGATGTATGGCGCCAAAAATGGCATAACGGGCCCTCAGTTCGTGTCCTGCTACAGGCATTTCTGATCAGGGCCCGACGCGGAACAGGGGCTATGCCCTAGGGTGGTGTTCGATGCGTGGGCCCTCAGCTGACGTGTCACCGGCGCCGCTGGAGGAGAACCGGCAAGTACTCTCTGGCGGCGCCACGCGCACGTTGCTGCTGGGTTATGAGGTTGCAATCTCTAGGTGTCTGTGCGGTACGCCTCCGGGATCACCAGCAGTCGGTAGGCGCCCCGGCGGACGATTTCCACCGTTTCCCTCTTGTGCAGAGCCGCCAGGGCGGCGCGGATCGCACTTGCGGTCGAGTCCGGTCGGACCTCTCGTACACGCTCGTAGATCAGCGTCAGTGGAGTGATCTCTCCGATGTCGAACGCGTCCACCACGAGGTGCTTCAGGGAGCGCCCTGGAGCACTCGGAGTGGCAGCCGTGTCCGCGCTAGGCTGCCCTGTTTGTTCGTCGCGGGAACCAATGTCCGATGCGTCCTGTGCCTGTTGCCCCACATATGCTTCGGCGGCCTCGACGGTCGCCAGGACAGCGGCATGGCGCTCGGCCGCGACACGCTGAAGGTGTTGGGTTTCCTGCAGCACGCGCTCGGCTTCCGCTACGGCCAGATCGGCCGCTTCGCGACGGGCTCGCTCGACATCTGCCAGCTCCCGGAGACGAGTGATGAGCGGCTGAGCAGAAGTGCTCGTCGCGTTAGCCACCACACCCTCCTCGGCTGCTTCCGGAGCGACTTGTGGATCACCCTACCTGGCGGTGCAGCGAACTGCAGCAAGTAGCCGAATGCTCCGTGAGCAAAACGCACCTGATGGTCCGTCTGCTCAGGTCGGGCGGTCGGATTAGTGGTGATCTAAGACTACTTGCGTCAGCGAGTTGCATCCAACCTGCCAGTCAGTAAGGAGAGTTGATGCATTAGATAAGCGGCGCGTAGTGGCAAGTCACTTAGTTTCACGGGCGGTTGGTAGGTGCAGGGCTAGGTACGCCGACAGGTACAAGAGGAGAGGAGACGTAGATATCCAGTCGTCGCGCGCGCCCCGGAGGGGACGGCTTCAGGCGCCGCGGGCGACCCTGGACGAGCAATAGGTATCCCGTGTCCGGACCGTATTTCGACGGGTTGCAGCGCTCGCACAGCCTGCCCGGGGGCGGTACTGCGCGTGGCACGATCGGGCCATGCCACGCAGCAACAACGACAAGCCTCCTCTGTTCTATGTGGCGGACGGCACCTGGCCTGAGGTAACCCTCGCCTCGGATGCTCCGCTGAGCGCTCACTGCGGTCTCTTGCTGGCGCGAGACCTGCGCCGGACGATGCGGTCACGTGATCTGTCCCTGCGCGGACTCGCCGAGGTCGCCTGTGTCGCCCATTCCACCGTCGCCCGCGTGGTCAACGGTGACGTGCTTCCCGACATCGGCACCCTCACACGCCTGGAGGACGCCCTCGACCATCAACTCTGGCCGGGACCGTCCGCGGTGCGGTCGGCTGCGGTCTCGATGCCAAGGACTGTGGGTCGATGAGATGGGAGCAGTCAGACCGGTGCGTGATCCCACGGCTTGAGCGTGCAGGCGGCTCAGGAGAAGCGACGCAGCCGTGCCTGGTGCACATGGGCCGCGGTGTCGCCGTAGAGCGGGATGTGCACCCTCCAGCGAACTGATTCCCTCGTTCCCTTCACAGTGCGCGATTGCTGAGGCCTACTCCAGGATCGATGCCTCAATGTGATTCTCGAGCAATGTGCGCAGGGTTGGGCCGCGAGGTAAGCGTGCCATCGTGGGAAGCTGCCTCCTGGGGCCTGGCAGGTCTCGAAGCGGCGGGCTGATCCACCAATCTCGGGCTGCTGTACCTCCCTGCATGGGGCCTGCGGCTCGCCAAGGGTACGAGGAGCCGGCCGTGTCCGAGGCCGCCTGCTGTCCGTCAAGGATGAACAGACAAATAAGCTGAGAAAACCCAAGTCCGAAGTAGTCGCACATGGTTAGTGTGTCAACTGTGCGAGATGAGACCTGGGAGCCTGCTGCCACGGTTGACGAAGGCCTCAGCCGTAGAGCGAAGGCGCTGGCATGCACCGCCCCGTTGCACGAGCTCGACGCCCGTAAGGGCATGATCGAGTGGGCCGAGGCGAAGACCTATCTGATGGCGGAGATCGCTCTGTACACCATCGACCAGGTCGCGATCACCATGGACTTCGACACAGGCGCCGGGCACCAGCACATCGTGGAGCGGGTCCAGCGGTTCGTCGCACGACGGACACCGCAGCGTCCTGCGAAGGAGCACGCGCGGGTCACGGCCTGGGTGCTGGAGAGTCTGATCAATGTCGGGGACGTGGATCGTACGTTCCGTCGACCGTACGGAGCAGTGGACGCCAACGGCGTCTACCGGGTGCACACGTTCGACTTCAAGCTCATTGAGGAGCGCAGGGACGCCACGGGCAAGCTGTACCTGCGTGCCTCCCACGAGGCTCTGAACGTCCTGGTCGGCGCCCTGGACACCGATGTCGAGTCCGCTCAGGTCGCCGCCGAGGTGAAACTCGACAACCTGATCAGACGGGGCCAGCTGGCAGACGCGAAACAGGTCGCCGAGCAAGCTCGTATCCGGACGATCCAGTATGGGGAGATGATCCGGGTCCAGTTGGATGCCACCAAGCGCAACGTGCAGGCGGTGGACTGGCGGGAGAAGGTACCGAAACTGCTCGACGACGCGCTTGCCCACGTCGAGGAACGGGTTAAGGCCGAACGGGCGATCGCGAAGTACATGGCCGAGGCACGCGACGAAGCGGAGGAGCCCGTGCGCAAGAGTCGCGCGGCGGAACTCGTCGACATCGTCGAGGACTGCGTACGACGCCACATCAAGCTCCACGCCCGCCTCATGGGGGCCCGGGACCTTTTTCGGGAGCAGCAGGATCGCCAGCAGTTCGCCGACACTCCCCAGCGCCAGACCCTCAACCTGTACGGCCACCTCCTCATGCCTGCTCTCGACCTGCCGGTCACTGACGCCTCCGCACTGGCCGACCGCTACTTCACGGATTCCTCGGGCCCGGTCGTCCGCGATCTGCCGGACCTGGCCACCCTCGTTCCCCTGCTGCTGCGCCCGGCACCTGAACGCACACGGTTCGCGGGCGAAGTCCTCGAACCCGACCTGGAGACGTCGGAAGAGCAGAAGCGCTTCACCGACCGTCAGTGGGAACAGGCCGACGCGCTTCTCGACCTGCCGGACGAAGTACGCACGCTGTCCGGTCTCCTGGACGAAGCGGCAGCCCTCGACCCCGAGCTTCCCGAACTCGTAGCACTCCTGGCGTTGCACGCGTACGGCCCGCAGACCGGAACCGCCCTGCGCCGCAGAGACGACAGGGTCCTGCTGGCCGTGCACGCCGACACCAGGCTGAACAGCCAGGGCTTCGAGGGCGACGACCTGCTCCTCACCACGGCACGGCTTGTGGCCCCCGCCACCGCCGACCGCCCGACGCAGACAAAGAAGACCACCGGAGGTGACGACCGATGAGCGGTGTCCTCGGCACCTACAGCGAGCACGACGCGGAGGAGGCGACGCGGCTCGTCGGATACGGCCTTAGGCCCAGGCTGCGCCCGCACCGGGACGCCGACTACGCGTCCCTTGTCCGCCGCTATGACGAGGAACCGGCGTTCGAGGAACTGGTGAGGAAGAGCGCGGCAGGTCTCGGGCTGCGGGTCATCGGAATCACCCAGCGCGCAGGTGCCGTCTTCGGCGCTCTGCCGGGCTCGGTGTTCGAGACCAAACTCGATCTCTATGCGCGACAAGCACGCCAGGCCCACCAGCGAGAGGCGGAGCGGGTGCTGCACGGCATCGCCCACCTGGCCATCGCCGCCTGCTGTTTCCCGCGGCCCGAGGACCTCGCCGACGACGGCTACGTCGGCCAGGCCATGGTTCCGACAGTGGACAACCTGGTACGCCACCTCTGCCAGGAACTGTCCGAACGGGTGGCCGGATCCGAGGAGAACAGCGACCCCATGGCCAACGCCCCCGAACTGGAACGTGCCTGGCGTGTCTACCTGCGCAGGCCCGAGGCCGGTTCGACCAGCGACGGCCGCGTCGCCCCGCCGTCCACCGAGGCGATCGTGGGCAAGGCGCTCCGCTACCTAGTCGACCAGGGCATGCTGACCGAGACAGAGGACGACGAGCGTCTGGTGAAGGTCTACCGCACCACCGGCCGCTACCAACTGCAGGTCCGTGAACTGGCAGCCGTCGAGGTATACGACGAGTTACTGCGTCTCGGCGCCCCCGCAGGGCACGCTGCCGGCGACGTCGTGCGGGTTTCCGACTCCGGCACGCTGTACTGACGGGCTCGGGTGTGGACAACACGATGAACTATGAGCTCTCTCGGGTCCGCCTGTGCTCGGTCGGCCCGACGGGCGCACGGTTCCAGGACGTGACCCTGGACCTCAGCGGTGCCGGGCGTCCGGTCACCCAGGAGCAGGCGGATCTGTTCGACTCTGTGACGCAGACGTTGCGCCCGTCGCCCGCCAGCGTGCTCTTCCTGGAGAACGGCGGCGGCAAGTCCGTACTTCTCAGACTGGTGTTCTCAGTACTGCTTCCTGGGAGAGGCCCCGTCAAGGGAGCCGCCGATCCTCGTCTCCTCGACGACTATGTGCTGGGCCAGGATGTCTCCCACATCGTTCTCGAATGGACGCACGCGGTGAACGGCCGGACGCTCGTCACCGGCAAAGCCATGGCGTGGAAGAACCAGACGGTCTCCAAGATCGCCGAAAATCTCAAGGAGTGGTGGTATCACTTCCGCCCTACCGACACGCTGGCCCTGGACACCCTCCCGATCGCCGACGGTGGCCGCTATCTGTCCTTCGACGCCTACCGCAAAGACCTGATCGAACTCAGGGACCAGGATCCGAGGCTGGAACTGGACTGGCCGAAGTCCCATGCAGACTGGACGGAGCGGCTGGGGGACGACCTTGGTATCGATCCCGAACTCTTCCGCTATCAGCGGGTGATGAACAAGGGCGAAGGCGAGGCGGTACGCGCGTTCGACCTCGACTCGGACGCGAGCTTCGTCGACTTTCTACTCAAGGCCGTAGTCAAGCAAGACAGTCTGACCGAGTTGGCCGATCTGGTGTCCCAACACCAGGACAAGCTCGCTCGGCGGCAGAGCTTGTTGCTGGAACAGGAGTTCGTGGAGCACACGGTTGAACTCCAGGGCCCCCTCATCGAGGCGTCGCGCGCCGAGGCCGAGGCACGGAAGTCCTTTAAACAGGCCGAGGAATGCCTGGTGACGTTCGCCGGGCAGCTCAAGCGTCGCGTCGACGACGATGACGTCAATCTGGGGAAACTGGAACAGGAGGTGACACGTCTTGCCCGGGAACGGGACGACGCCGCTCACCTGGCCAAGCGGTGGAGCGCGACCGTGGCCGAACAGAGACTCAGCCTTGCCGCAATGCGTCTTGAAGAGGCCAAGGCTCTCGTCGCCCGAGCGTCCACGGAGCGGGACGACGCCAACGCCCTCACGGAAGGCTGGCAGGCGACGGCCGTCGTACTGCGCCACCAGGAGAAGACCGGCGAGGCGGCCCGGCTCCGTGAACTGGTCAACCTCGGCGAAGAACGTGCCCGCCCGGCCCTTGAAGCACGCGATCACGCCGCCAGGACACTTGCCTTTGGGCTCTCGGCCCTCGCGCGCGAAGCCGACACGCGGGCGCGCCATGAGGAGGACACAGCGCGTCGACGCGACGAGGCCGAGGCGGAGACACGCGGCAAGCGGGAGGAGGCGCTCAAGGCCGCGACCGAAGCGCAGGGCGAGCGGCGGAGCCTCATCGAGAGGATGGAGGCGGTTGATGCCGACGCTGAGCAGGCCGTGGCCGACGGACTGGCAGCCGACCCCGAGACGCTGCCACAGGCCGCCCAGGATGCACAGCACGCTTTGGAAGCCCTACGTAACAAGATCGACGCCCTGGCAGAGGAAGAGGACGCACTCGCCGAGGAACACATCGAGGCCCAGCGGCTCCTGGACGAGGCGAAGGAGAACGAGGGGAAGGCACGCCAGCTTGCCGAACGCCTCCAGGACAGGATGCAACAGGCCATGGGTCCCAAGACGGTACTGGAGTCCGAGCCACGGCTGACGGCACTCCTCGACGGGGAACCAGTCGACCTCGAAGACGATGCGCACCTTCTGCTCGAGCGTCTCGCCGAAGCGGTCGCCGAGGGAGAACGGGAACATGTCACACTGCGGATCGAGGAAGCCCGCGACGAGCAGGCCCGCCTGGCCCTGGCCGACGGGCGGCTGCTGCCGCCGCCGGCCGTCGTGACCGAAGCATGCCGGATTCTGAGACACGAGAAGATCGACGCCTGGCCGGGCTGGGAACACATCGCGGACTACCCCCAGCGAAAGCGCGAGGAGTTCCTTGCCCGAGCGTCCCATCTCGTCAGCGGCGTCATGCTGAACTCCGGCGATGACCTGGACAGGGCCCGTGACGTCCTTGTCGCACTGAGGCCCCAGCCCACTGCTTACGTGGCCGTGGGCACTAGCGAGGCACTCGAGTCACCGCAGACCAGGCATCCGGACGGTGTTGCGTTCACCCTCCCTTTCCACCCCGCGCTGTACGACCCCGAGGCAGCCGACGCCGAACACCGGGCCATCGAGGAGCGGCGTTCCCAGCGCACACGGCGCCTCGCTGAGATCAAGGCCTCCAAGCACAGGGATGAGGGACTCCGGCACCGGATCGCCACCTGGCGGGAGAGTTACCCGCCCGGCGCCCTTGCCGTCCTGTCCGAAACAGCTGCTATGGCCGCTGACGATCTCGTCACCGCGGGGAGGCACACAGCCGAGCGACAGCGCGGTGTCACCGGCCTGGTTGAGCGGCAGACACAGAACCGGACAGCTCAACGTACGGCCGCGGTCGAGCGGGATCGCCTGACCGAGGTGAGCAGCAGACTCAACGACATCGCCCGACGCCTGGACCAGATGTCGGAATGGTCGGACCTGGCCCGTGCTGCCGAGACGCGACGGGACCAGCAGAATGAAGCGGCCGCGCAGGCACTGACCGCCGCGGAGGAGCACCGTCGTCTGGCAACAGAGCACAGGAACACCGCCGGTGAACAACTTCAGATCAAGGAAGGCGCGATCAAGGAACGGGCGGCACTGCCCGGTGCGCAGGATGTGCCTGACAACGCGGATTCGCCACGGGAGCCCATCGCCGTGCTGCGCAACACCTACAAGACCGCGTCAGACAACTACGAGAAGGCCGATGTGCCGGACGAGTTGCGCCGAAGCCTCACCCGGGCAGGGGAGGAGGAAACGGCTGCCGGCGCCGAGTACTCGGCACTGGACGAGGCACTTCGTGACCGGGCCCATCGGCTCCTGTTGACCCCGGAGGCCTCCGACGCGACTACCCGCGCGCAAGCCCTACGGCGTGCGCAACGTACTCGGAAGGCCGCCGAAGAGGCTGTCGGGAAGGCCCAGGTCACCCAAGGACAGCACGAGAACGCCCTGAACGAACGCGACAACGAATTCCGGGCGCTCACCTCCGAGAGCGTGGCGCCCATGCCTCTGGAGCGCCAGCCCCGCGACATCGCCGCATGCCAGGAAGCAGTCGAGGAAGCCGAGTCGAAGCAGTCGGCCGCCGCAGTGGCGAAGGCTTCCGTGGACGCCCTGCACGCCGTGGCCGTCCAGACATGGGAGGTGGCGAAAGACACCGCCAAGGAGTTCGCCATCCTCGCGGAAACCCTCACAGCTCTCACTCCCGAGGAAGCCACCGTCGAGCCGTTCACGGGTGACGCCGCCGTCGCACGCCGCGAGCACCGCCGACTCAACCAGGCCAGGAACACAGCCCGGGACGATCAAGCCAGACACGACCGGACCCTGCGCAAAGCGATCGAGAGGCTGAAGAAGCATGCGGGCTCTGACAAGTACGACTCCCTGAACATCCCCGTCCGCCGCCAGATCCTGCTCCTCCCGCCCGAGGAACTGACCGCCCATGCACCCGGCTGGGACATTCCCCTCACCTCGCGGCTGCGGAGCCTCACCGACGACCTGAACCAGATCAGCCGACATCTGAAGGTGATCATTGAGCACCTCAAAGGCGAGGTCGACAAGGCCCTGGCCATCCTGCGGTCGGCGCAGCGCCTGTCCACGCTGCCGCGTTCCCTCGCCGAATGGGCCGGACAGGAGTTCATCCAGTTCAACTTCGACAAGCTCGGCGACGAACTGCTCACGGCCCACCTGGGACAGGTGATCGAGGAAGCCGCCGCCGGTGTCACCGGCGACGGACGCAAGACGCGGCGCGACGGCCTCTCCCTGCTGCTGCGCGGCGTGCACACCGCCGTCCCCAAGGGATTCCGGGTGTACATCCTCAAGCCCGACAAGGTCCTGCGAACGGAGCGCGTCCGGGTGTCCAAGGTCAAAGAGATCTTTTCCGGCGGCCAGGAGCTCACCGCCGCCATCCTCCTCTACTGCACGCTGGCCTCCTTGCGGGCCAACACCAAAGGCCGCAGACGCGATCGCCACGCGGGCGTTCTGTTCCTCGACAACCCGATCGGACGGGCCAACGCCGACTACCTGCTCGACCTGCAACGATCGGTGGCGGAGGCGCTCGGTGTCCAACTTGTCTACACCACAGGTCTCTTCGACGAGAAAGCGCTGGGACAGTTCCCCCTGATCATCCGGCTGCGTAACGACGCCGACCTGAGGGCCGCGCGCAAGTACCTGGTCGTGGACGAAGTGATCCGGAATCACCTCGACCGTCTCCCTCCCGAAGACGGCACCGGGCGTCTGTCTGCCGCCAGGGTCTTCACCCGCGAGGCGAGAGGTGCCCGAGCGTGACGCAGGAGACACCGGCGGAAGAGACCGGGCCGTCCCGACGGGAACGTGAACTCCTCGCGCGCCTGCGCCAGTGGGCAAAGGACAACAAACGCAGCACCAAAAGCAAGACGCAGATCCCACTGGACGCCGTTCTGCATACCTTTCGGACTGTCCCCAACCGCAACCCTGAAGGGGAGTTCGAGTCGGCCGTACTCGACAACTGCCTGAAAATCCTGGAACGGCATGGCTTGATCAAGGTTTTCCAGGAGAGGACGTCCGAGAAGGTGTCTCTGCCGGTCAAGATCTGGCTCCTGCCCGAGGACCGTCCCGTCCGTGCCGAGGAACCGATGCCACGCTGGCATCACGAACTCAACTGGCTCGCACGGGAATGGCAGCGGGCCACTCCCAAACAGCGGGCCGCCTACACCGCCCTCAACCTGTGGCGCAAAAGCGACCCGGACCTGTTCGCCGTACCTATCCGCGAGCGCGCCCTGGAGATCTTCGGCACCTTTGGCTCCGAGGCCGACTTCCCCATGCCAGAGAAGACCTTCGACGAGCTGAAGTCCGGCCCCCTCTTCTCTGATCCGGACCGGCTCGACGAGGTGATCCGAACGTTCCGGTCGCCCCCACCCCTGCTCACCGAAACCTTCCCCCTGGAGGAAACGGACGGCCGGTACTGTCGGGTCGGCACCGGTGACGTCCTGCTCGTCGTCGAGAACTCGACCACCTGGTGGTCCCTCGTCGAATGCCTTCCAGAACAGCACCGTCTCGGATACGTCGCCTGGGGACTTGGCGGCACCTTCAGAGCTTCGGTCCGGGCCATCACCGAGGAACATCGTGTCTCGGATATCCGCTACTTCGGCGACCTCGACCTCAGCGGCGTACGCATCCCGCTGAAGGCCTCCCACACGGCGTCACAGCTCGGCCTGCCCACCGTAAAGCCCACCGAAATGTTGTACGAAGCGCTCTTGGGTCAGGGCCGACCCCGTAACGCCAAGGAGGCTCCGGCCAGCGCGGCGGAAGCCGCACAACTGGCGAACTGGCTTCCCGAACAACTGCGGGCGGACACCGTGGGTCTTCTCATGGAGGGCAAACGACTTGCTCAGGAATGGGTCGGATACCGATACCTGAGACGGAATACGGACTGGTACACGGACGTTCGTTGACGGGTCCGGAGCCTTCGTCACGCTGACCGGGTTTATTCCAACGAGGGTGATAGCCCGGAGTCCTCTCATGCGTCCGTGGCGCCGCGAAGGTCTGCCAGGATCCGCCGGATGTCCGCGGCCAACGTCGCGGGTGTGATGACCCTGCCGGCTCGAACGGACAAAGCGCCCGGAGTGTCAGGCGGATCAGCCTCCACCAGGTCCCCCACTTCCGTCAGGATGCCGAACAAGACCGCGTGGAGATGACGCCGGGCGGCTTCCTGCGCGCGATCCGCCGGGCCCATGGGCCAGCCCCGTAGCTGCTCGTCGGCCGCGGCACGGCGGAGACTACGAGTGGCGAACCACTCCACGCCGACTGACTCACCGCGATCGGTCACCACGACGCCGTGGGCGCGGTAACGGTCGTCGTTGTCCGCCTCCGGTAGCCCGGCCGCCGCCAGAAGCGTCCGGATCTCCAGCCGCAGCGGTCCGCGGCCTGGGGGCTGGAGCCGATGCTGAGCACTTGTCACGAGGCATACTCCTTGGTTGTGCGAGTCGTCATTCGACGAGAGTGATGACGCCGTCAGGAATCCAGCCTTCGATATATCCACGGAGGAACGGGCCGAGCTCGCGCGGGTGTACATCGAATTCCTCGTCCTCGACATTCGCCAACGGATGCCAGGCGTAATCGACGTTCGTGACGACACGTGCGCGGGCACGAAGACTGATCGATCTCATTTTGCTGCGACGGACTACAAAGATGTGCGTCGATTCATCCAGCCTGTCTCGCTTCGGTAGCGGGTTGTAACGTCCGGCAACCGGAGTACGCGCAAGGAACCAGTGCGAGAAGAGTGAGTCCAGAACATGAATGACAGAGAACCGTGAAGGCCCGAGGCGGATTACCCGCGAGGCGACCGGCCGCCACGAGGGGTCACCATGAACTCTGCACAGCAGTACACGCTCCTCGCGATCGATCACAGCCAGGGCGGTGTGCAGCGACTTATTTCGGAATGCGGTCCTCATGCCCTGAGCATCGGCCGTAATCGGGCCATACGCCCTCGGTGAGCCGGAAAGGAATGAAGCCGAGAAAAACGAAGCCATTCTTTGAAGTGAGCCGCTTGCAACGACGTCGTCCGGCAGCTGATGCTGCAACGTTGGACAGTGAGACCGAGGATGTGCCCTGACCTGCAGCGATCAGCTAAGCGTTTCCGGAGCGGCGCGTGTGCGTTCCGCAGCAATCTCCTGGCCACCTGCTGACCTGCGGTGACGGAGTTTTCTACAAGCCCCACGAAGGCGGACGGTGGCCCCGTGGGGTCACAGGCGTCAGGGTACCGGATCAGGCCGGGGTCGGGTCAGGTCGTCGGGACGTGGGTGAAGCGGGAGGCTGCCCTGAGGTCGGATTCGATGGCCCGGGCCGTGTCGCGCAGGGCCGGGAGGAGCTTCTCCTCGCAGTCCTCCCGGGTGTGGCGCGCCGCGTGCATCGACACCGACGCCGCGGCGACGGGGCGGGAGGCGTCGGCGGGGCGGATCGGGACCGCGATCGTGCGCAGGCCCCTCTCCTGTTCCTCGTCCAGGAGGACGTGGGTGGGGGTGGTGTCCGTGGGGGAGAGGAGGATCTGGCCCAGGGCCGTACGACGGGCCGGGGCCCGTGTGCCCGGGGTGATGGTCACGCTCATCACTCCGGGGGCCGTCGCTCCGGCCGTGTACTGGATCTCCTCCGCGTCCGGGGTCAGGATCGCCAGGGACGTCGATTCCCGGATCGTCGCCGTCAGGTCCGCCAGGTGCGGGGCGGCCAGCCGGGGGAGCGTGGTCCGGGACAGCGGGGGGAAGCCCAGGGAGAGGACCTTCGGCGTCAGGGCGTACGTGCGCTCGTCGGGGCGGGTGATCAGGCCCAGGTGTTCGTAGGTGATCAGGGATCTGCGGGCCGTCGCCCTCGCCAGGCCCGTCGCCTGGGCCACCTCCGTCAGTGTCAGCCGGTCCCGGCCCTCGCCGAAGGCCGTCAGTACGGTCAGGCCGCGGGCCAGGGATTCCACGAAGTCGCGGCCCAGTTCCTGCTTGGACGCGCCCGTCCAGGCGGCCAGCGCCGAGGGCGGCGGGGGAGTGGACGGGGGCGGTGCCGTGCGCAGCCGTTGTTCCATCGCCGCCACCGCCCGCCTGAGGCGCGGGAGCAGCGTCCCGTGCAGGTCCGCCGCGGTGTGGCGGCTGGTGTGGCTGACCACGCTCGCCACGCAGGCGATGCGCAGCGTGCCGGGATCCCGTACCGGTACCGACAGCGCCACCAGGCCCGGTTCGATCAACTGGTCGTCCAGGGCGAAGCCGTTCTCCCCGGCTCGGGTCACCCACTCCGCGAACTCCGCGTCCCGCAAAGGGTGTTGCCGATGGGGTACGGCGGGGAAGTCCCGGTCCTCCGGGTCCCGGTCCCGGCGCTCGCGCCAGGCGCGCCACTCCTCGTCCGTCCACTCCGTGGCGAACAGCGGTCCGGGGGCGGTGCGTTCGGCGGGCAGGAGGTCGCCGATGCGGAAGCTCAGGGACATCGCCCGGCGGCGGGTCGCCTGGTGGATGAAGCGGATGCCGTCGCCGTCGGACACCGCCAGGGAGACCGACTCGTCGAGTTCGTCGGCGAGCGCGTCCGCCTCCCCGGCGAGGAGGTCCGGCAGGCGCAGGGCCGCCAGGCAGGCGTTGCCCAGTTCCATCAGGCGGGGGGTCAGGACCGCGTCCCGGCCGTCGAGGCGGACGTATCCCATGCGGGCGAGGGTGGAGGTGATCCGGTCGACGGTGGAGCGGGCCAGGCCCGTGGCGCGTTCCAGCCCGCTCGGGCTCATCGCCCCGCCCGCCTCCGACAGCTCACGCAGCACGGCGACCCCTCTGATCAGCGGGGTCACCGCCTCGGGCGGAGGGGTGGCGGTGAGGTGCGGGGACGGCATCGGTTCTCCGGTACGACGAACGGCGGACGACCACCGAGGGACTAAGGACGACCGCCCAGGGACGGCGGACGACCACCGAGGGACTACGGACGACCGCCCAGGGACGGCGGACGACCACCGAAGGACGGCGGACGGCCACCCCAGGGACCGCGGACGGCCACCCAGGGACCGCGGGCGACCACCGGCGGACGGTGCGGGCAGCCACCGGCGGACCGCGGACGACCACCGGCGGACCGCGGACGACCACCGGCGGACCGCGGACCCGGAAGGCGGCCCGTCCACCGTAGACCGGCCCCGGCCAACCACCCCGCCCCGCCCCGCACTACCCCCGGCTCACCCGCACCACATGATCCCCCGAAAGCTTCGCCGCCACCGCGATGTGGATTCCGTTGGCGGGGTCCCTGAACGCCTCGCCGGGGGTGAACGGGGCGTCGGAGAGTTCCGCGTGGACGTTCGGGCTGCGGGTGCAGCCGCCGCTGTCGCCGCGGCTGTCGTAGACGCGTACCGGGCCCTGGCCGGTGTCCACGTCCGCGTCGACCTTGTAGATGAGCACGCCGGGACGGCACACCGTCTCGTCGTTGCCCTCGCGGGTGCGCAGCTCGACGGCGTAGCCGGTGCGGGCGTCCAGTGGGACGAAGACCAGTTTCGGGCCGCCGGGACGGGCCAGCGGTGTGAGGGTGTACTCGGTCGTCCCGGGTGCCGTCGCGCAGCGCACCTGGGACGGGTCCAGCCAGCCGAGCTTCCACTTGTGCCAGCCCAGTACGTCGTTGTTGGCGCCCCAGTCCTCGCTCATGATGTCCCAGTGGCCGACCGCGCCCCCGCCCTCCTGGGTGTAGAGGTCGGGCAGGCCGAAGACGTGGCCGTTCTCGTGGGGCAGGACGCGGTAGCCGGTGCGGTCGTAGGTGCCGGAGCCGTCGTCCTGGCGGGAGTAGACGAAGGAGGCGTTCGCGACGGGGACGCCGTCGGCCGTCGGGGCCTCGCTGTTGCCGGCGAAGGTCACGGACAGGACCGTGTCCAGGGCGGACGGGCCGGCGTTCGGTGTCACCAGGACGTTCACGAAGTCGTAGCGCCTGAAGTCCACCTCGGGGTCGGCCGCTGCCACGATGTCCTGGACCAGGTCCCGGTAGCCGGGGTCGAAGGGGGCGCCGCGTTCTATGCCGTACTCCTCGAAGGGCTTCGGCATGCGCAGCCAGCCGGTGATCGGGGTCTCGGTGCGGTAGTCGAGACGGCCGTAGGAGCTGGTGCGGAACCAGTCCTGGGTCTGCGGGAAGAACTCGTCGAAGCGGTCCAGCGCGCGGCCGGACCCGCGGGCGTCGGAGAAGTCGATCATCAGGGTCAGGGCCCGGACGGTGCCGGTGGAGCGGGCGTAGCCGCCGGTGGTGGGCACGCTCTCCGACATCTGGACCTGAGGCCCACCGGTGATCATGCAGGGGCCGAGCGCCGAGCTGCGGGACAGCGAGATGGGTCCCGCCTTCGCCGTCGTGCCGCCCGCGGAGAGGGTCCCTGATCCGGCCGAGGAGCTGACGGCGAAGGTCAGCGCGGCGACGGAGGCGAGGGCGGCGGCACGACGGGGACGTATCCGACGGCTGGACGGCTGCATGCACGGGGCCCTTCGTCCTCGGCAGCCGCCGGCTTGGCTGCACCCTTGCGATCACCCTCGGCCGAGGGGGGCGCGGGCGCGCGCTGGGAGAGCCCGAACGTGGCACCGGACAGGGGTGTGACTCAGGTCACAGGAAGTCTTTCCCTCAACTCGAAATATCCGGGGAGCGTCTCCCCGTTTAGAACAGTGTTCGCGCGAAACGGGGAGAGCTTCCCCGGATCGCGACCGGAGAACTCCGGCAGAGCCGGAAGGCTTCGGCAGAGCCGGAAGGCTTCGGCAGAACCAGAGAACCTCAGCAGGACCAGAGAACCTCAGCAGAGAAGGAGTACGCCGTGCAGACCGCTCTTCCCGCGCAGCGCAAGGTGACCCGGCCGCGCGCCGACGCCCTGCGCAACCGGGAGCGGATCGTCACCGCCGCCCGGGAGATGTTCGTCGAGTGCGGCCCTGACGTCCCGCTCGACGAGATCGCCCGCCGTGCCGGAGTCGGCAACGCCACGGTGTACCGCAACTTCCCCGACCGGGACGCCCTCGTCCGCGAGGTCGTCTGCTCGGTCATGGACCGGACGGTCGCCGCCGCCGAGACCGCGCTCGCGGAGAACGGCGACGCCTTCGAGGCACTGGAGCGCTTCGTGCACAGCGCCGCCGACGAGCGGATCAGCGCGCTGTGCCCGATGATCTCCAGCACCTTCGACCAGAACCACCCCGACCTGGAGGCGGCGCGCGAGCGCGCCGAGCGGATGGTCGCGATGGTCATGGAACGCGCCAGGACGGCCGGGCAGCTCCGCGCGGACGTCGGCGTCGGTGACCTCATGGTCGCCGTGGCCCAGCTCAGCAGGCCCCCGGCCGGCGCGGGCTGCCTCAGCGCCGACCGCTTCGTCCACCGTCATCTTCAGCTGTTCCTGGACGGACTGCGGGCCCCGGCCCGTTCCGCGCTGCCGGGCACGGCCGTAACCCTGGAGGACCTCCGGGAGTCATGAGCCGTTCCGGCGCCTGACAAAGGTGTCAGGTTCCGTCTTCTTCACATACCTCCTCTCCTCCTCCTGCCCCTCCCCTTAGCCACACGTATTTCCGTAACGCTTTTCCGTCACGAAGTCCCGAAGTGGGTACCCCCATGTCTGAAACAGCCGTCAAGGCTCCCGGAGTCCCCGACTCCAACCGCTGGAAGGCGCTGATCTTCATCGCGCTCGCCCAGCTGATGGTCGTGCTCGACGCCACCATCGTGAACATCGCCCTGCCCTCCGCCCAGCAGGACCTCGGCATCTCCGACGGCAACCGGCAGTGGGTCGTCACGGCCTACGCCCTCGCCTTCGGCGGTCTGCTGCTGTTCGGCGGCCGTATCGCCGACCTGTGGGGCCGCAAGCGCGCCTTCGTCATCGGTCTGACCGGCTTCGCCGCGGCCTCCGCGCTCGGTGGCGCCGCCACCAACGAGGCCATGATGTTCGGCGCCCGCGCCCTCCAGGGTGTCTTCGGCGCCCTGCTCGCGCCCGCCGCGCTCTCCCTGCTCGCCGTGATGTTCACGGACGCCAAGGAGCGCGCCAAGGCGTTCGGCATCTACGGCGCCATCGCCGGTGGTGGCGGTGCCGTCGGTCTGATCCTGGGCGGATTCCTCACCGAGTACCTGGACTGGCGCTGGACGTTCTTCGTGAACATCCCGTTCGCCGTGGTCGCCGCGGCCGGTGCCTGGTACGTCATCCGTGAGCCCGAGGGCGGCCGCAACCGCTCGCCGCTCGACATCCCCGGCGTCATCCTCTCCACCCTGGGTCTGGTCGCGCTGGTCTACGGCTTCACCCGCGCCGAGTCCGAGGGCTGGGGCGACTCCGTGACGATCGGCATGTTCGTCGCCTCCGGCGTCCTGCTCGCAGCGTTCGTCGCGGTCGAGGCCAAGGTGAAGGCCCCGCTGCTGCCGCTGCGCGTGGTCACCGACCGCAACCGCGGCGGGATCTACCTCTCGCTGGGCCTCGCCATCATCGGCATGTTCGGTCTGTTCCTCTTCCTGACCTACTACCTGCAGATCGTGAAGGGCTACTCCCCGGTCAAGACCGGCTTCGCCTTCCTGCCGATGATCGTCGGCATGATCACGGGCTCGACCCAGATCGGCACCCGCCTGATGACCCGGGTCGCGCCGCGGCTGCTGATGGGCCCCGGCTTCCTGCTCGCCGCGGTCGGCATGCTGCTGCTGACCCAGCTGGAGATCGGCTCCTCCTACGCCGCCCTGCTGCTCCCGGCGATGCTGCTGCTCGGCCTCGGTATGGGTACGGCGTTCATGCCGGCCATGTCCCTGGCCACCACGGGCGTCAAGCCGCAGGACTCCGGTGTCGCCTCCGCGATGGTCAACACCTCCCAGCAGGTGGGCGGCGCGATCGGTACGGCGCTGCTGAACACGATCGCCGCCTCGGCCACCACGTCCTACGTCGCCGACCACATCGGCGGCGCCGCCACCCGCTCCCAGCAGCAGCTGGTCCAGCTGGAGGGCATGGTGGAGGGCTACACCAGCGCGATCTGGTTCGCCGTCGGCATCCTGGTCGCCGCCTCCCTCATCGCCTTCACCTTCGTCAACGCGGGCAAGCCGGGCAGCACGCCGGTCGCCTCGTCCGACGGCGCCGAGGAGGAGCTGCCGGTCCCGGTCGTCGCCCACTGACGACCGCCCGTACCCCTTCGGCACCCCGGTAGGACCCGTACGTACGGGGAAGGGACGCCCCGTGCGTACGACCCGGGACCTGCCCCGGCCCCGCTGAGTGAGCGGCTCAGCGGAGCCAGGGCAGGTCCGCACCCGCTTCGTCGGGTTCGAGTCCCTCGGCGACGATCCGCATGATCTCGCCGAGGGACTTCTGCTGTTCCGGGGTGAGCCGGTCGAAGAGCGCGCCGCGTACGGCGGCCACATGACCCGGCGCGGTCCGCTCCAGCACCGCGTGGCCCTCGTCGGTGAGGACCGCGAACTGGCCGCGCTTGTCCGAGGGGCAGTTCTCGCGGCGCACCCAGCCGTTCTTCTCCAGCCGCGCGATCGCGTGCGAGAGACGGGAGCGGGTGATCTTCGCGTACATGGCCAGCTCGGTCATCCGCAGCCGCCGCTGCGGCGAGTCGGCGAGCTTGACCAGCAGCCCGTAGTAGATGTGCGGCATGCCCGCGTCCCGCTGGAGCTGACGGTCCAGGTGGTCCTCCAGCAGCGTCGTGGCCTGGAGGTACGAACGCCAGACGCGCTGTTCCCCGTCGCTGAGCCAGCGGGGCTCCTCGGTGGGGCCGGATGCGGGGGAGGGGCCGGGTGCGGGTGCCGTGTTCATGGCTCCACTGTACGAGCAGTCTCCTTGAAACTTAAACCAAAGGGGGCTTATCCTGACGTAGAGATTTAGACTTCAAGTAATGCCTCAGAGGGAGCCGCCGTCATGACCGCCACCGCCCCGGAACGCATGCCCGCGCTCTACCTCAGCCATGGCGCCCCGCCCCTCGCCGACGACCCGGTCTGGCCCGGCGAGCTGGCCGCCTGGTCCGCCGACCTGCCCCGCCCCAAGGCGATCCTCATGGTCTCCGCGCACTGGGAGGAGGCCCCCCTCGCCCTCGGCGCGGTGGAGACCGTCCCGCTGGTCTACGACTTCTGGGGCTTCCCCGAGCACTACTACCGGGTGACCTACCCGGCGCCCGGCGCCCCCGCGCTCGCCGAGTCCGTGCGCAAGCTGCTGCGCGCCCCGGGCACGCCGGTGCAGGACATCCCCGACCGGGGGCTCGACCACGGCGCGTACGTCCCTCTGGTGGAGATGTTCCCGTCCGCCGACATCCCCGTCCTCCAGATCTCCATGCCGACCCTCGACCCGGTCCGGCTGATGGAGATCGGCCGCAGGCTGGCGCCGCTGCGCGACGAGGGCGTGCTGATCGTCGGCTCCGGCTTCTTCACCCACAACCTGGCCGCCCTGCGCCAGGGCGGCATCCCCGCCTGGTCGGCGGAGTTCGACGACTGGGGCCGGCGGGCCCTGGAGGACCACGACTGGGACGCCCTGCTGGACTTCCTGGGCAAGTCCCCGGCCGGCCGCTACGCCCACCCGCGTACCGAGCACTTCGCCCCGCTGTTCGTGACCATGGGCGCGGCGGAGGCGGGCGGCGAACTGGACGCGCAGAAGTCGGTCATCGACGGGTTCTGGATGGGCCTGGCGAAGCGGTCGGTGCAGTTCGGCTGAGCCGCACGTGCGCGGGGGCGCCCGACCCGGCGGGTGATGTGCGTTGCCTGTGAGGTCGTACTCCCTGGCAACCATCCGGCCGCGCGGTCCGTCTTTCCGGTGGGGAGAGCGGGCGGGGGTGGCGTGAAGGGTGCTCGCGCATGTGACGGGCGTCTCGCATGTGCGGGGATCGCGGGGGTATCCGAGAGGTCCGGAGAGACCTGCGACCCAGGTCCTGACCTGCGCCTCCGTGGCCGCTGCCGATGCCGCCCCGCACTGTGCGGCGGCACAGGGTACTGCATGATCAGAAAAATAGAGGGACGGGTTGGGAATTCTGTCCTGATTCCAGTCGTTGTTTCCATCGGATGCAGGGCACCCGAGCAGAGTGCCGGGCAACCAAGGACCACCCGCCAGCCCACCATCGCAAGGGAGCACGCATGGCAACCCGTGCCGTCGCCCGTCGTAAGTCCGCCACCGGCGGGACGTCCGACGCGGCACACAGTGTTCGCGCCCATGGCGGCGAGATCGCCGATCGCGACCTGGTCGGCATGTACCTCGACGAGATCGCGCGCACCCCGCTGCTCGACGCCGCCAAGGAAGTCGAGCTGTCCCAGGTCATCGAGGCGGGTGTGTTCGCGCGACAGGTCCTCGACGGGTACGAGGAGTCCAAGGCGGACGCCTCCCGCGAGGAGCTGGAGGCGCTGATCGCCGACGGGGAGCGCGCCAAGGACGTCTTCATCCGTTCCAACCTCCGTCTCGTCGTCGCCGTCGCCCGCCGCTATCCGCGCAGCGGACTGCCGCTGCTGGACCTCGTCCAGGAGGGGAACGCCGGCCTGGTCCGCGCGGTGGAGAAGTTCGACTACCGCAAGGGCTTCAAGTTCTCCACGTACGCCACCTGGTGGATCCGCCAGGCGATCACCCGCTCGATAGCCGACCAGTCCCGGACCATCCGGCTCCCCGTCCACTTGGTGGAGGAGCTGGGCCGGATCCGGCGCGTGCAGCGCGAGTTCAACCGTGAGCACGGCCGCGAGCCGGAGCACACGGAGATCGCCACCGAGCTGGGCTCCACCCCGGAGCGCGTCGCCGACGTCCTCGACTGGGCCCGCGACCCGGTCTCGCTGAACATGTCGGTGGACGACGACGGCGACACCCAGTTCGGCGACCTGCTGGAGGACACCTCGGCGGTCTCCCCGGAGCAGTCCGTGCTGACCCTCCTGCGCAGCGAGGAACTGGACGACCTGATCGGCCGCCTCGACCAGCGCACCGCCTCGATCATCAAGATGCGGTACGGCATCGAGGACGGCCGTGAGCGCACGCTCACCGAGGTCGGCAAGGAGCACGGGCTGACGCGCGAGCGCATCCGGCAGATCGAGAAGCACGCGCTGCTGGAGCTGAAGAAGCTGGCCCACCAGACCGGCTTCGACGCGGCGGCCTGACGGGCGGGGCGTGCGCGGTGAGGGCCGCGGGGCGTGCGGGGCTTCGGCCGCGCACGCCGGGTGGCCAAAGACCGCGCAAAGTATGGCGGTCCAACGCCGCTTCAACCCCCGGGGCCCTGGGAACAACCTTTCAGGGTCCAGGAGTTCGGTCGGCGATCCCCCCTCGCGGGCCCTTCATATGGACCACGTCCCGTCGCGGTACCCCCCCGGCGCCGGGACCCTCCGAGAGCCGGACTTCGGTGCCCTCCCCCCCCCCTGGGCGCCGGGGTCCGGCTCCTTCTGTACGGGCGGCCTCGACGGGCCCGGGCATGCTGGGAAGCGGGCCACCCCGTACCTGAACCCCGGGGTGGCCCGCGGATGGCAGATTGTGTCACATGGGCATAGCCTGCCGAACGTGAGCAGTCCCACCCCGAGCCCCAACTCCGGCCCCGAACCGCACCCCGCCGCACCGCACTCCGCCGCACCGCTGTCCCTGACGGAGCGGCGCAAGGCGGAGACGCGTATGCAGATCGCCCGCGCGGCGGCCGCCCTCTTCGTCCGGCAGGGCCTGCGCGCCACCCGCGCCGAGGACATCGCCCAGGCCGCCGGTATCGCCCCGCGCACCTTCTACCGGTACTTCGCCACCAAGGAGGAGTCCGTCGCCCCCCTCTACGCCGCCGGCGCCGAGCGCTGGGCCCGCGCGGTGCGGCTGGCACCCCCGGAACTGTCCCTCCCCGAGGCCCTGGAGCACGCCGTACGCCACACCCTGACGCCCGGCGTCGGTGTCTCGGCGTCCTCCTGGGCGTGGGTGCGCACCCTGATCCGCCTCGCCGCTTCGAGCCCCGCTCTGGGCAAGGTGTGGGCGGAGGTCTGCCACGACTCCGAGCGGACCCTGGCGGAGGTGCTGGCGGAGCGTCTCGGTACGGGGGACTCCGCGGCCGGCGAGGCCGACGACAACGTTGCCCTGGCGCCCGAACTGCGGTTCGCGGCAGCCGTGGCCGCCGCCGCGGTGCGGGTGGCCGTGGAGTCCTGGGCGGCCGGAGAGGCCCGGCCGGAGAGCGAACAGGGGCCTGCCGCACTGGCGTTGCGGAATCTCGCCGTGCTGCGGGGCATCGCCTGGGGGAAGCTGGCCTGAAGGCGCCCTGACCGGTGTCCCGGTGTCCCGGCGCCCCGGTGTCCCGGCGCCCCGTTCGTCCCGTGGTGCTCCGTTGCGGCCTCCCGCGGCGGAGGCTCAGCCGCCCGCCGCCGCCCTGCTCAGCCTCGCGCCCAAGTCCCTCACATGCCGCACCAGTTCCTCCGGCTCGTGCACCGTGAAGTCGTAGCCGACCATCGCCAGCCGTACCGCCATCCACTCCACGGCGTCCCCGGTGGTGGCGTGCAGCCGGCAGGTGTCGGCGTCGATCGGCTGGGGCGTCCCGAGCCACTGGGGGACGCGGGCCGCGACGGACTCGGCGGGGGCGGCGAAGGTGACGGTGAACTCGTAGGTCTCCTGCCGCCGGTACATCGACTGCCGCAGGTACTCGGCCGCGTCGCCCGTGGGCAGCTCGCGCGGGGCGAACCGGGCGCCGGTGGCGAAGGGCTCGCTCACCCGGTCCACCCGGAACGTCCGCCAGTCGTCGCGGCCGAGGTCGTAGGCGACGAGGTACCAGCGGCGGCCGGTGGAGACCAGCCGGTGGGGCTCGGTGACCCGGCGCGACTCGGTGCCGTCCTTGGCCCGGTAGGCGAACCGGAGCCGCTCGTGACCGGCCACCGTCGAGGCCATCACGGTCAGCGTCTCCGGTGCGATGCTCGCCCCGTCGCCGCTGGTCAGGGGGGTGGTCGCGGCCTGGAGGGTGGCGACCCGGTGGCGGAGCCGGCCGGGCAGCACCTGTTCCAGCTTGGCGAGGGCCCGCACCGACGCCTCGTCCACGCCCTCCACGGCGTGCCCGGCGCCCGCCCGGAGCCCCACCGCGATGGCGACGGCCTCCTCGTCGTCGAGGACGAGCGGAGGCATCGCCTTGCCCGCGACGAGCCGGTAGCCGCCGTCGGAGCCCATGGTCGCCTGCACCGGATAGCCGAGTTCACGCAGCCGGTCGATGTCCCGCCGGACCGTGCGCCGGGACACCCCGAGCCGGTCGGCGAGCTCGCCGCCGGGCCATTCGCGGGGCGTCTGGAGGAGGGAGAGGAGCTGAAGCAGCCGGGCCGGAGTGTCAGTGGTCATGGATCCGAGGATGCCGTACTACTAGGACACGATCTGACCTATTGGGGCCATAGGTTCTTCCCATGACCTCCAGCGAGCCTCACCTCGAAACCTCCGACCGGGCCTCCGCGCCCGCCCCGGCGTCCTCCGCCGCGGACAAGCGCCGTTGGTTCGCCCTGGCGATCGTGATGACCGCGGCCTTCATGGACCTCGTCGACGTCACGATCGTCAACATCGCCATTCCGTCGATCACGCAGACCGCGGGCGCCACCGAGAGCCAGATCCAGTGGATAACGGCCGGCTACGCGCTCGCCTTCGCCGCGGGCCTGATCACCGGCGGCAGGCTGGGCGACATCCACGGCCGCAAGAAGCTGTTCCTCATCGGCATCGGCGGCTTCACGGTCGCCTCCGCGCTGTGCGGTTTCGCCGCCAACCCGGAGATGCTCGTCGCCTCCCGCATCCTCCAGGGCGCGATGGCCGCCCTGATGGTGCCGCAGGTCCTGTCGATCGTGCACGCCACCTTCCCCGCCCACGAACGCGGCAAGGTGTTCGGCCTGTTCGGCGCGGTCGTGGGGCTCGGCGCGGTCAGCGGCCCGCTGCTCGGTGCGCTGCTCACCGAGTGGAACCTCTTCGGTCTGGAGTGGCGCCCGATCTTCCTGATCAACCTGCCGGTCGGCATCGCGGGCCTGATCCTCGGCAGCCGCTTCATCACCGAGTCCAAGGCCACCCGGGCCCCGAGGCTGGACCTGGTGGGCGTCGCCCTGGTCACGCTCGGCCTGCTGATGCTGCTCTACCCGCTGACCCGCGGCCGTGAGCTGGGCTGGCCGCTGTGGGGTCACCTGTCCATGGCCGGCGCGCTGGTCGTGCTCGCGGTGCTGGTGGCGTACGAGCGGCGCAAGACCGCGCGGGACGGCTCCCCGCTCATCGAGCTGTCCCTGTTCCGGGTGAAGAGCTTCGCCGCCGGCATCGCCGTGCAGACCGTGTTCGGGGTGGGCCTCGGGATCTTCTTCCTGGTGTGGACGCTCTACATGCAGATGGGTCTGGGCTGGAGCCCGCTGAAGGCGGGGCTGACCGGGGTGCCGTTCTCGATCGCGGTCTCGGTGGCGGCGGGGCTGTCGGTGCAGAAGCTGGTGCCGCGCTTCGGGCGCAAGGTGCTCCAGGCGGGCGCGCTGGTGCTGGGGCTCGGAGTCCTGCTCTACATCTGGGAGTCGGAGCGGTACGGCCTGGGCATCGAGCCCTGGCAGATGGCGCTGCCGCTGGTCGTGATGGGCGTGGGCATGGGCCTGATCGTCGCCCCGCTGACCGACGCGATCCTCTCCGAGGTGCCCCGGGAGCACGCCGGTTCGGCGTCCGGGCTGATCAACACCGTGCAGCAGATGGGGAACGCGCTCGGGCTCGGGCTGGTGTCGGTGGTGTTCTTCGGGGTGCTCGACGACCGGCTCGGCGGTCTTGGAAGCGGTTCGGAGGCGGGTGCCGGGTCCGGTGCCCGGGCCGTGGTCGGGTCGGCCTTCGCGGACGCCTTCCAGCACGCGCTGGGCTGGGTGGCGGCGGTGATGGGTGTCATCTTCCTGCTGATGTTCGCCCTGCCGCGCAAGCCGGCGCAGCACGTCGAGGGCGCCGGGGAGCCGGAGCCGCACGCCGACCCGGAGGAGACCCGCGAGCCGGTCCCGGTGGGCTGACCGCCCCCCCCGACCCCCAGGCTGGAGCAAGGGCCCCGTACCGGAAGGTGCGGGGCCCTCCCATGTCGCCCGGGCCATGTCGCCCGTAAGCGCCCCTATGGGGGAACTTGGGAAGCTGTGCGTGGTTCACGGCACCTGCGAGATACGTCACGGTCCGGGGTCAAAGTCCCGGACCGTGGTGTGTACTGGGCCGCATGCCTGAGGACGTCTCGATCTTCCAGCTGGTGGGCGTGGGTCTGCTCGCCCTGCTGACCGTTGCCTGGGTGATCGGCCTGGCCCGCGTCCTGCGCGCCTGCCGCCCCGAGGCCACCCGCCCGACCATCGACCCGGCCCTGTCCGGCCTTCCGCAGCAGCGGCAGGCGGGCCCGCACCTGGAGTCGGTACAGCTCACACCGGCGGAACAGGACGCGTTCGCGGGCCTGGTGCGACAGCTCAGCGACGGCCGCTGACCCCCTGGCGGGGCCGGCCCGCTACGACATCTGCCCCGCGCGCCGCTCCATGGCCTCCCGGGCCTCGTCCTCGCTGACGTACACCTCGCACCGGTGCCGCCCGTCCGGCGTCGCCGTGTGCTCGACCTCCCACAGGGAGATCTCCTTGCCGTCGCGCAGCAGGAAGGCGTGCTCGTAGAGCGAGAAGCACAGCCCGGCGCGGCCCGCACGGCAGGGGCGCCCGAAGGCCTGGGTGATCTGGTGCGCGAACGCCGTGGCCAGCAGGGTCGCGGTGGCCCGACCCGGGCGGTCGGTGTTCTCCGCGCGGCGCAGCAGGCGGCGCGCGTGGTCGGCGGAGTCGTCCGGCACGTAGGTGTGCCGCGGGGCGCGCACCGGGGCGAGCTGCACCATCACCGGCAGCTCGAAGTCGGGGGCGTCCGGCGGTAAGGGCAGACGCGCGGTCGCGGCCCGCAGCTCCTCCTCGTCGACGTACACCTCGTGCTGCGGCGCGCTGTCCGGCGCGGTGTTGTGCACCAGCTCCCACAGGGTGAGCGCCGAGCCGTCCGCGAGCAGCCAGGTGTGCCGGTACGTCTCACGGTGCCGGCCCGCGCTGTGGTGCGCGGAGTGCAGCGAACTGTCGTGCGCCAGCGCGCAGTCGAGCCGCCATATCACCTCGTCGGGCAGCTCGAAGGAGTTCAGGGCGCGGCCGAGGAGTCGCGCGAGGTGCTCCTCCGGAGACTCCGGCGACCCATGGGATTCGTACGCTGCCGTCTCGTACGGAACGCTCAAGGTTTCTCCCGGCGTTGCTGCATGTCACCTTGTGGGTGCATACCGTAGCCCCTCGGTCGGACATCATGTCCGCGAACCGAGAAAACGTACGTACCTAAAACGCCGGGGCCGCGCGGATGGTTCCCGCGCGGCCCGACGCACTGTCAGAAGCCCCTGATCAGGCGGCACTTCCCGCGGTCCACTGGCTCCACGGCAGGTTCCATCCGTTGAGCCCGTTGTCCGGTGCCACCGACTTGTCGGGGGAGTTCTTCACGATCACCACGTCGCCGATGAGCGAGTTGTCGTAGAACCACTTCGCCGTGGTGTCGCCCTGCGCGCCCTGTACGTCCTGGAGCCCGACGCAGCCGTGACTGGTGCCCTGCTGCCCGAACGGCGGGTTGCCCTTGTTGTACCAGTAGTTGCCGTGCAGGAAGGTCCCCGAGGTCGTCAGGCGCATCGCGTGCGGCACGTCGGGGATGTCGTAGGCGTCGGCCAGATCCACCGTCTGGCTGTTCATCCGGGTCTCCTTGAGCTTCTCGGAGATCACCATCTGCCCGTTGTACGTCGGGAACTCCGCGCTGCCCGCCGAGATCGGCACCGACTTGAGGGTCTTGCCGTCCCGCTCGACCGTCATGGTCTGGGTGTTGACGTCCACGGTGGAGACCTGGGAGCGCCCGATGGTGAAGGTCACCGTCTTGCGCTGCACCCCGAAGACGCCGTTCGCGCCCTCGACCCCGTCCAGGTCGATCTTCAGGGTGACCTTGGAGCCGGCCTTCCAGTACTCCTCCGGCCGGAAGTCGAGCCGCTGCTCGCCGAACCAGTGGCCCACCACCTCCTGCCCGCTGCTGGAGGTGACCGTGATGCCCGACTGGACGGCCTTCCTGTCGCTGATCGCCTTGTCGAAGGTGAACGACACCGGCATCCCGACGCCCACCGTCGTGCCGTCGTCCGGCGTGTAGGTCCCTATGAAGCTGTTCTCGGTGCTGACCGTGGTGAAGGTGGAGTCCGCGGTGGTCGTCCTCCCGTCCGAGCCCTTGGCCTTCGCCGCTATCTCGTACTTCGTGCCGCGCTCCAGCTGCTCCTTCGGCTTCCAGCTGGCGCCGTCCGCCGCTATATCGCCGGGCACGGCCTGCCCGGTCTCCGCCACCGTCATCGTCACGGCGGTGAGATCGCCGCCGTCGACCTTCACGCCGGTCGAGTTGATCGACGCGCCGGACGAGCCGTCCTTCGCCGAGATCACGATCGTCGCCCCCGACGTCCGGCCCGAGCCGTCGCCGCCCTTGCCGTCGTCCTTGGCGGTGGCGCTGCCCCCGCAGGCGGTGAGGGTGAGGGCGCCGACCACCAGGGCGGCACAGGTTCCCAGCACGCGCCGCGCTGTTTTGTCCGGCGTAGTCACTGTCTGCTCCCCGTTCGCATGGTGTGCGTGGTCCGATCCGATGCGTCCTGAGAGAGGGGACCGGTGAGGGGTCGGGTTCCCGCTGTGCGCGGTGAACGCCCTCACGTGACAGAACCGGGACAATCGGCGATGCGGCGGGGACGGATGTGACGAACGAGCCGGAGCCGGAGCGCTCGGCGGAGCGCTTCTCTCCGGGCACTCCTCTCCGGGCGGTCCTCTCCGGGCGGTCCTCTCCGGGCGGTCCTCTCCGGGCGGTCCGCTCCTTCAGGGCGTGCCGCCACCCCCGTACAGCTCCCCGTACGACGGCCACACCCCGCCCGGCCCGTCCACGGACTCCGCGGCCCGTACCGCGCGCACGACGGCCCGCGTCACCATGTCCGCGCCCGCGGCGAGGACCTCGTTCAGCGCGAGCGGGCTCGCCGCGTCGAGCGGGCGCTCCCCGGTGGCCAGCGCGAACACGGTGTCGCCGTCGTTGAGCAGGTGCACCGGCCGTACGGCGCGCGCGATGCCGTCGTGTGCCGTGCCGGCCAGCTTCTGGGCCTGGGCCTTGGTGAGGTCCGCGTCCGTCGCGACCACGGCGAGGGTGGTGTTCAGCGGGGGAGGGGCGTTGCGCTCGGCGGCCCGCGCGAGGTACCGGAGTGCCTCCTCGTGCCGTCCCGCGTCGGGGTACTCCACCCGCCCCTGGAACAACTCGCCGTACAGGACGCCGGTTTCCGGGTCCAGCACGTCGCCCGCCGCGTTCGCCACCACCAGGGCGCCGACGGTGATCCCGGACGCGAGCACCACGCTCGCCGTGCCGATCCCGCCCTTCAGCGCCCCGACCACCGCTCCCGTTCCCGCGCCGACGCAGCCCTGAGGCACCGCGGTGCCCGGCGCGCTCGCCGAGGCCGCCTCGACCGCCGCCCGTCCCGTCGCCGCGTCCGGCCGGGCCCGGAAGTCCCCGCCCCGCCCCAGGTCGAAGACGCAGGCCGCGGGCACCACCGGCACCACGTGCGCCGGATCCGGTCCGACGCGCACCCCGCGCCGGCGCTCCTCCAGCCAGGCCATCACACCGGAGGCCGCGTCCAGCCCGTACGCGCTGCCCCCGGTCAGGACGATCGCCTCGACCTTCTGCACTAGGTTGCGCGGGTCGAGCGCGTCGGTCTCCTTGGTGCCGGGGCCGCCGCCGCGCACGTCCACCGCGGCGACGGCGCCACCCTCCGGCGCGAGGACGACGGTGGTCCCGGTCAGCATGCCGTTCCCGGTGCGGGTGGCGTGTCCGACCCGCACACCGGCGACGTCGGTCAATGCGTCAAGAGTCATGGGGCCAGTGTCGTGCAGCGCGGGCCGTACCCTGGGGGTATGGACAACGCCCCCGCCCCCGAGCCGCGCGAGCCCAAGGCCGCGCTCGTCTTCGACGACCCGCTGGACCAGCAGTCCTCGGACGACACGGACCGCGGGTGGGGCGACCGGCCGGCCGGCACCGGTGACAGCGCGGCGGATCTCAAGCGCTTCCTCGACGAGAAGCCGCCCCACCACATCTGAGCCGGGCGGCACGTCCGGACCCCGTGCCGATTCCGGAACTCGGGCCGGGCCCGGACCCCGTGCCGCGTTCGGACCCCGTGCCCCGCTAACTCTCGCTGCGCCCGGAGCCGCGCTGCGCGACCAGCGCGTCGCGGATCTCCTTGAGGACCTCCAGCTCGGTCACCTCGATCAGCTCGTGGGTGCCTTCCTTCGCCTTCCTGCGGGCCTCCTGGCGGGCCAGGTACTTCGACATCGGCAGGACCATCAGGAAGTAGACGACCGCCGCGGTGATCACGAAGCTGAGCGTCGCCCCGAGGACCGAGCCCCAGAGGATCATCACGCCGCTGGTGACCGTGCCGTCCGCGGCCTTCTCGCAGGGGCCCTTCAGACACGAGCTGTAACTGTCGAGATTCTGCGTCCCGATCGCTCCGACGAGCGGGTTGATGACGCCCCTCACCACCGAGTTGACGATGTTGGTGAAGGCGGCGCCGATGACCACCGCTACTGCCAGATCGACGACGTTCCCGCGCATCAGGAAGGCCTTGAAGCCGTCCAGGATGCCGGGTTCCTTCTTCTCGCTCACCTCGGGGACTCTCCTCGTACGCGCAAGTGGTGGAACAGGCCGCTCCGCAACCTACGTCAGGGCTGGGCCGTCCTGTCCAATTCCATCGCTCGAAAGGGCGACTTGACAGACAGTCAAGCATCAGGCGAATCATGCGGTTCAGCACAGGGTCACCGCCAGCCGTGCCGTGGCGCTCGCGCCCACCAGCCGTGCCGCGAGGGGGCGCGGCACCGTCAGCACGACGAGCGCGCCGCTGTCGACCGCCTCCCCGGGAGCCTCGGGCACCTTCGACACCCGCACTCCGCGCGCGACCACCTCCGCGTCGCCGCCCGTGCTCCGCTCACCGGCCGCGATGACGTCCACCCGGTCGCCGGGCCGCAGCAGCCGGACCGTCGCCGCGTCGGCGATCCGCACCGGCGCCGTCACCAGTTCCACCGAGCGCCGCTCGCGGCCGGGCTCCGCCGCCGGATGCCCACGTGTCCGCTCGGTGTCCCGGGGGCCCGCCGCGACCAGGGCGGCGGCGGTGACGGCGAGGCCCGCGGCCACGGCTCGCCGCCGGTGCCGTACCAGCCGGTGCAGCGCGAACCGTCCGCCGCGCACCCGCACCGGCGCGAAATGCGGCACCTCGCAGGTCGCGGGCGCGTCCGTGCCGAGCGGGCGGGGTGACGGAGAGGAAGAGAAGGGGGAGGTTGAAGAGGAGAGGAACGAAGGCGTCGGACCGTAGGACATGAGGAACCACCTGCCACGAGGGATCGGCTTGCGAGACCCACGATGGGGCCTCGCGCCGCCGCCCGCCGCGGCCGGTGGAGGACTCCGCGGTTGTGGACAACTCCCACACCCGAACGAGGGGTTCCGCCCCGGCCGGTCGTACTACGGCAGCTCGAACCCCGGGTCCATCCCGCCCAGCGCGGACGTGCACAGGCAGTCCCGCTCCTCGGTGGCGGGCAGCGCGGCGACCGCGTCGAACAGCACGCCCCGCAGCCGGTCCACGTTCGCCGCGAACACCCACAGCACCTCGTCGTGGGAGACGCCCTCGCCGGTCTCCGCGCCCGCGTCCAGGTCGGTGACCAGGGTCATCGACGTGTAGCAGAGTTCGAGTTCACGGGCGAGCGCCGCCTCGGGGTGACCGGTCATGCCCACCACGGACCAGCCCTGCGCCTGGTGCCACAGGGACTCGGCGCGGGTGGAGAAGCGCGGCCCCTCGATCACGACCAGGGTGCCGCCGTCCACGGGCTCCCAGTCCTGCCCGCGCGCCGCCTTCAGCGCGGCGGCCCGCCCGGCGGGGCAGTAGGGGTCGGCCAGCGACACGTGGACCACGTTCGGCACCGTGCCGTCGGGCAGCGGCAGCCCGTCGAAGTAGCTGCCCGCGCGGGACTTCGTACGGTCGACGAGCTGGTCCGGGACGAGCAGGGTGCCGGGACCGTACTCGGGGCGCAGCCCGCCCACCGCGCACGGCCCGAGGACCTGGCGCACCCCGACCGAGCGCAGCGCCCACAGGTTGGCCCGGTAGTTGATCCGGTGCGGCGGCAGATGGTGGCCGCGCCCGTGCCGGGGCAGGAAGGCGACCCGCCGGCCGGCGATCTCACCGAGGAAGAGGGAGTCGCTGGGCGCCCCGTAGGGGGTGTCCACCTGGACCTCGGTCACGTCCTCAAGGAACGAGTAGAAGCCGGACCCGCCGATTACGCCGATCTCTGCGTTCGCCATGCCGCCACAGTAGCGGGCGCCCGTCGGCCGCCGGACGGGCCGCGGGACGCCGAGAACCCCGCCGTCGCGTGACGGCGGGGTTCCTGAAGCCGGATGTCAGGCGGCGGAGGTGCTGCTCGTCGAGGAGCCCTTGCCCGAGGACTTCGAGTCCGAGGAGGACGACGACGAGGACGAAGACGAAGAAGAAGACGACGAAGAGGACTCCGACGACGACGCGGTGGACGTCGACGACTTCGACGACGACGCCGGCGAGCTGCTCGACGAGGAGCCGCGGCTGTCGTTGCGGTAGAAGCCGGAGCCCTTGAAGACAATGCCGACCGCGGAGAACACCTTCTTCAGGCGGCCACCGCAGCTGGGGCACTCGGTGAGGGCGTCGTCGGTGAACTTCTGCACCGCCTCGAGGCCCTCGCCGCACTCGGTGCACTGGTACTGGTAGGTCGGCACTGTCTTCCTCCTGGCACTCTCACTCAATGAGTGCTAACGACGGTCCATAGTGACGTATTCCGCGGGATCAGTCCACCGCCACCGGCACGCGGTGACCGACGCCACGTGCGACGGTACGGCTCCGGGGGCGTGTCGCGAGCCGGGAACGCAGGGCCACCAGGGTGGCCAGAGCGAGCAGAGTGCCGACCGCGGGCACCAGGAATCCGGCGCCCTGCCAGAAGCGGTCCTCCAGTTGTCCGGCCACCGTCACGGCGGCCGCCTGGCCGAGGGCCACCGCGCCGGTCAGCCAGGTGAACGCCTCGGTGCGGGCGCCGGCCGGCACCAGGCCGTCCACCAGCGTGTAGCCGGTGATCAGGGCGGGCGCGATGCACATGCCAACGAGGAGACCCAGACCGGCCAGGACCGGCACCGAGTGCGCGGCCCACAGTCCGGACGCGGCGAGCGCGAGGGCGGCGTAGCCGAACAGGAGGCGCTGCCGCGGTGCGGCCTTCCACGCGACGGCGCCGCACGCGATGCCGGACAGCATGTTGCCGGCGGCGAAGACGCCGTACAGGACGCCGTTCATGCCGGGCTCGCCGATCGACTCGGTGAAGGCGGCCAGCGACACCTGCATGCCGCCGAAGACGGAACCGATGCCGAGGAAGGTCACGATGAGCACGCGCACCCCGGGGATGCGCAGTGCGGACTCGTGCCGCACGCGCGCGTGGCCGTCGAGGGCGACCGAGGGCTGGGTGGAGCGCTGCGCGGCGAACAGCAGACCGCCCACCAGGGTCAGCGCGGCCTCCGTGACCAGGCCGGCCGCCGGGTCGACGGTGGTGCACAGGGCGGTGGCGAGCAGCGGGCCCAGGACGAAGGTCAGCTCGTCGGTGACGGACTCGAAGGCGGCGGCGGTCGGCATCAGGGGCGAGCCCTGGAGCTTCACGCCCCAGCGGGCCCGCACCATCGGGCCGACCTGCGGAACCGAGGCGCCCGTCGGCACGGCCGCCACGAACAGCGCCCACAGCGGGGCGTCGGCCAGCGCGAGCGCCGTCAGCGTCAGACCCGCCAGCGCGTGCACCAGCACGCCGGGGATCAGGACGGCACGCTGCCCGTACCGGTCGGCGAGGCGCCCGCTCCAGGGGGCGAACAGGGCCATGGAGACGCCGGTGACGGCGGCGGCCGCGCCGGCGGCGCCGTACGAGCCCGTGGTGTGCTGCACGAGCAGCACGATGGAGATGGTGAGCATCGCGAACGGCTGACGCGCCGCGAAGCCGGGGAGCAGGAAGGTCCAGGCGCCGCGGGTGCGCAGCAGCTGTCCGTATCCGGGGCGGGAGGAGGCCGGCGAGGTCGTCGACGGCTCGGTGGTGACCGTGGATTCCACGGCCCGTGCCTTTCTGCCGCCTGGTAGCGCGGCCCCCGGGTGCGGGGCGGCGCCGAGAGCTGTCCTCTTGCGCGGTGCGGTAGATACCGGCGCCTACTGCGAAGGACGTCCCGGCCGCCATACGGTCGCGCCAGCTCTGCGTCAGGCAGAGTTGGTTCGATCAGGGTGCGCCTTCAGCGTACAGGGATCAAGGGCTTGTTCGCCTGTGAAAACGAGCACCAAGACGCCGGCGCGCCTGTGAATGAATGGGGTGTGAACGGTACGAAACATCCCCTTAACGACCCCACGCCCGTACGAGCACGCGACCCCACGACCCCACGCCCGCACGACCCCACGATCAACGCCCGTGCCGGTGCCGCCCGTGCCCGCCGCCGCCTTCCGTGGCCTCCGCGAGCCAGCCGGCCAGCTTGCCGCCGCGCCCGACGGCCCGCAGCCGCCGCTCCGCCGCGTCCCGCACCGGATCCGTGGCGACCACGAGCAGCTCGTCCCCGCGTCGCAGCACCGTCGTCGGCAGCGGCACGAACGAGGTGCCCTCCCGCACGACCAGGGTGACGGCGGCGCCGGCGGGCAGCCGCAGCTCGGCGACCTCGACCCCGTGCATCCGCGAGCCCTTGGGGATCGCCACCGACAGCAGGTGCCCGCGCAGCCGCTCCAGCGGCGCCGACTCGATGCCGAGGTCGGCCGCGGCCTCCGCGTCCTCGCCGAGCCGCAGCTTGCGGGCGAGCCAGGGCAGAGTCGGCCCCTGCACAAGGGTGTAGACGACGACCAGCACGAAGACGATGTTGAAGATCCGGCGGCTGTCCTCGACCCCGCCGACCATCGGGATGGTCGCCAGGATGATGGGGACGGCGCCGCGCAGTCCGGCCCAGGACATCAGTGTCTGCTCCTGCCACGGCACCCGGAACGGGGTCAGGCACAGCACGACGCTCAGCGGGCGGGCGATCATCGTCAGCACCAGGCCGATGAGGAGGGCCGGCAGGATGTCGTCGCCCAGCTCGTGCGGGGTGACCAGCAGGCCGAGCAGGACGAACATCCCGATCTGGGCCAGCCAGCCGAGCCCGTCGGCGAACCCGCGGGTGGCCGGCCAGTGCGGCAGCCGGGCGTTGCCCATCACCATCGCGGCGAGATAGACCGCGAGGAAGCCGCTGCCGTGGGCGAGGGCGCCCGCCGCGTACGCCACGACGGCGATGGCCATGACGGCGATCGGGTAGAGGCCGGAGGCGGGCAGCGCCACGTGCCGCAGCCCCAAGGAGCCGAGCCAGCCCACCGCGAGGCCGATCGCGGCGCCGATGGCCAGCTCCAGCAGGATCTCGCCGATCAGTACGTACCAGTGCTCGATGGGCCCGGAGTGCGAGAAGGCGACGACCAGGATGACCACGGGGGCGTCGTTGAAGCCGGACTCCGCCTCCAGGGTGCCCGTCACGCGCGCGGGCAGGGGGATTCTGCGCAGCACGGAGAAGACCGCGGCCGCGTCGGTGGAGGACACCACGGCGCCGATGATGAGCGCCTGGCGCCAGTCGAGGTCGATCAGGTAGTGCGCGGCGGTCGCCGTGACGCCGACGCTCACCGCGACGCCGAACAGGGCCAGCGTGGTGGCGGCGGGAAGGGCCGGCTCGATCTCTTTCCACTTGGTGCCCAGACCACCCTCGGCGAGGATCACGACCAGGGCCGCGTACCCGATGACCTGCGTCAGCTCGGCGTTGTCCCACTGGATGTCACCGATGCCGTCCTGGCCCATCGCGATGCCGATGCCCAGGTACAGCAGCAGGCTGGGGAGCCCGCTGCGCGAGGAGATCCGGACCGCCACGACGGCGAAGAGCAGGACGAGCGAGCAGACGAGCAGGAGCTGGTTGAGGTCGTGGACAGTCAGCGGCCGTTCCCTTCCCTGGCTCACGGGCACGCGCGCGTGAGCTCACGTACATAGGACACGAAGTGGTGGGACTTCGTACCCAACTACTTCGTTACCTTACCTAACTCTTGACGATTTCTTGACGCTTCGCCGGGCATGATCGAACGCCCGTGCGCGCGGGTTCCCCGGTCCGCGTCAAGTGCCGCCGGGCCCTGCGCCTATGGTTGCTCCAGCGCTCATTCACATGGACAGCCCGCCCTGCCGCTCGCGTTAGGACAGCAAGGACAGCGATGCCCCCCAACACCACCGCCTCCACGGGTCAGCAGCCCGGCAAGTCCGGCAGGAAGAAGGGGCGCAAAGCCCGCCTTGTCGTCATCGTCCTCGTGCTGGCCATCATCGGAGGCGTGGCGTACGGGGCGTACTGGTCCATCAGCACGGTGCGTGCCTCGTTCCCGCAGACCGAGGGCTCGATAACCCTCGAAGGTCTGTCGGGCCCCGTCGACGTCAAGCGGGACGGCTACGGCATCCCGCAGATCTACGCCTCCTCCGACGAGGACCTCTTCATGGCGCAGGGCTACGTCCAGGCGCAGGACCGGTTCTACGAGATGGACGTCCGCCGCCACATGACCTCCGGGCGCCTGTCGGAGATGTTCGGCGAGGGCCAGGTCGACAACGACGAATTCCTGCGCACCCTGGGCTGGGACCGGGTCGCGAAGGAGGAGTACGAGACCAAGCTCTCGGACTCCACCAAGAAGTACCTCCAGGCGTACGCGAAGGGCGTCAACGCCTACCTGGAGGGCAAGAGCGGCGAGGAACTGTCCCTGGAGTACGCGGCCCTCGGCTTCGTCAACGACTACGAGCCCGAGGCGTGGACCCCGGTCGACTCGGTCGCGTGGCTGAAGGCGATGGCCTGGGACCTGCGCGGCAACATGGAGGACGAGATCGACCGGGCCCTGGCGACCAGCCGGCTGGGCCCGAAGCAGATCCAGGACCTCTACCCCGACTACCCGTACGGCCGGAACAAGGCGATCGTCCAGGAGGGTCAGTACGACGAGCTGACCGGGGCGTTCGCACAGGAGGGCGCCTCCACGGGCGAGGGCACGGGCGACGGCACGGGCGCGGGCACCGGCACGGCGGGCACCGCGGACGCCACCGGCGCCGCCGCCGGCTCGACGGACACCGGCGGGGCGACGGGCCTGGAGAGCCAGCTCTCGGGCCTCTACGACGTCCTGGAGGACCTCCCCACCGCGGTCGGCGTGAACGGCAACGGCATCGGCTCCAACTCCTGGGTCGTGGGCGGCGACCACACCATCACCGGCAAGCCGCTGCTGGCGAACGACCCGCACCTGTCGGCGTCGTTGCCGTCGGTCTGGTACCAGATGGGCCTGCACTGCCGCGAGGTCTCCGCCAAGTGCCAGTTCGACGTCTCCGGTTACACCTTCGCGGGTCTGCCCGGTGTGATCATCGGCCACAACCAGGACATCTCCTGGGGCATGACCAACTCCGGGGTCGACGTCACCGACCTCTACCTGGAGAAGCTCACCGGCGAGGGCTACCAGTACGACGGCAAGGTCAAGCCGTTCACCACCCGCGAGGAGACGATCAAGGTCGCCGGTGGCGAGTCCAAGACGATCGTCGTCCGCGAGACCGTCAACGGCCCCCTGCTCTCCGACCGCAGCGACGAACTGGTGAAGGTCGGCAAGAAGGCTTCCGTCGACACCGCAGCGCCCGACCGCGGTGACGGCTACGGCATCTCCCTGCGCTGGACCGCGCTGGACCCGGGCACCTCCATGGACGCCGTGTTCGCCATGGACAAGGCCGCCGACTGGAACGACTTCCGGGCCGCCGCCGCCCTGTTCGACGTGCCCTCGCAGAACCTGGTCTACGCCGACACGCAGAACCACATCGGCTACACCCTGCCCGGGAAGATCCCCACGCGCGCGCAGGGCGTGGACGGCTCGATCCCGCAGCCCGGCTGGGACTCCAAGTACCGCTGGACCGGCTACATCCCGCAGAAGGAGCTGCCCTACGAGTACGACCCCGCGCGCGGGTACATCGTCACCGCCAACCAGGCCGTGATCGACGAGGACAAGTACCCCTACCTCCTCACCGCGGACTGGGGCTACGGCACCCGCAGCCAGCGCATCACCGATCTGATCAAGTCGAAGATCGACGACGGCGGCAAGGTCTCCACCGACGACATGCGCCAGATGCAGCTGGACAACAGCAGCGAGATCGCCAAGCTGCTGGTGCCCAAGCTGCTGAAGATCGACATCGACGACCCGGACGTCCGCCAGGCGCAGAAGCTCCTGGAGGGCTGGGACTACACCCAGGACGCCGACTCGGCGGCCGCCGCGTACTTCAACTCGGTCTGGCGCAACATCCTCAAGCTGGCCTTCGGCCACAAGCTGCCCAAGGAGCTGCGGGTCAAGGGCCAGTGCCTGTGGGTCGACCCGGTCAGCACCACCGGCCCCGCCGACGAGGCGGAGAAGGTCCGCGAGTGCGGCCGGCGCGACGCCGACCAGGCGCAGCCGGACGGCGGCGACCGCTGGTTCGAGGTGGTGCGCAACCTGATGGCCGACGAGGACAGCGACTGGTGGCAGACGCCGGCGTCGGGCACCCGTCCCAAGGCCGAAAACCGTGACCAGCTGTTCGAGCGCGCCATGATCGACGCCCGCTGGGAGCTGACCGCCAAGCTCGGCAAGGACATCGACACCTGGAGCTGGGGCCGGCTGCACCGCCTGTTCCTGAAGAACCAGACCCTCGGCACCGAGGGCCCCGGCTTCCTCCGGTACGCCCTCAACCGCGGCCCCTGGAAGCTCAGTGGCGGCGAGGCGACGGTGAACGCGACCGGCTGGAACGCGGCGGGCGGCTACGGCGTCATCTGGGTGCCGTCGATGCGGATGGTGGTGAACCTCGCCGACCTCGACAAGTCGAAGTGGATCAACCTCACCGGCGCCTCCGGGCACGCCTACAACGCCCACTACACCGACCAGACGGACAAGTGGGCCGACGGCGAACTGCTCGACTGGTCCTTCTCGAAGGACGCCGTCGAGAAGAGCACGAGCGACACCCTGACGCTGGAACCGTGAGCCGCTGACGGCGACACCGCACCGACGAAAGGGCCCTCCACGCGCGCGTGGAGGGCCCTTTCGCACGGGTGAGGGCGCTCAGGCGGGCCGGAAGTGCCGCACACCCGACGGTGTCACCACGGCGTGCACCGGCCGGTCGTGCGGCTCGGCCGGCACCCGCTCGACGACCTCCCCGTCGTACAGCAGCACCACCAGCGCGGGGTGCGCGTCCGCGCGTTCCAGCCGTGCGAGGACCCGGTCGTAGGAACCGCCGCCGCGTCCCAGGCGCATGCCGCGGGCGTCGACCGCGAGCCCCGGCAGCAGCACGGCGTCCGCGGTGGTGACGGCGTCCGGGCCGAGGCGCTCCCCGGCCGGCTCGAAGAGCTCCATCCGTCCGCCGTGCCGGACCGGGGCCAGGGTGTGCTCGCCGTCGTACGCGCCCCAGTCGAGGTCGTTGTCGGGCAGGAGCACCGGAAGCAGGACCCGCATGCCCCGCGCGCGCAGCGCGTCCAGCAGCGCGAGGGTGCCCGGTTCGCTCCCGACGGAGACGTAGGCCGCCACCGTGCGCGCACGGCTCAACTCGGGCAGCCGCAGCGCGTGCCCCGCCAGCGCGGCCGAGGATCTCCGCACGTCATCAGCCGTCAACCTGTTTCTCACCGCGATGAACTCTCGCCGCAACGTTCGCTTGTCAGGCTCAGCCGGACGTCCGATCTGACTCAATGGTCGTACCCGTACCCTTTCAATACGCTCATATGAGAGCCAATTAACCGGAGCCACAGATTCCCTACAAAGGCACCGGATAAGGTTGCGGGCATGACTCAGTCGCACCCTCGGATCAGCAAGGCTGTCATCCCCGCAGCGGGCCTCGGCACCCGGTTCCTGCCGGCCACGAAGGCCACTCCCAAGGAGATGCTGCCGGTCGTCGACAAGCCGGCGATCCAGTACGTGGTCGAGGAGGCCGTCTCCGCGGGCCTCGACGACGTCCTCATGATCACGGGCCGCAACAAGCGCCCCCTTGAGGACCACTTCGACCGCAACTACGAACTGGAGTCCGCCCTTCAGAAGAAGGGCGACGCCGACCGGCTCGCCAAGGTGCAGGAGTCCAGCGACCTCGCGACCATGCACTACGTGCGCCAGGGCGACCCCAGGGGCCTCGGCCACGCCGTGCTCTGCGCCGCCCCGCACGTGGGCCACGAGCCCTTCGCGGTGCTCCTCGGCGACGACCTGATCGACCCCCGCGACCCGCTGCTCAAGCGGATGGTGGAGATCCAGGAGCAGCACGGCGGCAGCGTCATCGCCCTCATGGAGGTCGCCCCCGAGCAGATCCACCTCTACGGCTGCGCCGCCGTGGAGGCCACCGACGACGGCGACGTCGTCAAGGTGACCGGCCTGGTCGAGAAGCCGGACGCCGCGGACGCCCCGTCCCACTACGCCATCATCGGCCGGTACGTCCTCGACCCGCACATCTTCGACATACTCCGCAAGACCGAGCCCGGCCGCGGCGGCGAGATCCAGCTCACCGACGCCCTCCAGCAGCTCGCGGCGGACGAGAAGGTCGGCGGCCCCGTGCACGGCGTCGTCTTCAAGGGCCGCCGCTATGACACCGGCGACCGCGGCGACTACCTGCGTGCCATTGTCCGACTCGCATGCGAACGTGAAGACCTGGGCCCGGACTTCCGGACCTGGCTTCGCAGTTACGTAGCCGAGGAGATGTAGCAACGTTGAGCAGCCCCGCGCCCCGCACCGCCGCCCAGGACCACCTCTGGTCGGTGGACGAGCACCTGGAGGACATCCTCGCGACCGTCCGCCCCCTCGAACCCATCGAGCTGAACCTGCTCGACGCCCAGGGCTGCGTCCTGGTCGACGACATCACGGTGCCGGTCTCCCTGCCGCCGTTCGACAACAGCTCCATGGACGGGTACGCGGTACGGGTCGCCGACATCGCGGGCGCGAGCGAGGAGTACCCGGCGGTCCTGGAGGTCGTCGGGGACGTCGCGGCGGGCCAGGCGCAGCTGCTGCAGGTGGGGCCCGGTCAGGCCGCCCGCATCATGACGGGCGCGCCGCTGCCGCCTGGCGCCGAGACGGTCGTCCCGGTCGAGTGGACCGACGGCGGGCTCGGCGAGGGCCCGGTGACCGGCATGCGGGCCCGCAGCCTCGCCCCCGAGGCGGCCTCCGGGCACGTGCATGTGTACCGCCCCGCCGAGGCACGCGCGCATGTCCGCGCGAAGGGCAGTGACGTACGGGCCGGCGACCGGGCCCTGGAGGCGGGCACCGTGCTCGGCCCGCCGCAGATCGCCCTGCTCGCCGCGATCGGCCGCGGCACGGTGAGGGTCCGCCCGCGCCCCCGCGTGGTCGTGATGTCCACCGGCAGCGAACTCGTCCAGCCCGACGAAGAGTTGCGCGACGGCCAGATCTACGACTCCAACAGCTTCGCCCTCACCGCGGCGGCCCGGGACGCCGGCGCCATCGCCTACCGCGTCGGCGCCGTCGCCGACGACGCCGAGACCCTCCGCTCCACCATCGAGGACCAACTCGTCCGCGCCGACCTCATGGTCACCACCGGCGGGGTGAGCGTCGGCGCGTACGACGTGGTCAAGGAGGCCCTCCAGTCCGTCGGGGACGAGGACGAGGCGGGCAGCGGCATCGACTTCCGCAAGCTCGCCATGCAGCCCGGAAAGCCCCAGGGCTTCGGCTCCATCGGCCCCGACCACACCCCGCTGCTGGCCCTGCCCGGCAACCCGGTGTCGTCCTACGTCTCCTTCGAACTGTTCGTGCGGCCCGCGATCCGCACCCTCATGGGTCTGGACGACGTCCACCGCCCGCGCACCACCGCACGCCTCACCGCGGGCAAGGCCCTGACCTCGCCCAAGGGGCGCCGGCAGTTCCTGCGCGGCGCCTACGCCGACGGCGCGGTGACCCCGGTCGGCGGAGCCGGATCGCACCTGGTCGCGGCCCTCGCGCACGCCGACGCGCTGATCGTCGTCCCCGAGGACACCGAGTCCGTGGAGCCCGGCGCCGAGGTCGAGGTCGTCCTGCTCGGCTGACCCCTGGTCCGGGCGCCGGTCCCGCGCCGGTGCGCGCCCCGACTTGGCGGTACCGTGTCGCGCACAGACAGGCCCTGGCGCCGCACCGCCGAGGGCCCGGACCGGGAGCGCCGCCAAGCATGAGTACGCAGGATCGACTGACGCACATCGACGAGGCGGGCGCCGCCCGCATGGTCGACGTATCCGGCAAGGACGTGACCGCGCGCACCGCGCGCGCGAGCGGGCGCGTCCTGGTCGCGCCCCGGGTGGTCGAGCTGCTGCGGGGAGAGGGCGTCCCCAAGGGCGACGCGCTGGCCACCGCGCGGATCGCGGGCATCATGGGAGCCAAACGCACCCCGGACCTGATCCCGCTGTGCCACCCCCTGGCGGTCTCCGGTGTGAAACTGGACCTGTCGGTCGCGGACGACGCGGTGGAGATCACGGCCACCGTCAGGACCACGGACCGCACGGGCGTCGAGATGGAGGCACTCACCGCGGTCACCGTCGCCGCGCTCACCGTGATCGACATGGTCAAGGCGGTCGACAAGGGAGCGGTCATCACGGACGTGCGCGTGGAGGAGAAGACCGGCGGCAAGTCGGGCGACTGGAGCCGGGCGTGAGCGCCGGGACCCGTCGCGCCCTCGTCGTGACCGCCTCCAACCGCGCCGCCGCCGGGGTCTACGAGGACAAGGGCGGCCCGCTGATCGCCGCGGGACTGAAGGGCTTCGGCTTCGAGGTCGAGGGCCCCCGGGTCGTTCCCGACGGCGAGCCCGTGAAGGCCGCGCTGCGCGCCGCCGTCGACGCCGGGTACGACGTCGTCGTCACCACCGGCGGCACGGGCATCTCACCCACCGACCGCACCCCGGAGGCGACCCGCGAGGTGATCGACCACGAGGTGCCGGGCATCGCGGAGGCCATCCGGGCCTTCGGACGCGAGAAGGTGCCGACCGCGGCGCTCTCCCGCGGGCTGGCCGGGGTGGCGGGTGCCACGCTCATCGTCAACCTGCCGGGTTCCACCGGCGGGGTGAAGGACGGACTCGCCGTCCTGGAGCCCCTGCTGGCGCACGCCGTCGACCAGCTCCGCGGCGGCGACCACCCCAGACCCGGCGCGGGCACCGGGGGTGCGAGCTGAACAGCCCTTCCTGGCCGGTCGTCCTCGCGGACGGAGACATCGTCCTCCGCCCGATAAGGCTGCGCGACCAACGGGCCTGGCGCGAGGTCAACCGGCGCAACCGGGACTGGCTGCGCCCCTGGGAGGCCACCATCCCGCCGCCCACGCCCAGCGGGCCGATCACGCACCGGCCGACCTACCGGCAGATGGTCCGGCACCTGCGCGCCGAGGCGAACGCGGGCCGCATGCTGCCCTTCGTCATCGAGTACCAGGGGCGGCTGGTCGGCCAGTTGACGGTCGCCGGGATCACCTGGGGCTCGATGTGCTCGGGGCACGTCGGCTACTGGGTGGACCAGTCGGTGGCCGGGCGCGGGGTGATGCCGACGGCCGTGGCGATGGTGGTGGACCACTGTTTCCGCACCGTCGGACTGCACCGCATCGAGGTCTGCATTCGCCCGGAGAACGGGCCGAGCCGCCGGGTGGTGGAGAAACTCGGATTCCGGGAGGAGGGGCTGCGGCCCCGCTATCTCCACATCGACGGGGCCTGGCGCGACCATCTGGTGTTCGCGCTCACCGCGGAAGAGGTGCCCGACGGACTCCTCGGCCGCTGGCGCCGGTCGCACGCGCGCGGTTCCTCGACCGACGGACCCAGGAACCCGCAGAACACGCCGGGGAATCCCGGATAGCCCCTGGTAATTGAATATATGTTCGAAATTGATCGAGCGGCGATCGTCTCGGAGCTGTGAATTCACGTCCGTTGCGGCCTGCTGATCGCATCGATCACAAAAAAATTTCGAAATATCAGCCAGATCGTGCGACACACCGGCTCAATTGGCAGATGGCCTCACACAAACCCCTCTACCGTGTGAGGCGTGAGCAGCAGCGGCCTCATCTACGCAGTCATTGTCGGGGCCTGGGCCGCCTACTTGGTGCCGATGTGGCTCCGTAGGCAGGACGAGCTGAACGAGGCCCGTCCGACGGAACGCTTCAGCACAGCCATCCGGTTGCTGTCCGGCCGGGCGGGGATGGAGCGTCGGTACGCCAAGGACCTGCGGGCGCGCTCCACCGACGAGGGGGAGCCCAGCGCCGTCGACCCGGACGACGTCACCGCATCGGTGGACGTCCGGGCCTTCGCCATGCCTCCGACCCGCCCGCAGGCGCAGGCGGCGGTGCCGGCCCCGGCGGAGGAACAGGACCGGGCGGCGGAACCGGAACCCGTACAGGAACGGCCCGAACCGGCCCGCGCACCGAAGCGGCAGCAGGCGCAGCCGGCGCGGAAACCGGCCCCGTCCGCACGGCGCACACGTCCCACACCCGCCTCGGAAGCGGCCGCCGCGCGCGCCCGGCGCACGAAGGTGCTCGCGCGCCGTCGGCGTACCACCGTGATGCTCTTCCTCGCCTTCACCTGCGGTGCGATCGTCGCCGCGGTCGGCGGGCTCACCTTCCTCTGGGCGCCCGGTGTGCCGGCCGTGCTGCTCAGCGCGTACATCGCCTACCTGCGCACCCAGGAGCGCCGCCGGTTCGCGTACCAGATGGACCGCCGCCGGGCCGAGGCCGCCGCGCAGCGGCTGCGGGAGCGGGCGCGCCAGCCGCGCCGGCGGGTGCCCGCCGACCCCGGCGCGGACGCCGAGGAGTCCGACGAAGGCCCCGGACCACAGACCGACCCGGGCCTCCTGGCGCTCGCCGCCGACCGGCGGGCCCTCGTCGAGCAGACCGACCACGCCGAGTGGGTCGACCAGCAGCGCGAGCGTCAGCGGCGGCCGGGCCAGGGCGAGAGCTGGGACCCGGTCCCGGTGCCGCTGCCCACCTACGTGACCGCGCCGGTCGCGCCGCGGGCCACCGCCGACGTGGATCTGGGCGCCCCGGACGCCTGGAGTTCGGCGCGGTCCAGCGCGGTGACGCCGGAGCAGGAGACGGCGGCGCCCCAGGAGGCCGTGGCCGAGCGGCCGGAGGCGGCCGAGGGCGAGGAGAAGGCCGACGGCGGCGGGCGCAGCGACGCCCGCCGGGCCGCCTCCGCGCGGCGGGCGCGCGAGCGCGGCCGCACCCCGCTGTTCGACCAGTACGACGACGGCGGCCGGCCGCGGGCCGCCAACGAGTAGGCGGGGCCCGTGTGATCCGCCGGTCCGGGCGTCCCACCAGCGCCGGACCGGAGGCCGCGCCGGAACGGATTTTTATGCCGGCGCATCGGGGTGCTAGAGTTTCACTCGTTGCAAGGGCCTGTGGCGCAGTCTGGTAGCGCACCTCGTTCGCATCGAGGGGGTCTGGGGTTCAAATCCCCACAGGTCCACCGCAGCGAGATCCCGTCCGATCGTTCCGATCGGACGGGATCTCTTTTTTTTGGTGCCGTCGAGCGCCCAACACCCCCGCCCCGACCGGCGGCTGACGCGGTGACGGCCGGGCGGGGGCGCTCGGGAGCGTTCAGGGGTTGAGCGGCTTGGCGTAGCAGAGGCTCAGTTCGTGGAAGCGGTAGTAGCCGAACTTCGCGCACGGTTCGTAGCCGCTGGACTCGTACAGGGCGACCGCCTCCGGCTGCTTGGCGCCCGTCTCCAGCACCATGCGCGACCGGCCGGCCGCGCGGGCGTCGTCCTCCAGGGCGGCCAGGACGCGCCGGGCGAGACCTCGGCCGCGCATGTCCTCGATCACGTACATCCGCTTCAGCTCGGCGTCCCCGTCGAGGTTGCCCTCGTCGTTCGTGTCCTGTGCGCGCCAGCCGCCCGAGGCGACCGGGGTGCCGTCCTCGGCGTAGGCGATCAGGTACACGCCGTTCGGCGGCTCGAAGTGGGCCGGGTCCATGTGAGTGGCGTCACCGCCGTCGCCGTAGCGGACGCCGTACTCGGCCTGGACGGCGTCGTTGAGCTTGACGGCGTCGGGGTGGTCGAAGGAGACGCGACGTATGTTCATGCGGCAAACCGTACATTCGTAAGAGGTCGGAATCTGGACTACGTCCAGTGTGCCGGTATCGTGCCGGGGTGCTCACTGTGACCTCCGTGAATGTGAACGGGCTGCGTGCCGCCGCGAAGAAGGGCTTCGTGGAGTGGCTGGCCGAGACCTCCGCCGATGTGCTCTGCCTCCAGGAGGTGCGCGCCGAACCGCAGCAGCTGCCCGAGGCCGTGCGCGCGCCCGAGGGCTGGCACGTCGTGCACGCCCCCGCCACCGCGAAGGGGCGTGCGGGCGTCTCCCTCTACACCCGGCGTGAACCCGACCGGGTGCGGATCGGATTCGGGTCGGCCGAGTTCGACGCGAGCGGCCGGTACGTCGAGGCCGACCTGCCGGGTGTGACGGTCGCCTCGCTCTACCTGCCCTCCGGGGAGGTCGGCACCGAGCGCCAGGACGAGAAGGTCCGCTTCATGGGCGAGTTCCTCGCCTACCTCAAGGAGCTGCGCGAGCGGGCCGCCGCCGACGGCCGCGAGGTCGTGGTCTGCGGCGACTGGAACATCGCGCACCGGAACGCCGACCTGAAGAACTGGCGCGCCAACGCCAAGAACTCCGGCTTCCTGCCCGAGGAGCGCGCGTGGCTCGGCCAGGTCCTCGACCCGGCCGACGGCGGGTACGTCGACGTGGTGCGCGCCCTGCACCCGGACGTCGAGGGCCCCTACAGCTGGTGGTCGTACCGCGGGCGGGCCTTCGACAACGACTCGGGCTGGCGCATCGACTACCAGATCGCGACGCCGGGGCTCGCCGGCCGGGCGGTCAAGGGGCTGGTGGAGCGGGCGGCGACGCATGCCGAGCGCTGGTCGGACCACGCGCCGGTGACGGTCGTCTACGAGTAGGCCCCCGCGGGGCTAGTTGGTCTTGCGGAGGCGGCGGTCCAGGGCGAGGGACATCTCCGCCTCCACCACGCTCCTGGCCAGCGGGCGCAGCCGGGGGAGGTCCTCCTCGGCGGCGTGGCGCAGGATCAGGTCGGCGAACAGGTCGGCGAGGACGTCGGCGTGGGCGCGCAGTTCCTTGCCCGCGGCCAGCACCTCGGCCAGCGGGATGCCCTCGCGGACCAGCGCGGCGGAGACGTCCAGCAGGCGGCGGCTGATGTGGACGATCTCCCCGCCGTCGGTGGCGAGGTAGCCGAGGTCCAGGGCGGCGGCCAGGTTCTCGGCGGTCACCTGGCCCTCGAAGCGGGCGGCGAGTTCCTCGGGGGTGAGGCGGACCGGCTCCTCCTCGGTGGGGGTGACGCCGAGCAGGTCGGCGACGTCCCGGCCGTGGTCGAGGGCCTCGGCCAGCTCGGCGATGCCGCTGAGGGTGTGGCCGCGTTCCAGCAGTGTCGAGATGGTGCGCAGCCGGGCCAGGTGGCGGTCGTCGTACCAGGCGATGCGGCCCTCGCGGCGGGGCGGGTGGATGAGCCCCCGTTCGCGGTAGAAACGCAGGGTGCGCACGGTGATGCCGGCCAGGTCGGCCAGTTCCTCCATGCGGTACTCGCGTCGGCCTTCGGGTCGTCCAGCGTCTTCTGCCACGCCGGAAGCCTATGGTGTACCGCCGGTAACTTTCCTCGGTCCAACCCCTACCCATGAGTACGGAGCTGCTCTACCCTCCCATTGCGCCAGTGTTCACTGGCAGAGTCGCACGGCTGTGGAGGGCTTCGGGATGACCGAACACGAGCATGTACGGGTGGCGGTGATCGGATCCGGGTTCGGTGGGCTCGGGGCCGCGGTGCGGCTGCGGCGGGAGGGCGTCACCGACTTCGTCGTTCTGGAGCGGGCCTCCAGTGTCGGCGGCACCTGGCGCGACAACAGCTATCCCGGCTGCGCCTGTGACGTCCCGTCGCATCTGTACTCCTTCTCCTTCGCGCCCAACCCGGACTGGCCGCGCACCTTCTCCGGTCAGGAGCACATCCGCGCCTACCTGGAGCACGTCACGGACACGTTCGGGCTGCGCCCGCACCTCCGCTTCGACTCCGAGGTCAAGCGGATGGCCTGGAACGCCGAGCGGCTGTGCTGGGACATCGAGACCACCGCCGGGAACCTCTCCGCCGACGTCGTCGTCTCGGCCACCGGGCCGCTGTCCGACCCCAAGGTCCCGGACATCCCGGGCCTGGACTCCTTCCCCGGCAAGGTCTTCCACTCCGCCCGCTGGGACCACGACTACGACCTGCGCGGCAAGCGCGTCGCCATGGTCGGCACCGGCGCCTCCGCGATCCAGATCGTGCCGGCAGTCCAGCCCGACGTCTCCCGGCTCACCCTCTTCCAGCGCACCCCGCCCTGGGTGATGCCGCGCATGGACCGCGCGATCAGCGGGGCGGAGCGCTGGCTGCACAAGCAGCTGCCCTTCACCACCCTGGCCCGCCGCGGGCTGCTCTGGGGCATCCGGGAACTCCAGGTCCAGGCGTTCACCAAGCACCCGAACGAACTCGGTCTGGTGGAGCGGCTCGCCAAGCAGAACATGGCCCGTGCCATCAAGGACCCGGCGCTGCGCGCCAAGCTCACCCCGGACTACCGGATCGGCTGCAAGCGGATCCTGCTGTCCAGCTCGTACTACCCGGCGATCGCCCAGCCCAACGTCGACGTCGTCGCCAGTGGGCTGGCGGAGGTCCGGGGCTCGACGGTGGTGGCCGCCGACGGCAGCGAGGCCGAGGTCGACGCGATCATCTTCGGCACCGGCTTCCACGTCACCGACATGCCCATCGCGGAGCGGGTCGTCGGCGCCGACGGGCGGACGCTGGCCGAGGCGTGGAAGGGCGGGATGGAGGGGCTGCGGGGCGCGTCCGCCGCCGGGTTCCCGAACTGGATGACGATCATCGGGCCCAACACCGGGCTCGGGAACTCGTCGATGATCCTCATGATCGAGAGCCAGCTGAACTACCTGGCCGACTACATGCGCCAGTTGGACCTCCTCGGCGGCCGGGTCGCCCTGGACGCCCGGCCGAGCGCCGTGGGCGCCTGGAACCGGCGGGTGCAGGAGCGTATGAAGCGGACCGTGTGGAACACCGGCGGCTGCACCAGCTGGTACCTCGACGCGGCCGGCCGCAACACCACCGTCTGGCCGGGCACGACGGCCGAGTTCCGGCGCGCGACCCGGCGGGTGGACCTCGCGGAGTACTCCGTGGTGCGCGCCGGGGGTGCGGAGAACGGCGGCCTCGCCGCCGCCGACGACGTCCGTCCGGAGGTGGACGCGTGAGCCGCCTGACGCACGTGACCTCCGGGCCGTACGCCCCGCCCGCCGCCGCGCGGGAACTCACCGTGACCTCCGCGGACGGCGCGCGCCTCCACGTCGAGGTGCACGGACCCGACGACGCGCCCGCCGTCGTCCTCGCGCACGGCTGGACCTGCTCCACCGCCTTCTGGGCGGCGCAGATCCGCGAACTCGCCACCGACCACCGGGTCATCGCCTACGACCAGCGCGGCCACGGGCGCAGCCCCGCGAGCCCGTCCTGCGGCACCGAGCAGCTCGCCGACGACCTGGAGGCGGTGCTGCGGGCGACGCTCGCGCCCGCCGAGCGGGTGGTGGTCGCCGGGCACTCGATGGGCGCCATGACGGTGCTGGCCGCCGCGGGCCGGCCCGCGTTCCGGGAGCACGCGGCCGCCGTCCTGCTGTGCAGCACCGGCGCCTCGCGGCTGGTCGCCGAGTCCACCGTCGTCCCCATGAGGCCGGGGCGGGCGCGGACCTGGCTGACCGGGCAGGTGCTCGGGTCGCGGGCGCCGCTCGGGCCGGTCACTCCGCTCGCCCGGCGCATCCTCAAGTACGCCACCATGGGGCCCGGTTCGGCGCCGCACATGGTCGAGGCGTGCGCGCGGATCGTGCACGCCTGTCCGCGCGGGGTACGGCACGCCTGGTCGCGGGTGCTGGACCGGCTCGACCTCGACCACGGTGTGACGGAGCTGAAGGTGCCGGCCGCGGTGGTCGTCGGCACCGCCGACCGGCTCACCCCGCCCGTGCACGCGCGCTCGCTGGCCGCCGCGCTGCCGACCTGCGTCGGGCTCACCGAGCTGCCCGGACTCGGGCACATGACGCCGGTGGAGGCGCCGGAGCTGGTCAGCGCCAGGATTCGTGAACTCGTCGTCGCCTACGCACAGATCAAGGAGGGCGCATGAGCAGGGTGAGCCTCGAAGGACAGGTCGCCGTCGTCACCGGAGCGGCGCGCGGTGTGGGTGAGCTGCTCGCCCGCAAGCTCTCCGCGCGCGGGGCGAAGGTGGCGCTGGTCGGTCTCGAACCGGACGAACTCAAGCAGGTCTCCGAGCGGCTGCACAGCGAGAGCCACCACTGGCACGCCGACGTCACCGACCACGAGGCGATGGCGCGGGTGGCCCAGGAGGTCAAGGAGCGGTTCGGGAAGGTCGACATCGTCGTCGCCAACGCCGGTGTCGCGTCGGGGGGTCCGTTCGTCGACTCCGACCCGGTGGCGTGGCGGCGGGTCATCGAGGTCAACCTCATCGGCTCGGCGGTGACCGCGCGGGCGTTCCTGCCGGTGCTGACGGAGAGCCGCGGCTATCTGCTCCAGATCGCCTCCCTCGCCGCGATCACCCCGGCGCCGATGATGACCGCGTACTGCGCGTCCAAGTCGGGCGTCGAGGCGTACGCGCACAGTCTGCGCGCCGAGGTCGGGTACAAGGGCGTGCGGGTGGGCGTCGGTTACCTGTCCTGGACCGACACCGACATGGTGCGCGGCGCCGATCAGGACGACGTGATGCGGGAGTTGCGGCAGCGACTGCCGTGGCCGTCGAACAAGACCTACCCGCTCGGTCCGGCCGTCGACCGGATCGTGGCCGGGATCGAGCGGCGCTCCAGCCATGTGTACGGGCAGTGGTGGCTGCGCGGGATGCAGGGGGTGCGGGGGTATCTGCCGGCGCTCATCGGGACCGTGGGCCAGCGGGAGATGGGCCGGTTCGCCGGCCGGCTCGACGGCATGCGGATCGGGCTGGTCGGGGCGGGTGGCGCGGCCGACGAGCAGGAGAGGGTCACGCAGCGCGACTGATCGACATGCGGTGGGTGACGGGGCGTGTGAATCTGGTCGAGCCCGATCCCCTCATCGACGAGGGGATCGACTCAGCCATCACAGGAGTGAAAACTCATGGGCATGAAGGACCAGTTCCAGGAGAAGTCCGAGCAGTGGCAGCGCCAGGCGAAGGACAAGATGCAGCAGTCCCGCGAGCAGTCCCGCGAGCCGGGCGGTCGGCCCGAGCGGCGCGAGCAGGGCTCGCAGCCGGGGCGTCACGAGCAGGGCTCGCGGCCGGAGCGGGAGCGCGGCGAGCGCGGTGAGCGCGGTGAGCACGCGGAGCGTATGCCGCGGGGCGAGCAGGAGCGGTTCGACCACGACATGTAGGTCGCGCTCGGCTTGAGCCGTGAGGCGTGGGGTGCCCCCTTCTTGTGGGGTGCCCCACGCCTCGGTTCTGTTTTCGGGTGCGGGTTCGGTGGGGGCTGGTCGCGCAGTTCCCCGCGCCCCTGGCGGGCGGGGCTTTGCCCGCGCCTCCGCTGTTTTCGGGTGCGGGTTCGGTGGGGGCTGGTCGCGCGGTTCCCCGCGCCCCTGAGGGGCGGGGCTTCGCCCGCGCCCCGCGCTCCCGCACCCCTCAGGGGCGCTCGGGGAGTTGGGGGCGGGATCGGTTGGGGACCTGGGAGTAGTCGGGGGGAGTTGCCGGGGGGTTGGTTTCGAGGAGGTCCAGGGCCAGGCGTACGGCGTCGTCGAGTTGGGCGTGGCGGCCCTCGGCCCAGTCCAGCGGGGTGCGCAGGATCTCCAGGTCGGGGATGACACCGTGGTTCTCGATCGTCCAGCCGTACGCGTCGAACCAGGCCGCGTTCATCGGGACCGTGATCACCGAGCCGTCGCCCAGCTGGTGGCGGCCGGTCATGCCGACCACGCCGCCCCAGGTGCGCTGGCCCACCACCGGTCCCAGCTTCAGGAGTTTGAAGGCGGCCGTGATCATGTCGCCGTCGGAGGAGGTCGCCTCGTCCGCGAGGGCGACCACCGGTCCGCGCGGGGCGTTGGAGGCGTACGACACCGGCTGGGCGTTCCTGGTGAGGTCCCAGCCGAGGATGGTGCGGGTCAGCTTCTCCACGACCAGTTCGCTGATGTGGCCGCCCGCGTTGCCGCGCACGTCGACGATGAGCGCCGGGCGGGACACCTCCATGCGCAGATCGCGGTTGAACTGGGCCCAGCCCGAGCCGCCCATGTCGGGGATGTGCAGATAGCCGCAGCGTCCGCCGCTCAACTCCCGTACGACATCGCGGCGTTTGGCCACCCAGTCCTGGTAGCGCAGGGGGCGTTCGTCGATCAGCGGGACCACGGCGACCCGGCGCGCGCGTCCTTCGCCCGCCGCCGGGGTGAACGTCAGCTCCACCGTCGTACCGCCCGCCCCGGCGAGCAGCGGGAAGGGGCCCGTCACCGGGTCGACCTCCCGGCCGTCGACGTGGGTGAGCACCGCGCCCTCGCGGATGCCGGTGCCCGCCAGCGGTGAGCGGGCCTTGGAGTCGGAGGAGTCGCCGGGCAGGATCCGCCGGACCGTCCAACCCGCCTCGCGGCGCACGAGGTTGGCGCCGAGCAGGCCCTGGCGGCGCTGGTAGTGCGGTGGGCCCTCGTTGCGGCGGGCCGCGGAGACGTAGGCGTGGGAGGTGCCCAGTTCGCCGAGCACCTCGCGGAGCAGGTCGGCGAAGTCGTCGGGGGAGGCGACCTGTTCGACCAGCGGGCGGTACTGGTCCAGCACCGCGTCCCAGTCGATGCCGCACATGCCGGGGTCCCAGAAGTAGGCGCGGATCAGCCGGCCCGCCTCCGCGTAGGACTGGCGCCACTCGGCGCCCGGGTCGACCTCGTGCAGGATGCGGCGGGTGTCGATCCACACCGTGGAGTCGCTGTCGCCGGGTTCCGTGGCGGGCACCGCGCGCAGTTCCCCCTCGTCGACGACGACCAGCCGGCTGCCGTCGCCGCTGACCGCGAACCAGTCCAGGTGCTCGACGAGTTCGGACTTCTTGGCCTTGGTGATGCTGAAGTGCTCCAGGGTCGGGCGGCCGCTGGTGTCGTCGGGGTTGGCGAAGGTCTCGCCGAGCGCTCCGGAGATCGGCCAGCGCAGCCAGACCAGACCGCCGCCGGAGACCGGGTACAGCGCCGAGTACTTGGAGGCGGTGACCGGGAACGGTGTCACCCGGCTCTCCAGCCCCTCGATCTCGACGGTCACCGCGCCGCCCTCGCCGCCCTCGTCCTCCACCGGGTCCATGCCCCCGGCCGCCGGGCGTCCCTCCGGGGTCAGCGCGAACGGGCTCGGTGTCGCCGAGGACAGCGGCACCAGGTAGGGGCGGCAGCCGAGCGGGAAGGACAGGTCGCCGGTGTGGACGTCGTAGACCGGGTCGAAGCCGCGCCAGGAGAGGAAGGCCAGATAGCGGCCGTCGCTGGTGAAGACCGGGTTCTCGTCCTCGAAGCGGCCGTTGGTGACGTCGACGACGAGCCGGCCGGGCTGCCCGGTGGCCGGGGTGCCGGCGATCCGGGCCATCTTGATCTGCCGCAGGGAGCGGCCGATGCCGGGGTGCGACCAGGTCAGCCAGGAGCCGTCGGGCGAGAAGGCGAGGTCGCGCACGGGGCCGTTGATCGAGCGGATCAGCTCGGTCACCTCGCCGCCCGAGTCCTCGGTGGCGTCCAGGAGCAGCAGCCGTCCGTCGTGCGAGGCGATGGCCAGCCGTTCGCCCTGCGGGTCGGCGACCAGTTCCAGTACCCGGCCCAGCTCGCCCGAGGCGAGCCTGCGCGGCTCGCGGTCGCCGGTGGCGCGGGGCAGGTAGGCGATCTCGATCGCGTCCTCGCCCTCGGCGTCGGTGACGTAGGCGACCTGTCCGGCCGGGCCGAGCATCTCGGGGAGCCGGACCCGGACGCCGGGGGTGTCGGTGATGGTCCGGGCCGGGCCGTCCCGGTGGGTGAGCCAGTACAGGCTGCCGCGGACCACGACTGCGCTGGCGCGGCCGGTCTCGTCGACCGAGACGCCGTCCACGTGGTGGGCGGCGGGCACCTGGTAGCGGCGCCGTCCCGCGCTCGGGCCGCTCAGCCGGACGTCGAGCTTGCGCGGCTCGCTGTCGAGGTCGTCGACGATCCACAGTTCGCCCGCGCACTGGTAGACCACGCGCGTGCCGTCGCTGGAGGCGTGCCGGGCGTAGAAGGCGTCGTGGTCGGTGTGCCGGCGCAGGTCGGTGCCGTGGTGGGTGCAGGAGTAGAGGTTGCCGACGCCCTCGTGGTCGGAGAGGAAGGCGACCCGGCCGCCGACGAGCATCGGGCAGGCGAGGTGGCCGTCGAGGTCGGCGAGCAGGCGTTCGCCGTGGAACCACAGGCGGCCCATGGCGCCGCCGCGGTAGCGCTTCCACGAGGCCGGCTCGTGCGGCGGGGTGCCGGTGAGCAGCAGGGTGCGGCGCTCGCCGTCGAGGTCGGCGCACTGGATGTCGCTGACCGGGCCCCAGGGGAGCTTGCGGCCGGGGGAGCCGTCGGGGGAGACCTTGTAGGCCCAGGTGTAGTAGGAGAAGGGCTCGCCGTGCGAGGCGACGGCGAGGATGTCGCCGTCCGGGGTCCAGCCGGTGACCTGGGTGTCGGCGGTGCCCCAGTGGCTGAGCTGCCTGCCCGGTCCGCCGTCGGTCGGCACCAGGTGGATCTCGGGGACGAGGCTGCGCCAGCTCGTGTACGCGATGTGCCCGCCGTCGGGGGAGAAGCGGGGGTGGCCGGCCTTGGTGCGGTCCACGGTCAGCCGCCAGGCGCGGCCGGGGCCGTCCAGGGAGGCCAGCCAGAGGTCGTCCTCGGCCACGAAGCACAGGCGGTCACCGTTGAGATGAGGAAGGCGCAGGTAGCTCACCTCCCCATGCTTTTCCCGTGGATGGGCCCGGGCAACTCGTGAGAATCCGGGCGGCGTGACCCAGGACACGTACGAAACCGTTTCGTTTCGCTCAGGGCTGCGCTACATTCGTCCTGTACGAAACAGTGTCGTTCGCAGTGGGACGATGCGGAGAAAGGGGAGTGCATCATGGTCGAGGTCGCAACGGCGCGCCGCAGCCGGATCACGCCCGAGCGCGAGGCCGAGCTGTACGGGGCCGTGCTCGATCTGCTCCGCGAGGTCGGCTACGACGCGCTGACCATGGACGCGGTCGCCGCGCGCACCAAGTCCAGCAAGGCGACGCTCTACCGCCAGTGGGGCGGCAAGCCGCAACTCGTCGTCAAGGCGATCCGGTCCACCAAGCCCGGGGGCTCCTTCGACAGCGTCGACACCGGCACGCTCCAGGGCGATCTGCATGCCCACACGGAGCACACCGACGACTGCCAGATGGAACAGAACGCCGCGCTGATGCGGGGTCTGGCCATGGCGGTGCACACCAACCCCGATCTCCTGCGGGAGTTCCGGGAACAACTCGTCGAACCGGAGATGGCGGAAGTCCGTCGGGTGCTCCAGCGTGCGATCGACCGGGGTGAGATCCGCGAGGACTGCCCCGCCCTCGACTACGTGGTGCACATGATGATCGGTGCGTTCGTCACCCGGGGGCTGATCGAGAACCAGCCCCCGACCCGTGCCTTCGTCCGGTCGTACATCGACGCCGTGGTCCTCCCCGCCCTCGGCGCGCCCGTCTCCTGAGCACGTGCCGTCGCGCCTGACGCGACGCGCCACCCGCAGTACCTGACGCGACCGCTCACGTCGTCGGGCCGGTCCTCCCTGTCCCCACGGGTCGACCACCCATGCCCTGAACACCCCCACGACCTGACCGGGAGTACCCCTCCGTGGCCACGTTCCTCTATCGACTCGGACGGCTCGCCTTCAGGCGACGCCACTTCGTCGCCCTCATCTGGGTGGCGCTGCTGACGCTCGCCGGCGTCGGCGCCGCCTCCGCGCCCGCCGCGGGCACCACCTCCTTCTCCATCCCCGGCACCGAGGCCCAGCGCGCCTTCGACCTGCTGGAAGAACGATTCCCCGGCTCCAGTGCCGACGGAGCGACCGCCCGGGTCGTCTTCGAGGCGCCGGACGGGCAGAAACTCGCGGACGCCGACAACAAGGCGGCCGTGAAGCAGGCCGTCAAGGAGCTGGGCACCGGCTCCGAGGTCGTCTCGGTGACCGACCCCTTCCAGACCAAGTCGATCTCCGAGGACGGCGGCGTCGGCTACGCGCAGGTCAGCTACGAGGTCTCCGGAATGGAGCTCCAGGACGCCTCCAAGGAGGCCCTGGAACACGCCGCCGACGAGGCGCGGGAGGCCGGACTGACCGTCGAGATCGGCGGTGACGCGCTCCAGGCCACGCCCGAGACCGGCTCCACCGAGATCATCGGTATCGCGGTCGCCGCCGTCGTCCTGGTCATCACCCTGGGCTCGCTCGTCGCGGCCGGACTCCCGCTGCTCACCGCCCTGATCGGGGTCGGCATCGGCGTCTCCGGCATCACCGCGCTGGCCAACGCGCTGGAGCTGGGCTCCACCACCTCCACGCTGGCCATGATGATCGGCCTCGCCGTCGGCATCGACTACGCGCTGTTCATCGTCTCCCGCTACCGCGCCGAACTGGCCGAGGGCCGGGACCGCGAGGAGGCCGTCGGCCGCGCCGTCGGCACCGCGGGCTCGGCGGTGGTCTTCGCCGGCCTCACCGTCGTCATCGCGCTGGTGGGTCTCTCGGTCGTCAACATCCCGATGCTGACCAAGATGGGCATCGCCGCGGCCGCCACGGTCGTGATCGCGGTCCTGATCGCGCTGACGATGATCCCGGCGCTGCTCGGGTACGCCGGCCGCAAGGTGCAGCCGGCGGGGGCGAAGAGCAAGCTGTTCGGCCGGGGCGGGAAGAAGTCCTCGGACGCCGCTGACTCCGCGGACACCGCGGACGCCCCCGACCAGCCCGCCAAGCCCAACATGGGCACCCGCTGGGCCAGCTTCGTGGTCCGCCGTCCCGTCGCCGTGCTCCTCTTCGGCGTGATCGGCCTCGGCGTCGCCGCGGTCCCGGTCGCCTCCCTGGAGCTGGGGCTGCCCGACGACGGCTCCCAGCCCACCTCCACCACCCAGCGCCGCGCCTACGACCTGCTCTCCGACGGCTTCGGCCCCGGCTTCAACGGGCCGCTGATGGTCGTCGGCGACGCCAAGGGCAGCGACGACCCCGAGGCCGCCGCGACCGAGGTGGGCGACGAGATCAAGGGCCTGGACGGCGTGGTGTCGGTCATGCCGGCCACCTTCAACAAGGCCGGCGACACCTTCACCATCACGGTAATCCCCGACTCCAAGCCCTCCTCGACGCAGACCGAGGACCTGGTCCACTCGATCCGGGACACCGGCGCCGACATCGAGGCCGCCACCGGCACCGAGGTGCTGGTCAGCGGCAGCACGGCGATGAACATCGACTTCTCGCAGAAGATGAACGACGCGCTGGTCCCGTACCTCGCGCTCGTGGTGGGACTCGCCTTCCTCCTGCTGATCGCCGTGTTCCGCTCGATCCTGGTCCCGCTGAAGGCGGCGCTCGGCTTCCTGCTGAGCGTGCTCGCCGCCCTGGGCGCGGTCGTCGCGGTCTTCCAGTGGGGCTGGCTGTCCGGCCTCATGGGCGTGGAGGAGACCGGCCCGATCATGTCGATGATGCCGATCTTCATGGTCGGCGTGGTCTTCGGTCTCGCGATGGACTACGAGGTCTTCCTCGTGACCCGGATGCGCGAGGCGTACGTCCACGGCGAGAAGCCCAGCCAGGCCGTGGTGACCGGCTTCAAGCACGGCGCCCGGGTGGTCACGGCCGCCGCGGTGATCATGATGGCGGTCTTCGCCGGCTTCATCGGCTCCTCCGAGTCGATGGTCAAGATGATCGGCTTCGGCCTCGCCATCGCCGTCTTCTTCGACGCCTTCGTGGTCCGGATGGCGATCGTCCCGGCGGTGCTGGCCCTGCTCGGCAAGCGGGCCTGGTGGCTGCCGAGGTGGCTGGACCGCGCGCTGCCCAACGTCGACGTCGAGGGCGAGGGCCTGCGGACGGCCGCGGCCGACGAGCAGGACGACGACAAGGAGCTGGTACGCGTCTGACGTACCGCTCCTGAGTGACCAGCCGGTGAGGGCCGTCGTGGGGACGGTGGCGCCCTCACCGGCTTCCTCATGAGCGGATCCGCCCGCTCACGGGAAGTACAGGTCCGCCTTGCGCAGGACGTGACGGGTGAACAGCCCGCCCCAGGGGACCTGGCCCCGGTACAGGGTGGTCCGCCGGACGCCGGGGCCGACCTGGACGACGACGGGCCGTCCGACCACCGAGGTGTCGAGCATCTGCGCGTCCCGCGCGGCGAACCGCACCGCGGAGGGGTGGACGTCGGTGCTGATCAGGGCGGGCAGGGCGGTCACCACGTTGCGGGCGCCGGGGATCCCGCCACGCAGGCTCTTGGCGTGGGCCAGGGCGTGCGCGGTGAACCGGGCGAGGAGCTCGGCGTCCACCGAGGGGACCGCCGCGGCGTGGACGAAGAGCTTCGTCCGGGTGCCGAACCAGCCGGCCTTGCGGTCCGCGCGGCTGCCGACGAGGACCGGCAGGCCGTCCCACACCTCGAAGACCACCGGGGTCCCGTCGGCGGCCAGCCGGCCGTGCAGGGCTTCCAGGTAGGCGACGGCGTCATCGGCCTGCGGGGGCGTGTCCGGTCTCTGCTATGTCATGCGCCGATCCTCCAACACCCCTGATTTGAAAGGAAGATGACGAAAACGCCGTTAAGCCGGTCGCGTGCGGTGTGCACGCGCCGTTAGCGTTCGGTTCATGACCTCCTCCGACTCCGCGGCCCACCCCCGCTTCGCCGAGGCCCTCGCCGAACTGGGCCTCGCCGAACTGACCGCCCGCGTCCGCCGCTTCCCCGACGCCACCCGCACCGCCGCCGAGGCGGCCGCCGCCATCGGGTGCGAGCTGAGCCAGATCTGCAAGTCCCTGATCTTCGCCGTGGACGGCGAGCCGGTGCTGGTCCTGATGGACGGGGCGTCCCGGGTCGACATGGAGCTGGTGCGGCGGGAACTCGGCGCCGAGAAGGTGACCCGGGCCAGGGCCGACGTGGTCAGGGAGACCACCGGGTACGCCATCGGCGGGGTGCCGCCCTTCGGGCACCGGACCAGGACACGGGTCCTCGCCGACCGCTCGCTGCTCGACCACGACGTGGTGTGGGCCGCCGCCGGCACGCCGTACACGGTCTTCCCGATGGAACCCAAGGCCCTCGTCGCCCAGGCCGGCGCCACCCTGACGGACGTGCGCGAGCGCACCGCCTGAGAGTGCGGCTCGTCCGGGAACGGTGTCTGCGGTGGTGGGGGACGGGGCTGGAGGAGCACCCTGGAAGCAGGTGTTCCGGAGGTGATCGTCATGATGCACACCACAGTGGGATGGCACGTCGACATGGAGTTCCGGGAGGACGAGCAGCACACGCGGGCGGCGGCGATGGTCCGGCTGCCCGACGGCTCCGAGATGCGGGGCCACGGGGCGGCCAGCCGTCACCACAGCGACTCCAACCAGCCACGGGTCGGTGAGGAGATCGCGGCGGCCCGCGCCCTGAACGAACTCGCCATGCAACTGCTGTCGAAGGCGCACGGCGAGATCGACGCGGCGTCGGGGCGGACCTCGCACCCGATCCACGTGTGAGCCCGAGGTCGGGAGGTCAGGCGCCCCGCTCCAGGGACACGCGCACCGCGCGGACCAGCGCCTGGGCCCGCGGGTCGGCCGTCACGGTCTTGCGGAAGCCGTTGGTGACATAGCCGAGGGCGATGCCCGAGGCCGGGTCGGCGAAGCCGAGGGAGCCGCCCCGGCCGGGGTGGCCGAAGGAGTCCGGCGAGAGGAACGGCGAGGCGCCGCCGTGCAGCATGAAGCCGAGGCCGAACCGGGTGTTCACGACCAGCACCCGGTCCGGCCCGGCCGACTCCTCGGCGCGCGCGGCCTGCGCCGTGGCCGGGTGGAAGAGCCGTACGCCGTCCACCTCGCCGATGAGCGCCGCGTACACGCGGGCCAGCCCGTCGGCGGTGGCGGTGCCGTTGGTGGCGGGCAGTGCCGCGGCCCGGTACGCGGGGTCGTTCTGGTCCGGGAACGGGGTGATCGCGGCGAAGGCCCGGCGGGTCAGGGAGTCGGGGTCGGCGTAGGCGTCGGTCACCGCGCGCTTGGGGCGGGCCCGCAGGACGGCTCCGGGGGCCGGTTCCGGACCCTCGATGCGGCCGACCCGGCCCGCCCGGCCCGCGGCCTCCCCCTCGGGGGGCAGCCCGAGCCAGAACTCGGCGCCCAGCGGACCGGCGATCTCCGCCGCGATCCACTCCCCGGCGCCCCTACCGGTGACCCGGCGCACCAGTTCGTCGAGCATCCAGCCGTAGGTCAGCGCGTGATAGCCGTGATCGGTGCCCGGCTCCCAGGCGGGTGCCTGGGCGGCTACCGCCGCCGGGCCGAGCGCCGGGTCCAGCGCCTGCTCGGGGGTGAGGGGCCGGTCCAGCACCGGCAGTCCGGCCCGGTGCCCGAGCACGTGCCGGACCAGCACCCGCTCCTTGCCCCGCGCCTTGAACTCCGGCCAGTACTCGCCCACCGGGGCGTCCAGGTCCAGCAGGCCCCGCTGCCACAGCACCAGCGCCGCGGCGGCGGCGACGCCCTTGGTCGCCGAGCGCACGACCTGGGCCGTGCCGCGCCGCCAGGGCTCCGTGCCGTCGACGTCCCGGGTGCCGGCCCACAGGTCGACGACCCTCTGCCCGTCCCGGTACACGGCGACCGCGGCGCCCCGGTCGCCGAGCGTCTCGAAGTTCCGCGCGAACGCCTCGCCGACCGGCTCGAAGCCCTCGGCCACTGTGCCGTTCACGTCCACGTCCGTACTCCCTCGCCCGCCACCCGGTGCCGATCCCCGCTGCTTCACCCAAGCAGGATCGTCACGTCGATGTTCCCGCGGGTCGCGTTGGAGTAGGGGCAGACCTCGTGCGCCGCGTCCACCAGCTTCGCCGCCACGTCGGCGTCGAGGACCGGCAGGGAGACGCTGAGGGCGACCGCGAGCCCGTAGCCGCGCTGCTTGTTGGGGCCGATGCCGACCTTGGCGGCGACGGTGGAGCCGGTGAGGTCCAGCCCGGACCGGCGTCCCACCAGGACCAGCGCGTTGTGGAAGCAGGAGCTGAAGCCGGCGGCGAAGAGCTGCTCGGGGTTGGTGCCGTTGCCGTCGCCGCCGAGCTGCGCGGGCATCGCGACCCGCAGCTGGAGGTGGCCGTCCTGGCTGGTCACATAGCCGTCCCGGCCGCCGTGCGCGGTGGCCTCGGCGACATACATGATCTTGGTGGGACGGGTGTCGACGGCGGTGTCCTCGGTCAAGTTCGGCCTCCCCCGGAATTAGCGAGTGCACAAGTACATCGTGCACAAGGTACTTGCCGGTAGGGAGGGGTGCGCGGGCAGGGGGTGGAGACCGCCGGTAACGCCCCGGCGCCGGTCGGGGCCGCTACGGCGCGCGGTCCGCGGCGGCCCGTGCCTTCTCGGTCAGCCGCCACAGCTCCTCGCGCAGCCGCGCCGCCTCGGAGCCGTCCAGCTCCGTCGAGGCCAGCAGGGCGCCCGGCACCCGCGCCGCGCGCTCCCTCAGCTGCTCGCCGCGCCCGGTGCACGCCACGCGCACCGAGCGCTCGTCGTCCGCCGCGCGCTCCCGGCGTACGAGCCCCGCGCTCTGGAGCCGCTTGAGCAGCGGCGACACCGTGCCGTAGTCCAGCCGCAGCGCCCCGGCCAGCTCCTTCACGGTGGTCTCGCCCCGCTCCCACAGCACCAGCAGGACCAGGTACTGCGGGTAGGTGAGCCCCAGCTCGTCCAGGAGCGGCCGGTACGCGGCCGTCACCGCGCGCTGGGCCGCGTACAGCGCGAAGCAGAGCTGTTCGTCCAGCAGCAGGGATCCGGCGGCGCCGTCTTCGTGGCTCGTCACCCGCCCATTGTCACGGACGGGCCCCGGGCGCCGGCACCGAACGCGGATCGAAGCCGAAGGGGAGTTCCAGCCGGTGGGCGCGCATCAGCTCGCCGTCGGAGAGCAGCTCGGCCGTAGCGCCGTCGGCCGCGATCACGCCCTCGCTCAGGACCAGCGCGCGCGGGCACAGCTCCAGCGCGTAGGGCAGGTCGTGGGTGACCATCAGCACGGTCACGTCCAGCGAGCGCAGGATGTCGGCGAGTTCACGGCGCGAGGCCGGGTCGAGGTTGGAGGACGGCTCGTCCAGGACGAGGATCTCCGGTTCCATGGCGAGCACCGTCGCCACGGCCACCCGGCGGCGCTGTCCGAAGGAGAGGTGGTGCGGCGGCCGCTCCTTGAACGCGGCCATGCCGACCTGGTCCAGCGCCTTGTCCACCCGCCGCTCCAGCTCCTCCCCCTTCAGCCCGGCCGCCGCCGGGCCGAACGCCACGTCCTCGCGGACCGTCGGCATGAAGAGCTGGTCGTCGGGGTCCTGGAAGACGATGCCGACCCGGCGCCGGATCTCCGCCATGTGCGCGCGTCCCACCGGCAGCCCCGCGACCCGCACGGTACCGGTGCCCCCGGTCAGGATGCCGTTGAGGTGCAGTACGAGGGTGGTCTTGCCGGCGCCGTTCGGGCCGAGCAGCGCGACCCGTTCGCCGCGGCCGACGGAGAAGTCCACGCCGAACAGGGCCTGATGGCCGTCGGGGTAGGCGTAGGCGAGGCCGGAGACCTCCAGAGAAGCTGTCACAGCGTCCATCCCAGCAGACATACGACGAGGGCGGCGAAGGGGAGGGCGAACGCGTGCGTCCACTGGGCCCGGGACGCGGTCACCTCGTCGATGACGGGCATGGCGCCGGCGTACCCGCGGCTGACCATGGCCAGGTGCACCCGCTCGCCGCGCTCGTAGGAGCGGATGAACAGGGCGCCCGCCGACTTCGCGAGCACCCCCCAGTGCCGCACCCCGCGCGCCTCGAACCCGCGCGACTCACGGGCGATCCTCATGCGCCGCATCTCGTCGGTGATGACATCGCCGTAGCGGATCATGAAGGAGGCGATCTGGACCAGCAGCGGCGGGAGTTTCAGCCGTTGCAGGCCCAGCAGCAGTTCCCGCAGTTCGGTGGTGGACGCCAGGAGCACCGAGGCGGCGACGCCCAGGGTGCCCTTGGCCAGGACGTTCCAGGCGCCCCACAGTCCGTTGACGCTCAGCGAGAGCCCGAGCACCTCGACCCGCTCGCCCTCCGCCACGAACGGCATCAGCACCGCGAACGCGACGAACGGCACCTCGATCAGCAGCCGCTTGAGCAGGAAGCCGGCCGGCACACGGGCCAGGCACGCCACCCCGGCGAGGAGCGCGGCGTACACGCCGAACGCCCACATCGCCTCGCGCGGGGTCGAGACCACGACCAGGACGAACGCGAAGGTCGCGGCGAGCTTGGTGTGCGGCGGCAGACCGTGCACGGGCGAGTGCCCGTGCCGGTAGAGCCTGTGCGCGTGCCCGGCACCCATGTCAGACGTTCGTGCTCGCGGGGGAGACGTCCTCCCCGCGGCGCCTGCGCACGGACCAGAACACGGCGGTGCCCGCGACGACCGTGACGCCGACGCCGATCACACCGGCGAGGCCGCCGGAGAGCCGGGCGTTGTCGACGTCCTTGACGCCGTAGTCCGCGAGCGGCGAGTCGGCGTAGTGGTGTTCCTCGGCCTTCTCGTCGATGCCGTTGTCGGTGGCGACCTTCTCCAGGCCGTCGGGGTCGGCCGAGGCGTAGAAGCTGACGAGGCCGGCGAGGACGAGCGAGGTGACCAGGCCGCTGATCCACAGCGTGCGCCGGGAGGTGCGCGCCGCGACGGGCGCCGGCTCGGTCTCCGGCTCGGGCGCGTCGATGAGTTCGCCGTTCACCCGCAGCTGGAGGCGTTCGCGCAGGTCACGGGCACCGTAGACGAGGTCCGGGCGGACCGCGAGCACCGCGCCGACGGTCAGTGCGGTGATCGCCGCCTCGCCGATGCCGATGAGGATGTGCACGCCGACCATCGCACCGGCGACCTTGCCGATGGAGACGTCGGTGGTGCCGCCGATCGCGTACATGAGCGTGAAGGCCAGCGCCGCCGCCGGGACGGAGACCAGCGCGGCGACGAAGGAGGCGACGGTCACCGAGCGACGGGTGCGCGGCAGCACCTTCACCAGCGCGCGGAAGAGGCCGTAGGCGACGACCGTCGTCACGATCGCCATGTTGGTGATGTTGACGCCGAGCGCGGTCAGGCCGCCGTCGGCGAAGAGCAGACCCTGCATGAGCAGGACCACGGAGACACAGAGCACGCCGGTGTAGGGACCGACGAGGATGGCGGCGAGCGCGCCGCCGAGGAGGTGGCCGCTGGTCCCCGCCGCGACGGGGAAGTTCAGCATCTGCACCGCGAAGATGAAGGCGGCGACCAGGCCGGCCAGCGGGGCGGTGCGTTCGTCGAGCTCGCGGCGGGCGCCGCGCAGGCTCACGGCGACCGCGGCGGCAGCGACCGCTCCGGTCGCGACCGAGGTGGGGGCGTCTATGAATCCGTCAGGCACATGCACCGTTCGATGATAGTGGCTTGTTGCGAACGGTTTGCAAGAGCGTGTGACCGAAAAGAAACGGCGGATGACTCCCGGCTCCGGAGGCGCCCCCCGGGAAATATGCGACATTGGAGAGAAAGCGGATCCACAGCTTTCGTTCAGGTCGCTGAGTGTGAGGGGCCGTCCGATGTCCGTAGTCGAACAGTACGCGCGAGCCCACATCGTCACGGACACCGACGTCCTCATACAGGAGGACCGTGACGCGGTCCCCGTGGTCCTGCGCTACGACCCCGAACTCGACCCCCGGTCGGTGCGGTTCGGACTGCCCGGGGCGCACGAGTGGACCTTCGACCGGGACCTGCTGGAGCAGGGCCTGCGTGCCCCGGCCGGCAGCGGAGAGGTCCGCGTGTGGCCGTGCGGCCGGGTCCAGGCGGTGGTGGAGTTCCACTCCGCGCAGGGCGTCTCGGTCGTGCAGTTCGACAGCAAGGCACTGCTGCGGTTCCTTCGCCGCACCTACATCGCGGCCGCCGACCCCGTGCACCACTGAGCCGCCGGGCGGGAGCGGCTCGCGTCAGTCGGCCAGCTTCAGCAGCGCCGCCACGATCGGACCCGCCGTCGAGCCGCCGTGCCCGGCCGCCTGCACGACCCCTGCGGCCGCGACGTCGCCCCGGTAGGCGGTGAACCAGCCGTTCGGCTTCTTCTGGTTGTCGACCTCCGCCGAGCCGGTCTTCGCGCCGACGTCACCGCTCACCCCGGCCATCGCCTCGGCCGCCGTGCCGTACGCGGCCGTGTACGCCATCAGCTCGCGCAGCTGCGCCAGCGTGTCCGCGGACATCGCGCGCGCGGCCGTCGCCAGCTGCCGGCCGTCCACCTCGGGGGAGACCAGGTAGGGCTGGTGGAAGACGCCCGCCTTCACCGTCGCCGAGACCGACGCCATGTTCAGCGGGTTCATCCGCACCCCGCCCTGGCCGATCAGCTCGGCCGCCATCTGCGCCTTGGACTGCACGGGCACGGCGCCGTCGAAGGTGGAGACGCCCACGGCCCAGTTGTTCAGGCCGAGGCCGAACACCTGCTGGGCCTGTTCGGTCAGGCTGTCGTCGTCCAGCTCGGGGGCCTGGCTGATGAAGGCGGTGTTGCAGGAGCGGGCGAAGCTCGCCTTGAAGGTGCCGCCCTTGATCTGGAACTTGTCGTCGTTCTGGAACTTCCAGCCGCCGTAGGTGAAGTACTTGGGGCAGGGGTGGGCCGCGTTCGCCGAGGCCAGGTCCTTCTCGATGAGCATCGAGGAGGTGATGACCTTCATGGTGGAGCCGGGTGCGAGGGAGCCCTGGAAGGCGGTGTTGAAGCCCCGGGAGGCGTTCGCCGCGGCCAGGATCTCGCCGGTGGAGACGCGCAGCAGGACCACCGAGGAGCGGGCCTTCTTGGCGACCTGTTCCTCGGCGGCGGCCTGGAGGGCGGGGTCGAGCGTCGTCTCGACCGTGCCCGGGGTGCCCTTGCTCAGCTCCAGCAGGGTCTTGTCCGCCGACTCGGCCTCCTTGCCGCGGACCACCCGCACCTCGACCCCCGCCTCGCCGCCCGCGGTCTTGCCGTACTTCTCGCGCAGGGAGTCCAGGATCGAGCCCAGCGAGGGGTACTTCGCGGTCGTCAGCTCGCCGCCGTCCCGGTCGAGCGCCTTGACGGGCGGTGTCCCGGCCTCGCCGGTGACCAGGCGGTCGCCGTCCTTGAGGTCGGGGTGCACGACGGACGGCTGCCACCGGACGACGGGCTCGCCGTCGCCCGCGCGCCGTACGACGGTCAGCGCGCTGTCGTACGCCAGCGTCTTGCTGAGCTTGTCGAACTTCACCGTCGCCTTGACGGAGAACGGGACCTTGCCGCCGGTGGCGGTGCCCGCGGTGAGGGTGACGTCCTTGACGCGGGCGTCCTTGAAGTACCCGGTGAGGGCTTTGCGGGCGCCGGCCGCGTCGTCCGTGCCGCCGGAGGCGGCGGCGACGCGGCCCTCCTGCCAGGCGCCGAGGAAGGTCCGGGAGGCGGTGGCGACCTCCTTGGCGGACAGCGGGCCGGTCTTCACCGACTTGGTGTCGTTGGCCGACTCGGTGCGGTCCTCGGCGTCCCCGCCGAGCAGCGCGTAGGCGGCGACCCCGGCACCGGCCACGACCGCGGCGATCGTCCCGCCGACCAGCACGGCGGGGTTCGTCTTCCGTCGCTCGGCGACGCGCCTTCTCTTGCCCACTGTCCTCAAGTCCTCCGCGCAATCCCCGGGGGTTCCCGGGTCCGGTCTCGTCAGCCCAACGACGGCACCACCCTAGAGTCCCGGGCGGGTCACGTGACGTCAGCCACCCGCGGCCAGCACCGCCCGCACGATCGGGCCCGCCGCCTCGCCGCCGCGCCCGCCGGACACCGCCATCGCCGCCGCGCTCACATCATCACGGAAACCGGTGAACCAGCTGTTGGCGTCCTTCCCGTCCACCTCCGCCGAGCCGGTCTTCGCGCCGATGTCGCCGCCCAGACCGGACATCACCGTGCTCGCCGTGCCCTGCGTGGCGGTGAGCCGCATCATCTGCTTGAGCTGGGTCGCGGTGTCCGCCCGGAGTCCGTCGGCGGTGGCCAGCTCCCGTCCGTCCAGGTCGGGGGAGACGAGATACGGCTGCCGGAAGGTTCCGGTGATCGCGGTGGCTGTGACGGACGCCATGTTCAGCGGGCTCATCTGGACCTGGCCCTGGCCGATCGCGTTGGCCGCGCGGTCCGGCCCCGTCGAGGCGGGCACGCTGCCGTCGAAGGAGCTGATGCCGGTCTTCCAGTCGTCCCGGCCGAGCCCGAACCGCTGCTGGGCCTCCGCCGTCAGCGAGGAGTCGGTGAGCGGCTCCTCGTCCACGAGCTTGATGAAGCCGGTGTTGCAGGAGCGCATGAACGTGTCCGCGAGCGTGGCGCCCTCGTTGGCCGCCAGGCCGGGGAGGTTGCCGAAGGTCTGGCTCTGCCAGGTGGCGGAGTCCGGGCAGGGCGCGGGACCGTTCATCGAGGTGACACCGTTGTCGATCAGCATCGCGGCCGTGATGATCTTCATCGTGGAGCCGGGTGCCACCTGCCCCTCGAAGGCGGCGTTGAAGGCGTCCGCACGGTGGTTCGCCACCGCCAGCACCTCGCCCGTGCTCGGCTTCACGGCCACCACCGACGACTCGGGGTAGTCCTTCACCGCCTTCTCGGCGGCGGCCTGCACCGGCGCGCTCAGGGTGGTGCGCAGCTTGCCCGGTTCGCCCTCGGCGAGGGTGAGCAGCGGGGTGTCGGCGACGCCCTCCGCCGCGTGCCTGACCACCAGTTCGACCCCGGGCGTGCCGCCCGCCTTGTCGCCGTACCGCTGGCGCAGGGTGTCCAGGACCGGACCGAGGGAGGGGTACTTCGCCTTGGTGAGCACCTGGTCGTCGCGGTCCACGGCCTCGATGGGCGGGCTCGCCGACTCACCGGTGACCAGGGTGTCGTCCTTCTTCAGCTCCGGATGCACCACGGACGGGTCCCAGTCGACCAGCGCCCGCCCGGAGGTCTCCCCGCGCACGACCTTCAGCTCGCTGTCGTAGGCGAGCGGCTTCGCCTTCCCGTCGTAGGACACCGTCGCCGCGACGGAGAAGGGCACGACCCCGCCGTTCGCGGTCCCCGGCGTGATGTCGACCTTCGTGATGTGCGCGGCCTCGCCGTAGGCGGTCAGCAGCGCCGTCGCCTCCTGCGGGAAGTCGGTGTACGAGGCGGCCTCGGACGCCTGCCCCTTCTCCCAGGCGGCGAAGAACTCCTCCGAGGTCTCCTCGACCTCGTCCCCGCTCGGCGGCCCGGTCTTCACCGCCGCGGGGCCGCCCCCGTCACCGCCCACCGCCGACACGACGTTGTAGGCGCCGTATCCGGCACCGCCCACCATCACCGCGAACACACCGCCGATGACGGCGGCCTTGACCCCCTTGCCCATTGGGCAGTCCTCCCCGTGTCCCCATTGGTTCCCGCCACTCTAGGAGCGGGCTGTGACGGAGGGGGCGGGTGTTTCCGGATTGTTGCTAGACCCACGTATCGAGCCACATCCGCGACCGCCAGCTGTCGATGGGGATCGAGGTGCCGGTGTAGAGGGGCCAGAAGTAGATGAAGTTCCAGGCGATCAGCAGGACCAGGACGCCCGCGCCCGTCGCGCCCGTCACCCTGCGCAGCTCGCTCGACCCCGGCGGGCCGGTGAGCGCGCCGAGCAGCATCGCCACGGCCAGGCAGAGGAAGGGCAGGAAGACGACGGCGTAGAAGAAGAAGATCGTCCGCTCCTGGAAGAAGAACCAGGGCAGGTAGCCGGCCACGATGCCGCAGGCGATGGCGCCCGCGCGCCAGTCGCGGCGGAAGAACCAGCGCCACAGCACGTACAGCAGGGCGAAGCAGCCCACCCACCACAGCAGGGGCGTGCCGATGGCCAGCACCTCGCGCGCGCACTTCTCGCCCGCGTCCGCCGGGCAGCCGTCCTTGCCGGGGGCCGGGGACTCGTAGAAGTACGACACCGGGCGGCCGGTGACGATCCAGCTCCAGGGGTTGGACTGGTAGGTGTGCGGCGAGGACAGGTCGACGTGGAAGTCGTACACCTGCGTCTCGTAGTGCCACAGGCTGCGCAGCCAGTCGGGGAACAGCCACGACCAGTCGCTGTTCCTGCCGTCGGTGGCGGCCCAGTTGCGGTAGTAGCCGCCGGAGCCGTCCGTGGGGGAGAGGATCCAGCCCGTCCAGGAGACCAGGTAGGTGACGATCGCGACCGGCACGGTGGCCAGGAACGCCAGTCCCAGGTCGTGCTTGAGGACCGCCAGGTAGGGGCGGCGGGCGCCCGCCACCTTGCGGGAGCCGACGTCCCACAGGACCGTCAGCAGGCCGAACGCGGCGAGGAAGTACAGGCCGTTCCACTTGGTACCGAGGGCCAGGCCCAGCATCAGGCCCGCCGCCCAGCGCCAGGGCCGCAGGCCCAGACCGAGCGTGTCGGCGGTGTGCGCGTCGGGGCGGACCATGCCGTTCGCGTCCGCGGGCAGCGCGGCGGCGAGCCGCTCGCGGGCCCGGTCGCGGTCGACGACCAGACAGCCGAACGCGGCCAGCACGAAGAACATCAGCACACCGTCGAGGAGCGCGGTGCGGCTCATCACGAAGTGCAGCCCGTCCACCGCCATCAGCGCGCCCGCCAGGCAGCCGAGGAAGGTCGAGCGGAAGATCCGGCGGCCGATCCGGCACAGCATCAGCACCGAGAGCGTGCCGAGCAGCGCGGTCATGAACCGCCAGCCGAACGGGTCGAAGCCGAAGACCAGCTCACCGAGGCCGATGACGTACTTGCCGACCGGCGGGTGCACCACGTACGCCGCGTCGGTCGGGATGTCGACCTTGTCGCCGAGCTGGAGCACCAGGTCGTTGGCGTTCTTGTCCCAGTTGACCTCGAAGCCGCGGTGGACGAGCGCCCAGGCGTCCTTGGCGTAGTACGTCTCGTCGAATATCACCGCCTTGGGGCTGCCCAGGTTCCAGAACCTCAGCACGCCCGCGAACAGCGTGACCAGCAGCGGACCGCCCCAGCCCGACCAGCGCGCGAGCCGGTCGGTGAGCACCGGCGGCAGCCCCAGCACCGACCACATTCTCGGTCCCGGCTGCGCGTACGGCGGGTTCAGACGGTCGCGGACGTCGCTCGCGGGCCCCGCCGTGTAGCCGAAACGGCGCAGCCGCTGCTGCCACGACGGCCGCTGGTCGTGCGGCGTCTTGTCCTGCCGGGTGTCCATGGAGGACGCGGTACTGGTCACCGCGCCATCGTAGGGAACCGCGCTGTGGGAGTCCCGTGCACGGCGCCTGCGAGGATGGAAACGTGACAGTTACGTCCGGAACCCTGGTCCTCGCCGGCACTCCCATCGGGGACATCGCCGACGCCCCGCCCCGGCTCGCCGAGGAACTCGCCGGCGCCGACGTCGTCGCCGCCGAGGACACCCGGCGGCTGCGCCGGCTCACCCAGGCCCTGGGGGTCACGCCCAAGGGGCGGGTGGTGTCGTACTTCGAGGGCAACGAAGCGGCCCGCACCCCCGAACTCGTCGAGGAACTCCTCGGCGGCGCCCGGGTGCTGCTCGTCACCGACGCGGGCATGCCCTCGGTCTCCGACCCCGGGTACCGGCTGGTCGCCGCGGCCGTCGAGCGGGACGTCAAGGTCACCGCGGTGCCGGGGCCGTCGGCGGTGCTCACCGCGCTCGCGCTGTCCGGGCTGCCCGTCGACCGGTTCTGCTTCGAGGGCTTCCTGCCGCGCAAGGCGGGCGAGCGGCTGTCCCGGCTGCGCGAGGTGGCCGGGGAGCGGCGCACGCTCGTCTACTTCGAGGCCCCGCACCGGCTCGACGACACCCTCGCCGCGATGGCCGAGGTGTTCGGCGCCGAGCGGCGGGCCGCGGTGTGCCGGGAGCTGACCAAGACCTACGAGGAGGTCAAGCGGGGTCCGCTGGGCGAGCTGGCCGCGTGGGCGGCCGAGGGGGTGCGCGGGGAGATCACGGTGGTCGTGGAGGGCGCGCCGGAGAAGGGGCCCGAGGAGATCGGGCCGGAGGAGCTGGTGCGCCGGGTGCGGGTGCGCGAGGAGGCGGGCGAGCGCCGCAAGGAGGCCATCGCGGCGGTCGCGGTGGAGGCCGGGCTGCCCAAGCGGGTCGTCTTCGACGCGGTGGTGGCGGCCAAGAGCCGGTGACCGAGCCGGTCCCGAGCCGGTGACCCGGCCGGTGACCGGACGGGTCGGGCGGGCGGCTCCGTCAGGCCGGCGTGAGGAAGTCGCCATGCCGGAGTAAAGCGGTACGGGCGTTTCGGCAAGGAACGTCCAAGGCGGTCCCAACAGTGCGCAGCTCGCGTGCTTTCGCCCCGGCCGAGGAGTCCACTGGAATCGAGGGGCGCGACCCGCCCCCGCCAGCGGAACCGACAGGAGCCGGCATGAGTGAGATCGCAGGGCAGCACCGCCTCCGCACCGCGGAGACCCCCGTCGTCCACGAGTCGTATTCCTTCGCCTGCATGCGCTGCGGGCACGGCTGGGAACAGTCGTACGAGATCGAGCACCACACGGACGCCGAGGGGCGGGAGTTCGTCCTGTACGTGGCGGACGGCAGGATCGTCCCCTCCCCGCTGAGCCGTCCCACCTGCGTGAACTGCGACGGCCACGTCGTACGGATCATGCGCGCCGGACAGGTCTCCTCGGTCCGTGACGCGGCGCACCGGCCGCGCCGCACACCCCCGAAGCAGCCGGACGCCCCGGCCGCGGAGCGCCACCACTGGCATCTGTCCGACCTGCTGCACCCCTTCCAACGCAAGGCGGGCTGAACGGGCTCGGCGGCGGGGAGCGCAGGCCCCTTCGTAGGATCGGGGCATGCCTTCCTCCAGCGAGAAGAACGCGGCGCCGCCGCTCCCGGAACCGCTCCGGGTGCCCGTCGCCGACTCCCACACCCACCTCGACATGCAGTCCGGCACGGTGGAGGAAGGGCTCGCGAAGGCCGCGTCGGTCGGGGTGACCACGGTCGTGCAGGTCGGCTGCGACGTACGCGGCTCGCAGTGGGCCGCGGACACCGCGGCCGCGTTCGACGGCGTCCACGCCGCCGTCGCCCTGCACCCCAACGAGGCGCCGCGCATCGTCCACGGCGACCCCGACGGCTGGTCCCGGCAGGGCGCGCGCCGGCCGGGCGGCGAGGCCGGGCTGGACGCGGCGCTCGCCGAGATCGAGGCGCTGGCCGCGCTGGAGCACGTCAAGGCGGTCGGCGAGACCGGCCTCGACTACTTCCGCACCGGCGAGGAGGGCAAGGAGGCGCAGGAGCGCTCCTTCCGCGCCCACATCGAGATCGCCAAGCGGCACGGCAAGGCGCTGGTCATCCACGACCGCGACGCGCACGCCGACGTGCTGCGGGTGCTGAAGGAGGAGGGCGCCCCGGAGCGGACCGTCTTCCACTGCTACTCGGGCGACGCCGAGATGGCGGAGATCTGCGCGGCCGCCGGATACTTCATGTCCTTCGCCGGCAACGTCACCTTCAAGAACGCCCAGAACCTGCGGGACGCCGTCGCGGTCGCCCCGCTGGAACTGCTGCTGGTGGAGACCGACGCGCCCTTCCTGACCCCGGCGCCCTACCGCGGACGGCCCAACGCCCCGTATCTGATTCCGGTCACGGTGCGCGCGATGGCCGCGGTGCGCGGGATCGACGAGGACACGCTGGCGACGGCCCTCGGTGCGAACACGGCACGCGCCTTCGACTACTGAGGACCAATCTCCGGCCCGCGACGGTGCGTAGTCGCGTCGCTTTGGAGAGTGACGTCCGCTCCGCTAGGTTCTGGCCCGATCGGGACCCCTCTGGCCTCTGTGGCCTCTTCGGCCTCTCTGGAGCGTGGCGGCGTGAGCAGCAGATCGCAGTACGAGACGTACGAGGCGCACGAGGAGTACCGGGAGCGGCACGCGCGCGGTGCCGATCTGCACAGCGCGCAGACCCTGGCGTACGGGATGCCGGCGGCGTACGAGCGGACGTACGTGGACACCTACGTGGACACCTACGTGCCCGCCTACGAGGAGACCCCCGGGCCCGTCGAGGCCCCCGGACCCGTCGAGCCCGGCGAACCCGTCGCGCGCGCCGGAGCGGTCCGGCGGGGCGCACGCCGGCGGAAGGCGCGCCACCCGGGCGGCGCCGACGGCTCCGTGCGCCGCCTGCTGCCGCAGGCGCTGGTCGTCGCGTTCCTCGCCGGCGGCACCACCGCCTTCGTCGCCGAGGACAAGGCGGTCGAGCTGACCGTCGACGGCCACCCGCGCACCCTGCACACCTTCGCCGACGACGTGACCGAGCTGCTCGCCGAGGAGGGCGTGCGGGTCGGGGCGCACGACGTGATCTCGCCCGCCCCCGGCACCGAGCTGAGCAGCGGCGACGAGATCATGGTCGAGTACGGGCGCCCGGTGACCCTCACGCTCGACGGCCGGCGCTACGAGGCGTGGACGACGGCGCACACGGTGGAGGAGGCGCTGGCCCAGTGGGGCGTGCGCGCCGAGGGCGCGTACCTGTCCCGGGCGCGCTCCCTGCGGATCGGGCGCGCCGGGCTGGCGCTGGACGTGCGCACCGAGCGCTCCGTGACGGTCATGGCGGACGGCCGGGCCCGCACCGTGCGCACCAACGCGGCGACCGTCGGGGAGGCCGTGGAGGAGGCCGGGATCACCCTGCGCGGCCTCGACGCCACCTCCGTCCCCGCCGGAAGCTTTCCGCGCGACGGGCAGACGGTGACCGTACTGCGCATCACCGGCTCCACGGAGGTCCGCGAGGAGGAGATCCCCTTCGGGGTGCGGCGCACCGAGGACCCCTCGCTGTTCCGCGGCACCGAGGTCGTCGAGCGGGCCGGACAGGCGGGGCTGCGGCGCATCACCTACTCCCTGCGCACCGTCAACGGTGTACGGCAGAAGCCGCGGCTGCTCAGGACCGAACTGGTGCGGGAGGCGCGGACCCAGGTCGTGAAGGTGGGGACCCGGCCCATGCCGACCTCCGTGCGGGGCGCGGACGGCCTGAACTGGCAGGCGCTCGCCGCCTGCGAGTCGGGCGGGCGCCCCGACGCGGTCGACCCCTCCGGAACCTACGGCGGCCTGTACCAGTTCGACACCCGGACCTGGCGCGGCCTCGGCGGCAGCGGGCGCCCCCAGGACGCCCCCGCCGCCGAGCAGACCTTCCGGGCGAAGAAGCTGTACGTGCAGCGCGGCGCCGGTCCGTGGCCGCACTGCGGGGCGCGGCTCTAGACCGCGTCGGACACGGCCTGGACGGGCGGGGGCCCGCGCGGGCCGGGCGGGAGGCGTGGGCGGTGGCCCGTACCCTTGTCCCGTGAGCAGCAGCCCCGCCCCCGACGCCCTCCTGGGCCCCGCCGACGTCCGCGAACTCGCGGAGGTGCTCGGTGTGCGGCCCACCAAGCAGCGCGGCCAGAACTTCGTGATCGACGCGAACACCGTGCGCCGCATCGTCCGCACCGCGGACGTCCGGCCGGACGACGTGGTCGTGGAGGTCGGGCCGGGGCTCGGTTCCCTCACCCTCGCGCTGCTGGAGGCCGCCGACCGGGTCACCGCCGTCGAGATCGACGACGTCCTCGCAGGCGCCCTGCCCGCCACCGTCGCCGCCCGGATGCCCGGCCGCGCCAACCGCTTCGCGCTGGTCCACTCCGACGCGATGCTCGTCACCGAGCTGCCCGGCCCGGCCCCGACCGCACTGGTGGCGAACCTGCCGTACAACGTCGCCGTACCCGTGCTGCTGCACATGCTCGCCACCTTCCCGAGCATCGAGCGCACCCTGGTGATGGTGCAGGCGGAGGTCGCCGACCGGCTGGCCGCCGCGCCCGGTTCGAAGGTCTACGGCGTGCCCTCGGTGAAGGCGAACTGGTACGCCGAGGTCAAGCGCGCCGGAGCCATCGGCCGCAATGTCTTCTGGCCGGCGCCGAACGTCGACAGCGGGCTGGTCTCGCTGGTCCGCCGGACCGAGCCGGTGAAGACCACGGCCTCCCGCGCGGAGGTCTTCGCCGTCGTCGACGCCGCCTTCGCACAGCGGCGCAAGACGCTCAGGGCCGCGCTCGCCGGATGGGCCGGTTCCGCGCCCGCCGCCGAGGCGGCGCTCGTCGCGGCCGGGGTCTCGCCGCAGGCGCGCGGGGAGTCCCTGACCGTCGAGGAGTTCGCGCGGATCGCCGAGCACAAGTCCAGTGAGGGGGACAGCTGAGTGGCCGTCACCGTACGCGTCCCCGCCAAGGTCAACGTCCAGCTCGCGGTGGGCGCCGCCCGCCCCGACGGCTTCCACGACCTGGCCAACGTCTTCCTCGCCGTCGGCCTGTACGACGAGGTCACCGTCACCCCGTCCGCGGGCGGACCGACGGTGACCTGCGAGGGCCCCGACGCCGCCCAGGTCCCCCTCGACGGCACCAACCTCGCCGTCCGCGCCGCCGAGGCGCTCGCCGCCCGGTACGGCATCAGCCCCGACGTGCACCTGCACATCGCCAAGGACATCCCGGTCGCGGGCGGCATGGCCGGCGGCAGCGCGGACGGCGCGGCCGCCCTGCTCGCCTGCGACACGCTGTGGGGGACCAACGCCCCCCGCCGGGAACTCCTCGACATCTGCGCCGAGCTGGGCAGCGACGTGCCGTTCAGCCTGGTGGGCGGGGCCGCGCTCGGCACCGGACGGGGCGAGAAGCTGCGCGTGCTGGAGACCGGCGGGACCTTCCACTGGGTGTTCGCCATGGCCGTACGCGGACTGTCCACCCCGGCCGTGTTCCGCGAGTTCGACCGGCTGGCCGAGGGGCGGGACGTCCCCGAACCGGTCGCCTCCGAGGCGCTGCTCGGCGCGCTCGCCGAGGGCGACCCGGACGCGCTCGCCGCGGCCGTCACCAACGACCTCCAGCCCGCCGCGCTCTCCCTCTTCCCCGAACTCGCCGACACCCTCGCCGCGGGCCGCGGCGCGGGGGCGCTCGCCGCGCTGGTCTCCGGATCGGGCCCCACGACCGCGTTCCTCGCCCGGGACGCGGAGTCCGCGGCGAAGGTCGCCGAGTCCCTGCACACGTCCGGCACCTGCCGCACGGTACGGGTGGCGTCGGGGCCCGCCCCGGGCGCCACGGTCGTAGCGGGGTAAGCGGACGACGGCCCGCTGCGCCGCCGACTACCCTGGAGGGTCGATCGATCCACCTGGGCAGGAGAGAAATGGCCGTCAATCTGGTCAATGTCGAGAACGTCAGCAAGGTGTACGGCACCCGTGCCCTGCTCGACGGCGTCTCGCTCGGCGTCTCCGAGGGGGATCGGATCGGGGTCGTCGGCCGCAACGGCGACGGCAAGACCACCCTGATCCGGATGCTGGCCAGGCTGGAGGAGGCCGACACCGGGCGGGTCACCCACTCCGGCGGACTGCGCCTGGGCGTGCTCACCCAGCACGACTCCCTCGACCCGAAGGCCACCGTCCGGCACGAGGTCATCCGGGACATGGCGGACCACGAGTGGGCGGGCAACGCCAAGATCCGGGACGTGCTGACCGGCCTCTTCGGCGGCCTGGACCTGCCCGGCTTCCCGCAGGGCCTGGACACCGTCATCGAGCCGCTCTCCGGCGGTGAGCGCCGCCGGATCGCGCTCGCCAAGCTGCTCATCGAGGAACCGGACCTCATCGTCCTCGACGAGCCCACCAACCACCTCGACGTCGAGGGCATCTCCTGGCTCGCCCAGCACCTGCGCGAGCGCCGCTCGGCGCTGGTCTGCGTCACCCACGACCGCTGGTTCCTGGACCAGGTCTGCACCCGCATGTGGGACGTCCAGCGCGGCAGCGTCTTCGAGTACGAGGGCGGCTACTCCGACTACGTCTTCGCCCGCGCCGAACGGGAGCGCATCGCCGCCACCGAGGAGACCAAGCGGCAGAACCTGGTCCGCAAGGAACTGGCCTGGCTGCGCCGCGGCGCCCCCGCGCGCACCTCCAAGCCGCGCTTCCGCGTCGAGGCCGCCAATGAGCTGATCAAGGACGTGCCGCCGCCCCGGGACACCAGCGAGCTGATGAAGTTCGCCTCGTCCAGGCTCGGCAAGACCGTCTTCGACCTGGAGGACGTGACCGTCCAGGCCGGCCCCAAGGTGCTGCTCAAGCACGTCACCTGGCAGCTCGGCCCCGGCGACCGCATCGGTTTGGTCGGCGTCAACGGCGCGGGCAAGACCTCCCTGCTGCGCGCCATGGCCGAGGCGGCCCGCACCGAGGGCGAGACGCAGCCCGTCGGCGGCCGTGTCGTCGTCGGCAAGACCGTCAAGCTCGCCTACCTCTCCCAGGAGGTCGCCGAACTCGACCCCGCCCTGCGGGTGCTGGAGGCCGTGCAGCGGGTGCGCGAGCGCGTCGACCTCGGCAAGGGGCGCGAGATGACGGCCGGGCAGCTGTGCGAGACGTTCGGCTTCAACAAGGAGAAGCAGTGGACGCCGGTCGGCGACCTGTCCGGCGGTGAGCGGCGCCGGCTCCAGCTGCTGCGGCTGCTGATGGACGAGCCGAACGTGCTCTTCCTCGACGAGCCCACCAACGACCTCGACATCGAGACCCTCACCCAGCTGGAGGACCTGCTCGACGGCTGGCCCGGCTCGATGGTCGTCATCTCCCACGACCGGTTCTTCGTCGAGCGCACCACGGACCGGGTGTTCGCCCTGCTCGGCGACGCCGCCCTGCGGATGCTGCCGCGCGGCATCGACGAGTACATCGAGCGCCGCCACAGCATGGAGGATGCCGCGGCTGCCGCCGCACCCGTCGCCGCGAAGGCCGCCCCGGAGAAGAGCGCCGCCGACCAGCGCGCCGCCAAGAAGGAGCTCCAGAAGATCGAGCGGCAGCTGGACAAGGTCTCCGAGCGCGAGACCAAGCTGCACGCCCACATCGCCGAGAACGCGACAGACTTCGCGAAGGTGGCGGAACTCGACTCCGAGCTGCGCGACTTGGCGGGCCAGCGCGAGGAACTGGAGCTGCGGTGGCTGGAACTCGCGGAGGACGCGTAAGCGGCGTGAAGGGCGCGTGAAGGCGCGTAACAGCGGTATCACGGGCCGGTCGTCCCTTGGGAACAGGGGTTGACCGGCCCGCTGAACTGTCGGCCCCGAGTGATAGAAAGAGCCGTCTGAGAACCGTCTGAGAAGAATGGGTGTGGCGGGAACACAGCGCCACCGGGCGCGGCGCCACATCGGTCACAAGGGGGAAACCGCTGATGAGCCAGCCGCCCAGCCAGCCGCCGAACGGAGGCTTCGGCGCGCCGCAGGACCCGCCGCCGCAGGGAGGTTTCGGCACTCCCCAGCCGCCGCAGTCGCCGCAGCCCCCGGCCCAGCCGCCTCAGACACCCCCGCCCCCGCAGGCCCCGCCGGCCGGTACCCCGCAGCCCGGCTACGGCTACCCCCAACAGCCGGGTCCCTACGGCCAGCCCCAGCAGCCGGGCCCGTACGCGACCCCCGGCCCCTACGGAGCACCGGCCGCGCCCGGCCCGTACGGCCAGCCGCAGCAGCCGGGCCCGTACGCCACCCCCGGTTACGGGCAGCCCGGCCACGGCCAGCCCGGTCACGGCCAGCCCGGTTACGGCTACCCGCAGCAGCCGCAGTACCCCGGCGCGCCCACCCCGCCCCCCGGCTCGCGCAACCCCTTCAAGGGAAAGCCCGCCCTCGTCGTCGGTGCCGCGGTGGCGGCCCTGCTGGTCATCGGCGGCACCGTCTTCGCGGTGGCGGGCGGCGACGACGACGGCGGCAAGAAGAAGCCGGTCGCGCAGAAGAGCGACGACCCCAAGTCCTCCGACGACCCCGTGAACCCCGGTGACGGCAACGGCGACGGCGGTGACGACCCCGAGGACCTCAACAAGGGCCGCAAGGCCGGCGAGGCGAAGGTCCTCTGGTACAAGTCGGCGCCGGACGCCCCCGGTTCGGGTGCCGACGCCCCCGGCATGTGGATCACCGACAAGACCGCGGTGAAGGCGGCGTACAAGCAGGTCTTCGCCTACGGCGTCGCCGACGGCGACCCGGCCTGGGACGCGATCACCTTCCCGGAGAAGATCTGCGCCGTCACCCCGCAGAAGACGGCCGACGACAAGGTCGTCGTGGCGTACATGAGCGGCAGCAGCGACCGCGCCAAGTGCAACCAGCTCCAGGAACTCGACCTGAACACCGGAGACAAGGGCTGGACGGCCGAGGTCGCCGACGGCGAACTCTTCGACAGCACCCTCCAGATCGAGATGTCCCTCACCGGCGGCACCCTGATGGTGGGCCGCTCGCAGTCGGGCACCGCCTACGACGTCACCACCGGCAAGAAGCTGTGGGACAAGAAGAAGTACGGCGACGCCTGCTTCCCGGCCGCCTTCGCGGGCGGCGAGAAACTGGTCGCCGTCTCCTCCTGCGGCGCCGGCGGCGACAACGAGCACGACGAGGTGCAGGAACTCGACCCGAAGACCGGCAAGGTCAAGTGGACCTGGAAGCCCGACAAGGGCTGGCGGGTCGGCCGGGTCTACTCACTGAACCCGGTCGTGGTCTACAGCACCAACGAGGAGAAGAACAGCTGGAACATCTCCACGCTGGGCTCCGGCGGCACCATCGCCTCCCAGGTCGACGTGGACGAGAGCTTCTCCCCCGAGTGCGGCTGGGCCGTGCTCCAGCGCGACCTCCAGGGCTGCTCCGGCGTCGCCACCGACGGCAAGTCGCTCTACCTGCCCACCGAGGCCACCACCGGCGCCAACGAGATCGTCGCCATCAGCCTCACCACCGGCAAGGAGCAGTGGCGGGTGAAGTCCCCGGTGGAGGAGTCGATGATGCCGCTGAAGACGGAGGGCGGAAACCTCGTCGCCTACGTCAAGCCGTCCTGGGAGGCCGGCGGCCAGGTCGTGTCGATCCCGACCTCCGGCAGCGCCCACAAGCCGGTCGAGCTGCTCCAGCACCCGACGGGCACCGCCGACATCGAGGACAGCTTCTACTCCGGTACCTACGACTGGGTCGACGGCCGCTTCTACCTGTCGACCACCCGGCTGTCCGGCAACGACGACGCGAAGGAGAAGCTGATGCTCGCCTTCGGCAAGTGATCCGCTCCCGCTCCCGCTCCCGCGTCCCGTCCGTATCGAGCCGCTCCCCTTCCGAGGTACTCACATCATGACCACGCCCCCGCCCCCGCCGCCGAACCAGCCCCCGCAGGGGGGAGGGTTCGGGCCGCCGCAGGACGAACCGCCGAAGCAGTCCGCGCAGCCCCCGGCCGAGCCGCCGCCTTCTGGCGCGCCCACCCCGCCCCAGGCCCAGCCGCCCGCCTTCGGCGTGCCCGAGCCGTCCCCGCCCGCCGAGCCCCAGGCCCAGCCGCCGGGCTTCGGCGCGCCCACCCCGCCGCCCGAAGGAGGCTTCGGAGCCCCGACGCCCCCGCCGGCGGGCGGTTTCGGCGCCCCGACGCCCCCGCCGCAGGGAGGCTTCGGCGCGCCCACGCCCCCGCAGGGCTACGGCTACCCGCAGCCGCCCACGCCCCCGCAGCAGCCGGCCGGCTACGGCTACCCCCAGACGCCCCCGCAGGGGTACGGCTACCCGGGCCAGCCCCCGACCCAGCCGTACGGCCAGCCGCCCTACGGCTACCAGCCGCCGACCATGCCGATGCAGCCGCAGCCGGGTCAGCCGGGCGGCGGCAAGAAGTTCAACTCCCAGCTGGCGATCATCGTGGCCGCGGTCGTGGCCATCGCCCTGATCGTCGGCGGCGGTGTCCTGTACGCCTCCAACTCCGGTGACGACGGGGGCAAGGACGACACCGCCAGCTCCAGCGGCGGTACCGGCGGCGGTGACAAGGGCGGTGACACCGGCGGCTCCGGAGGCACCGGCGGCTCCGGCGGTGACACCGGAGGGTCCCAGTCGGCCGGCGCGGTCGAGAAGGCGCCGTCCGACCCCAACTCCCAGGTCCTCTTCCAGGTTCCGGCGCCCGAGGTGAAGAAGGACCAGACCGTCTCCACGGTCGGCTCCTGGCTCACCGACAAGGTGTACGCCAAGAGCGGGGTCGCCGAGGTCGTCGGCTACGACCCCGACAAGGGCACCGAGCTGTGGACGATCGAGCTGCCCGGCCCGGTCTGCCAGGGCAGCAACCACACCACCGAGGACAACCGGACGGCGATCACCTACCAGCCGAAGATGCCGACCAAGGCCAACCCGTCCTACGGCTGCACCCAGGTCGCGGGCATCGACCTCGACACCGGCAAGAAGCTGTGGACCAAGACGGTCGAGAGCGGCACCTCGCCGATCAGCTTCGACAACGTCACGGTCAGCGCGAGCACCGTGGCCGTCGGCAGCACCAGCGGCGGCGCCGCGTTCGACATGGCCACCGGTGACCAACTGTGGGCGCCGAAGCCGACCGACACCTGCTACGACGCCGGATACGGCGGCGGCCCGAAGCTGGTCGCGGTCCGCAAGTGCGGTTCGTACGGCGAGCGCCAGCTCAACATCCAGACCATCGACCCGAAGTCCGGGAAGGTGATCACGGAGTACAAGATGTCCGCGGGCATCGAGTACGCGAGCGTCGTCTCCACCGATCCGCTGGTCGTCGCCGCCGACGTCGGTGACGCCGCCGGTGACGGCAGCGGCATCTCGGACTTCTTCTCCATCGACAACAAGACCGGCAAGCTCCTCGCGCGCATCTCCGCGCCCGGCGAGCAGTACAACGCCTCCTGCGACGGCATCACCAAGATCGAGGAGTGCCGCCAGCTCGCCGTGGGCAACGACCGGCTCTACCTGCCCACCGAGAAGCACGACGGCAAGGCCGAGTACAGCGACACCAACGAGATCGTCTCCTTCGACCTCGCCACCGGCAAGGCGACCGGACAGCGGGCGGACGCCGGCGACAACTACGAGTTCGTCCCGCTGCGCATGGACGGACCCAACCTGATCGCCTACAAGCGCGGCCCCTACGACAAGGGCGGCCAGGTCGTCTCCCTCGACGGCGGCTCCTTCAAGGAGACCAAGCTGATGGAGAACCCGTCCACGGACAAGGTGATGAGCGTGGAGCGCAGCATGCTCCCCGACTACGCCGAGATCCTCTTCAGCCAGGGCCGGCTGTTCATGTCGGACGTCTTCGCCAGCGAGATCGGCAGCACCGGCGACGAGGAGTACCTGGTGATCGGCTTCGGTACCGAGTAACCACTCGAACGCCTGTCGCCACGGCCCCTCCCCTGCTCAGGGGAGGGGCCGTGCACGTACCGCCCATCACCCTCGAATGCGAGGAATTTCGGCGATCCGGGGCACTTCTCTCCAGTAGGGGCAGCGCAACGTCGAACAAGCGTGTAGCTTCCGGGGGCATCCAGGGGGTGACTCCGTGGGTGCGAGGGGATTCGTTGGGGGGACTGGGGGGTTGCTCGTGGGAGTGCGGCTGATGGTGGTCGACGACCACCGACTGCTCGCCGAGGCGTTGGCCTCGGCGCTGAAACTGAGGGGGCACCGGGTACTGGCCGCGGCGGCACCGGCCGCGGGGGCGGCCGAACTGGTCATCACACGGGCACCGGAGGTGTGCCTGCTGGGGACGGCGACACCGGCCGAGCCGGGCATGTTCGACCCGGTGGTACGGATCAAGCGGGAACGTCCGCAGGTCGCGGTGCTGGTGCTGGGACCGGTACCCAGCCCGCGGGGGATCGCGGCGGCCTTCGCGGCGGGGGCCTCGGGCTACGTCCGGCACGACGAGCGGATCGAGGGCGTGGAGCGGGCGATCATGAAGGCGCGGGCGGGCGAGGCGGCGGTGGCGCCGCAACTGCTCCAGGGCGCCTTCAGCGAGCTGCTCAACCCGGCGGCCCAGCCGGACGACGAGGGCCAGCGGCTGCTCCAGATGCTGACGCCCCGGGAGGTGGAGGTCCTGGTCCGGGTCGCCGACGGCGAGGACACCCGGCTCATCGCGGCCGGCATGGGCATCGCCCCCTCCACGGCCCGCACCCACGTCCAACGGGTCCTGATGAAGCTCGGCGTGGGCTCCCGCCTGGAGGCGGCGGCCCTGGCGGCCCGCACGGGCCTCCTGGACCGCGCGGGCCCCCGGCCGACGGAGACCTGACACCACCGACTCAGGGGGCCGGAGCTCCAATACCTGGCCCGCGGTCCCCGACCGGCCGAACCGTGATCATCCCGGGTGCCCGCACGCGCCCTCACCTCTTCCTCAGGGAAGCCTCATGGTTTCGCCAAGTGGGGGGACCTCGGCGAGGCCGAGGATGGTGGGGCGCTCGTGCGGTGACGGGGAAGCACGACAGCTTCGCCGCACGAGCGCGACGGCCGTACGAGGGGATACCGCGGCCGGAGACGGTCCGACGGCCGCGGCGGTGGGCGCCCCGACGTACGGGGGAGGTCCGCCGCACGGCTCTGACAGGGGGAGACGAAAAGGTGATCACTTCATGGCACGGCGGCCCGGCGAAGGGGCGCGGTAGGGGACGGAAGGCGTACGTCCACGCCTCGTACCGGGGTCTCTCGGGGGGTGCCGTATGAGCGTGTTCGATCTGCCGCGGCTGCACTTCCAGGGCGTGGCGACGGTCCATCCCGCGACCGGGGGCCGGCGGGGCGGACTCGTCGGCCTGGCCTCGGCCGGCGGACGCTCCTTATCGGGGCGCCATCCCGCCGACCCGGTGTCCGCAGAGGCGGGGCGGGAGCGTCCGGGCGAGCAGGGACGGGGGCCGGCACAGGGACCGGCACAGGGGCCGGGACAGGGGCCGGGACAGGGGCACCTCACCGTTGACGCGGAGATCGTCGGCGTCGAGTGCCGGCCCGGTGTCGTCGACACCGTCGACCCCGTGGTCGGGCGCGCCGTCGACCTCTGGGGGCACCGGGACGACGATCCCGCCACCGGGTCCGGCGGCCGGGCCCGTGTCCTCGACGTCGATCCGGCCTCCGACTGGACGACCGCGCTGAAGGTCGGCCGGTTCTGCTTCGGCCGGGACGGGCGCACCCAGGGCGCCGGGCACATGGCCATCGGAGCCGTCCACGGCTGCCACCCCCCGCGGTGGCACAACTCCGTCGCCGGGGACGACGGGACGGTCCGCCGGTCGGTCGTCCACCAGTTCGTCGTCACCGGCGGCGAGGATCTGGACTGGCTCGACGACGCGGCCGTCTCCCCGGCCGTGCGGCGCCTGCGGCACAGGGCGTCCGACGCCGGATTCGGCGGCCTCGTGGTGCAGTTCGCCCTCACCCGCGAGACGGCCGCCCACGATCCCGGCCGGCCGGACCGGTGGCGGCTGCGCGGGACGATCGCGCCGTGGCGCCACCACGAGCCGCGCACCTACCCGGCGGGCCGTCTGCTCGTCCCGGAACGGCGTCCGTACGGCCGGCTGCCCGGCCGGCTGCCTGGTCGGCCGCACAACCTGTGCGTCGAGGCGACGGACGCGCACGTCACCCTCAACATGGTCACAGCCCTGCCGGTCCCGGCCGACCTGGGGGACCTGGAGCTGCGCACCGCGGACAGCGCGCAACTGGTGGCCCGGATTCCCCGGAAGGCGTACCTGGAGGGGGCGGACGCCCTGGCCGGCGGGCTGGTGACGGTCCCCGCCGAACTGTCCGCCGCCGCGACCGCCGCGGAGGCGCTGCTCCTGACGGGCACCGGGCCGGACGGACCCGTGGTGCTCCTGCGGGAGAAGGAGATCAACGTCCAGGTCGACGACGCGTGCCTGCTCCTTGCCCGCCCCGACAGCCCGCACGACGCGGACCAGGACGTGGAGGTCCTCATGCGTTCCTACGTGCGGGGCCGGCCGCGTCCCGTCGGTGAGATCGTCGTCCGGCAGTTCTTCAACCCGCGCGCCCTGCCCGGCGATCCGGTCGCGGCCTGCCCGCGCGCCTGGTCCTCCGACGTCGACGTCGTGCGACTGCGCCCGGGGCGCCGGGACAGCGGGGCCGGCGCGTGGGCGAGCAGCTGCGTGCTGGACACGGACCGGACGGGCCGGGGCTGGTTCACCCTGCGGGGCGTGACCGCCGGAGCGGCGCGGGTGCTGCTGTCCACCGAGGACGAGGACATGCCGTGCGCCGTCGACCGTGACGGCTCCGCCGCGCGGGCCTACGACCACGACGACGCGCTCGGCTACTGGCCGGGCGCCGGGTACCTCTCGGCCCGGGTGCTGCCCCCTCCCGGTCCCGGGAGCGGTCGGCCCGGTCCCGGTGGGGGTCGGTAGGTGCGGTCGCGGTCGCGGCCGTCATCGTCATCGTGATCGCGGTCGTGATCGCGGTCGGGCTCGGAACCCGGAGACCCCGGTTCCGTGGTCCCGGCCGCTCCCCCTGCCCCCGTCCCGCCGGGGCGGGGGCAGGGGCGGCGGGTCAGTCCCCCGTGCCGGTCCGCTCGTCCTCCGGCGGCGTCGCCGGGGTGGGCGGCGGGGTCGGGCGGAGCTTCAGCCAGGCCAGGAAGAAGATGCCGAGGAGCAGCATTCCGAGCCCGGTCCAGAGGTTGATGTTGACGCCCGCCGCCTTGTCGAGGTCGGCGTCCGAGGGGTTGATCCCGGCGATGGTGACGATCACGCCGTAGAGGACGAACAGGCCGCCGATGATGCGGCGCAGGTCGAAGATGCTCGCCGCGGTTGCGGACTTGCCCTGCAGCTCGGTGACTTCCCGCTGGACGTCCTCCTCGGAGTATCCGCGGTGCCCGGGGACGGGGTCGGGGTGGCCGTTGTGTTCAGACATGGCTTCTCGATTCTCCCGCGATCAGAAAGAGAACGGGATGTAGCAGGCGGCGGCCAGGATGATCGCTCCCCAGCCCAGCAGGGCGGGCTTGCGGTACCAGGCGTCGTCGCCCTCGGCGGGCGCCTCGGACATGCCGGGGGAGCGGGTGCCGTAGACCAGGCCCTGGAGCTGCTCGATCGGCTTGGGCTTCGTGAACAGGGAGACGACGAACATGACCACCGCGCCGGCCACGAAGCCGACGATCGCCGAGACGAAGTTGGCGCCCTGGTCGGTGGGGATGTCGATGATGCCCTGCTTGTAGATCCAGAAGTAGTTGAGCATCGCGGCGACGGTGCCCGCGAGCAGACCCCAGAAGCCGGAGACGACGGACGCCCGCTTCCAGAACATGCCGACGATGAAGACCACGAACATCGGCACGTTGAAGAAGGAGAACAGCGTCTGGAGGTAACTCATGATGTTGGAGAAGGAGGAGGCCAGGAAGGCCGTTCCGACCGAGGCGACGACACCGATCACGGTGATCAGCCGGCCGAAGCGGACGTAGTAGGAGTCCTCGCGGCCCTGGACGACGTACCGCGCCCAGATGTCGTTGGTGAACACGGTGTTGAAGGACGAGACGTTCGCCGCCATGCCCGCCATGAACGCCGCCAGCAGACCGGTGACCGCGATGCCGAGCACGCCGTTGGGCAGCAACTGCTCCATGAGGTACGGGATGGCGTCGTTGTACTGGTAGCCCGACTCCTCCGTGCCGAAGCCCGGGATCAGGGCCGCGGCCGTCAGACCGGGGATCATCACCAGGAAGACGATGAAGATCTTCGGGTAGGCCGCGATCAGCGGGGTGCGCTGGGCCGCCGAGAGGTTCTTCGCCGACAGGGCGCGCTGGACCTCGGCGAAGTTGGTGGTCCAGTAGCCGAAGGACAGCACGAAGCCCAGACCCAGCACGATCGTCAGCCAGTTGGCGCCCAGCGGGTTGTCGCTGCCGATGCCGGTGCCGCCCCAGGCGGTGGTGAAGTCGGCGCCCTGGGACTTGTTGAGGGTGTCCGTCAGACCGTCCCAGCCGCCGACCTTCTTCAGGCCGAGCACCACGATGGGGATGAGGGCCGCGAGGATCACGAAGAACTGGAGCACCTCGTTGTAGATCGCGGAGGAGAGGCCGCCGAGGGTGATGTAGGCCAGCACGAAGGCGCCGGCGACCACGATCGCCACCCATTGCGGCCAGCCCAGCAGCGCCTCGACGACGATCGCGAGGGCGTAGAGGTTCACTCCGGAGATCAGGATGGCGGCGAAGGCGAACAGCGCCGAACTCAACAGATGCGCCCACTTGTCGAAGCGCAGCAGCAGCATCTCGGGGACCGAGCGGACCTTGCTGGAGTAGTAGAACGGCATCATCACCAGGCCCAGGAAGACCATCGCCGGGATGGCGCCGATCCAGTACCAGTGCACGGTGTAGACGCCGTACTGCGCGCTGTTGGCGGCCATGCCGAGGATCTCGGTGGCGGCCAGGTTGGCGGAGATGAACGCGAGGCCGGTGATCCAGGCGGGCAGGGAGCGTCCGGAGAGGAAGAAGTCGAGGCTCGTCTTCACCGAGCGGCGGGCCGCGAAGCCGATGCCCAGGACGACGACGAAGTAGATGCCGAGGATCGTGTAGTCGAGCCAGTTGGTGGGGAGCCGTAGCTCGGCGGCGAGATATGTGGGGGTTTGCATGCGTACTCGCTTCGTTGCGCGAACGGATCTTTAGCAGAGCGAGTGCCTCCGCCTTAACGCATTGAACACGTCGGGTGATGGTCTTTGTTTGATTGTGATGTTGACGCTTGGGGTGAGTCGTGTTTATATATGTTGATTTCTGTTTGATGGTTGTGTGGCTCGACTAGGGAGTCCGGCGTGAAGAAGACCTCGACCCGGCTGGCCGACGGTCGCGAGCTGATCTACTACGACCTGCGCGACGACAGCGTGCGGGCCGCGGTGGACCGGCGCCCGTTGGACCGCACCGTCACCACCTCCGAGGTCCGGCGGGACCCGCTGCTCGGCGACTCGGTCGCCATCGCCTCGCACCGCCAGGGGCGGACCTACCACCCGCCGGCCGACGAGTGCCCGCTGTGCCCCTCGCAGGGCGACCGGCTGAGCGAGATCCCGGACTCGTCCTACGACGTCGTGGTCTTCGAGAACCGCTTCCCCTCGCTGGCCGGCGACTCCGGCCGCTGTGAGGTGGTCTGTTTCACCTCCGACCACAACGCCTCCTTCGCCGACCTCGACGACGAACAGGCCCGGCTGGTCCTGGACGCGTGGACCGACCGGACCGCCGAGCTGTCCCATCTGCCCTCCGTCGAGCAGGTGTTCTGCTTCGAGAACCGCGGCGCCGAGATCGGTGTCACCCTCGGCCACCCGCACGGCCAGATCTACGCGTACCCCTTCGCCACCCCTCGCACCGCCCTGATGCTGCGCCAGGTGGCCCAGCACAAGGAGGCGACCGGCGGAGGCAACCTCTTCGACGCCGTCCTGGAGCGTGAACTGGCCGGTGAGCGGGTCGTCCTCGCGAGTGAACACTGGGTCGCCTTCGTGCCCTACGCGGCGCACTGGCCGTACGAGGTCCACCTGTACCCGCGCCGCCGGGTGCCGGACCTGCTGGGTCTCGACGAGGCGGCACGCTCAGAGTTCCCCCAGGTTTATCTGGAACTCTTGAGGCGTTTCGACCGGATCTTCGCCGAGCCGGACGGAGGGGAGAGCGCCGTGCAGGAGTCCCCGACGCCCTACATCGCCGCCTGGCACCAGGCGCCGTTCGGGGCGCTGGAGGAGTTCGACGGCGTCGTCCGCGACGACTTCGCGCTCCACCTGGAGCTCTTCACCATCCGCAGAACCCCCGGCAAGCTGAAGTTTCTCGCGGGTTCCGAGTCCGGCATGAGCGTGTTCATCAACGACGTGCCGCCGGAGCGCGCGGCAGAGCGACTGCGAGAGGTAGCGAGTTCATGAAGTACCTGGTGACGGGCGGGGCGGGATACGTCGGCAGCGTGGTCGCCCAGCATCTGCTGGAGGCGGGCCACGAGGTCACCGTGCTCGACAACCTCTCCACCGGCTTCCGCGAGGGCGTCCCCGCGGGCGCCGCCTTCGTCGAGGGCGACATCCGCGACGCCGCCAAGTGGCTGGACTCCTCCTACGGGGCCGTGCTGCACTTCGCCGCCTCCTCGCAGGTCGGCGAGTCGGTGGTGAAGCCCGAGAAGTACTGGGACAACAACGTCGGCGGCACCATGGCCCTGCTCGGCGCCATGCGCGAGGCGGGCGTGCGCCGGCTCGTCTTCTCCTCCACCGCGGCGACCTACGGCGAGCCCGAGCAGGTCCCGATCGTGGAGTCCGCGCCGACGCGGCCGACCAACCCCTACGGCGCCTCGAAGCTGGCCGTCGACCACATGATCACCGGGGAGGCGGCCGCGCACGGTCTGGCCGCGGTGTCTCTGCGCTACTTCAACGTGGCCGGTGCCTACGGCGAGTTCGGCGAGCGCCACGACCCCGAGTCGCACCTGATCCCGCTGGTCCTCCAGGTGGCGCAGGGCCGCCGGGAGGCGATCTCGGTCTTCGGCGACGACTACCCGACGCCGGACGGCACCTGTGTCCGCGACTACATCCACGTCGCCGACCTCGCGGAGGCCCACCTGCTGGCCGTGCGGGCGGCCTCCCCGGGCGAGCACCTGATCTGCAACCTCGGCAACGGCAACGGCTTCTCCGTGCGCCAGGTCGTCGAGACGGTGCGCCGGGTCACCGGGCACCCGATCCCCGAGGTGGTGGCCCCGCGCCGGGGCGGCGACCCGGCGGTCCTGGTGGCCTCCGCCGACGCGGCCCGCGAGAAGCTGGGCTGGCGCCCCTCGCGTGCCGACCTGGACGGAATCGTCGCGGACGCCTGGGAGTTCGCGCAGCGGCACGGCGAGTAGGTCTTCCCAGCCGGGTCCCCAGCGGGGTCCCCAGCGGTCACTTCAGTGGTCACTTCGGCGGTCGTGTCAGCGGTCACTTCAGTACGAAAGGTCAGGGGTCAGGGATGAGCGAGGCTGTGGCCGAGCGGTTCAGGGAGCTGTACGGGACCGAGCCGGAAGGGGTGTGGGCGGCACCGGGCCGGGTCAACCTCATCGGCGAGCACACCGACTACAACGACGGCTTCGTCATGCCCTTCGCGCTGCCGCACACCGCGCTGGCCGCGGTCGCCCGGCGCGACGACGGCGTACTGCGGCTGCACTCCGCGGACGTCGAGGGCGGCGTGGTCGAACTGCGCGTGGACGACCTGGTCCCGGAGACCGACCGCGGCTGGACGGCGTACCCGGCGGGCGTGGTGTGGGCGCTGCGCGAGGCCGGGCACCAGGTGACCGGCGCCGACATCCACCTGACCTCCACGGTTCCCTCCGGGGCCGGCCTGTCGTCCTCGGCGGCCCTGGAGGTCGTGGTCGCCCTCGCCCTCGACGACCTGTACGAGCTGGGCCTGAAGCGCTGGCAGCTGGCCCGGCTGTGCCAGCGCGCGGAGAACGTCTACGTCGGCGCGCCGGTCGGCATCATGGACCAGACCGCCTCTGCCTGCTGCGAGGAGGGCCACGCCCTCTTCCTGGACACCCGGGACCTGTCGCAGCAGCAGATCCCCTTCGACCTGGCCGCCGAGGGCATGCGGCTGCTGGTCGTCGACACCCAGGTCAAGCACTCGCACAGCGAGGGCGAGTACGGCAAGCGCCGCGCGGGCTGCGAGAAGGGCGCCGCCCTGCTCGGCGTCGACGCGCTGCGGGACATCCCCTACGACGGACTGGAGGCGGCGCTGGAACGCCTCGCCGATGAGGAGGAGGTGCTGCGCCTGGTCCGCCACGTCGTCACCGAGGACGAGCGGGTGGAGCGGATGGTCGGCCTGCTGCGGGCGGGCGAGACCCGGGCGATCGGCCCGGTGCTGGTGGCCGGACACGCCTCCCTGCGGGACGACTTCCGGGTCTCCTGCCCCGAACTCGACCTGGTGGTGGACAGCTCGGTGGCGGCCGGCGCCCTCGGCGCCCGGATGACCGGCGGCGGCTTCGGCGGCTCGGCGATCGTGCTGGTCGAGGCGGCCGACGTGGACACCGTCACCAAGGCCGTCGAGGAGGCCTTCGCGGCGGCCGGATTCACCGCCCCGCGGGTCTTCGAGGCGGTCCCCTCGGCGGGCGCCCGCCGGATCAGGTAAGACGCTTGGTCAGGGTGAACTCCGTGATCCCCGGCGGGTAGTCGGGGATCACGCACACCACCTCGTACCCCTGGCGCCGGTAGAAGTCCGGTGCCTGGAAGTCCCAGGTCTCCAGCCGGGCGCTGACACAGCCCCGTTCCTCGCGGGCCGTCCGCTCCGCCTCCGCGAGCAGGCGCGAACCCAGTCCGGCGCCGCGATGCCGCCCGTCGACCCAGAGGAACGCCACGTGCAGCCAGGTCGTCCAGGTGTGACCGACCAGCCCGCCGGCCAGCTCCCCGGACTCGTCCAGCATCCACACATGCAGCGGGGACTCGCGTTCGTCCGGGGTTCCGCGCAGTGCGGCGAGCACCGGCGAGGCCGCGGTGTTGGTGTCCCGCAACCGGGCGCGGAGCAGGTCGCGCCGCTCCTTGTCGACTTCTGTCTCCATTCGGAACATGCGGCTCACGATAAACGCGTCGACGGGTCAGTTCTGCGAATTGCCTTCCGCTCCCGGTCCTCGCCCGTACTCTGATGAGCAGCGCCGGTGGGGGCCGGTGCTGATCAGGGGGCGAGACAGCCGGGTACGGCGCCCGTGGTGGGGGTACCAATTTCCGCATGGCGGCGGCCGTGCGGCTGCAACCACCCGTGGGCGCCGTGCCCGTGCGGGTCGTCGCACTCCGGACCTTGGGGTATCCCCTGCTCTTCAGGAGCATTGGGGAAGGGGGTTTCAGTGGTTCGTATCCGAGTCCTGGTCGTCGACGACCACCGTATCTTCGCCGAGTCGCTCGCCGCCGCGCTGGCGGCCGAGCCCGACGTCGACGTCTCCGCCGCGGGCAGCGGCCCGGCGGCACTGCGCAGCCTGGAGCGCGCGGCCGCCGAGGGGCGCCGCTACGACGTGCTGCTCGTCGACGCCGATCTGGGCGGCGGGGTGGCGGGCATACGGCCCGCGGTGCCCGTCCAGGAGGTGGGGGAGGACGGGCTGGTCGACGGCATATCCCTGGTCGCGGGGGTACGGTCCGCGCAGCCCGGGGTGCGGATCGTGGTGCTCGCCGAGAAGGACGATCCGCGGCGGGCGGCGCTGGCGCTCCAGGCCGGGGCGTCCGGCTGGGTCGCCAAGGACTGTTCGCTGTCCCGGCTGCTGACCGTCATCCGCGGGGTGCTGCGGGAGGAGACGCACCTTCCGCCGGCCCTGCTCACCGGGGTCCTGCGGGAGTTGACCGCCGCGCGCAAGCACCGCACCGAGAGCGAGCGGCTGGTGGAGTCGCTGACCCCGCGCGAGCGCGAGGTGCTGCGGTGCATGGTGGCGGGTCTGGGGCGCAAGGCGGTCGCCGAGCGGCTGTTCCTCTCGCCGCACACCGTCCGTACCCATATGCAGAACGTGCTGGGCAAGTTGGGCGTCCACAGCACGCTGGCCGCCGTCGCGCTGGCCCGGCGCGCGGGCGTCGGACCGGTCGACCTAGCCGGGGATGTTGTCGAACGGGGCGGTCAACTGGCGTAGCAGCCCGGCCAGTTCGCCGCGCTGGATGCGGGACAGCTCGCCGAGGATGGCGCGCTCCTGCTCCAGCAGTCCGGCCAGGGCCTGGTCCGCGCGGTCCCGGCCCTCGTCGGTCAGCCGGACCAGCACGCCGCGCCGGTCGCTGGGGTCGGGAAGCCGCTCCACCAGGCCCTTCTTGGTCAGCCGGTCGATGCGGTTGGTCATGGTGCCGGAGGTGACCAGGGTCTGCGTCAGCAGCTGTCCGGGGGAGAGCTGGTACGGGGAGCCCGCGCGCCGCAGCGCGGTGAGCACGTCGAACTCCCAGGGCTCCAGGCTGTGCTCGGAGAAGGCCAGTCGGCGCGCGCGGTCCAGGTGCCGCGCCAGCCTGCTGACCCGGCTGAGCACTTCCAGTGGTTCCACGTCGAGGTCCGGGCGCTCCCGGCGCCACGCAGCGACCAGCCGATCGACCTCGTCCTCCATGACGATCAGTGTAGTGGTTGTGTCGACGTGAAGTCTCTTGATATCGAGCATCTTGATGTCAAGGTAATTCTGGGGGATGCTGGACACCATGACGACGCCCACGTGGAACCCCACCCAGTACCTGCGGCACGCCGACCACCGGGCCCGCCCGTTCGGCGACCTCCTGGCGCGCGTCCCCGACCCGCCGACCGCCCGCCCGCGTATCGCGGACCTGGGCTGCGGCCCCGGCAACGTCACCGTCCGGCTCACCGAGCGCTGGCCCGCCGCGCACGTCACCGGCTACGACAACTCGCCCGAGATGCTCGCCAAGGCCGAGGACCGCGCCGGGGCCACCCCGGCCGGCGGCAGCCTGGACTTCGCCCACGCCGACGTCCGCACCTGGCGGCCCGAGGAGCCCTACGACCTGATCGTCAGCAACGCGACCCTCCAGTGGGTGCCCGGTCACGCGGACCTCTTCGCGGCCTGGATCGACGGGCTCGCCCCCGGCGGCACCCTCGCCTTCCAGGTCCCCGGGAACTTCGCCTCCCCGAGCCACCGGCTGATGCGCGAACTGGCGGACTCCCCCCGCTGGCGCGACCGCCTCGCGGACGCCCTGCGCCACGACGGGGCGATCCTCACCCCCGAGGCCTACCTGGAGCGTCTGACGGCCCTCGGCTGCACCGGCGTGGACGTCTGGGAGACGACGTACGTCCATCTGCTGACCGGCGCCGACCCGGTCCTGGACTGGGTGAAGGGCACCGGGCTGCTCCCCGTGCTCACCGCGCTCGCCGACGACCCCCAGGCCCGGGACGCCTTCGTGGCGCAGTACCGGGCGGCCCTGCGCGAGGCGTATCCGCCCGGCCCGCACGGCACGCCGTTCCCCTTCCGCCGGGTCTTCGCCGTCGCCCGCAAGGAGTCCTGATGATCAGCGCGCTCGACCATGTGCAGCCGGCCGCGCCGCCCGGTTCCGAGGACCGGCTGCGCGCCTTCTACACCGGTGTCCTCGGCATGACCGAGATCCCCAAGCCCGCGGTGCTCGCCGCGCGCGGGGGCTGCTGGTTCATGGCCGGGCCCGTCCAGCTCCACCTCGGCGTCGAGGAGCACTTCCGGCCCGCCCGCAAGGCCCACCCGGGGCTGCGCGTCACCGGCATCGAGGCCTACGGGGCCCGGCTCGCGGCGCACGGGGTGCGGGTGCGCCGGGACGCGGAGCTGCCGGGGCACCGGCGGTTCTCCTGCGAGGACCCGGTCGGCAACCGCATCGAGTTCCTGGAGCCGTCTGCCCCCGGGACCTGAGGCCCTGGGGCGTGATGCGGCACGAGGGGGACCCGGAGGCGCGGCTCAGGCCTTGCGGCGCCCTATCAGGTGAGGCTTGGCCTCCAGGCCGTCCAGGCCGTGCCAGGCCAGGTTCACCAGGTGGGCCGCCACCTCCGCCTTCTTCGGGCGGCGCACGTCCAGCCACCACTGGCCGGTCAGGGCGACCATGCCGACCAGGGCCTGGGCGTAGAGGGGGGCCAGCTTCGGGTCGAAGCCGCGGCTCTTGAACTCGCGGCCCAGGATGTCCTCCACCTGGGTGGCGATGTCCGAGATCAGCGAGGCGAAGGAGCCCGTGGACTGGGGGATCGGGGAGTCCCGGACCAGGATCCGGAAACCGTCCGTGTACTCCTCGATGTAGTCCAGCAGCGCGAAGGCGGCCTGCTCGCACAGTTCCCGGGGGTGCCCGGCGGTCAGGGAGCCGGTCACCATGTCCAGCAGGCGGCGCATCTCACGGTCCACGACGACCGCGTACAGGCCCTCCTTGCCGCCGAAGTGCTCGTACACCACCGGCTTGGAGACCCCGGCCTTCGCCGCGATCTCCTCGACCGAGGTGCCCTCGAACCCCTTCGCCGCGAACAGGGTGCGACCGATCTCCAGCAGTTGCTGACGGCGCTCCGCACCGGTCATCCGGGTACGGCGCGCGCGCCGGGGCTTCTCGTTGCTCGGGGTGCTGCTGGAGTCGGTCGCCACGGCGTCCATCATGCCGCCTTCGCGGCCTCCGTCCCGCGCCGGGAGTCGTCATCGCCGGTGTTCCGCCGCGAATCGATACGCGAGCGTGACGGCCAGCGCACGTCGTACGCCCAGCCGGCCAGCTCGAACCAGCGGATCAGCCGGGCGGAGGAGTCGATCTGCCCGCGCATCACACCGTGCCGCGCCGAGGTCGGGTCGGCGTGGTGCAGGTTGTGCCAGGACTCGCCGCAGGACAGCACCGCCAGCCACCACACGTTGCCCGAGCGGTCCCGGGACTTGAACGGGCGCTTGCCGACCGCGTGGCAGATGGAGTTGATCGACCAGGTGACGTGGTGGAGCAGCGCCACCCGCACCAGCGAGCCCCAGAAGAAGCCGGTGAACGCTCCCCACCAGGACATCGTCACCAGGCCGCCGATCAGGGCCGGCAGGGCCAGCGAGAGCATCGTCCACCACAGGAACTGGCGGGAGATCGCCCGGATCGCCCGGTCCTTGATCAGGTCCGGCGCGTACTTGTCCTGCGGGGTCCGCTCCTCGTCGAACATCCAGCCGATGTGCGCCCACCACAGGCCCTTCATCAGGGCCGGGACGGTCTCCCCGTAGCGCCAGGGGGAGTGCGGGTCACCCTCCGCGTCGGAGAACTTGTGGTGCTTGCGGTGGTCGGCGACCCAGCGGACCAGCGGGCCCTCCACGGCCATCGAGCCCGCGACGGCCAGCGCGATGCGCAGCGGGCGCTTGGCCTTGAAGGAGCCGTGGGTGAAGTAGCGGTGGTAGCCGATCGTGACGCCGTGGCAGGCGAGGTAGTAGAAGAAGACCAGCAGACCGAGGTCGAGCCAGCTCACACCCCAGCCCCAGGCCAGCGGCACGGCCAGGGCGAGGGCCGCGAAGGGGACGACGATGAAGCCCGCCAGCGCGAGCTGCTCCACCCTCCCCTTCTTGTCGCCGCCGAGCGTGGCTGAGCGAAGGGGGGTGTCGTCGTTCGCCCGCGGGGCGTCTTCGATCACATCGGAGCTCGTGGTCATGGGCGTCCCCTGGGGGGTCGAGGGTGTGAGTCGAATGCCGGTGGCTCGGGGAACCGTTCCCTGCTTCCGTTACAACGATCCCTACGGTTCCGTAACCTACGGCGTCGTAAGTATGGCAGCGCGTCGCCCGGCGGCAAGGGCCCGTGAGCCTGCGCGTCCGGACCGGCACCTATCCTGGAGTCGGTCGGACAGCGCGGTCCGCTCTGACTACTTCCCGGATGTCCGGCCCGTATGCGGCAGCCGCCGCGCGAGACGTGCCTCCGGGTTCCCTCCAGACGAGCTTCAACACTGCAAGGAGCCGCACCTGTGAGCAGTGCCGACGACCTGACTACGAGCCCCACGTCGACCAGCGAGCTGCGCGCCGACATCAGGCGCCTGGGTGACCTCCTGGGCGAGACCCTCGTCCGGCAGGAGGGTCAGGACCTTCTCGACCTGGTCGAGAGGGTACGACGACTCACCCGCGAGGACGGCGAGGCCGCCGCGGAGCTGCTGCGCGGCACCGAACTCGACACGGCGGCCAAGCTGGTGCGCGCGTTCTCCACCTACTTCCACCTCGCCAACGTCACCGAGCAGGTGCACCGCGGCCGCGAGCTGCGCGCCAAGCGCGCCGCCGAGGGCGGTCTGCTGGCCCGCACGGCGGACCGGCTCAAGGACGCCGACCCCGAGCACCTGCGCGCGACGGTGAAGAACCTCAACGTCCGCCCGGTCTTCACCGCGCACCCCACCGAGGCCGCGCGCCGGTCGGTGCTGAACAAGCTCCGGCGCATCGCCGCGCTGCTGGAGACCCCGGTCATCGAGGCCGACCGCCGGCGCCACGACACCCGGCTGGCCGAGAACATCGACCTCGTCTGGCAGACCGACGAGCTGCGCGTGGTCCGTCCCGAGCCCGCCGACGAGGCCCGCAACGCCATCTACTACCTGGACGAGCTGCACGCCGGCGCCGTCGGCGACGTGCTGGAGGACCTCACCGCCGAGCTGGAGCGGGTCGGCGTCCGCATGCCGGACGACACCCGGCCGCTCACCTTCGGCACCTGGATCGGCGGCGACCGCGACGGCAACCCCAACGTCACCCCGCAGGTCACCTGGGACGTGCTGATCCTCCAGCACGAGCACGGCATCAACGACGCCCTGGAGATGATCGACGAGCTGCGCGGCCTGCTGTCGAACTCCATCCGCTACACCGGGGCGACCGAGGAACTGCTGGCCTCGCTCCGGAGCGACCTCGAACAGCTGCCGGAGATCAGCCCCCGCTACAAGCGCCTCAACGCCGAGGAGCCGTACCGGCTGAAGGCCACCTGCATCCGGCAGAAGCTGGAGAACACCAAGCTGCGCCTGGCCAAGGGCATCCCGCACGAGCAGGGCCGCGACTACCTGGGCACCAGCGAGCTGCTGGCCGACCTGACGCTGATCCAGACCTCGCTGCGCGAGCACCGCGGCGGACTCTTCGCCGACGGCCGGATGGACCGCACGATCCGCACGCTGGCCGCGTTCGGCCTCCAGCTCGCCACCATGGACGTCCGCGAGCACGCGGACGCCCACCACCACGCCCTCGGCCAGCTCTTCGACCGGCTCGGCGAGGAGTCCTGGCGGTACACCGACATGCCGCGCGACTACCGCGCCAAGCTGCTCGCCAAGGAGCTGAGGTCGCGCCGTCCGCTCGCCCCCACCCCGGCTCCGGTGGACGCGGCCGGCGAGAAGACCCTCGGGGTCTTCCAGACCGTCCGGCGGGCGCTGGAGGTCTTCGGACCCGAGGTGATCGAGTCGTACATCATCTCGATGTGCCAGGGCGCCGACGACGTCTTCGCTGCCGCGGTGCTGGCCCGCGAGGCCGGACTGATCGACCTGCACGCGGGCTGGGCGAAGATCGGCATCGTGCCGCTGCTGGAGACCACGGACGAGCTGAAGGCCGCCGACACCATCCTGGAGGACATGCTCTCGGACCCGTCCTACCGGCGCCTGGTCGCGCTCAGGGGCGATGTCCAGGAGGTCATGCTCGGCTACTCCGACTCCTCCAAGTTCGGCGGCATCACCACCTCGCAGTGGGAGATCCACCGCGCGCAGCGGCGGCTGCGCGACGTCGCCCACCGCCACGGTGTGCGGCTGCGCCTCTTCCACGGCCGCGGCGGCACCGTGGGCCGCGGCGGCGGCCCCTCTCACGACGCGATCCTCGCCCAGCCCTGGGGCACCCTGGAGGGCGAGATCAAGGTGACCGAGCAGGGCGAGGTCATCTCCGACAAGTACCTGGTGCCGTCGCTGGCCCGGGAGAACCTGGAGCTGACCGTCGCGGCCACGCTCCAGGCGTCCGCGCTGCACACCGCCCCGCGCCAGTCCGACGAGGCGCTGGCCCGCTGGGACGCGGCGATGGACGTGGTCTCCGACGCGGCCCACGCCGCGTACCGCAGGCTCGTCGAGGACCCGGACCTGCCGAACTACTTCCTCGCGTCGACACCGGTGGACCAGCTCGCCGACCTGCACCTCGGCTCCCGCCCCTCCCGCCGCCCCGGTTCGGGTGTCTCCCTGGACGGTCTGCGGGCCATCCCGTGGGTGTTCGGCTGGACCCAGTCGCGGCAGATCGTGCCGGGCTGGTTCGGTGTCGGCTCCGGTCTGAAGGCGCTGCGCGAGGCGGGCCTGGACACGGTCCTCGACGAGATGCACGAGCAGTGGCACTTCTTCCGCAACTTCGTCTCCAACGTCGAGATGACGCTCGCGAAGACGGACCTGCGCATCGCCCAGCACTACGTGGACACCCTCGTCCCCGACGAGCTCAAGCACGTGTTCGACGTCATCAAGGCCGAGCACGAGCTGACCGTCCGTGAGGTGCTGAAGGTGACGGGCGAGACGGAACTGCTCGACGCCGCCCCGGTGCTGAAGCAGACCTTCTCCATCCGGGACGCCTACCTGGACCCCATCTCCTACCTCCAGGTCGCCCTGCTCAAGCGCCAGCGCGACGCCGTGGCGGCCGAGGAGGAGGCGGACCCGCTGCTCTCCCGGGCGCTGCTGCTGACGGTGAACGGTGTGGCGGCGGGCCTGCGCAACACCGGCTGACGTTCCGCGACACCCCGCGCACCACGGTGCCCCCGAGCCTCGTCCGGCTCGGGGGCACCTCTGTACGCGGGGAGTGCCGTCACATCGTCAGGAACGCGGCCGTGAGCAGGAGGACGCCCGTGCCGGCCAGCACCTGCGCGGCCCGGGTGCGGCGCAGGCCGCCCGCGACGACGACCGAGGCCAGCAGCAGCGCGCCGCCGAGCGGGACCCAGGCGTAGACGATGCCGGCGGGACCGGAGCGGACCACCTCGTCGCCGCCCGGTTTGACGACGACCGTGTAGGTCTCGCCCTTGCGGACGGCCGCCGTGTGCTCGATGACGACGCGGTCCCGGGGCTGCGAGCCCGGTGACAGAGGGGTGTAGGGGCCGGCGCAGGTGTCACGGGCGCAGCGGGTCACCTCGACGGTGCCGCTCTCGCGCCCCTTGGTGAGCATCACGTGCTGGGCGGTCCCCCAGGACGCCCAGACACCCGCGATGAGGATCAGCGCCGCGACCGTACCCATGGCCGCGACGCGTCCGAAGCGGAGCGCGGCCGAGGCGCCCTGGCCGGACTTGACGGCAGTTGGCATGGCCGCGATCTTTGGCCATTGCCTCGCTGAAAGTCAATCTCCCCCGGAGCGGTCCGCTCCGCGGGGCGGCGGTCCTACGCGTTGTACGTGCCCTGCGCCCGCTCCAGCCCCTCGATGACCAGGCACTCCGCCGCGTCCGCCGCGCGGTCCACGAAGTAGTCCAGCTCCTTGCGTTCGGTCGCGGAGAAGTCCTTCAGCACGAAGTCCGCGACCTGCATCCGCCCCGGCGGGCGGCCGATGCCGAACCGGACCCGGTGGTAGTCCGGCCCCATGGCCTTCGTCATCGACTTCAGACCGTTGTGCCCGTTGTCCCCGCCGCCGAGCTTCAGCCGCAGCGTGCCGGGGTCGATGTCGAGTTCGTCGTGGACGGCGACGATGTGGTCGACCGGCACCTTGTAGAAGTCCTTCAGGGCGTTCACCGGGCCGCCGGAGAGGTTCATGAACGACATCGGCTTCACCAGGACGACCCGCCGGCTCAGGGGGCCGGGCGGACCGATCCGGCCCTCCACGACCTGCGCCTGCGCCTTGCCGGCCCGCTTGAACCTCCCCCCGATCCGCTCGGCCAGCAGATCCACCACCATGAACCCGACGTTGTGCCGGTTCATGGCGTACTCGGGGCCGGGATTGCCGAGACCGGCGATCAGCCAGGGTGCGCTCGGATCGGAAGTCACGTCCATGTCTCCTTGATAGGCCACAGCCGCCGCTCCCGGGGGAACGGCGGCTGTGAATCCGCAGTGGGCAAGCCGATCCGCCGACCGGGCTCGCGATCAGGCCTCGGCGGGCTCTTCGGCCGCGGCGGCCTCCTCGCCCTCGGCGGCCTCCTCGGCCTGCGCGGCCAGGACCTGGAGGACGACGGCGTCCTCCTCGACGGCCAGAGTGACGCCCTTGGGCAGGGTGATGTCCTTGGCGAGGACGGAGGCACCGGCCTCCAGGCCCTCGACGGAGACGGTGACGCCCTCGGGGATGTGGGTGGCCTCGGCCTCGACCGGAAGCGCGTTGAGCACGTGCTCCAGCAGGTTGCCGCCGGCGGCCAGCTCGCCCTCGGCGTGGACCGGGATCTCGACGGTGACCTTCTCGCCGCGCTTCACGAGCAGCAGGTCGACGTGCTCCAGGAAGCCCTTGATCGGGTCACGCTGCACGGACTTCGGGATCGCCAGCTCGTTGCCCTTGCCGTCGATGTCCAGGGAGATCAGGACGTTCGGCGTGCGCAGCGCGAGCAGCAGCTCGTGGCCCGGGAGGGTCAGGTGCTGGGGCTCGGTGCCGTGACCGTAGAGAACGACGGGCACCTTGGACTCGCGGCGGATGCGGCGCGCGGCGCCCTTGCCGAACTCGGTGCGGGACTCGGCGGCGAGCTTGACCTCGGACATGTGGATCACTCCTCGTAGGGTGAGAGACGGACAGGTCACCCGGCCACGAACGGCCTGCTACGAAGAGCGCGTCGATAACGGACCGCCATACCCCGAAAGACGGGTACGGCCTCCCTCGCCGAGCAACCTGAGCAGTCTACTCGGCGGGGAGGCCGTACCCAAAAGGATCTTCGAGGAGCTTCTACTGCTCGTCGAACAGGCTGGTCACCGAGCCGTCCTCGAACACCTCGCGCACCGCGCTGGCGATGGTCGGCGCGATCGACAGGACCGTGATCTTGTCCAGGTCGTCCGCCAGCTCGCCCGGGGTGGGCAGCGTGTTGGTGAACACGAACTCGCTCACCCGCGAGTTCTTCAGGCGGTCCGCGGCGGGACCGGACAGCACGCCGTGCGTGGCCGTCACGATGACGTCCTCCGCGCCGTGCGCGAACAGGGCGTCCGCCGCGGCGCAGATCGTGCCACCGGTGTCGATCATGTCGTCCACCAGGACGCACACCCGGCCCTTGACCTCGCCCACGACCTCGTGGACCGTCACCTGGTTCGCCACGTCCTTGTCGCGCCGCTTGTGCACGATGGCCAGCGGCGCGCCGAGCCGGTCGCACCAGCGGTCCGCGACCCGTACCCGGCCGGCGTCCGGCGAGACCACGGTGAGCTTCTCGCGGTCGACCTTCTTGCCCACGTAGTCGGCGAGCAGCGGCAGCGCGAAGAGGTGGTCCACCGGGCCGTCGAAGAAGCCCTGGATCTGGTCGGTGTGCAGATCGACCGTGAGGATCCGGTCGGCGCCCGCGGTCTTCATCAGGTCCGCGATCAGCCGCGCCGAGATCGGTTCACGGCCGCGGTGCTTCTTGTCCTGCCGCGCGTAACCGTAGAACGGCACGATGACGGTGATGGAGCGGGCCGACGCGCGCTTCAGGGCGTCGATCATGATCAGCTGCTCCATGATCCACTGGTTGATCGGAGCCGTGTGGCTCTGGATCACGAAGCAGTCCGCACCACGCGCCGACTCCTCGTAGCGCACGTAGATCTCGCCGTTGGCGAAGTCGAAGGCCTTGGTCGGGACGACCCCGACACCCAGCTGGTGGGCGACCTCCTCGGCAAGCTCGGGGTGGGCGCGGCCGGAGAAGAACATCATCTTCTTCTCGCCGGTCGTCTTGATCCCGGTCACAGCACTGTCTCCTCAGAGGTGTCTCAGCTGGATGCGAGAGGCCGAACCAGCCCGTCCCGGATGGCACGAGCGGCCGTCTCAGCTGGTAGGTGCGGATGTGCACTTATCACGGTACGCCGTCCCGGACGCACCTGTTTCCAGTCAGCTTTCGCCTTCCGGCTCCCGAGAAGCGCTCTCGGCGGCCTTCGCCGCCGCGCTGCCCGGACGCTTGCGGGCCACCCAGCCCTCGATATTCCGCTGCTGACCGCGGGCCACGGCCAGCGAACCGGGCGGTACGTCCTTCGTGATCACGGACCCGGCGGCGGTGTACGCGCCGTCCCCGATGGTGACAGGAGCCACAAACATGTTGTCCGAACCCGTGCGGCAGTGCGACCCGACCGTCGTGTGATGTTTGTCCTGTCCGTCGTAGTTCACGAAGACGCTGGCGGCACCGATGTTGGTGTGGTCGCCGATGGTCGCGTCCCCGACGTACGACAGGTGCGGCACCTTCGTGCCCTCGCCGATCGAGGCGTTCTTGGTCTCGACGTACGTACCGATCTTGCCCTTGGCGCCCAGCCGGGTCCCCGGCCGCAGGTACGCGAACGGGCCCACCGTCGCCTGAGCGCCCACCTCGGCCCGGTCCGCCACCGTGGTGTCCACCCGGGCGCCAGCCCCGACCCTGGTGTCGGTCAGCCGCGTGTTCGGGCCCACCTCGGCGCCGGCGCCGACGTGCGTCGTGCCCAGCAGCTGCGTGCCCGGGTGCACCAGGGCGTCCTGCTCGAAGGTCACCTCGACGTCGACCCAGGTCGTCGCCGGGTCCACCACCGTCACGCCGGCCAGCATCGCCTCGGTGAGCAGGCGGTCGTTGAGGATCCGCCGCGCCTCGGAGAGCTGCACCCGGTTGTTGATGCCGGCGATCTCGCGGTGGTCACCGGCCACGCAGGCCCCGACCCGGTGCCCCGCCTCGCGCAGGATGCCGAGCACGTCGGTCAGGTACTCCTCGCCCTGGCTGTTGTCCGTGCGGACCTTGCCGAGCGCGTCGGCGAGCAGCTGCCCGTCGAAGGCGAACACCCCGGAGTTGATCTCGCGGATCGCCCGCTGGGCGTCGTCGGCGTCCTTGTGCTCGACGATCGCGGTGACGGCCCCGGAGGCCGCGTCCCGCACGATCCGCCCGTACCCGGTGGCGTCCGGCACCTCGGCGGTCAGCACGGTCACGGCGTTGCCGTCGCCGGAGTGGGTGGCGGCGAGGTCGCGCAGGGTCGCGCCGGTCAGCAGCGGGGTGTCCCCGCACACGACGACGACGGTCCCGTCGACGGTGCCGCCCAGCTCCTCCAGGGCCATGCGTACGGCGTGCCCGGTGCCGTTCTGCTGCGCCTGCACCGCCGTGCGCACCGCGGAGTCGGTCCCGGCGAGGTGCGCGGTGACCTGCTCGCGGGCGTGGCCGACGACCACGACCAGGTTCTCGGGCTGCAACTCGCGGGCGGCGGCGAGCACATGGCCCACCAGGGAACGGCCGCAGATCTCGTGCAGGACCTTGGGTGTGGCCGACTTCATACGGGTGCCCTCACCCGCTGCGAGAACGACGACGGCTGCCGGGCGAATGGCGCTCACGGATGTGCCCTTCGGCTTTTGGGATGAGGTGGGGTGACCACCGCAGGATACCGGGGCGTTTCATGCCGGACATGAGTGCGGGCCCTGACTGAGCTGTCAGGACCCGAACTTTTCAGCTCCGCCAGCTGGATTCGAACCAGCACTACAGGGCTTCAAAGGCCCGCGGGCTACCAGTTACCCCATGGCGGATGGCTGCGTCAGACCTTACCTGAGACGCGCCGTCGCCTGAGCCACCATTCCTGACCACCACCCTTCGATCTGGCGGTAGAGCTCGGCTCCCTGGGAAACCCGGATGACCAGGCAGCCCCGGTAGTCCTCGCCGACGTTCTTACGCACGGTCTTGGGGTTGTGCTTCTTGATCGTCGTCTTCTGGAAGGCGGAGATCTCGACGCCCACCAAGTCCGCCCAGTACTGCTTGGCCCGCTCGACATCCGCGGTGATGTGAATCATCACGCGGTAGCTCAGGCGCTCACTGTTCACGCCGATCAGGCGGAGCCACGCGAGGTAGAGCTCCACCACGCCGGGGTCACTGTTCACGAAGAGCACGTTCTCCCGGCGGTCGTAGGGTTTGTCCTTTGCTCCCTCCGCCCAATACAGGGCGACGCCCGCCAGGAACAGTTCACGGTCGGACATCTCGCCCACTTCCGCGGCTGCCGCCGCTTTGGTCCGGCGACGCTGCTCGTCCCGTACGGCCAGCTCATGTTCCCAGCGTTTACGGGCCGCGAGTTTTGCCTGCTCCGTTGGATGACGGCGTTCCGGATTGGGGAGATCCCGTACCCACAAGGAGATCGAGCTCTTGGAGCAGCCCAGTTCGACCTGGATCTGGTCGTACGTCAAGCCCTGGAGCCGTAGTTCGCGGGCCCTTTCCCTCAGGTCGTCCTTGGCGTTGGGGCGCTTCGTCCATTCAGGAGGGGGCTCGCCCTCCAGGAGGCGATTGAGGAGGTCGTTGTTGTCGACGCGTAGTTCGTCGCGGATCCGGCGTCGGCTGAGCCCGGCTCGTCGCAGTGCCACCGCCCGCTCGCGGAGTGCCTCGAAGTCGGCGTACTTGCTCTGTGGATGTGCCATAGGCATACCGTCGGGAGGAATGATCGGTTCCGGTGTCGAACGGTGAGCGATTCAGCAGTTCGAGGTATTTCGGGCGCTATCGTCGCCGATCGCTCGCGCGGTGTGGTGTAGGCCAGTCGTCGAAAGTCACCGGAAATCCGGCGCGTACCGACCGTAGGCTGGAGGCATGACCACGACGGGGGAAGACCACACGGCGGACCGGGCGGGGCCCGGACCGTGGTGGTGGGACAGGTGGCGCAGCGCGGTTCTGGACATATCTCTGGCCGCCGTGTCCGCGCTGGAATGCGGGGCGAAAGGGTTCGCCTTCGCCGCGGACGCGGGGATACCGCGGTTCGTGGGCGTGCTGTTCGGGGTGCTGGCCGGCTCGGTGCTGGTCGTGCGGCGGCGCTGGCCGATCGCCGTCGTGCTGGTGTCGATCGCGGTGATGCCGGCCCAGATGGGCTTCCTGATGATCGTCGTGGGTCTCTACACCCTCGCCGCCTCGGAGCTGCCTCGGCGGATCATCGCCGCGCTGGCCGGGATGTCGCAGATCGGGATGCTGATCGTGACCTTCGTCTGGCTGCGCCAGGGCGTGGACCAGGGCGACCTCCAGTACGGGGACTGGTTCGTGCCGATCGGCGCGATCACCACCTCGCTCGGCATGACGGCTCCGCCCGTGCTGCTCGGGCTGTACGTCGGGGCCCGGCGGCGGCTGATGGAGTCGCTGCGGGAACGGGCGGACAGCCTGGAGCGGGAGCTGCAACTGCTCGCGGAGCGCGCCGAGGAGCGCGCGGAGTGGGCGCGCGGCGAGGAACGGACCCGGATCGCGCGCGAGATGCACGATGTCGTCGCGCACCGGGTGAGCCTGATGGTCGTGCACGCGGCGGCGCTCCAGGCGGTCGCGCGCAAGGACCCGGAGAAGGCCGTCAAGAACGCGGCCCTGGTGGGCGACATGGGGCGGCAGGCCCTGACCGAACTGCGCGAGATGCTCGGTGTGCTGCGGGCCGCGGACGGCAGGGCCGAACGGCGCGCGGCGGTGCCGCTGGCCGCGGTGGGCGCCGCGGCGGCGGCCGCGGCCTCCCGGGCCGCGGAGGACGAGGGCGCGGCGGCCTCGGCCGAGGGGCCGTGCCTGTCGGAACTGGACGAGCTGATCGGGCAGTCGGCCGCGGCGGGGATGGTGGTGAACCTCTCCGTCGAGGGTGACGTCCGCAGCTACGCGCCCGAGGTCGAGCAGACCGCGTACCGGGTGGTGCAGGAGGCGCTGACCAACGTCCACAAGCACGCGGCGGGCGCGAAGACGCAGGTACGGCTCGCGCACCGGCTGGCCGAGATCGCGATGCAGGTGGAGAACGAGCCGCCGCCGGAGCTGACGTCCGGCTCCCTGGCGAGGCTGCCCTCGGGCGGCAACGGCCTGGTCGGCATGAAGGAACGGGTCTCCGCCCTGGGCGGCGTCTTTGTCTCCGGCCCTACGGACGCGGGGGGCTTCCGCGTCTCGGCGGTGATCCCGGCGGCTTAGAGCTTCGGACAAAAGTGGGGCCCGGGGCTCGGGGCGGCACCGGTTCCCGGAGGGGACCTGTCCCTGTCGGTGGGGCGGGCCGCTGCCGGTGAGGTCGGCTCCGACGTGCTCGGGGTGGCTCAGGGTGCTGTCAGGCGGATGGGTTCCGCGCCGGCGACCAGGGTGGTGAGGGCCATGTCGATGTCCTGGCCGAGGTACCAGTCGCCGGTGTGGTCGAGGGTGTAGACGCGGCCCTCGGTGTCGATGGCGAGCAGGGCGTGGGTCTCGGTCTCGGCGCCGAGCGGGCAGACCTCGGTGTCCAGGGCGCGGCCCAGGTCCCCGAGGGTGCGGGCCATGTGCAGACCGTGCAGCGGGTCGAGATGGACCGCGGCCGGGGCGACCTGGCGGCCGGGCCCGGGGGGCGCGAGGCGCAGTCCGCCGAACTCCGCCCACGCCTCCACCGCGGCGGGGAAGACGGTGTGCCGGTGGCCGGCGGGGGAGGTGTGCTCGCGCAGGGCGTCGGCCCAGATCTCGGCCTGCTTGATGTCCCAGCGGCCGGGCTGCCAGCCGGCGGCGCGCAGGGCCGCGTCGACGGGCACGGCGAAGCGGGTGGTGGACGTGCGGGGATCCGGGTGCATCTGCCCTCAATCGTGCGGAGTTCGAAGGTGGCGTCGGTCGTCAGCCGTCGGTGCTCGCGGGGTCGACGACGCGGACGCCGAAATGCGCGCTGAGGGCGGTACAGGCGCGGCACGGCGCGGCGAAGCTGCCGTGCAGCGGGTCGCCGTCCTCGCGGATGCGGCGCGTGGTGAGCTTGGCCTGCTTGAGGATCTTGCGCGCCTCGCCACTGGTCAGCGGTTTGCGGGCGGCACGTTTGCTGCGCGCGGAATCGGCGGTGGTGAGGTGCCGGGAGATGAGGATCGTCTCGGCGCAGCGGCCGGTGAACCGGTCGCGCTGGGCGCTGGTGAGCGCGTCCAGGAAGTCCTGGACCAGCGGGTGCAGGGCGGGCGCCTGGTCGCCGCGGGCCGCGGTGCCGGTGAGGGTGGCGCCGCGCACGGAGAGGGCCGCGGCGATGGTGGGGAGTATGCCGTCACGGCGGTGGCGCAGGACGGGGGCGTGCGGCGCCTCGGTGGCACTCCAGCCGACCCGGGGGTCGCCGGACGTGCTGGTTCTCGCGCCCCCATGAGGTCCTGTCTGCGTCGCGTTCATGATCGTCATCCCCTCCCGAGCATCCCCCCGGACCCCACAGAGTGCCAAACGGCGTGGCTGGTGCGGAAGCTGGGGCGGCGCGACACGCCCGGGTCTGGGCAGGCTGTCACGGCAGGGTGACGGCTGGTCACGGAAGCGGAGGGGCCCTGACCGGGGCCCGGTGACCGGTGTCGTCCTACCGCATAGGCTGTCGGCACCGCGATCCATGCGGCCTACGCGTGGAGACAGACGATACGGGGCGCAGTGGCCTAGGCCGGACATTGCGTGCCGTACCAGGATGCCGCAGGGGGCAACTGCCATGACGACAGGTCGGCTCGGGCTGGGGGCACCTCCCGGCCGTCAGGCCGGGGGACACGCCGTGCCGCCGAACGCGCCCTACGCCGGGCAGGTCGTGCACTTCCCGGACCCGGTCAGGGCAGCCCGCCACCCCAGGGGTGTGCGGATGGACGAACACGGCTATCCCGACTTCTCGCCCTACGCGCGCGCGGCCGCGGAGATCGCGGACCCGCCGGAGGGCTTCGGGGTCGACGAACTGCGGCTGACCGACTACGTGTCGGCGAACGCGGCCCTCGCGGCGACCGGACACGAGCTGTGGGACACGGTGCCGTCGGTGGCGACGCCGCACGGCTGGACCTGGCACCACGTGCTGGGCTCGCGGCGGATGGAACTGGTCCCGGTCGAGGTGAAGGCGCTGCTGCGGCACCACGGCGGCATCGCGACGGCCGCGGTCGACCAGGACAAGCGGGGCACCCGCCCGCTCCAGGAGACGCGCCCCGCCCACATAGGGCTGCCGAAGTCCGGTACCGCGGTGAGCGAGTCGCAGGTGCTGGGCGTGGAGGAGGATCTCGGCTACCGGCTGCCCGGCGCCTACCGGTCCTTCCTGAAGGCGGCCGGCGGCTGCGCCCCGGTGGGCACCGCGCTCGACGCCGAACTGGGCCTGCTGATCGACCAGCCCTTCTTCACGGTCCGCGACGAGGCGGCCGTCAACGACCTGGTCTACGTCAACAAGTGCCTGCGCGACCATCTGACCAAGGACTACCTGGGCGTCGGCTTCGTCCAGGGCGGGCTGCTGGCCGTGAAGGTCAAGGGCGACCGCATCGGTTCGGTGTGGTTCTGCGCCTACGACGACGCCCGCGACGTCGATCCCTCGTGGGCGCCGGCCGACCGCGTGGCGCGGCTGCTGCTGCCGTGCGGTGACGACTTCGACGCCTTCCTGTCCCGACTGGCGGGATCCCCGCCGGAGTTGGAGACGGTGGCGAACCTGATGGTCGACGGCGGCTTCGCCCGTGCCGTGCCGGTGTCCGCCTCCATGGCTGGGGAGTGAGTTTCGCAATGGTGACGTTCGCTCAGGCGCAGGAGCGCGCCGAGGAGTGGATCAACGGCGACGTGCCGTCGTACCAGCACCGTGAGGTGCGGGTGCGGGAGTTCGAGCTCGGGTTCGTGGTGTGGGCCGAGGACCGCGCCGACGGACCCCGCTCGGACGGCGGCGCGCAGCGGCTCGTCATCGCCCGCGACAGCGGCGAGGCCACCCTGTGGCCCGCGCTGCCGGTGGGCGAGGTGATCCGCCGCTACGAGGAGGAGTACGGCCGTCCGGAGGCCGACGAGGAGCCCGCGCCGGCGCCCGCGGCCCGGGTGGACCTGAACCAGACCTCGTTCCTGCTGACTCCGCCGGAGTGGTTGCAGGAGGCGGCGGACCAGATGGGGATTCCCGGGCGCCGCGGCGGGGACACCTCGGGTGCCGGGGTCGCCGCGGGCGCGGGTGCTTCTTCGGGTTCCGGTGCTTCTTCGGGCGCGGGTGCCGCTTCGGGTTCCGGTGCGGCTTCGGCTTCCGGTGCCGCTTCGGGTTCCGGGGCGCTGCCGGAGACGCAGGCAGGTGTGCCCGGTTCGGGGATCGCCGCCGCCGCGACGCCGACTCCCGCGCCGGGGGCGCCCGTTGCCGACGGTGCGGGTGCGGCCTGGCCGGACGCCGGTGCGAGCGACGGCGCGGGGTCTCCCGCGGCTCCGGCGGGGGCGACTCCGTGGGCCGGTACGGACACCAACGCGGACTCCGGTGACGACCGTTCCGTACCGCTGCCCGCGACCGTGTTCGCGCCGCAGCTCGGCGAGGCCGACCACAGCGCGCCGCCGCCCGCCGCGCCGGACGCCAAGACGGCCCTGATGTCGGGCGGCAGCCAGCTCCCGCCGACGGCGGTCACACCGGCGCTCGGCGATCCGGGCACGCCGGGCGTTCCCGCGCCGGGCACGCCCCCGCACGGCGCCCCCGCCCCGGGGGCCACGCCTCCGCCTCCCTCCTCCGCCCCCGGCGGCCCGCAGACCCCGGCCCGGCCGCTCGCGCCGCACGCCGGGGACTGCCGACGCCGCGACGAGCAAGGCGGCCCCGCCGCGCCGGGTGCCGGGCGGCGCCACTCCGCCGCCTCCGCCGGGCGCACCCGGAGCGCCGGGCGTGCGCCCCGGTGCCACTCCGCCGCCGTCCGCGCCGGGCGGCGCGTACGTGCCCACGCAGATGGTCTCCGCGGTCGGCCCCGAGGGGCCCGACGTCCCCGGTGGTCCGGCCGCGCCGACTCCGCCGGGCACCCCCGGGCCGCCCGGTGCGCCGGGAGCCCCCGGCGGCACGCCTCCGGGCGGTGTCCACCACGCGGCCACGATGCTGGCCGACCCGAGCCGGCTGGGCGGCGCCCCGGGCGCCCCGCAGCCTCCCGGCGTCCCGCACGTCCCGGGAGCCCCGCAGCCTCCGGGTGTCCCCGGCGCGCCGACTCCGCCGGGCATGCCCGGCGCCCCCGGCGCCCCCGGTCCCGGTGCCGTGCACCACGCCGAGACCGTGCTGTCGGCGCCCCCGGTCGGCGGCCCCGGCGCGCCCCCGCCGCCCGGCGCTCCGGGCGTCCCCGGAATGGCACCCGGCGCGCCCCAGCCGCCGATGCCGCCCGGCGGGATGCCCCCCGGCGCGGTGCCGCCGCCCGGGCAGCCGATGCCCGGTCAGCAGCCCCCTGCCTACGGCTACCCGCAGCCCACCGGCCAGCCGACCGTGGGCCCCGGCTACCAGGCGGTCCTGCGCTACCGCGCCCAGGACGGCTCCGAGCAGCAGCTGATCCGGCGTTCGGCGCCGGGCACACCGCACCCGGAGTGGCAGATCTTCCACGAGCTGCGCGCCATGAACGTGCCGCCGGACCAGGTGCTGGAGCTGCACACCGAACTGGAGTCCTGCGAACTGCCGGGCGCCTACTGCGCGCGGATGATCCGGGAGCAGTGGCCGCAGGCGCGGCTCGCGAGCATCGCGCCGTATGGCACCGACCACGCCAGTCGGCAGCAGGGCATGGGGCAGCTGCTGGCGCACCAGGGGGAGCTGCACCAGGTGGCGGACGGGCCCGCGCGGCTCGCGCCGGTGCGGGCGCCGCTGCCGCCGGTGCAGCCGACTCCGCCGATCCCGCCGGAGGGCATCGCGCAGGAGCTGGCGGCGGCCTTCGGGCCGGGCGTGTTCCGGTTCGAGCAGGCCGCCGTGTCCCGGCAGGGGGTGCCGCCGATCGTGGCGCACTCGCTGGTCGTGGCGGGGCTGCCGATGGACATGGGCCCCTTCTTCTGGGCGCAGGCCCAGCCGGGGCGGCCCGTGCCGACGCTGGCGGAGCTGGCGGCCGAGCGCGGGGTGCAGCCGGCCGCGGACGCCGGGTCGTACCTGGTGATGGGCAGCGACTTCGGCCGGGCGCTCTGTGTGCAGTACGGCACGGCCAACATCGTCGCCGTGCCGGTGGAGGCGGGTCCGGGCGGTGCCCCGGTGCCGCCGCAGTTCGTCAACACCGGGCTGCCCGAGTTCCAGCGCTGTCTGGCGCTGCTCGGCCGGATGTGGCGGCTGCGGTTCGGGCTGAACCAGGAGCAGGCGGGCCGCTGGACCGTCGACTTCCAGGCCCAGCTGGCCTCGCTCGACCCGGCGGCGCTCGGTTCTCCCGAGAGCTGGTGGTCGGTGCTGCTGGAGCAGATGTGGGACGGCCTGCTGTGACGCGCCGCCGCTGAGCGGCACACGGCTGAGGGAGCCGGGCCCGGTCGGGATGACGACCGGGCCCGGAGCCATGTCCGGAGTGTCGCGTTATGAACCTTTCTTCCGCATACATCAAGATGTCCGCGAAATCATCTTTTCGCGTCCGTCTGATGGAGAGGGGTTCCCGTATGACCGGCACACCGGTCCCGTCCCACGGCTTCACCGCCGTCCGGGGGCGCGGCTACCGTCCCGAGCAGGTCGACGCGTACGCCGCCGCGCTCTGCCGGGACCGGGACGACGCCTGGGAGCGCGCCGCCCGGCTGACCGTGCTCGCCAAGGAGATGGAGGGCGAGGCGGACCGGCTGCGGGAGGCCGTGGCCGGGCTCGCGCCGCAGACGTACGACACCCTCGGGGAGCGCGCCCGGCGGATCCTCCAGCTCGGTCTTGAGGAGGCCGCCGCGCTGCGGGAGGGCGCGGGCGACGAGGCGATGCGGCTCACGGAGGCCGCGCAGGCGTACGCGGACGGGCTGCGCGACGAGGCCCGGGAACACGCCGCGTCGGTACGTGCCGAGGCGGAGGACCGGGCCCGGCAGGTGCTGCTCGCCGCGCGGGCCGAGGCCGACGAGACCCGGATCGCGGCCCGCCGCGAGGTCAAGGCGGGCCGTGCCGAGGCGCTGGACGCGCTGCGCGAGACCCGCGGGCGCACCGCCGGCATCCTCGCCCGGCAGGCCGGGGAGCACGCGGAACGGTCGGCGGCCTTCGCGCGGGAGGCCGAGGAACGGGCGGTCAGGACCGAGGCCCGGGACGTGGAGCGGCTGGCCCGTGCGGAGGCCGCGCTGTCGGAGGCCGAGCGGGTGTTCGCCGAGACCGAGGCCGGGGCGCGCCGGCGGGTGGAGGAGGCGCGGGCGCGGGCGGCGGAGCTGATCGCCGGGGCGCGGGTGCGCGAGGAGCGGATCGCCCGCGAGACCGAGGGGGTGCTGCGGGAGCACGGGGAGCGCTGGGACGACATGCGTGCCCACATGGACCGGATGCGCGACAGTCTCTCCACCCTGACCGGGCGGGCGGCCGCTGAGTAGCGGACGGCGGTGGGGGTGCCCGGGTTTCGTGCCCCGGGCACCCCCTTCCGGATCACTGGAAGGTGATGTCCGAGGTGCTGTAGCGGCAGTACGTGCCGTCGGGGCCCTCGCCCAGGGACGTCGGCTCGGCGCCGGAGCTGTTGCCCTTGAACCGCTCGCAGATGGTGAGGTCGTCGTCCCCCACGACGGTGACGCCCGAGAGGGTCGCGGTGTCGCCGTAGTTGGAGTTGATGCCCACCAGGACCTTGCCGGGCGCGGTCGCCTTCACGTTGCTGAGGACGACGTGCCGCTGGTACTGCGTGGAGCAGTTGCCGCAGGAGCGGACCAGCTTGCCGAAGTCCTCCACCTGGAAGTTGCGGACGGTGAGGGTGCCGGCGCCGTTGAACTGCAGGACCTTGTCGTCCGCCTTGCGGGCGCCGCCGCCGTCCACCAGGTACGTCGCGGAGCTGGACTTGCCCTTGAAGGAGGCGGCGTCCTCGCCGACGTCCTCCCACCACACGTTCTGCAGGGTGCAGCTGCCCAGGCAGTGGACGCCGTCGGCGGCCGGGGAGCCGAGGACGACGTTCTTCAGGACGGCGCCGTCGGCGAGTTCGAACAGCGGGTCCTGGCCCTCGGACTGGCTGTCGCCGCCGAGGTCGCCGGAGCCGTAGAAGCGCTTGAGGGAGCCGTCGTAGGTGCCGGACACCTCGACCGTCGCGCTCACCGCCTGGCTGCCGGTGGCCGTGGGCCAGGCGCCGAGGGTCGTGCCGCTGGTGGCCGTGGCGGTGGCCGAGGCCGTCGCGGTGGGAGTCGCGGAGGCCGTGGCCGTCGCCGACTTGGTCGCGGTGGCCGAGGCGGACGCCGTGGCCGTGGGCGTGGCCGACTTGGTGGCGGTGGCGGTGGCGGAGGCGGACGCCGAGGCGGAGGGCACCGCGGTGCCCTCGCTCACCAGCGTCCAGCTCTTGCTGCTCGCCTTGTCGCAGGAGTTCTGCTGCGCCAGCGCCGACTTGACGTTCAGGCACTTCGCGCTGTTCGCGTTGACCAGGTGGTAGGCCTCGCCGACGCTGCTGAGCGCCCAGACCTGGGCCGCGCCGCCGTCGCAGGTCTGCGGCAGCACCGCCTTGCCGGCCGACTTGGACGCGCCCTTCACCGTGGCGCACAGCCCGTCGGCGTCCTTGACGGTGAATCCGCCGTCGGTCTCGGCCAGTTGCCAGACCTGGGAGGCCTTGCCGTCGGCGCAGGCGGCCGTGGCCAGCCGGGTGCCGGAGGCGGGCAGGCTCAGACAGGTGCTGTCGGCCGCGTTGACCAGGCGGTAGGCGCCCGCGCCGGGGCCCGACGCGGAGGCCGTCATCAGCATGCCGCCGGTGACGGCGCCCGCGCCCAGGGCGGTGACCAGACCGCCGATCAGCACCACCCGGCGGCGGGTGGACTTCCTGCGCCGCGGCCGGTGCCCGCGGTCAGCTGCTCTCTCGCTCACGTCGTCGCTCTCGTTCCGGAGTTCGGAGGTTCGGGGGCGGAAGGCCAACGGCACTTCCGCCCCCTTGTCGCCGCGGCCGGTACAAGAGGTTGCCGGGAGATCGGGAGAATTTTTCGGCGCGGTCAGTCCTTGCGGCGCAGGGCCCCCGCCAGGATCCACCCCTCCACGGCCTCGTACTGCTTGCGCTGCTCCTCCGCCTTCCGGCGTCCCGAGGCCACGGTGCCCAGCCAGCCGAGCAGGAAGCCAGCGGGCACGGAGACCAGCGCGGTCGTCGTGAACGGGTACCAGTTGAAGTCGGCCTCGGGGAAGGCGGAGTAGGGGGAGCCGGAGACCAGGTTGGTGCCCGGCATCAGCAGCAGCACCACCAGCGTCCCGCCGATCAGCGTGGCCAGCAGGCCGGTGCGGGTGTAGCGGCGCCAGAAGAGGCTGAGGACGAGGGCGGGCGCGATGGCCGAGGCGCCGATGCAGAACGACATCGTGACCAGCGGCTGGAGGCTGCGGTGCTGCACCAGCGTGGCCAGCAGGATCGCCGGCACCCCCACCGCCACCGCCGACAGACGCGCCACCATCATCTCCCGCCGTTCCGACAGTTCCCGGAACCGGACGGCGAACACGTCGTGGGCGAGGGAGTTGGCGCAGGCGAGGATCATGCCCGCGACGGAGGCGAGCACGGTGAGGAAGATCGCCGTGGTGACCGCGGTGAACAGGAAGGTCTCCGCGGTGGAGACCTCCGTACCGAACGCGGCCTGCGAGCCGAGCAGATAGGCCGTGTTGCCCTGCGGGTCGGCGCCCGCGATCACCGCGCGCCCGATCAGCGCGGTCGCGCCGAAGCCGACGACCGTGATGACCAGCACGAAGAGCACCACCGTGGAGACCGCCCAGGACATCGAGCGGCGGACCTGACGGGCGCTGGAGGCGGTGTACATGCGCATGGTGACGTGCGGCAGGCAGCCGCCGCCGAGGACGACGGCGAGATGCGAGCTGACCATGTCCAGGCCCGGCAGCGGCCCGCCCGAGAACTGGAGCCCCGAGTTGAGGAAGGCGGAACCCACCCCGCTCTGCTCGGCGGCCGCGTCGAACAGCGCCGCCGGGCTCCAGTCGAACTTGCTCAGCACCAGCGCCGCGACCACGGCGCCCGAGCCGAGCAGCATCACCATCTTCAGGATCTGGATGAGGGCGGTGCCCTTCATGCCGCCGATCGCCGCGTAGCTGATCATCAGGGCGCCGAGGCCGATGATGCAGCCCGTCTTCAACGAGTCGCCGGAGAAGCCGAGGAGGAAGGCCATCAGCTGTCCGGTGCCGGCCAGTTGGACCAGCATCAGCGGCAGCAGGGCGGCGATGGTCACCGCGCAGGCCGCGATCCGTACGCTCCGGCCGGGCATCCGGCGGGCCAGCGCGTCGCCCATGGTGAACCGGCCCGCGTTGCGCAGCGGTTCGGCCAGCAGGAACATCAGCAGCATCAGCGAGAGCGCGGTGCTGAGGGCGAGGACGATGCCGTCGTAGCCGTACAGGGCGATGACGCCGCTGGTGCCGAGCACGGTCGCGGCGGAGATGTAGTCGCCGCCGATGGCCAGGCCGTTGCGCATCGCGGACAGGGAGCCGTAGCCGGTGTAGAACTCGTCGAGGTCGTCCCGGTCGGGGCCGGTCATCACGCACAGCAGCAGGGTGAGGGTGACGACGGCGGAGAAGGCGACCAGCGACATCGTCTGGGTGTCGCCGCTGAACTGGCTGGTCATCGGTGCCCGGCCCCCTCGCGCCTGGCGTCCACCTCGGCCTGCTTGCGGATGCGCTCGGCGAGCGGGTCCACGCGGCGGCGCGCGGTGTACTCGTAGAGGGCTATCGCGAGCCAGGTGACGGGGAGCTGGATCAGGGCCAGGAGCAGTCCGGTGGGCAGGCCGTCGGTGATCTCGCCGGTCATGAGGGACGGCGCGGACGCCGACAGGATCAGGAACAGCACGAAGTAGCCGAGCGCGGTGAGGGTGGCGGTGCGCCGCTGCCAGCGGTAGGCGCTGCGCAGGATCCGCAGGTCGCTGTGGTGCCCGAGGGGAGGGTGGCGCGGGGGACGGTAGGGCGGGGGTTCGGCGGGGGCGGGCGGCTGCCACGGGTAGGTGGCGGACGGCTGATGGGGCGGCTGGTGGCGCGGTTGCTGGGGCATGGGGGGATACGGGTCGAAGGACATCCCGTGTCTCCTTGCGTGGCGGCTCGGGTCCGGGGACGGACCGCAGGGAGGTGGGGGGTGGTCGAGCGGAGGACGCACGCTACTCGTTGGTAGCCATGGACGCGAGGGTTTCCGCAAACTGATCGGTCGGTACGCGCTTACTTCCGCCGCCGCCGGTCTGACCTCGGGTGTTACCGCCGTTAACTCCGACTTTTCGAGAGCGGCTGCTACGGTCCGGGCGGTCGCCGCTCCAGCACGCGGCGGTAGGCGACGCCGGGCCGGCCGGCGACCTCCGGCTCGCCGGTGCGCGTGAAACCGTTGCGCTCCAGGACCGTGCGCGAGGCCGGGTTGGCCTGCGTGGTGACCGCGGTGAGGGCGGACAGCCCGTACGACCCGGCCGCCAGCCGGCACAGCTGCCCCACCGCGGCCGTCGCCACGCCCCGGCCCGCCGCGCTCTGTCCGACGCGGTAGCCGAGTTCGGCGCTGCCCCCTTCCGCGTCCATCAGGTTCATCCGTCCCACCAGCAGGCCGTCGGCGTCGAGCAGCACATGGAAGTGGCAGATCCCCAGGTCCTGTTCGGTCAGCAGGTCCCGCAGGCGGGCCGCGAAGACGGCGGGCCGGAAGAAGTCGTCGCCGCGGTCGGGGACCGTCCGGGCGAAGTAGGCCCGGTTCTCCCGCTCGAAGGCCAGCAGGGCCTCCGCGTGTTCCTGCCGCAGCCGTTCCAGCCTCACCATGGCCCCAGGGTAGGGACGGCTCAGTCGGTGAGCACGGGGAATTTCCGCGGGGCGAGGAACAGCAGCACCAGGACCGCCAGCGCCGCCGCGCACGCCGCCCCCAGATACACCGCGTGCACCGCCTCCGCGATGGCCCGCCGGGTCGCCTCCGCCGCCGAGCCGGAGCCGAGCGCGCGGGTCACCGAGTCCAGGTCGCCCGCTCCGCCGAGGCGCACGGCGAGCACCCCGTTGGCGACGGCGCCGAAGGCCGCCGCGCCCAGCGTCTGCCCGGTCTGACGGCAGAACAGCACCGACGCCGTGGTGGTGCCGCGCTCGGACCAGCCCACCGTCGACTGGACCCCCACGATCAGGGGCAGTTGGAAGAGCCCGAGGGCGCCGCCGAGCAGCAGCATCAGCAGCGCGGGCTGCCAGGCGTCGCCCGGGTAGGGCAGGAAGGGGAACGCGAACAGGGCCAGCGCCGCCGCCGTCATGCCGAGCAGCGCGGTGTCACGGAAGCCGATCCTGCGGTACACGTGCTGGCTCAGCGCGGCCGACACGGGCCAGCTCAGCGTCCACACGGACAGCACGAAACCGGCGGCCACCGGCCCCAGCCCCAGCACCGACTGGGCGTAGGTGGGCAGGAAGACCGTGGGGGCGACCATCAGCAGGCCCAGCGCGCCGAGCGCCAGGTTCACCGCCGCGATCGTGCGGCGGCGCCACACCCAGCCCGGGATGACCGGCTCCGCCGCCCGGCGCTCCACCAGCACCACGGCCACCACCAGAACAACTCCCGCGCACAGCAGGGCGATCGAGGGCGCCGACAGCCACGGCCAGGCCACCCCGCCCTGCACCAGCGCCGTGAGCAGCACCCCGCCGCAGGCGAAGACCAGGGCGGCGCCCGCCCAGTCGATCCGCGACCGGGTCGCGGACAACTCCCTTTCCGGCTCGTGCAGATGGCGCACGATCAGCCACAACGCCACCGACCCGACCGGCAGGTTGACCAGGAAGATCCAGCGCCAGTCCGCGTACGCCGCCAGCACCCCGCCCACGCCGGGCCCCGCCACCGCGGACACCGCCCACACCGTGGACAGCTTCGCCTGGATCCGGGGGCGCTCCTTGAGCGGGTACAGATCGGCGGCGAGCGTCTGCACCGTGCCCTGGAGCGCGCCGCCGCCGAGCCCCTGCACGATTCGGAAGGCGATCAGCGCGCCCATGTTCCAGGCCAGCGCGCACAGCAGCGAGCCGAGCAGGAACAGGGCCGCGCCCGCCACCAGCACCGGCTTGCGCCCGAAGGAGTCGGACAGCTTGCCGTAGACGGGGAGGCTGACGGTCACGGCGAGCAGATAGCCGGAGAACAGCCAGGAGAAGTAGGAGAAGCCGCCGAGGTCGCCCACGATCTGGGGGACGGCGGTGGAGACGATGGTCGAGTCGAGCGCGGCCAGCGCCATCGACAGCATCAGGGCGGCCACCACCGCGCCCCGGCGGCCGGGCCGGTCACGCCGGGCGAGGTCACGTACAGCCGGTCTGGTGTCGCCGCCCACGGGATTTCCTTTCCCCCTGCATCTATCTGCCGGGACCAGCTTCCCACTTGACCCTCACGCGGCGGGAGGGATGAGGCTGGGTGGGCCCGAGGGAGGAGGGAACCCCGACTCGCGCTCCACCAAAGGGCGGACTGCCCCTAGGGGTTCCTCCGTACCAGGGCTCGGGGCGGGTTCGTCCCGGCGGAGGACGAGACGGCCGGGTGACCTTCCTTAACCTGGCTTTACGCCGCTGGGGGGCGGCTGACCGGCCCACCGGGGGTGGGGTTTTCCCCCGCAGGAAGACGGCGCTTGGCACCAGCGCGCCGAACCCCCGCCGCGACCAGACTCTTCCACGTACCGCCTCGCACGACCCACTTGCTGACCGACATAGGAGACTTGCCATGACATCGGCCGTGACCATTCCCAGGCACGGGGACACTGGAGGGCGTACGGCCGTTGCCGCCCGGGCGCGGCAGGTCGTCAAGGCGTACGGGTCGGGAGAGACCCGCGTCGTCGCCCTGGACCACGTGGACGTGGACATCATGCGGGGGCAGTTCACCGCGATCATGGGCCCCTCGGGCTCCGGGAAGTCCACGCTCATGCACTGCCTCGCCGGCCTCGACACCGTGAGCGGCGGGCAGATCTACCTGGACGACACCGAGATCACCGGGCTGAAGGACAAGAAGCTCACCCGGCTGCGCCGGGACCGGATCGGCTTCATCTTCCAGGCGTTCAACCTGCTGCCGACGCTGAACGCGATCGAGAACATCACGCTGCCCATGGACATCGCGGGCCGCAAGCCGGACCGGGAGTGGCTGGCGCGGGTGGTGGAGACCGTCGGGCTCTCCTCCCGCCTCAAGCACCGCCCCACCCAGCTCTCCGGCGGCCAGCAGCAGCGGGTCGCCGTGGCCCGGGCACTGGCCGCCCGGCCCGAGATCATCTTCGGTGACGAGCCGACCGGAAACCTCGACTCGCGGGCCGGCGCCGAGGTGCTCGGCTTCCTGCGCCGCTCGGTCGACGAACTCGGCCAGACCATCGTCATGGTCACCCACGACCCGGTGGCCGCCTCCTACGCGGACCGCGTGCTGTACCTCGCCGACGGCCGGATCGTCGACGAGATGTTCAAGCCGACCGCCGAGGCCGTCCTGGACCGCATGAAGGACTTCGACGCCCGGGGGCGTACGTCATGACCGTCATGAAGACCTCGATGCGCAACTTCTTCGCGCACAAGGGGCGCATGGCCCTCTCGGCCGTGGCCGTACTGCTGTCGGTGGCCTTCGTCTGCGGGACGCTGGTGTTCACCGACACCATGAACACCACCTTCGACAAGCTCTTCGCCGCCACCTCCTCCGATGTGACGGTCAGTTCGAAGGACGCCTCCGACACCGGCGAGACCACCAACGACACCGGGAAGCCGCCGGTCATGCCGGCCTCCGTGGTGGAGGAGGTGCGCGGCGCCGAGGGAGTGAAGTCGGCCGAGGGCACCGTCTTCTCCACCTCCGTCACCGTCGTCGACGGCGACAAGGACAGCCTCTCGCCGACCAGCGGCGCCCCGACCATCGTCGGCAGCTGGAACGCCAACGAGGCCCGCACCATGAAGATCACCTCCGGTACGGCGCCCCGGGGCCCCGACCAGGTGATGGTCGACGCGGACACCGTCGACAAGCACGACCTGAAGCTCGGCGACGAGATCGGCGTGATCACCGCCGTCGGCACGCACACCGCGCGGATCTCCGCCATCGCCGACTTCCAGGTCACCAACCCCGGCGCGGCGATCTTCTACCTCGACACCAGGACCGCCCAGCAGGCCCTGATCGGCGAGCCGGACGTCTACACCAACGTCAACGTCACCGCGGCGGCCGGCGTCTCGGACGCGGCGCTGAAGAAGAACGTGCTCGCCGCGACCGGCGGCGACTACAAGGTGCAGACCGCCAAGGAGACCGCCGACGCCAACCAGAAGGACGTCGAGGGCTTCATGAACGTCATGAAGTACGCGATGCTCGGCTTCGCCGGGATCGCCTTCCTCGTCGGCATCTTCCTGATCATCAACACCTTCTCCATGCTGGTCGCCCAGCGCACCCGCGAGATCGGCCTGATGCGGGCCATCGGCTCCAGCCGCAAGCAGGTCAACCGGTCGGTGCTGGTGGAGGCCCTGCTGCTGGGCGTGTTCGGCTCGGTCCTCGGCGTCGGCGCGGGCGTCGGACTCGCCATCGGCCTGATGCAGCTCATGGGCTCCATGGGCATGGAACTGTCCACCTCCGACCTGACGATCGCCTGGACGACCCCGGTGGTCGGCCTGGTCCTCGGCGTGGTCGTCACCGTCCTCGCCGCCTATCTGCCGGCCCGCCGCGCGGGCAAGGTCTCCCCGATGGCCGCCCTGCGGGACGCCGGCGCCCCGGCGGACGCCAAGGCGGGCGTGGTCCGGGCCGTGCTCGGCACCCTGCTCACCGCGGGCGGCGCCTACGGCCTCTACCTCGCCGCCTCGGCCGACCAGGCCAAGGAGGGCTCGCTCTGGCTCGGCCTCGGCATCGTGCTCTCGCTGATCGGCTTCGTCGTCATCGGACCGCTGCTGGCGGGCGGGGTGGTGCGTGTCCTGGGCGCCGTCGTCCTGCGGGTCTTCGGCCCGGTCGGCCGCATGGCCGAGCGCAACGCGCTGCGCAACCCGCGCCGTACGGGGGCCACCGGCGCCGCCCTGATGATCGGCCTGGCGCTGGTCGCCTGTCTGTCGGTGGTCGGCTCCTCCATGGTCGCCTCGGCCACCGACCAGCTCGACAAGACCGTCGGCACCGACTTCATCATCCAGTCCGACAGCGGGCAGCTCGTCACCCCGGAGGCCGTCGCCGCGGTCAAGGCGGCGCCGGGACTGGAACGGGTCACCGAGTACAAGATCGCCGAGGCGGACTACACCACGCCCGACGGCAAGACGCTCAAGGACACCGACATCACCGCGGCCGACCCGACGTACGCCGAGGACCTGCGCACCGAGACGGTCGCCGGCAACCTCGCCGACGCCTACAAGCCCGACTCGATGTCCGTCCACGAGACCTTCGCCAAGGACCACGGCATCACGCTCGGCTCGAAGATCGAGGTCGCCTTCAAGGGCGGCGAGACGGCCGAACTCACCGTCCGGGCGATCACCAGCAGCGACGTCGTCATCGACGCGGGCTCCAAGTACACCTCGATCGCCACCCTCGCCAAGTACGTGCCGGCCGACCGGATGCCCCTCGACCAGCTGGTCTTCGCCTCCGCCAAGGAGGGCCAGCAGGACGCCGCGTACACGTCCCTGAAGTCGGCGCTGCACGACTACCCGCAGTACACCGTGCGCGACCAGACCGACTACAAGGAAGCCCTGAAGGACCAGATCGGGCAGCTCCTGAACATGATCTACGGCCTGCTCGCCCTCGCGATCATCGTGGCGATCCTCGGTGTGGTGAACACCCTCGCCCTGTCGGTGGTGGAGCGGACCCGGGAGATCGGCCTGATGCGGGCCATCGGCCTCTCCCGCCGCCAGCTGCGCCGCATGATCCGCCTGGAGTCGGTGGTCATCGCCCTCTTCGGCGCCCTGCTCGGCCTGGGCCTCGGCATGGGTTGGGGCGCGACGGCCCAGCAGCTGCTCGCCCTGGAGGGCCTGAAGGTCCTGGAGATCCCCTGGGTCACCATCGGCTGGGTGTTCGTCGGCTCGGCCTTCGTGGGCCTCCTGGCCGCGCTGATCCCGGCCTTCCGGGCAGGCCGGATGAACGTCCTGAACGCCATCGCGACGGAATAGCCACCGCACACGGGGGTTGCGGGGGACTCGAACGCCGGGCGTGGCTGATCTTTCAGCCCGTCCGGCGTTTGAGGACGAGGCCCTTTCGGGGCCGAAGCGGGGGTCCGGGGGCGGCAGCCCCCGGGTTCGGGACGGGAAGGGGCGGCGGGGGCGAAACCCACTGGCGCCCGCCCGGGCGGACGAGGGGCGGCCGGGGCGCAACCCCGTAGGCGCCCACACCACCCCGCCCCGACGTACGCTGGAGACACCCCCGGCCCGCGACGCGCGTCGGGCTGCTCGTGTTGCCCACCCCCCGGACGAAAGCCGCCCCGAATGAGCCTGCACGGTCTGCTCGACGCCGTCGTCAAGGACACCGCCCTCGCGGAAGCGATCACCGCGGCCACCGACGGCAACCGCATGCACGTCGACCTCGTCGGCCCCCCGGCGGCCCGCCCCTTCGCCATCGCCGCCCTGGCCCGCGAGGCCGCCCGCCCCGTACTGGCGGTCACCGCGACCGGCCGGGAGGCCGAGGACCTGGCCGCCGCCCTGCGCTCCCTCCTCCCCCCGGAGGGCGTCGTGGAGTACCCGTCCTGGGAGACCCTCCCGCACGAGCGCCTCAGCCCCCGCAGCGACACCGTCGGCCGCCGCCTCGCCGTCCTGCGGCGCCTGTCGCACCCCCGCCCCGACGACCCCGAGACCGGCCCGGTCTCCGTCGTCGTCGCCCCCGTCCGCTCGGTGCTCCAGCCCCAGGTCAAGGGCCTCGGCGACCTGGAACCCGTCGCCCTGCGCACCGGCTCCACCGCCGACCTGAACGCCACCGTGGAGGCCCTCGCCGCCGCCGCGTACTCCCGCGTCGAACTCGTCGAGAAACGTGGCGAGTTCGCCGTGCGCGGCGGCATCCTCGATGTGTTCCCGCCCACCGAGGAACACCCCCTGCGCATCGAGTTCTGGGGCGACGACATCGAGGAGATCCGCTACTTCAAGGTCGCCGACCAGCGCTCCCTGGAGATCGCCGAGCACGGACTGTGGGCGCCGCCCTGCCGCGAACTGCTGCTCACCGACGACGTACGCGCCCGCGCCCGCGCCCTCGCCGAACAACACCCCGAGCTGGGCGAACTGCTCGGCAAGATCGCCGAGGGGATCGCGGTGGAGGGCATGGAGTCCCTCGCGCCGGTCCTCGTCGACGACATGGAACTGCTGATCGACGTCCTGCCCAAGGGCGCCATGGCCCTGGTCTGCGACCCGGAGCGGGTCCGCACCCGCGCCGCCGACCTCGTCGCCACCAGCCAGGAGTTCCTCCAGGCGTCCTGGGCGGCCACCGCGGGCGGCGGCGAGGCCCCCATCGACGTCGGCGCGGCCTCCCTGTGGTCCATCGCCGACGTCCGGGACCGCGCCCGCGAACTGGACATGATGTGGTGGTCGGTGTCCCCGTTCGCCGCGGACGACGCCCTCGAAGAGGCCGACACCCTCAAGCTCGGCATGCACGCCCCCGAGACCTACCGCGGCGACACCGCCAAGGCGCTCGCCGACACCAAGGGCTGGCTCGCCGACGGCTGGCGCGCCGTCTACGTCACCGAGGGCCACGGCCCCGCCGCCCGCACCGTCGAGGTGCTCGGCGGCGAGGGCATCGCCGCCCGCCTGGACGCCGACCTCACCACCCTGAGCCCCTCCCTCGTCCACGTCGCGTGCGGCTCGATCGACTACGGCTTCGTCGACCCGGCGCTCAGGCTCGCCGTCCTCACCGAGACCGACCTCTCCGGCCAGAAGGCGGCCGGCAAGGACGGCGCCCGGATGCCCGCCCGCCGCCGCAAGACCATCGACCCGCTCACCCTCGAAGCGGGCGACTACATCGTCCACGAACAGCACGGAGTGGGCCGCTACATCGAGATGGTCCAGCGCACCGTGCAGGGCGCCACCCGCGAGTACCTCGTCGTCGAGTACGCCCCCGCCAAGCGCGGCCAGCCCGGCGACCGGCTCTACATCCCCACCGACCAGCTGGAGCAGATCACCAAGTACGTCGGCGGCGAGGCGCCCACCCTGCACCGCCTCGGCGGCGCGGACTGGACGAAGACCAAGGCCCGCGCGAAGAAGGCCGTCAAGGAGATCGCCGCCGACCTGATCAAGCTGTACAGCGCCCGGATGGCCGCCCCCGGCCACTCCTTCGCCCCCGACACCCCCTGGCAGCGGGAGCTGGAGGACGCCTTCCCCTACGCGGAGACGCCCGACCAGCTGACCACCATCGCCGAGGTCAAGGAGGACATGGAGAAGACGGTCCCGATGGACCGCCTGATCTGCGGCGACGTCGGCTACGGCAAGACCGAGATCGCGGTCCGCGCCGCCTTCAAGGCCGTACAGGACGGCAAGCAGGTCGCGGTGCTGGTGCCGACCACACTGCTGGTGCAGCAGCACTTCGGGACGTTCTCCGAGCGCTACTCCCAGTTCCCGGTCAACGTCCGCGCCCTCAGCCGCTTCCAGACCGACACCGAGGCCAAGGCGGTCCTGGAGGGCCTGAGGGAGGGGGCCGTGGACGTCGTCATCGGCACCCACCGGCTGTTCTCCTCGGAGACGAAGTTCAAGGACCTCGGCCTGGTCATCGTCGACGAGGAGCAGCGCTTCGGCGTCGAGCACAAGGAGCAGCTGAAGAAGCTCCGCGCCAACGTCGACGTCCTCACCATGTCCGCCACCCCGATCCCGCGCACCCTGGAGATGGCGGTCACCGGCATCCGCGAGATGTCCACCATCACCACCCCGCCGGAGGAGCGGCACCCGGTGCTGACCTTCGTCGGCCCCTACGAGGAGAGGCAGATCGGCGCGGCCGTCCGCCGTGAACTCCTGCGCGAGGGCCAGGTCTTCTACATCCACAACCGGGTCGAGTCGATCGACCGCGCGGCCGCCCGGCTCCGCGAGATCGTCCCCGAGGCCCGCATCGCCACCGCCCACGGCCAGATGTCGGAACAGGCGCTGGAACAGGTCGTCGTCGACTTCTGGGAGAAGAAGTTCGACGTCCTGGTCTCCACGACGATCGTCGAGTCCGGCATCGACATCTCCAACGCCAACACCCTCATCGTCGAGCGCGGCGACAACTTCGGCCTCTCCCAGCTGCACCAGCTGCGCGGCCGGGTCGGCCGCGGCCGCGAGCGCGGCTACGCCTACTTCCTCTACCCGCCGGAGAAGCCGCTCACCGAGACCGCCCACGAGCGCCTGGCGACCATCGCCCAGCACACGGAGATGGGCGCGGGCATGTACGTGGCCATGAAGGACCTGGAGATCCGCGGCGCGGGCAACCTCCTGGGCGGCGAGCAGTCCGGCCACATCGCGGGCGTCGGCTTCGACCTGTACGTCCGCATGGTCGGCGAGGCCGTGGCGGACTACCGGGCCTCGCTCGAAGGGGGCGTGGAGGAGGAGCCGCCGCTGGAGGTCAAGATCGAGCTTCCGGTCGACGCGCACGTCCCGCACGACTACGCGCCCGGCGAGCGGCTGCGCCTCCAGGCGTACCGCGCCATCGCCTCCGCCAACACGGAGGAGGACATCAAGGCCGTACGCGAGGAACTCGTCGACCGGTACGGCAAGTTGCCCGAGCCGGTGGAGAACCTGCTGCTGGTGGCGGGGCTGCGGATGCTCGCCCGCGCCTGCGGGGTCGGCGAGATCGTCCTCCAGGGCGCCAACATCCGTTTCGCGCCGGTGGAGTTGAGGGAGTCCCAGGAGCTGCGCCTGAAGCGGCTGTACCCGGGGACGGTGATCAAGCCGGCCGTGCACCAGGTGCTGGTGCCGCGCCCGAAGACCGCGAAGGTCGGCGGCAAGCCGCTGGTCGGGCGCGAACTGCTCGGCTGGGTGGGGGAGTTCCTGGCGTCGGTGCTGGGCTCGTAGCGCCGGGCCGCCCGGGTCCGGGCTCCGGACCGTACGAAGCCGTCCGCGGGTGGTGGGTCTCGCGGACGGCCTCGGTTCCCAGGGTGGTTCGTGGGTTACTGCTGTTCGGGCCTGTCACGGTCCATGCCGAGCGCGCCCTCAGCTCTCTTCTGTGCGTCGTCGACCTGGCCCTCGTACTTGTTGCCCGTCCTCTCGTTGACCTTCTTCTCCGCGGTGTCGGACATGCCCTTGGCCTTGTCCTGTGCTCCGCGGTGGCTCTTGAACCTGTCGAGGATGCCCATCCAGAGCTCCTTCCGGAGGCGACTCAGGACCGACGATACGCCCGTGATATGCCTCATGCGCGTTTTCGGCCCATATGGTCTGGACCTCTTCCCGGCTACGGTGGAGCCGGACAACGGCACACAGGGGAGGGGCACGTCGTGAAGCGACTGACGGGCGGGACGGCGGTCGGCGCCGCGTTGCTCGGTACGGCACTCGCCCTCACGGGCTGCGACGACATCGGGGATCTGCCCCTGGACGACCCCGCCTCCGCCGCGGGACCGGCCTCGGGCCGGGCCGCGAGCCCCCTGGACAACCCCGACGGCACCCGGCCCGGCCTCGCGGCGATCACCGCCGAGGCCGACCGCGCCGACGCACGGGACCTGATCGAGAAGACCGGGACCAAGGGGCGCGGCCCGAAGACCGGCTACGACCGGGACGAGTTCGGCTACGCCTGGATGGACACGGCGGACGGGGTGCCGCTGGCGAGGAACGGCTGCGACACGCGGAACGACCTCCTGAAACTCCACGGACAGCACGTCGAGTTCCGGAGCGGCTCCGACTGCGTGGTCGTGTCGATGGACCTGTACGACCCGTACACCGGCAAGGACATCGCCTGGAAGAAGGCGAAGGCCACGGCGGTGCAGATAGACCACGTGGTGCCGCTCTCGTACGCCTGGCAGATGGGCGCCGCCCGCTGGAGCGAGGAGAAGCGGAAGCAACTGGCCAACGACCCGCTGAACCTGATGCCGGTCGACGGTCCGACCAACAGCTCCAAGGGCGACTCGGGCCCCGCGTCCTGGCTCCCCCCGGAGAAGGGCATCCGCTGCTCGTACGCGGTGCGCTTCGCGCAGGTCTCGCTCAAGTACGAGCTGCCGGTCACGGCCGCCGACCAGCGGATGATGCTCCAGCAGTGCGGAGGCTGACGCCGCCCTCGGGTCAGGCGCCCAGCTCGTCCAGGTCCAGGATGTCGCCGGCCGGCTTCTCCGCGGGCACCGGCTTTCCGTAGTCGCTGAAGGTCAGCGAGCCGGGGTCGGTGGCCGTGGTGCTGACCATCCGCAGCACGTACGGCTGGCCCTCGGTGGCCACGTACAGCGTGTGGTCGTCCTTCCCGTCCTTCTCGTGCAGGGTGAGCGCGGGTGTGCCGTCCACCGTGGTGGTCTTCCCGCGGGTCGCGTCCGACTGGGCGTCGTCGGCGCCGCCGAGGAGGGTGTCGACGTCGCAGAAGTCGGCGAGTTCCTCGGCGCCCTCGCCCTTCGCGGACATCTTGGTCCACTGCCCGGCCAGCAGCGCCACCGCGGCGTCGACGTCGGCCTCGGGCTCGCCCTCGCTCTGGGCGCGCAGGAAGTCCTCGTCGTACTTCATGTAGACGGTGTCGCCGTTCTTGATCAGATCGGCGCGGCCCTCACCGTCCATGCTGAGGTGACCGGCGCAGTCGCCCTTGCGGTCGATGGCCATGTCCATGGTGATGGTGCCGCCGGACTCCTCGTCGGGGATGTCCCCCGCGATCCGGAAGGAGTCGGCGCCGGAGGTGGCCTCGATCGCCCGCTCGGCGATCTCCCCGCCGGTGAGTCCGGCGAACGCCTCCTTCGGTTCGTCCTTCTTCCCGGTGGACGATCCGGTGCTGGTGCCTGTCTTGTCCCTGGCCTTGCCGTCCGTCGTGTCCTTGTCGCCCTGGCAGCCGGTGACGGCGAGGGAGGCGACGGCGGTGAGACAGAGAGCGGCGAGTGCGGTGCGACGCATGGGAAATCCTCGGTGATGACGGAGCGCGCGGGGCGCCGGTGCGATGGTGGATGGCGCGGGCGGAGCGGGGCGGCGCGATGCCGTGCCCCGCTCGGCGGCGCGGGGCCCCGGTGGGCCGGGGCGGTGGCCTGTGGCGGGCGGGCCCGGGTTCTGGCCGGCCCGCGGGTCAGGCGGACTTCTTCCAGTCCTGGCAGCCGGACGTCTTGAAGTAGGCGTCGGAGGCGCTGATGGTGACGACGGCGGTGCCCGTCACGTTGTTGTTCGCGATGATCGAGTCGATCGAGTGGTCGGCGTTCTTCGAACGCTCCCAGTAACAGGCGTCGTCCGCGTTGCCGGTGGAGCGGTAGGTGCCCGGGGCGATGTCGACGCCGACTCTGAGCATCCCGGCGTCACCGGACATCTTCGAGGCCGGGCTGCCCTTCGCCTTCTCGTCGACGGCCTCCCAGTCGTTGCAGTCGCTGGAGGAGAAGAGCTTGTCGGCGGCCTTCACGGTGACGTAACCGGTGCCGGTCACATTGTCGTTGGCCAGCAGCGAGTCCAACTCGCCGGAGGAGTCCTTGGCCCGCTCCCAGTAGCACATGCCGTCGGTGTTGCCGGTCGTGCGGTAGGTGCCGGGCTTGATGTCCGAACCGACCTCGAAGTCGCCGTCCCCGCCGAACGCGGCCTTCTTCTCGGCGGCTTCCTCCGCGTCCGCCTTCTCGCCCTTGGTGCTGTCGCCGCCGCTGTCGCGACCGCTTTCGCCGCTGCCGCCGCCCGAGGTGCGGTCCGCGGAGGCGGAGGCGCCCTTGCCGCCGGAGCCACCGCTCTCGTCACCGGCGTTCGCCGACACGGCGCCGATGACGACGATCCCCACGACGGCGCCGAGCGCGACCTTGCCCTTCATACCCATGACTCTGTCCCCTCCCTGAGGGACAACCGCCTCTCCCTGGCGGTTGCCCGTTCGATGGGTCAATAACAACAGAGCTTGTGAACCGAGTCAACACGGTTCACACGATGGAGTGCGTACACGCCCGTGAATGCTTGGTTCCTGTGCGTCTCGGTATGCTCGTCGCCACAGAGCGGGTGCGCGTCAGATCGGGCGGGGCGAGGGGAGCCGACGGTGCAGGACAACGCGACAGAGGTGACCGCGGCCGGGATCGCCCGGCTGGCGGGCGTCGGCCGGGCCGCCGTGAGCAACTGGCGGCGCCGACACGCGGACTTCCCCAAGCCCGTGGGCGGTACCGAGACCAGCCCCTCCTTCGCGCTCGCGGAGGTCGAGGCGTGGCTGCGCCGGCAGGGCAAACTGGCTGAGGTGCCGCTGCGTGAACGGGTCTGGCAGCAGCTCGCGGGGCATCCCGAGGGGCCGGTCGCCGCGCTCACCCAGGCCGGGTGCGTACTGCTGCTCATCCATGACCGGCCGACGCTGTGGCTTGAGGTGGCCGCCGGTTCCGACGAGCGGCTCGCGGCGATGCTTCCCGGGGCGCTGGAGCAGGTCCTCGTGCCGCGGTTCGGCGCGACTCCGCCGCGGAAGGGCGCGGCGGGTGTGAACTCGCGCGGGGGTGTGAACTCGCGCGGGAGTGGAAACGCGTCGGCTGCTGTGAACCCACGCGGGGCGGGGAACGCATCGGCCGCTGTGAACTCGCCGGCCGCTGTGAACTCGCCAGAGGGTGTGAACTCGCCGGATGGTGTGAACGCGTCCGCCGCTCTGAACGCGCCCGGTGCTGTGAACCCGGTAAACGCCGCGAGCCCGGTAGATGCCGCAAACACCGCGAACCCGGTAAACGCCGCGAACCCGGTAGGCGCCGTAAACACCGCGAACCCGGTTCGCGAATCGACCGCGCACTCGATCCCCAGGTCGGCCGTCCACGTACCCACCGGCCCCGAAGTCCTCCCCTCCGCCCCCCTCCTGCGCGGCGCCGCCGAACTCGCCGCCGAGCTGGGCGGCGCCCGCCAGGCCTTCGAGTTCCTGCTGGGCCGTCATCTCGACGCCAACCCGCGCCAGTACACGCTCACCCCGGCCGAACTCGCCGGTCTCATGGCCGACCTGGCCGGCCCGGCCCGCACCGTCCTCGACCCCGCCTGCGGCACCGGAGCCCTCCTGCGCGCGGTCACCCCCCGCCCCGACCAGGAGCTGTACGCCCAGGACGGCGCCCCCGAACTCGCCGCCGTCACCGCGCTCCGGCTCGCCCTGCGCACCCCCGCCACCGTGCGCTCCGCCGCAGCGGACACCCTGCGCGCCGACGCGTACCCGGCACTGCGGGCCGACGCCGTCCTGTGCCACCCGCCGTTCAACGAGCGCAACTGGGGCCACGACGAACTCGCCTACGACCCGCGCTGGGAGTACGGCTTCCCGGCGCGCACCGAGTCCGAACTGGCCTGGGTGCAGCACGCGCTGGCCCGGCTGCGGGACGGCGGTACCGCGGTGCTGCTGATGCCGCCCGCCGCCGCCTCCCGCCGTTCCGGCCGCCGGATCCGTGCCGACCTGCTGCGGCGCGGCGCGCTGCGCGCCGTGGTCGCGCTGCCGGTCGGCGCGGCACCGCCGTACAACATCCCGCTCCACCTGTGGGTGCTGCGCAGGCCCGACCGGGCGCCCGCGCGGCCCGAGGTGCTGCTCGCGGACGCGGGCCGGTTCGCCACGGAGGGGCGCGGCGGTCCCGACTGGCGGGCCGTGCGGGACGCCGTGCTCGACGCCTGGCAGGTCTTCGACCGCACCGGCACCCTCGACGAACGCCCCGGCCTGGCTCGCCCGTTGCCCGTCATCGACCTGCTCGACGACGACGTGGACCTCGCCCCCGCCCGCCACCTGCCGCCCCCCGCGGCGGCCGACGGTGCCGAGGCGCTGACGGCCGTGCGTGAACGCCTCGGCGCGACCCTGGGGCGGGCCGCCGAGTTGACCCCGCCGCCCGCGGAGGGCGCCGGGGCCGTGCGCTGGCCGCTGACCACCGTGGGCGAACTCGCGCGCGGGGGCGCGCTGGTGATGCGGACCGGCGGGAACGGCGGCCACGCGCGCGTGCCGGTGCTCACCGACACCGACGTCCTCGCCGGGACGGCCCCCTCGGGGACACTGCCCGAGAGCGAGGAGGAGCCCGTGCTGACCGAGCCGGGCGACGTGGTGGTGCCGGTGCTCGGCGGGGGCTCGATGGCGCGGGTGATCGACGAGGCGACCGCGGGAGCCGCCCTCGGGCGCAGCCTGGTGCTGCTGCGTCCCGACCGCGCGGCGCTCGACCCCTGGTTCCTGGCCGGCTTCCTGCGCGGGACCGCCAACAACCGCCGGGCCAGCAGTTACGCCTCCACCGCCACCCGCCTGGACGTGCGCCGCCTCCAGCTGCCCAGGCTGCCGCTGGACGAACAGCGGCGCTACGGGGCGCGCTTCCGGGCGCTCGACGAGTTCGAGCGGGCCCTGCGGCACGCGAGCCGGCTCGGGGACCAGTTGGTGCGGGGCATGTACGACGGCCTGACCGACGGGACGGTCGCCCCCGACTGAGCCCCCGACCGAGCCCCCGACCGAGCCCCCGACCGAGCCCCCGTCTGAGGCCCCGTCTGAGTCCCCGACCGAGCCCCCGTCTGAGGCCCCGTCTGAGTCCCCGACCGAGCCCCCGGCCCAGCCACCGGCCGACGGGAAGTGATCAGGTCGACAACGGTTCGGTACAACCCGGGACCGGTTGTCCGTGTCGGCCTATACGCTCGAACTCTGTCGTTCGTCCGTCCGTCCCCAACGGCCAACCGGTCCAGGAGCAGTCATGTACGGCCATGGTGCGGCGCCGCCGTCTCGCAGCGCGGCAACCGTCATCTCCCTGCGCGTGCTGTTCGCGGCCTGCGGCTTCCTGTCCTGCGGGATTCTCGCCTGCGTGCCGCTGTTCCGGGTGGCCTTCCTGCGCGGGCGGTGGCCGGACTGGCTGCTGGCCTGGGTGAGCCTGCCGGTGTCCATCACGTGCTTCGCGGTGGTCGGTTCGGTGCCGGAGTCGGACGTGAGGTCGGACATCGCGGTGGGCGCGGTCCTGCTGCTCGGCGCGTTCAGCGCGGTGTACTTCCTGGTGATGGACATCCGCCTGCACAACCGCGGGCTCCCGGCGTACGGCGGGTACGCGCCGCCCGGGGCCACCACGGTGCAGGGGCACGGCTCCGTCGGTTACGGCTACCCGCAGTCCCACCCGCAGCCGCAGCAGCCGTACTCGACGACCCCGATCCAGCAGCCGCCCGCACCGATGCCGCACCAGCCGATGGCCCACCCGCAGCGGCCCCAGGACGCGACGCCGCCCGGCCCGGCGTCCACGCCCCCGCCGCCGCAGCGGCCCGCGCCCGCGCGCATCGACCAGGTGCGCGCCGAGCTCGACGAACTCAGCGACTACCTGCGCAACCACGACGGCCGCAACGGCGAGCACGAGGGCGGAAGGTGACCGTGACGACGGGGCGTGTCGTCGCCGGCCGCTACGAACTGTCCACGCTCATCGGCCAGGGCGGCATGGGCCAGGTCTGGACGGCCTACGACCAGCGGCTCGACCGCCGCGTCGCGGTGAAGCTGCTGCGCCCCGACAAGGTGGCGGGGCAGGAGGCGGACGAACTGCGCCGCCGCTTTCTGCGCGAGTGCCGGGTGACCGCGCAGGTCGACCACCCCGGTCTGGTCACCGTGCACGACGCGGGCACCGAGGGCGAGGAGCTGTTCCTCGTCATGCAGTACGTCGACGGCGCCGACCTCTCCGACCACCTCGCCGAGCACGATCCGTACCCCTGGCAGTGGGCGGTCGCGGTCGCCGCGCAACTGTGCGCGGTGCTGAGCGCGGTGCACGCCGTGCCGATCGTCCACCGCGACCTCAAGCCGCGGAACGTGATGGTGAAGCAGGACGGCACGGTCACCGTCCTCGACCTCGGCGTCGCCTCCGTCATGGACGCCGACACCACCCGTCTCACGCACACCGGCACCCCCATCGGCTCGCCCGCGTACATGGCGCCCGAGCAGGCCATGGGCGGCGCGGTCGGCCCGTACACCGACCTGTACGCGCTCGGTGTGCTGCTGCACGAACTGCTCAGCGGAGACGTCCCGTTCTCCGGTTCGACGGCCCTCGGCGTGCTGCACCGGCACCTGTACGAGCCGCCGCTGCCCGTGCGGCGGATGCGCCCCGAGGTCCCCGAGACGCTCGAATCGCTCGTGCTGCGCCTGCTGGCCAAGGACCCGCAGCACCGCCCGGCCTCGGCCCAGGAGGTCTACGAGGACCTGGCGCGGCTGCTGCCCGCGCGCGGGATGCCCACCGGGTCGCCCCTCGACCCCACGCGCCCCTTCCTGCGCCCGCACGCGCCGTGGCCGGACCGGGCGCGCACGCCCGCGCCCCAGCCGACGCCCGCGCCGCCCCCGGCGGCCGGGAAGCCCGATGTCGCGCGCGCCGTCGACGAGGTCAAGCGGCTGCTCGGCGAGGGCCGGATCACCCAGGCCGTCGACCTCCTCGGCTCGATCCTGCCGGTCGCCGCCGAACAGCACGGCGAGCACTCACCCGTGGTGCGCACCCTGCGCAAGCAGTACGCGGCCACGCTCATGGACGACGGCCAGTACCGGCGCGCGCTGCCCGTCCTGCGCGGCCTCGCCACCGAACGCGCCGCCGAGGCCGGCCAGGCCGACCCCCAGTCCCTGCGCTTCCGCTACGACGCGGCCCAGTGCCTGGAGCAGCTCGGCGACCCGGCGGCGGCGCTCAACGAGTACCGGACACTGCTGCCGTACTACGAGAACCAGTACGTGGCGGGCGATCCCGAGCTGGCCCACGACGTCCGCCGCCGCATCGGACACCTGCTCCTCGCGCTCGGCGACCGGGCCGCGGCGCACGACACCCTGGTGCGCCTGCTGCACGACGTGGAACGCCTGCACGGCCCCGCCCACCCGCTGGCCACGGACGTCCGGCGGACGCTCCAGTGGCTCGGACAGGTCCGGGGCTAGCCCGCGCAAGGGTGGACCCTCGGGGCGGAACGAGCGCGCCGGTGCCCGAAGTCCTGGTGAATCGTTGGTCGAATGGGTTGGCCAGAGCCTGGCCACTGCCTACCATCGATCACCGCAAGACTTTGTGCACCGTCGCACAATCTCCTCGGGAGGTTTCCTTGCACCGCCGCCGTCGCACCGCGCTCCTCCTCTCCGCCGCCATCGCGGCGGCGCCCCTCCTGACCGCCTGCGGAAACGATGCGCATCCTGGCGCGGCAGCCGTCGTCGGCGACCAGCGGATCACCGTCTCCCAGCTGGAGAACAGGGTGAACGAGGTGCGCGAGGCCCAGCGCGCGGCCGTGTCGGACGAGGCCCAGTACGCCCAGAGCGTGGCCCGGACCGGCAGCCTCACCCGCGACACCCTGCACGGCATGGTCCTGGACCGGGTGCTGCACCAGGCCGCCGAGGACGCGGGCGTCACCGTCAGCCGCAAGGAGATCCAGTCCATGCGCAGCGGCCTGGAACAGCAGGCCGGCGGTGCGGAGGCGCTGGAGACGGTCTGGCTCCAGGAGTACGGCGTCCCCCCGCAGCGCCTGGAGGAGAACCTCCGGCTCCAGCTGGAGGCGCAGAAGCTCGCCGCGAAGCTCGGCACGGACACCTCGCAGCCCGAGTTCTGGCAGGCGCTGTCCGAGGCGTCGAAGAAGCTCGACATCGACCTCAACCCGCGCTACGGCACCTGGGACGTGCAGAAGAGCAGCCGGGTGGACGCCAAGACGCCGTGGGTGCGCGAGGTGACGGCGGCGGGGTCGCAGGAGACGGCTTAGCGGGAGACGGGGTGGCGGGAGACGGGGTGGCGGGAGACGGGGTGGCAGGAGCCGAGGTAGCCGGAAACTGCGTGGCAGCCGTGTGCGGTCCTACGATCACACCGCGCGCCCCGGGCTGTGGACAACTCGGTCGGCCCGTCGGCGCCGTGCGTTAGCTTCGAACCGTGAACACCACCAGCCCCGAAGCCGCCCCGTCCGCCACCGGCCGGATCGTCCTGCTCACCACCAGCCACCGGGTGGCACCCGGTCTGCTGTCCTGGCCCGCCTGGCAGGCCCTGCACGCCGCCGACAGCGTGCTGTGCGCGGACGGCGCCCACCCGCAGCTGCCGTATCTGCGGGAGGCGGGGATACGGGTGGCCGAGGCGGCCCCGACCGCCCAGGAGCTGGTCGACACCTGCGCCGGCGGCCGCACCGTCGTGGTCGTGGCGACCGGCGAGGGCGAACCGGCGCTCACCGACGGCCTCGCCCGGCTGGCCGGCTCAGGCCGGGTCGACATGCCCGAGCTGGAGCTGCTCCCCGCCTCCTACGACCTGCCGGGCGCCCGGCTGCTCGACCTCGTCCAGGTCATGGACCGCATCCGCGTCGAGTGCCCCTGGTCCTCCCAGCAGACCCACAAGGGCCTGGCCAAGTACGGCATCGAGGAGGCGTACGAACTCGTCGAGGCGATCGAGGAGGGCGACCGGGACGAACTGCGCGAGGAACTGGGTGACGTGCTGCTCCAGGTCGTGTTCCACGCGCGCATCGCCGAGGAGGACCCCGACGCGCCCTTCTCCGTCGACGATGTCGCGGGCACCATCGTCGCCAAGCTGATCCACCGCCACCCGCATGTCTTCGGCGAGGAGACGGCCACCACCCCCGAGGAGGTCAAGGAGCACTGGCTGCGCACCAAGGCGCAGGAGAAGCGGCGGGAGTCGGTGACCGACGGCATCCCCCTCGGCCAGCCGGGCCTCGCCCTCGCCTCGAAGCTGGCGTCCCGCGTCAGAACCGCCGGCCTGGACGTACCCCTGCCGGCGGCGGAGGGCATCGGCTACGACCTCCTCGCCCTCGCGGTCCGCGCCGAGGCGGAGGGCGTCGACCCCGAGGCGGCCCTGCGCGCGGCGGGCCGCGCCTACCGCGACGCGGTCCGGACCGCGGAGGGCCTGAAGAGCTAGCCGCCCCACTGACGCCCCCACCGCCGCCCCACTGACGCCCCCACCGCCGCCCCACCGACGCCCCCCGCCGGCCGCCTCTGCGCCGCCCTCGCCCAGCCACCGGACCGCCAGACGTCCACCCCTCCACGGTGGCTCCCGGCACCCGCCCCCCACCTAGGCGAACCCGGCCTCAGCGATGGCCCCCGGCACCCGCCCCTCCACCTAGACGGCGCCCGCCTCCGCGGTGCCCCGGCACCCGCCCCCCGCCGCAGCGACCCCCGCCACCCCGCCCGATACCGTCGAGGAGTGACCGACCACCCCACCCCCGCACCGCATTCCGCAGGCTCGTCCGCGCAGCCCTCCGTCGGCTCCTCCACCCCGCCTTTCGCCGGCTGTCCCGTAGCGGCGCCCTCCGTTGGCGCTCCCGTACCGCCTTCGGCCGCCGAAGCTCCCGCCCCCGCCGCCGAAGCTCCCGCTCCCGCCCCCGCCCCCGACCTCTTCACCTGGGAGTTCGCCGCCGATCCGTATCCCGCCTACGCCTGGCTGCGGGAGCACGCGCCGGTGCACCGGACCACGCTGCCCAGCGGGGTGGAGGCGTGGTTGGTCACCCGGTACGACGACGCCAAGCAGGCCCTCGCCGACCAGCGGCTCAGCAAGAACCCCGAGCACCACGCCGAGCCCGCCCATGCCAAGGGCAAGACCGGTATCCCCGGTGAGCGCAAGGCGGAGCTGATGACGCATCTGCTCAACATCGACCCGCCGGACCACACCCGGCTGCGGCGCTTGGTCAGCAAGGCGTTCACGCCCCGCCGGGTGGCCGAGTTCGCCCCGCGGGTGCAGGAACTGACCGATCGGCTGATCGACGAGTTCGCGGCGAAGGGCAGCGCGGACCTCATCCACGAGTTCGCCTTCCCGCTGCCCATCCACGCGATCTGCGACCTGCTCGGCGTCCCCCGCGAGGACCAGGACGACTTCCGGGACTGGGCCGGCATGATGATCCGTCACCAGGGCGGCCCCCGCGGCGGGGTCGCCCGGTCGGTGAAGAAGATGCGCGGCTACCTCGCCGAGCTGATCCACCGCAAGCGCGAGGCCCTGCCCGCCGAGCCCGTGCCCGGCGAGGACCTGATCTCCGGTCTGATCCGCGCCTCCGACCACGGGGAGCACCTCACCGAGAACGAGGCCGCCGCGATGGCCTTCATCCTGCTCTTCGCGGGCTTCGAGACCACGGTCAACCTGATCGGCAACGGCACCTTCGCCCTGCTCACCCACCCCGAGCAGCGGGCCCGCCTCCAGCGCTCGCTCGCCGCGGGGGAGACCGGTCTGCTCGAAACCGGCGTGGAGGAACTCCTGCGCTACGACGGCCCCGTGGAGCTCGCCACCTGGCGCTTCGCCACCCGGCCGCTCGCCCTCGGCGGCCAGGAGATCGCCGCGGGCGACCCGGTGCTGGTGGTGCTCGCCGCCGCGGACCGGGACCCGGCGCGGTTCGCGGACCCGGACACCCTCGACCTCTCCCGCCGCGACAACCAGCACCTCGGGTACGGCCACGGCATCCACTACTGCCTGGGCGCCCCGCTGGCCCGGCTGGAGGGCCAGACCGCGCTGGCCACCCTCCTCACCCGGCTGCCCGACCTCCGGCTCGGCGCCGAACCGGCCGACCTGCGCTGGCGCGGCGGCCTCATCATGCGCGGACTACGCACTTTGCCGGTCGAGTTCACGCCCCGCGACTGACCGGTCGCACCCCGGTCAATGTGACACACCCTCAAGTCTGTGATCTTCACGTGATCTGTGCGGCATCGACTTGTGACAAGTGATCGTCTGCCTATACGTTCACTCGTCAGCGCGGCGCCTCGCCCCCACGAGTACCGCGCCGGTCCCTGCTGTTCTGCGAAAGGCTCTCGCATGCTCTCCGGGAACGGTCGACACCGTCGCCCCCGCCAGGCTCCGGCACTCATCGTCGCGGCCGGGGTGACCGGCTCCGCCATCGCCATCCCGCTGCTCGGCGCCACGGGCGCCAGCGCGGCGGAGGGAACCACCTGGGACAGGGTCGCGGAGTGCGAGAGCGGCGGCTCCTGGAGCGAGGACAGCGGCAACGGCTACTACGGCGGCCTCCAGGTCACCCAGGAGAACTGGGAGGAGTACGGGGGCAAGGCGTACGCGGCCAGCCCGGACCGGGCCAGCCGCTCCCAGCAGATAGCCGTCGCCGAGCGCATCCTCGCCGACCAGGGGCTGGCCGCCTGGCCGACCTGCGGTCCGCTCTCCGGCCTTGACGCGGAGTCCGGTTCGGTCGGAATCGACACGGGCCTGGAAGAGGACGGCAATTCATCCGACTCCTCCGAATCATCCAACTCGTCCAGTTCGTCCGGTCTGCTGGACGCCATCGGCGGTGGCGCCTCCGAGTCGCCCTCCGACTCCGGCAGCGACGATTCCGGTTCCGAGGCGTCCGCCACCCCGGGGGCGTCGGACGAGGCGTCGGACGAGGCGTCGGATTCGGCCACGTCGGAGAAGCCGTCAAAGGCGGACAAGTCCACCGAGTCGGCGCGGGCTTCCGAGTCCGGGAAGTCGAAGGGCGCGCCCGGCTCGTCCGGTTCGTCGGACTCCTCCCAGAGTGACCCCTCGCGCGAGGTCGACAGCCTGTTCACAGGAATATCCGGGCTGGACAATTCGGACAGCATCCTCTGGGTCGGGGGCGATTCCGCTCTCGTCGACACCGGGGCCGGCCGCCATCGGGGCCAGCCCGCGGACGAGCGCGGGGCGGACGATACGTATGTCGTCCGGGCCGGCGACACCCTGGCGAGCATCGCCGACTCCCTTGACCTCGACGGCGGATGGCGCGGGCTGTACGCGGCCAACGAGTCGGCCATCGGTCCCGACCCCAGCCGCATCACTCCCGGTCAGACCCTCGAAGTACGGGACTAACCGGTCGAAAAGCAGGGGCAGTTCGCGTCACACTTCGCGCCGAATGTCCGCTTTGGTGAAAGTGTGGGATGAGTCTCAGAAGCCCTGATCGTCTTTGAAATTCCGCGGATCGCCTGCCTACGGTCGTGACCGCTCGCAGCAGCGGGCCCCGACTGCCGCACGCCGAATCCTGCCGGTGGCCGTACGGGAACAGTCGTCGCATCATGCGCCGTAGGCAGGAGCGGGGGACCCAAGGTAAGCGCCGGGACCGGCGGTTGAGGTGACTCGACACCGGATCCGGCTTGGGGTGGAGCCGTGCGACCGACAGGCCGCGCGGCCGGGCAACTCAACCGGCCCGAACCCGACAGCTCACCTCGCAGGCGTCGGTGAGGGGATCGATCCATGCTGTTTTCCGGCAAGGGCAAGCACCGTCGTCCGTCCAAGGCCACTCGCGCCATCGCCATCGCCGGTGTGACCGGCGCGGCCGTCGCCGCCCCGCTCATGGTGGCCGGCAACGCCTCCGCCGCCACCGCCTCCGAGTGGGACGCCGTCGCCCAGTGCGAGTCCGGCGGCAACTGGTCCATCAACACGGGCAACGGCTACTACGGCGGCCTCCAGTTCTCCGCGTCCACCTGGGCCGCGTACGGCGGCACGCAGTACGCCTCCACCGCCGACCAGGCGAGCAAGGCGCAGCAGATCGAGATCGCCGAGAAGGTTCTCGCCGGTCAGGGCAAGGGTGCCTGGCCGAGCTGCGGTGTCGGCCTGTCGAGCGCCGCGTACGACGGCGGCTCCACCACCACCGAGAACTCCACCGAGAACTCCACCGGCGGCTCCACCGAGACCGCCACGCGCTCCACCGAGCAGCAGACCGCCTCGCGCTCGACCGAGCGTCCGGCCGCCAAGAAGACCCAGAAGACCGTCACCACCCCGACCGGCAAGAAGGTCAAGAAGGGTGACGGCGAGTACAAGGTCGTCAAGGGCGACACCCTCAGCACCATCGCCGAGGAGAACGACGTCAAGGGCGGCTGGGCCAAGCTCTTCAAGCTGAACAAGGACATCGTCGAGGACGCCGACCTGATCTACCCCGGTCAGCAGCTGCACCTCAAGTGATCCCGTAGCCGAATCACAGGGTCCTCCTATCGGCGGCCTCCATACTGGGGGCCCCGTGCGGACCACCCCCCGTCCCCACGGGCTCCCCGCCCCGGTGCGTGTTCCCCCGTACGCACCGGGGCGGGGTTTTTCTTTTCCCGTCGTTCACCGCCCCTTTGTTCCGGCGGGAAACAATGGGTACCGTCTGTCCTTGTCCACGGGACGGTCGGTCGGCTGGCCTACGTCCCCGGGGCGGTTAGGCTCTAGTCGCAAGGCTCACGTGCCCCGCACTTCCAGCGTCACATCCCATGAAGGAGATGCTCGTGCCGTCCATCGACGTCGTCGTAGCCCGGGAAATCCTCGACTCGCGAGGCAACCCCACCGTCGAGGTCGAGGTCGGCCTCGACGACGGCAGCACGGGTCGTGCCGCCGTTCCGTCCGGCGCCTCCACCGGTGCCTTCGAGGCCATCGAGCTGCGCGACGGTGACCCGAACCGCTACCTCGGCAAGGGTGTCGAGAAAGCCGTCCTCGCGGTCATCGAGCAGATCGGCCCGGAGCTGGTCGGCTACGACGCCACCGAGCAGCGCCTGATCGACCAGGCCATGTTCGACCTGGACGCCACCGACAACAAGGGCTCGCTCGGCGCCAACGCCATCCTCGGCGTCTCGCTCGCCGTCGCCCACGCCGCCTCCGAGGCCAGCGACCTGCCGCTCTTCCGCTACCTGGGCGGCCCCAACGCGCACCTGCTGCCGGTGCCGATGATGAACATCCTGAACGGCGGCTCGCACGCCGACTCCAACGTGGACATCCAGGAGTTCATGATCGCCCCGATCGGCGCGGAGTCCTTCTCCGAGGCCCTGCGCTGGGGCGCCGAGGTCTACCACACCCTCAAGAAGGTGCTGAAGACCAAGGGCCTGTCCACCGGCCTCGGCGACGAGGGCGGCTTCGCCCCGAACCTGGAGTCCAACCGCGCCGCCCTGGACCTCATCATCGAGGCCATCAAGGAGGCCGGTTACACCCCCGGCGAGCAGATCGCCCTCGCCCTCGACGTCGCCGCCTCCGAGTTCTACAAGGACGGCGTCTACACCTTCGAGGGCAAGGAGCGCTCCGCCGCCGAGATGACGGAGTACTACGCCGAGCTCGTCGAGGCGTACCCGCTCGTCTCCATCGAGGACCCGCTGTTCGAGGACGACTGGGCCGGCTGGAAGATCATCACCGACCAGCTGGGCGACAAGGTCCAGATCGTCGGCGACGACCTCTTCGTCACCAACCCCGAGCGCCTCGCCCGCGGTATCGAGGAGGGCTCCGCCAACGCGCTGCTCGTCAAGGTCAACCAGATCGGCTCGCTGACCGAGACCCTGGACGCCGTCGAGATGGCCCAGCGCAACGGCTTCAAGTGCATGATGTCCCACCGCTCCGGCGAGACCGAGGACGTCACCATCGCCGACCTCGCCGTCGCGGTGAACTGCGGTCAGATCAAGACCGGCGCCCCGGCCCGCTCGGACCGCGTCGCCAAGTACAACCAGCTGCTGCGCATCGAGGAGATCCTCGACGACGCCGCGGTGTACGCCGGCCGCTCGGCGTTCCCGCGGTTTCGCTCCGCGAACCAGTAAGCACGGCAAGGGCTGAGCTGCTGAAGGCCTAGCCAGTCGTACGTACGTCCCCGTACCCGGTCCCGTACCGTGTGCGGGGACGTACGCGCGTGTGTGAACGGGAGTGAGAGATGGCCGTCAAGGACCGGGACCGCTTCTCCACCACGACCAGGATCCGTCTGCTCGGCGAGCAGACGGCGGCCCGCGTCTACCGTTCGCAGACCCGGCGCCAGGCCCGCCGTTCCCGCCTCACCGGCCGTGCCGCCCTGCTGGCCCTCGTCGTCTGCTCCCTGGTCGTGGCGCTCGCCTACCCGATAAGGCAGTACGTCGCCCAGCGCGCCGAGATCGCCGATCTGGAACGCCAGAAGCGGCAGGCGCGGGAGCGGGTGGAGGAGCTGCGGGACCTCAAGGCACGCTGGCAGGACGACGCGTACGCCGAGCAGCGGATCAGGGACCGGCTGCACTATGTGATGCCGGGGGAGACCGGGTTCGTCGTGGTGGATCCGGACGCGGCGAAGCAGGCGCGCACCGACCTCGGCGCGGCCGACCGCCCCTGGTACGCGAACGTCTGGGACGGCGTCGACAAGTCCGACGCCGCGGACCGACAGACCCAGCCGCGGACCGACAGATGAGAGACGACGAAAGACTGTGATGGAAACGCCCCCGCCCACCACCCCGCGCACCGAGCCGACCGACGCCGACGTCGAGGCCTTCAAGCAGCAGCTCGGCCGGCCGCCGCGCGGACTGCGCGCCATCGCGCACCGGTGCCCGTGCGGACAGCCGGACGTGGTGGAGACGGCCCCGCGGCTGCCGGACGGGACGCCGTTCCCGACGCTGTACTACCTGACCTGCCCCAAGGCGGCGTCCGCGATCGGGACGCTGGAGGCCAACGGGGTGATGAAGGAGATGACGGCCCGGCTGGAGAGTGATCCGGAGCTGGCCGCCGCGTACCGCGCCGCGCACGAGGACTACATCCGGCGCCGGGACGAGATCGAGGAGCTGACCGGCTTCCCGAGCGCGGGCGGCATGCCGGACCGGGTGAAGTGCCTGCACGTGCTGGTGGCGCACTCGCTGGCCGCCGGCCCCGGGGTGAACCCGCTGGGCGACGAGGCGCTCGCGATGCTGCCCGAGTGGTGGCGCAAGGGCGCGTGCGTGGTCCCGGCCGGCCCGCCCACCGGCGAGGGATGGCAGACGGAGACGACCGAGGACGGCCACTTCGCCGTCAAGCCCCTCGACGAGAAGGACGGCGAGTGACCCGGGTCGCCGCCGTCGACTGCGGCACCAACTCCATCCGCCTGCTCGTCGCCGACTGCGACCCCGCGACGGGCGAACTCGTCGAACTGGACCGCCGGATGACGATCGTGCGGCTCGGCCAGGGCGTCGACCGCACCGGGCGGCTCGCCCCCGAGGCGCTGGAGCGCACCTTCGCCGCGTGCCGCGAGTACGCCGAGGTGATCAAGGAACTCGGCGCCGAGCGCGTCCGCTTCGTGGCCACCTCCGCCTCCCGGGACGCCGAGAACCGCGAGGACTTCGTGCGCGGGGTCGTCGGCATCCTCGGTGTCGAGCCGGAGGTGATCAGCGGGGACCAGGAGGCCGAGTTCTCCTTCACCGGCGCCACCAGGGAGCTGACGGGCCGCCCCGAGCTGCGGCGGCCCTTCCTGGTCGTGGACATCGGCGGCGGGTCCACGGAGTTCGTGGTCGGCGACGACCACGTCCGCGCGGCGCGCTCGGTGGACATCGGCTGCGTCCGGATGACCGAGCGGCACCTGGTGCGCGACGGTGTCGTCTCCGACCCGCCCACCGAGGAGCAGGTCGCGGCGGTGCGCGCCGACATCGAGGCGGCCCTGGACCTCGCCGAGCGGACCGTGCCCCTGCGCGAGGCGCACACCCTGGTCGGGCTCGCCGGATCGGTCACCACCGTGTCCGCCATCGCCCAGGAGCTGCCCGAGTACGACTCGGCCGCCATCCACCACTCGCGGGTCTCCCACGACCGGGTCCGCGAGATCACCGAGTGGCTGCTGCGCTCCACCCACGCCGAGCGGGCGGCGGTGCCGTCCATGCACCCGGGGCGGGTCGACGTGATCGCCTCGGGCGCGCTCGTGCTGCTGGCGATCATGGAGCGGATCGGTGCGGAGGAGGTCGTCGTGAGCGAGCACGACATCCTCGACGGCATCGCGTGGTCGGTGGCGTAGCCCTCTTTTATTACTGGCCAGTAGCCTCGGCTGAGCAGGTCATGTAGCGTCTGAGCGTCTCCGAGGGGCCCTTGAGGGCCCCTCCTCGACGCCCCGCCGAGAAAGTTCGTGAAGTTCTTCACAAGGATTTCGGCCCTCTTGGCGCGCGAAAGGGGCCCGGTTGGCCCTTCCGGGGTCCCAACACCCCCTTGAACGTGTTCAGAAGGGGTGTAAGCGGGTCTCCGGGAGAGGTCTCGCGCGGGGGTGTTTCATGATCCTCACGGAGCCTCGAAACGGCCAGAGAGGCAGCTCACGCGGCATTGACAACGGCCCGCACTACACCGTGGTTCCCCCTCGCCGCCATGACTTGGATCACGCGGGCCGCGGAGGATAGCACACCCCCTGCGGATGCTTGTGAAGGGGCGCACGAGCGACCCCCCTGGGGCGGGTGGATACTCGATGGCATGAGCACCACGGAGCGTCCCAGGATCCTCGTAGTAGGCGGTGGGTACGTAGGCCTGTACGCAGCTCGGCGCATCCTCAAGAAGATGCGCTACGGAGAGGCGACCGTCACGGTCGTCGACCCCCGGTCGTACATGACCTACCAGCCCTTCCTCCCCGAAACCGCCGCCGGCAACATCTCCCCGCGTCACGTCGTCGTCCCGCTGCGACGAGTGCTGCCCAAGGCGGAGGTCCTCACCGGCCGGGTCACCACCATCGACCAGGACCGCAAGGTCGCCACGATCGCCCCGCTCGTGGGCGAGGCGTACGAGCTGCCGTTCGACTACCTGGTCATCGCGATGGGCGCGGTCTCCCGCACCTTCCCGATCCCCGGCCTCGCCGAGCAGGGCATCGGCATGAAGGGCATCGAGGAGGCCATCGGCCTGCGCAACCACGTGCTGGAGCAGCTGGACAAGGCCGACTCCACCACGGACGAGGAGATCCGCCGCAAGGCGCTCACCTTCGTCTTCATCGGTGGTGGCTTCGCGGGCGCGGAGACCATCGGCGAGGTCGAGGACATGGCCCGCGACGCGGCCAAGTACTACACCAGCGTCTCCCGCGAGGACATGCGGTTCGTCCTCGTCGACGCGGCCGACAAGATCCTCCCCGAGGTGGGCCCCAAGCTCGGCCAGTACGGCAAGGAGCACCTGGAGAGCCGCGGTGTGGAGATCTACCTCTCCACCTCGATGGACTCCTGCGTCGACGGCCACGTCGTGCTGAAGAACGGGTTGGAGGTCGACTCCAACACGATCGTCTGGACCGCCGGTGTGAAGCCGAACCCGGCGCTGTCCCGCTTCGGTCTGCCGCTCGGCCCGCGCGGTCACGTCGACTGCGAGCCGACGCTCCAGGTCGCCGGCACCGACTACATCTGGGCCGCGGGCGACAACGCCCAGGTCCCGGACCTGGTCGGCCGGAAGGCCGGCAACCCCAACGCCTGGTGCCCGCCGAACGCGCAGCACGCGCTGCGGCAGGCCAAGGTCCTCGGCGACAACGTGATCTCCGGTATGCGGGGCTTCCCGCAGAAGGACTACAGCCACGCCAACAAGGGCGCCGTCGCGGGTCTCGGCCTCCACAAGGGCGTCGCGATGATCGTCATGGGCAAGATGAAGATCAAGCTCAAGGGCCGGCTGGCGTGGTACATGCACCGCGGCTACCACGGCCTGGCGATGCCGACGTGGAACCGCAAGATCCGCGTCTTCGCCGACTGGACGCTCGGCATGTTCCTCAAGCGTGAGGTCGTGGCGCTCGGCGCGCTGGAGTCCCCGCGCGAGGAGTTCTACGAGGCGGCCAAGCCGGCGCCGGCCCCCGCGGCCGCCGCGCCGAAGACCGAGGAGAAGACCGAGGAGAAGGCCAAGGCCTCCTGACGACCGGTCACCGATCCATCCGAAGGGCCTCCCGCCATCCGTGGTGCGGGAGGCCCTTCGGCGTACCCGCGGGGCCGGGCGGGCCCGAGGACCGGCTCCCCGGGCGCGCGCACCGGCGTCCCGGGCGCGCTGACCGCCTTTCGGGGGCATTCACCTTCTTTGCCCGCCCATGACGCTCGTGGGGGACTGCGCGAGACCTCCGTCGGTGTTTACGTGGATGTCGGACATTCCGGTTCACCGTCGTGGAGGTGCCCCATGGCAGACGCCGCGCTGCGGCTGAAGGGCCTGGTCGAACAGTTGCTGGGAGAGCCGCTCCCCCTGCGCATCCGCGCCTGGGACGGTTCGCAGGCGGGCCCGCCGGGCGCGCCCGCGCTGGTGGTCCACCACCGCCGCGCCGTGCGCCGGCTGCTGTGGCGGCCCGGCGAACTCGGGCTCGCCCGCGCCTGGGTGGCGGGCGACCTGGACATCGAGGGCGACCTCTACACCGCCCTCGACCTGCTCTCCGGCCGGATCTGGGAGCGCGGCGAGGACGCCCGCTCCCTGCGGGACGCGCTGCGCGACAAGGAGGTCCGCTCGGCGATCAGGGGGCTGGTCCGGCTGGCCGGGCCGCTGCCGCCGCCGGCGCCTCCCGAGGAGGAGGTCCGCCGCCGCGGCCACCTCCACACCCGGCGCACCGACCGGCGCGCCATCAGCCACCACTACGACGTCGGCAACGACTTCTACGGGATCGTCCTCGGCCCGTCGATGGTGTACTCCTGCGCCTACTGGCACGATGCCGACGGCACGCTGGAGGACGCCCAGCACGACAAGCTCGACCTGGTCTGCCGCAAACTCGGACTCGCGCCCGGCATGCGGCTGCTGGACGTCGGCTGCGGCTGGGGAGCCCTGGCGGCCCACGCCGCCCGCGCGTACGGCGTGAGCGTCGTCGGGGTCACGCTCTCCGAGGAGCAGGCGGCGTACGCCCGCAAGCGCGCCGCCGACGAGGGACTGACCGACCGGATCGAGATCCGCGTCCAGGACTACCGCGACGTGCCGGACGGACCCTACGACGCGATCTCCTCCGTCGGCATGGCCGAACACGTCGGCGCCGAGCGGTACCTGGAGTACGCGACCGCCCTGCACGCGCTGCTCGCTCCCGGGGGCAGGCTGCTCAACCACCAGATCGCCCGGCGCCCGCAGCGCGACGAATCGGCGTACGCGGTGGACGAGTTCATCGACGCCTACGTCTTCCCCGACGGCGAACTCCAGCCCGTCGGCGTCACCGTCACCCAGCTGGAGCGGGCCGGTTTCGAGGTCCGGGACGTCGAGGCGATCCGGGAGCACTACGCCCTGACCCTGCGCCACTGGGTCGCCCGGCTGGAGGCCGAGTGGGACCGCGCGGCCGAGCTGGCCGGTCCCGGCCGGGCCCGGGTGTGGCGCCTCTACATGGCGGCCTGCGCACTCGCCTTCGAACGCAACACCCTCGGCGTGAACCAGGTCCTGGCGGTCCGCGCCACCGACCCCGGCGACGCCCGGATGCCCCTGCGGGCCCGTACCTGGAACTGACGAAGGGCCCCGCCTCCGTACGGAAGCGGGGCCCTCGGTCCCTGCCGTTACTCGGACTTGATCGCCGTCAGCATGTTCAGCCGCGCCGCCCGCCGGGCCGGCCACAGGGCCGCCAGCACGCCCACGGTCGCCGCCAGCAGCAGGAAGACGCCCAGCCTGGCCCAGGGCAGGACCAGCTCGTACGTCGCCATCCGCGAGGCCAGCAGCTCACCTGCGGCCCAGCCGAAGAACACGCCCAGGCCGATCCCCAGCACCCCGCCGAAGAGCGAGATCACCAGCGACTCCAGCCGGACCATCCGCTTGATGCCCTTGCGGTCCAGGCCGATCGCGCGGAGCATGCCGATCTCCTGCGAACGCTCGAACACCGACATCGCCAGCGTGTTGACGACGCCGAGGACCGCCACGATCACCGCCATCGCGAGCAGGCCGTAGACCATGTTCAGGATCAGCGTGAACATCTGCGCGATCTCCTCGGACAGGTCCTCCTTGTCCTGGACCTTGATCGCCGGGTTGGCGCCGAGGGCCTTCTCCAGCGTGTCCCTGGCCTGCTCCGAGGCGCCGCCCGCCGTCTTCACCATGACCTGCATGTCGGTCGGGTCGTCGAGGTGCGGGGTGAGGGTGCGGTTGTCGAGCATGATCCCGCGGATCATCTCGTTGCCCTCGTACACCCCGGCGACCGTCAGCCGCTGCGCCTCGCCGTCCTCGTAGTGCGCGGTGAAGCGGGAGCCGGCGTGCCAGCCGTGGGACTCGGCGGTCTCCGCGTCGACCACCACCCGCGCCCCACCGACCTCGAACGCGCCGTCAGTGACCGGCAGTTCGGTCAGCTTGCCGATCGAGGAGCCGTCCACCCCGGTGAGGAACTCGGTCTCGCCGTCGATCCGGGAGGCCGCGTTGCGCAGCGGACTGGTGGCCGTCACCTCGTCCAGCCCGCGCAGCCTCTCGTCCACGTCCGGCGAGAGCGCGTTGCCGTTCGCCATCGAGACCACGTAGTCCGCGCGCAGTGCCGCGCTCGCCATCCTGTCGATGCCCTGCTGGAGACTGCCCGCCATCACCGTCATGCCGGTGATCAGGGTCAGCCCGATCATCAGCGCCGAGGCGGTGGCGGCGGTACGGCGCGGGTTGCGCACCGAGTTCTGCCGGGCGAGCTTGCCCGACACCCCGAAGACCCGCAGGACCGGCGCGGCGGCCGCGATCAGCGGGCGGGACAGCAGCGGCGTCAGGATGAAGACACCGATGATGAGCAGGACCGCGCCGAGGCCCATCGGGGCCTGGCCGTCGGAGCCCTCCATCGAGGTCGCCGCCAGCACCACCGCGACACCGGCGGCCGAGAACAGCGCGCCGAGCGTGTTGCGCAGCACCAGCGACCTGGCCGTCGCCTGCGCGTGCACGCTGCTCATCGCGGCCACCGGCGGGATCCTCGCCGCCCGGCGGCCGGGCAGCCAGGCCGCCAGCATGGTGATCACCACGCCGACCACGAGCGCGGTCGCCACGGTGCCCGGCGACACCACCAGCGGCCCGTCCGGGACGGTCGCGCCGAGGGTCCCCATCAGCGAGCGCAGGCCCGCGCCGATCCCGATGCCCGCGACCAGTCCGGCCACCGCGGCCACCGCGCCGACCACGAACGCCTCGATCAGCACCGACCGGGTGACCTGCCGGCGCGAGGCGCCCACCGCGCGCAGCAGTGCCAACTCCTTGGTGCGCTGGGCGACCAGCATGGTGAAGGTGTTGGCGATGATGAACGTGCCGACGAACAGGGAGATCCCGGCGAAGACCAGCAGGCCCTGCTTCAGCCCGCTCATCGACGAGGAGATCGCCTCGGCCTGGTCCTCGGCGAGCCGGGCGCCGGTGGTGGTCTCCACCAGGTCCCCGGGCAGCGCCTCGTCGAGTGCCGCCTTCAGCCGCTCCTGGCTGGTCCCGGCCGCCGCCCGCACATCGATCTCGTCGTACGTGCCGGGCTTGCCGAACAGCTTCTGGGCCGTCGCCGTGTCGAACAGGGCGAGGCTGCCGCCGGCCGCGACATTGCCGTCGTCGGTGGTGAACACCCCGACCAGCGTGGGTTCGAGCACCGGGCCGTCCACGGACAGCCGTACCCTGTCGCCGACTTCGTACCCGGCGCGCTCGGCGGTCGAGGAGTCGAGGACGATCTCGTCGGCGCCCTTCGGGGCGTGCCCCTCGGTCAGCGGGTACCGGGCGTCCTCGGTGCCCCAGTAGTTGCCGCCCTGGGACTGGAAGCCGCCGCCGACGAGCCTGCCGTCCCGGTCGGCGACGGCGGTGAAGCCGTTGACGACGCCGATCGCGGAGGCGGCGCCGGGCACGGCCGCGCTCTTGTCGAGGAGCGCCTCGGTCAGTTCGGGCGTGCGGCCGATCCGGTTGCCCTCGGACTCCTGGTGCTCGGCGGTGACGGCGACGTCGACCTGGTCGAAGCCCTTGGCGGAGCTGTTCTGAAGGGCGCCCGAGAGGGTGTTGGTGAAGACCAGGGTGCCGGAGACGAAGGCTACGCCGAGCATCACGGCGAGCACGGTCATCGCCAACCGGGCCTTGTGCGCGAGGACGTTGCGCAGGGCGGTGCGGAACATCAGGAGGTCCGGCCCTTCGCGTCGAAGCCGGGGGTCTGGGGGTTTCCCCCAGGAAAGCGCCGCATGGAGTCGAGGACGGACTCAGCCGTGGGCTTGTCCATCTCGTCCACGATCCGTCCGTCGGCGAGGAAGACCACGCGGTCCGCGTAGGCCGCGGCCACCGGGTCGTGGGTCACCATCACCACGGTCTGGCCCAGTTCCCGCACGGAGTTGCGCAGGAAGCCCAGGACCTCGGCGCCGGAGCGGGAGTCGAGGTTGCCGGTGGGCTCGTCACCGAAGATGATCTCCGGCTTGGCGGCGAGGGCGCGGGCCACGGCGACGCGCTGCTGCTGGCCGCCGGAGAGCTGGGAGGGGCGGTGGCCGAGCCGGTCCGCGAGGCCGACCATGGCGATCACCGAGTCCAGCCACTGCTTGTCCGGCTTGCGGCCCGCGATGTCCATGGGGAGCGTGATGTTCTCCAGCGCGGTCAGCGTCGGCAGCAGGTTGAAGGCCTGGAAGATGAAGCCGATCTTGTCCCGGCGCAACCTGGTGAGCTGCTTGTCCTTCAGCGAGCCCAGTTCGGTGTCGCCGATGCGGACCGAGCCGGAGGAGAAGGTGTCCAGGCCCGCCACGCAGTGCATCAGCGTGGACTTGCCGGAGCCGGACGGGCCCATGATCGCGGCGAACTCGCCCTGCCGGAACTCCACGGAGACCCGGTCCAGGGCGACCACCCGGGTCTCGCCCTGTCCGTAGACCTTCGACAGGTCCGTGGCGCGCGCGGCCACGGCGGTGGACCGGTCGGCCCGGTGCTCCCCCTGGTGGAGTCCGGGGGTGGATGCGGTGGTCACGACAGGGTGCTCCTCGGCTGACGACGAAACGTGTTCGGGGGACGTCATCCATCGTCGTGGCCGTCGGTGTCCGTGGAGTCAGCCGCTGTTCCGGTTCCGAAGGCAGACTCCGGTCGGACCGGGCGCCGCCGGGTCATACCTGGGTATGACCCCGACCCCCGAGACCGGGCTTGTCGAGAACAGGTGGAGCGTCCTTGTTCGGGCGGTGAAATTCCGTCATTCCGCATACGTGGCCGAGCACGGGTTGCAAGGCTATTGGCAAGTGCGGATGGCCCGTTCCACGGTCTGATGCACCCTCAGACCTCAATAAAATAAGACAACATCGAGCCGTCCGTCCGCTGTTCGGGGGACGCGCCCCGATAGGCTCGGAGCCGCGCCGCGGAGCCCATGGCCTGCCCGGATGGTGGAATGCAGACACGGCGAGCTTAAACCTCGCTGCCCCTCGCGGGCGTACCGGTTCAAGTCCGGTTCCGGGCACCTCCGACCCACGCAAGGCCGCCGAACGGCGGCCTCTTTTCTTGCACCCTCCATCGAGAAGTTCACCGCGCCAACCGTTGACAGCGGCCGGTTGCCGTCGGAGACTCACGTCAACAAGTGAGTGAAACAAACTTCACCAGACGAACAAGTGACATGCTGTGATCCGCCGTGGCGCACCGTGGCACTTCCTCGGGAAGGGAACGACCGATGCGCACCACCGTCGGCATCATCGGAGCCGGACCCGCCGGCCTCCTCCTGGCCCGGCTCCTGCACCGCGCCGGTATCGACTCGGTCGTCCTGGAGAGCCGCGACCGCGCCTACGTCGAGCAGCGGCAACGCGCCGGGATCCTCGAACAGGGGACGGTCGACGTGCTGCGCGCGGCCGGCGCCGGCGAGCGCATGGACCGCGAGGGCCTGCGCCACGACGGCATCGAGCTGCGGTACGACCGCACCCGCCACCGGGTCGACTTCCCCGCGCTCACCGGCGGCCGGTCGGTGACGGTCTACGCGCAGACCGAGGTCTGCAAGGACCTCATAGCCCTCCAGATCGAGGAGGGCGGTCCGCTGCTCTTCGAGGCGGAGGCGCTCGCCGTGGAGGACGCCGACAGCGACCGCCCCCGGATCCGCTTCCGGCACCAGGGTCGCGAGTCCGTCCTGGAGTGCGCCTACGTCGTGGGCTGCGACGGCTTCTGGGGCGTGGCGCGCCGGGCGATCCCCGAGGAGCTGACCCGGGCCTTCGAGCGGACGTACCCCTACGCCTGGCTCGGCATCCTCGCCGACGTACCCCCCTCGCACGACGAACTGGTCTACGCCCGCCACGACCGCGGTTTCGCCCTGCTCTCCATGCGCTCCCCGTCCGTCTCCCGCCTCTACCTCCAGGTGCCGGACGGCACCGACGCCGGGGAGTGGTCCGACGACGCCGTCTGGGCGGAGCTGGAGCGCCGCTTCGAGACGGACGACGACTGGCGGCTGGAGCGCGGCCCGATCACCCAGAAGTCGGTGACCCCCATGCGCTCCTGGGTCCACGAGCCCATGCGGCACGGCCGGCTCTTCCTCGCCGGTGACGCGGCGCACATCGTGCCGCCGACCGGGGCCAAGGGGCTGAACCTGGCGGTCGGTGACGTCGTCACCTTCGCGCGGGCGTTGACCCACCTGCGTGACACCGGTTCGGACGAACTTCTCGACGCCTACTCACGGACCTGTCTGCGGCGGGTCTGGCAGGCCGAACGCTTCTCCTACGACATGACGACGATGCTGCACCGGGCCCCCGACGCCACCCCCTTCGACGACCGCCTGCAGCTCGCCCGGCTGGCGCGCGTGGCGTCCTCGCGGGCCGCCGGGACCGAGCTGGCCGAGGCGTACACGGGCTTCCCGGTCGACTGATCACCGACTGGTTCCGGCCATGTCGCGGGTTGGTCATGAATGGGCCCCTCCGGTGTCGGGAATCACGCACCCGCGTAGCGTGTTGGGCAGCACAGCAAGGGAAAGATCCTCCCCAAGCACTAGAGTCTTTCTTTTGCCTTTCCATTACTCTTGAGCCCAAGGCTGCGCAAGGTGGCCATGGAGGAGTGAAATGAGGAGCAGCAACCCGGTCTTCTCGCGACGGGGGTTCAGCCGCGACAACGGCTACGCGGGCTTCAACGCCCAGCCGCAGGCCGGGGGCGCCGCTGTGGGCACGCAGGGCAATCCTTACGCCCAGCCGCAGGGGGCCAACCCCTACGCCCAGAACCCGTACGCGCAGAACCCCTACGCCCAGGGTGACCTTCAGCACGGCGCGCCGCCGCAGGCCCCGGTCACCACCGGCCGGATGACGATGGACGACGTCGTCATGCGCACCGGTACGACCCTCGGCGTACTCGTCGTCACCGCCGCGCTCGCCTGGGCGCTGCTGCCGGTCGACGACGCCAACATCGGCCGTTCCTACGGCATCGCCATCGTCGCCGGCCTGGTCGGCATGGTGCTGGCGCTGGTGCAGTCCTTCAAGCGCAAGGCCTCGCCCGCCCTCATCCTGACCTACGCCGCGTTCGAGGGTGTCTTCCTCGGCGTGGTCTCCAGCGTCGTCGACAACCGCATCGCGGAGGGCGCGGCCATGCAGGCCGTGCTCGGCACCATCGGTGTCTTCCTCGGTGTGCTGGTCGCCTACAAGGCCGGCTGGATCCGCGTCAACCGCCGCTTCGTCGGCTTCGTGATGGCGGCCGCGCTCGGCTTCATCATGCTGATGGCGATCAACCTGCTCTTCGCCGTCTTCGGCGGCGGCGACGGCCTCGGCTTCCGCAGCGGCCCGATGGGCATCCTGTTCGGCATCATCGGCATCCTGCTCGGTGCCTGCTTCCTCGCCCTGGACTTCAAGCAGGTCGAGGACGGCATCGCCTACGGCGCCCCGCGCGAGGAGGCCTGGCTCGCGGCCTTCGGTCTCACCCTGACGCTGGTGTGGATCTACATGGAGTTCCTGAGGCTCATCTCGATCCTCAACAGCAGCGACTGATCAACGCCGTTGCTCAGAAGGGCCCCGGGTCTCCGACCCGGGGCCCTTCGGCGTCTGCGAGCAGTGCGCGCGGCCAGGTCGTGTCGGACTAGAAGAACCTCCGCGCGGCCCTCCTCAGGTCGTACTCGTGGATGATCGCCTTGGCGTGGCCGTACGCGAGGTTGTGTTCGTGGCGGAGCCAGCTGACCTTTTCCTCGAAGCGGAAGAGAGCCGGGCCGTCCTCGACGGTGCGCAGCCAGTCGGACACTTCACGACCGGTGCAGTGAGGGATGCGGGCGAGCAGGTTGCGATGGGTCTCCTCGGAGAAGACTTGGGACATCGGCGCCTCCGGACGCAGGGGATGTAAGCCGGTCCTTCAGGTCACCGTGCCTGAGCGTTCGCGCGTTGGCAACAGTCCCGGTGGGGCGCGTACGGTTGCGGCGTGGTGGATACGACGCGTCTGACGCAGGCAGTGGATCACTTCGCCGACCGGCTGCGGGCGGCCCCGCAGTCCCGGCTGCAACGCAGTGCGGCGGCCGAGGCGCTGGGCCTGGCCAGGGAGTTGTCCCGCCGGGCGCAGCTGCTGGAGGACCCCGCGGGAGAACCGCGCGAGATGCCGGACGCGGGGATGTTCGCCGCCGCCGACCAAATCACCGTCGCCGTGCACGACTTGGGCCTCGTCCTGACGGACGAGGCCCAAGTGGACGAAGCGGTGGAACTGGTGGCGGCGGCTCAGAAGCGCGCCGGAGTCTGACGGAGTCGACGGCCTGAGTCCGACGGCCTGAGTCCGACGGGTTGAGTCCGACGGAGTGCGGCCGGGGCCGGCTCCTACAGGCTGGCTATGACCCGGTCCGCCAGGATGTAGACGTTCTCCTGGCCGCAGGCGAAGGTCAGGGTGTACGCGCCCGAGATCCCCGAGCCGCCCAGCAGGACCGGGGACTCGCCCGCGCGCAGGGCCTCGGCGAGGCGCTCCGCGGTCTCCCGGTGGCCCGGGGTCATGCACAGGGTGGTGCCGTCGGCGAAGACGTAGACGTCGAGGGTGCCGAGCGGACCGGGGCGGACGTCGGTCAGCTCGGTGCCGGTCGCGGCCAGCTCCTCCAGGGTGGCGACCGTGCGCTCATGGTCGTTCACCACCGGCGACTGCACCGGCACGAAGTCCGGGTGCGAGGGGTGGCGGCGGCGGGCCGCGGCCAGCTCCGCGGACTCCCCGGCGAACTCGTCGGCCTCCACCGCGGGCTCGGTGACCGGCTCCAGCGGCTCCAGCCCGACGAGATCGGCCTGCCGGGGCATGAACAGCTCACTGTCGCCCAGACCCAGCAGGGTCGGCGCGTCGGAGGCGTCCCGCGCCTCCTGGGCGGCCCAGAACGCGCGCGCCTCGGCGAGCTCCCGCTCGCGCTCCTCCGCCAGGGCGTCGGCCACGGCGGCGCGTATCTCGGCGGTGTCGGCGGAGGGGCGTGCGGCGGGGACCAGTCCCCGGGCCGCGGCCGCGTTGTTCGCGGCGAGCTCGGCCTGCAGGGCCGCCACCTGTCGGCGCAGACCCATGAGGGTGCGCAGGACGGCGACGCCCACGGCGCCGGTGGCTGCCGTGGTGAGCAGCAGGGCGATCGGCATGGCGCTCACTGACGTACTCCCGGTTCAAAGTCGACCCCCGACTTCCTACATCAGCTTGAAGGGTGGACTACCAAGCTGTCAGTGCGTAACGTCACGAATCGGACAGTACTTTCAGGACTTCGGGCCTGGCGGGCGGCGGTGGACAGCCTCTGACCTGCGGAAATGCCCCAACAGGGGGAGATAGGTCACATCCTGAGGGAGATTGGATCACAAAAAGGCCCGGAACCGCGGCGGTTGCCGGGCTCCGGGCCTTTCCGATCACTCAGGGTCCCGCGCCGATCACGGTCAGCTGAGGCGCTCGATGACCATCGCCATGCCCTGGCCGCCGCCGACGCACATCGTCTCCAGACCGAACTGCTTGTCGTGGAACTGGAGGGAGTTGATGAGCGTGCCGGTGATGCGCGCGCCCGTCATGCCGAAGGGGTGGCCGACGGCGATGGCGCCGCCGTTGACGTTCAGCTTGTCGAGGTCGATGCCGAGGTCGCGGTAGGAGGGGATCACCTGGGCGGCGAACGCCTCGTTGATCTCGACCAGGTCGATGTCGTCGATGGTCAGGCCGGCCCGGCGCAGCGCCTGCTGCGAGGCCTCGACCGGGCCGAGGCCCATGATCTCGGGGGAGAGGCCGGAGACGCCGGTCGACACGATGCGGGCGAGCGGGGTGAGCCCCAGCTCGCGCGCCTTGGTGTCGCTCATGACGACGACCGCGGCGGCGCCGTCGTTGAGCGGGCAGCAGTTGGCGGCGGTGACCAGGCCGTCGGGGCGGAAGACCGGCTTCAGGCCCTCGACGCCCTCCAGGGTGACACCGGCGCGGGGGCCGTCGTCCTTGGCGACCACGGTGCCGTCGGGCAGGGTCACCGGGGTGATCTCGCGCTCCCAGAAGCCGTTCTTGATGGCTTCCTCGGCGAGGTTCTGCGAGCGGACGCCGAACTCGTCCATGTCGCGGCGGGTGACGCCCTTGGAGCGGGCGAGGTTCTCGGCGGTCTGGCCCATCGCGATGTAGGCGTCCGGCACCAGGCCGTCCTCGCGCGGGTCGTGCCAGGTGGTGCCCTCCTGCTGGGCCACGGCCGCGGTGCGGGCCTCGGCCTCGGCGAAGAAGGGGTTGTGGGTGTCCGGCAGCGAGTCGGAGTTGCCCTTGGCGAAGCTGGAGACCATCTCGACACCGGCCGAGATGAAGACGTCGCCCTCGCCGGCCTTGATGGCGTGCAGGGCCATGCGGGAGGTCTGGAGCGAGGAGGAGCAGTACCGGGTGATCGTGCAGCCCGGCAGGTGGTCCATGCCCATCTGCACGGCGACGATCCGGCCGAGGTTGTTGCCCTGCTCGCCACCGGGCAGACCGCAGCCGAGCATCAGGTCGTCGATGTCCCGGGGGTCCAGCTCGGGGATCTTGGCGAGGGCGGCCTGGATGATCGTGGCGGTGAGGTCGTCCGGCCGCAGGTCCTTGAGGGAGCCCTTGAAAGCGCGGCCGATGGGGGAGCGGGCGGTCGAGACGATCACGGCTTCGGGCATCACGGCTCCATTGGCGTTCCGGGGGCAGTCAGGGCTGGTTGGGAAGTTACCTGTACGTAAGCCATCGGTCACGGCCATCAGGGTGTGATGCGGGACTCTTTTCCAAGCGCTTGCTTAGGGTGTACGGCCGGCTGGGACGGGGGTGGCCGCCGGGGCCGGTGACGGGGGTGCCTGCGCGGGTGCCGGCGTCCCCGCGGGCGCCAGCAGCCAGGTCGCCGAGGGACGGGTCAGCGGCCGGACGAGCCGGCGCACCCAGGGCGAGGCGAGCGCGGCGGTGAGCAGGACGCCGAAGGCGACCAGCGCGGCCAGCTCCACCGGGGTGTCCGCGCGCGCGATGAGGCCCTTCTCCCGCAGCGGCAGGATGACCAGCGGGTGCAGCAGATAGACGGTGAAGCCGCCCGCCCCGAGCGCCGAGACCAGGGGCAGCCGCCGCCTCGGCACCAGCCGCAGCAGACAGAGCACCAGACCCGCGGCGGCGGCCAGCACCGCCAGCCGGACCAGCCAGGCGCCCTCCATGCCGAGCGGGGTGTCGGCCCGGTAGGCGTGGCGCATGGACAGCCACGGCCCCTGGACGTCCCGGTGCCACACCGCGGCCGCGGTGATCGAGCCGAGCACTCCGGCCACGGCGGCCGGCAGGCTCCAGCGGCTGGCGAACCAGTCCCGGAGCATGCCCTGGCCGAGCCGCCAGCCGAAGTAGAACAGCGGCAGGTAGACCAGGGTGCGGCTGGCCGAGAACTGGAGCCCGAACTCCTCCACGTAACCCACTCCGAGCGCCACCGCGGTGGTGACCAGCAGCGGATGCCGCAACTGCACGACCAGCGGCAGCAGCAGCCGCCAGCAGAACAGCGACATCAGGAACCACAGCGTCCACGGCAGCTGCGTCACATGCAGGTCCAGGGGGCCGCCGAGCGCCTTCGTCTCCAGCGAGAACAGCAGGCTGAAGATCAGCGCGGGCAGCACGATGCTGCTCAGCAGCGTGCGCAGCCGGCGCGGTCCGAGCGGTCCCGCGCTGCTGAAGACACCGGCCAGCACCACGAAGGCCGGCACCCGGAAGGGCCAGGCCGCGACATGGAAGGCGTGCAGCGCGTCGTGCCGGTCCATGATGCTGCCGACCGTGTGGAGCACGACGATCAGCGTCGCGGAGACGAACCGGGCGTTGTCCCACCAGGGGTCACGGCCGGGGCCGGTGGAGGTGGAGCCGGTGGATCTCGGTAGCGGTTCGCGCATCGCGGGGTGGTGCTCCTGACAGTCTTGTGACAGCGGAGCCACACCATCGCCAAAGCCGGGGATGATCCGGTGACGTTCCCCCGTTCGGGCGGTGAACGGTGCGTGTACGGAAAGCCGCCTCCAGGAGGGGGAAGCTCCGCTTCACACGCCGGACGTGCTGGTGGGAGAGGGTTCCGCCTCGCCGACCCGGCGCCGGCGCCGGCGCTTGAGCAGCGCCCAGGGCCCGCGCGGCCCGGTCTGCATCGCCGAGGCCACCTCCGTGCCCGCCTCGGACGCGGCCTCGGCCGCGGCCCTCGCGACCGGCAGGAAGCCCTCGCGGCGCGAGACGTCGGGGCGCTCCTCGTCGGCCGGCCACAGGCCGAGAGCCGCGCAGAGCGTCGGCAGGACCGCCATCGCGGCGGTCGCGTACCCCTCGGCGGAGGGGTGGTAGCTGTCCGGTCCGAACAGCTCGCGCGGGTTCGCGGCGAACTCCGGGCCGAGCAGGTCGCCCAGGGACACCGTCCGGCCGCCCTGCTCGACCACGCCGATCGTCTGGGCGGCGGCGAGCTGCCGCGAGGCCCGCCGGGCCAGCCAGCGCAGCGGCTGCTGCACCGGCTCGATGGTGCCGAGGTCGGGGCAGGTGCCGACGACCACCTCGGCGCCGGCCGTGCGCAGCCGCCGTACCGCCGTCGACAGATGGCGCACCGAGCGGGTCGGAGGCATGCGGTGGGTGACGTCATTGGCGCCGATCATGATCACGCAGATGTCCGGCACCCGCTCGGGGTCCGCCAGCGCGGCGGCCACCTGGCGTTCCAGGTCGTCGGAGCGGGCCCCGGTGAGGGCGACGTTGCGCAGCTCCACCGGGCGTTCGGCCACCGCCGCGAGGCCCGAGGCGAGCAGCGCGCCCGGTGTCTGACCGGCCCGTCTGACGCCCTGGCCGGCGGCCGTGGAGTCGCCCAGCATCAGCAGCCGCAGCGGAGGCTCGCCCGCGACGGTGAACCCATTGCCGTACCGGCCCTCCGCGCGCGGCGCGTGCGGTGCCGTGCCATTGCTGTTCACGGCCCGCCTGGCCAGCCGGACCTCGGCCAGCATCAGCCCCACGACGGCCGCTCCGGCCAGCCCGACCCCGCCGCCGCCGTACGCCGCCCCGGTCGCGATGCGCCGGGCCGCCCGCGCCCTCGACATGCTCGTCATGTCCCGCCGTCACCTCCTCGAACCCGTACATCCACTGCTTGCCCCGCACGGACCGTGGCCCAATCCCAACGAGGAGTGAACGACCGTCATGGGTGTCCCCCAGGCCATAGGCTGGCTGAACCACTAGTGACCACATCTTTTGCTGCATTCCGGAGACAACGGTGCAATTCCACGACTCGATGATCGGCCTCGTCGGCAACACCCCGCTGCTGAGGCTCAACAGCGTGACCAAGGGCATCAAGGCGACCGTCCTGGCCAAGGTGGAGTACTTCAACCCCGGCGGTTCGGTGAAGGACCGCATCGCCCTGCGCATGATCGAGGCCGCGGAGGAGAGCGGCGCCCTCAAGCCCGGCGGCACCATCGTCGAGCCGACCAGCGGCAACACCGGGGTCGGGCTCGCCATCGTCGCCCAGCAGAAGGGCTACAAGTGCATCTTCGTGTGCCCCGACAAGGTGAGCACCGACAAGATCAACGTGCTGCGTGCCTACGGCGCCGAGGTCGTGGTCTGCCCGACCGCGGTGGACCCCGAGCACCCGGACTCGTACTACAACGTCTCCGACCGCCTCGTCCGTGAGACGCCCGGCGCGTGGAAGCCGGACCAGTACTCCAACCCCAACAACCCGCTCTCCCACTACCACTCCACCGGCCCCGAGCTGTGGGAGCAGACGGAGGGGCGGATCACCCACTTCGTGGCGGGCGTGGGCACCGGCGGCACCATCTCCGGCACCGGCCGCTATCTGAAGGACGCCAGCGACGGCAAGGTGCAGGTCGTCGGCGCCGACCCCGAGGGCTCGGTCTACTCGGGCGGCTCCGGGCGCCCGTACCTCGTCGAGGGCGTCGGTGAGGACTTCTGGCCGACCGCCTACGACCGCACGGTCGCCGACGAGATCGTCCCCGTCTCCGACAAGGACTCCTTCCAGATGACCCGTCGTCTGGCCAAGGAGGAGGGCCTGCTGGTCGGCGGCTCCTGCGGGATGGCCGTGGTCGCCGCGCTGCGCGTCGCCGAACGGCTCGGCGAGGACGACGTGGTCGTCGTCCTGCTGCCGGACAGCGGCCGCGGCTACCTCAGCAAGATCTTCAACGACGAGTGGATGGCCGACTACGGCTTCCTGGAGGACGAGGGCCCCAGCGCCCGTGTCGCCGACGTGCTGAACGACAAGGAGCACGGCGCGATCCCGTCCCTCGTCCACATGCACCCCGACGAAACCGTCGGCCAGGCCATCGAGGTGCTGCGCGAGTACGGCGTCTCGCAGATGCCGATCGTCAAGCCGGGCGCGGGCCACCCGGACGTGATGGCGGCGGAGGTCGTCGGCTCCGTCGTCGAGCGGGAACTGCTGGACGCCCTGTTCACCAAGGCGGCCTCGCTGGGCGACCCGCTGGAGAAGCACATGTCCGCCCCGCTGCCGCAGGTCGGCTCCGGCGAACCGGTCGGCGACCTGATGTCCGTGCTCGGCACGGCGGACGCGGCGATCGTCCTGGTCGAGGGCAAGCCCACCGGGGTGATCAGCCGCCAGGATCTGCTGGCGTTCCTCGCCAAGGGCGGAAAGTAGCGGCGAACCTGCGGTGAACGGGGCGCGTCGGCGGCGAACTTGCGGTGATCAGCAGCCTTCGTGGCTTCGCGGAAGTGGTACGAGCGTGTCACGTCCGCGCAGCACCCGCTTAACACGCGTCCGGCACATTAGTGGATGTCGGCAGGGCGGGAGCGGCTCCCCGCCCAGGCCGGCACCGAACGTCCAAGGACCTCCGGAGCGGCTCCCGGACCTCCATGGACGCCGGACGCGAGACCCGGCCCTGACCCGGTCAGCGTCCCTCGCGGGGACCGCCGTCGTCCCGCCCCCCGGTAACGGGGGTGCGGCGGTCCCCGCGCATATCCTTTCCCCGCGGCTCCTGGCCACGTCTCCCACGCGGGGACCGCCCCCGGTCAGTCCTCCCAGTCCCCGTCCCGACGCGGCTTGCGGCGGCGGAACAGGCCCGGGTTGGTACGGGCGGCCTGCACGACGTTGACCCCGACGATCCCCGCCCAGGCGACCAGCAGGCCCGGCAGATGGGCCACCCCGCCGCCGATGGCGGAGAGCGGGATCGCCAGGACGAGGGAGACGATGCCGAAGCCGAAGCGCTCGCCCCACGAGTCCGTCGCCCTCGGTGACCGGGAGTCCCGGGCCACCACCATCTGCTGCTCGGCGAGCTGCCGGCGCACCCGGCGCTCGACGGCGCCGTCGATCCGCTGGTCGACCTTCTCCAGGAAGGAGTCGACCAGCGCGGACTCGTACTCCTCGCCCAGTTCCCTGCGCGCCTGCAGGGTGGCGTTGAGTTCCTTCTTCAGCTCGGTGTCCCGTGTGTCCATTCCGGTCATGGCACCACGGTAGGGAGCGCGCGCCGCCCTGACACTGGGGATAGCCCCCCAGTCCGGACGGGGGCGGCCACCGCCCCGGCGTTCCCCGCGCGGGGATGCCGCTTGCCCGGCTGTATGGACTCATGCAGAGTTCTTCTTGCTTGAATACGCCGTGCGGGGTGAGGGGAGTGCCGGTCGTGAAGTCGTCGTCTCGGGTCGCCGACGGGCGGATCGCCGACGGGTCGATGGTCGTGGACAGCGGCTCGGTCTTCCTCGACGGCCGGGAACTCACCGTCGCCGACGTGGTCCGGCTCGCGGACGGAACCGCGCGGCCGGTGCCGGCCGAGGAGGCGATGAAGCGGGCCAGCCGCTCCTGGGACGCCGCCCGGCGGATCGCCGCGACCGGCCGGGTCTACGGCCGCTCCACCGGGGTCGGCGCCAACCGCAACGAGGACGTGCCCACCGAGGCCGCCGCCGGGCACGGACTGCGCCTGCTGCGCAGCCACGCCGGAGGCATAGGCGAGGAACTCCCCGCCCGGCAGGTGCGGGCGATGCTCGCGGTCCGGGCCAACCAGCTGCTCGCGGGCGGTGCCGGCCTCCGGCCCACGGTCGTCACCGCCCTGTGCGAGGCGCTGCGGAGCGGGGCGCACCCGGCCGTCAACGAGTTCGGCTCGGTCGGCACCGGCGACCTCACCGCCCTCGCCCAGGTCGGCCTCGCGCTCGCCGGGGAGCACCCCTGGCACGGCACCGGCGCCCCCGAGCCGCAGCCGCTGGACAACAACGACGCCCTCGCCCTGATCAGCAGCAACGCCCTCACCCTCGGCCAGGCCGCCCTCGCCCTGCACGAACTGCGCGGGCTCGTCGCCGCCACCCAGGTCGTCGCCGCCCTCTCGCTGCTCGCCGTGGACGGCTCCCACGAGCCGTACGCCGCTCCCGTCCACGCCGCCCGCCCGCACCGCGGCTCCACCGAGGTGGCCCGCCGGATGCGGGAGCTGACCGGTGCCGCGGACCGCCCCGCACCCCCGCTCGGCCGGATCCAGGACCCCTACGGCTTCCGCTGTCTGCCGCAGATACACGGTCCCGCGCACGACGCGGCGGACGCGCTGGAGGCGGTGCTCGCGGTGGAGATCAACGCCGCGGCGGAGAACCCCCTGATCGCCGTGGAGGACCTGGCCGCCTATCACCACGGCGGCTTCTACCAGGCCCAACTCGCCCTCGCCCTGGATCACTTCCGGCTCGCGGTCACCCAGGTGGCCCGGCTGTCCACCTCCCGGCTGCACACCCTCAACGAACCCGCCTACACCCGGCTCAAGCCCTTCCTCGCCGACCAGGTGCCGGTCTCGTCCGGTGTGATGATCCTGGAGTACTCCGCCGCGGCCGCCCTCGGTGACCTGCGGGCCTTCTCCGCGCCCGCGTCGCTCGGCCACGCTGTACTCTCCCGGGGCGTCGAGGAGCAGGCCAGCTTCGCCTCGCTCGCCGCCCGGCAGACCCTGCGCGCGTGCGGCGCGTACCGTCTCGTCGTCGGCTGCGAGCTCGTCGCCGCCGTACGGGCGCTGCGCCAGCGCGACCTCAGGCCGGCCCCGGGACTGCCGGTGGCGCGGGCACTGGAACTGGCCGAGGCGTTGCTCGACGAGGACCAGGCCGACCGGCCGCTCACACGGGACGTGACGGCGGCGGCAGCACTGCTCGACCGGTTCACGGAGATCTGGAGGGGGAACGGCGCATGAGCGCGGAAGGCAACACGAGGGCCGCGGACACCCCGGCGGCACGGCTCCAGGCGCTCTTCGAGGGGCACCGGCTCACCCCGACCCAGCGGCGCATCGCGCACAGCATGGTGCGCCGCGCCGCCGACGTGCCCTTCCTCTCCAGCGTCGAACTCGCCGAGCTGGCCGGGGTCAGCCAGCCCTCGGTGACCCGCTTCGCCGTCGCCCTCGGCTTCGACGGCTACCCGGCCCTGCGCCGGCATCTGCGCGAGGTCGCGCCCGCCGAACCGGCCGCGGCCACCGGCACGTTCAACGAGTACCAGCAGGCCGTCGAGGCGGAGATCGAGAATCTGCGGCACCTCGCCGAACTGCTCGCCGACCCCGGCCCGGTGCACCGGGCGGGACGGCTGCTGGCCGCCTCCCGTCCGCTGCCGGTGCTCGGGCTGCGCGCCGCGGCCGCCCAGGCCTACGGCTTCGCCTACTTCGCCGCCAAGGTCCATCCGGACGTCCGGCTGCTGCACGAGGGCGGCACGATGGTCCACGACCGGATCGACGCCTGCGTCCGGGCCGGCGCCACGGCCCTGCTCTGCTTCGCCCTGCCCCGGCATCCGCGCGAGGTCCTCGACACCCTCGGCCACGCCCGGGAGGCGGGACTGACCGTGGTGACGGTCGCCGACTCCGCCTTCGCACCGGTCGCCAAGGTCTCCGACCTGCTGCTCCCGGCCGCCGTCGGCACCGGGCTCGCCTTCGACACCGCCTGCGCGCCGATGCTGCTCGGCCGGGTGCTGCTGGAGGCGATGTGCGACGACCTGCCGGAGGCGCAGGCCCGCCTGGAGGAGTTCGACGCGCGGGCCGCGGCCCGGGGGCTGTTCGTGGAGTGAGCCCGGCGGGGCGCGCTTCTCAGACGGGTCTCACACAGGGCCGCTAGCCTCCCGGCACGCGCAGTGCGGGACGACGAGGAGGCGGACGTGGCACGTGGAGGACAGGGACTGGCCCGGGTGGCCGTCGTCGTACGGGCCGGGTCGGCGCCGATGGTGTGGCTCGGGGGGTGCGCGGCCGGGATCGGCGTCCTGGTGCCCGGCGTGACCGGGCGGCGGATCGGCGTGCTGGCCGGGGCGGCGCTGTTCCTCGTCACCGCGGCGGTGGTGGCGTACCGGAAGCGGGGCCGCTACGGCGCCCTGCTGAACGGCGCGGCCCGCGCGGGCAAGCACGATGTGCTCCAGGACCGCGCGGTGACCGTGCGCGTCTGGCGCCGCGGGCACCGCTGGTGGCTGGTGCTCGCCTTCGTCGGCGCCCTCGGCAGCGCGTTCGTGGTGCCCGCGGCGGGCGGGCTGCTGCTCGCCGGGGCGGGCGTCGGGCTGTGGCTGAAGGCCGCCTGGATCGGCCGCCGGGAGCGGGCCGTCGACGCGCTGCTGTGGGTGCGCGTGGACTGGCTCACCGCACGGGGCGGGCGCCCGGCCGGGAAGGCGGTGAGGGCCTTCCGCTCGACCGGCCTCGCGGCGGGCGACGCGGCTCCGGGGGGAGCACGCCGCCACGCCGACGCGTTGGTCTAGCCGGCGGGACTCACACCTCCAGCTCCATTTCGATCCTCCGCAGCTGGTGGCGGGCCATCGCCAGGTTGGCGCGCTTGGCGTCGAGCACCAGGTACATGAACAGGCCGTTGCCGCTGCGCCCGCTGAGCAGGCGGATCAGGTGGAACTGGTCGGACAGGGTGATCAGGATGTCCTCGATCTCGGCCTTGAGGCCGAGGTGTTCCATGGTGCGCATCTTGGCGCGCACCACATCGGTATTGCCCGCGGCCGCGACGTTCAGGTCGAAGCTCTTGCTGCCGCCCATGGTGCCCAGGGCCATGCCGGTGGTGTAGTCGACGAGCGCGACGCCGGTCGCGCCCTCGATCGAGGTCAGGGCTTCCTTGAGCGAGGTCTCGGTGTTGGCCATGATGGAACTTCCTCTCAACTCTCCGTGGTGGTGCGCGGATGGGTGGGTGCGGTGCGCCGCTCGCGCGGGGTCTTCGCCCGCGCGGCCGGCACTCTCGCGGGAGTGCGGATCTTGGTTTCGGGTGCCGCCTCGTCGACCAGCTCCCCGATCCGGGTCGCCGCGCGGCGGCCCTCCAGGTGCAGCCGGCCCACGCTGACGTCGTCGCGGGCGAGCAGGGTCAGCACGGCGCCCTGCCCCGCCGCGTAGGTGGCCACATAGCCGTCCCGGCCGCGGACGAGCAGTTCGCGCAGGTCCCCGCTGCCGGTCACGTCGCTCAGCCGGACGGCCACGCCGAGCGCGGCGGCGGTCAGCGCGGCGACGCCCTCCGGCTCCACACCGGGGGTGTCCTCGGCGACGACCAGTCCGTCGACGCTGGCCGCGAGGGAGCCGGTCAGCTGGGGGATGCGGGCTCTGAGCCGGTGGAGTTCGTCGAGTATCGGCGCCTCGGCGGCCATCAGGTTTCTCCTCTGTCGGTCAAAGGGCCTCCAGCGCATCCCGGACTCTCTTCAGCAGGGCGACGTCGGGGTCGTCGGGAGCCAGCCGCTCGGCGGGCGCCGGGCGGGGGCGGGTGGGGAGCCGCGGCAGCGCGGCCACCGGGTCCGGCGCCCTCGGCACGGACCGGGCGGCGAGGACCCCGGCCGCCGCCAGCCGCCGTATGTCCACCAGCGTGTGGAACGCCGGGCGGCCCAGCGCCCGCGCTATGTCCGTCGCCGTGCGCACCCCGTCCAGCAGCGCCACGACCGCCTGCTGACGGGTGGTGAGGGCGGGCAGCGCGGGGGGCGGGTCGGCCCGGGTCAGGGGGGCGCTGTCGGTGTCCGGGTCGGGCCAGATGTGGTGCAGCAGGTCGCGGCGGCGCAGCGTCTCGCGCTCCACGGCGTCCACCGGTACCGGATGCACCGGGCCCAGCCAGTGCCCGGTGCCGTAACGGAAGCGGCCCGGGGTGCTGCTGGGCGCGAGGGCGAAGTAGGCGGCGTCGTACAGCGCGCCCAGGTGGCACAGCTCCAGGGTGCCGGGGCTGAGCCGGCCGCTGTCGACCAGCAGCCGGGCCGCGCCGTGCCGGTCGTCGGCGCGGGCCACGGCGTCCTGCCAGGCGGCGCTGGAGAGGGTGCCGTGCGCGGTCAGCAGGACGTCCAGACCTGGCGCGGCCGGGCTCTCGGCGTGCACCACCCGGCCTTCCGACAGGTACAGCGTCCCCCGTTCCCGCAGCAGGACCCCGGTGGCCCGTTCGGCGGCGAGCCGGCTCAGCATCGGCGACAGTCCGCGCGGCGGTGTCCGTTCGGCCGCGGTGCTCCGGTCCCGTACGGGCAGCCGGGGCGGCAGAGCGGCCGAGGCGGCGCGCAGTGTGGTCATCCCAGCACCAGCCGTCCGGCCAGTTCACCGAGGCGTATCCGGGCCAGCGCCAGGTTGCCCTCCTCGCGGCCGAGCCACAGATGCAGGAACACGCTGCTGTCGAACGAGGTCCACACGAAGCGCAGTACGTGGTAGCTGTCCCGGTTGCTGAGGATCAGGTCCTCGACCGGGGGGTCCGTCTCCGCGCCGGGGTCCTCGGGGGCGGTGCCGTCGGCGGGCGCGAACGCCCGGTGCTCGGCGGCCAGCCGGGCCAGCTCCGCCGCCTCCGCCGCGCTGGCCTCCGGGTCGCCGCCCGGGGACTCGCCGACCGTGCCCAGCGCCAGTCCGCTGGTCCAGTCGACCAGCGCAGCGCCCCTGGCCCCGGGCAGCTGCATGGCCTCCAGCAGACACTCGTCGATTCCGGGCACGCTGCTTCCCCTCCCGCCTGCGGTTCGGCTGAGTGACAGCGAAACTACGCAACGTGTGGGCGACGGGTGAGGGATCTGGCATTTTCCAGTGGAACATGCTGCGGATGACTAAGGTGGGTCGACTGACCCTGTTCACGGACCAGTTGAACCGCGGCTCCCCAGGAGTGCGTCAGGGGCGGCCGGGTGCGCGGAGGGTGGTGAGGGCCGAGGCGTGCGCCCCGCCGGACTCGGCCACGATCGACTCCAGGCGCTGCGGCTCCCGCACGGTCGCGAAGTCCACACCCCCCGACCCGTCCGGCACGAAGCCGTAAATCCCGGGCCGGGCCAGGGAGTTGTACGCGTAGTGGTGGGCGAAGTAGTACGCGCCGGTGTCCAGCGCCGCCACCAGGTCCCCCGGCTCCAGCGCGGGCAGCGCCCGCCCCTCGGCCAGCAGGTCGCCCGCGAAACAGGCCGGCCCGGCCACGTCCTGCACCACCTCGGCCCCCGCCTTGGGCCGCCCCTTGGCGTCGTACGCCGCGATCCGCAGCGGCCAGGCGCCCGGCGCGTACACGGTCCGGGTCGCCACCTGCACGCCCGCGTGCGTCACCGCGACCGGCCGTCCGCCCGCGCTCTTGGTGTACTCCACCCTGGCCAGCACCGTCCCGTGCTCGGCCAGCAGCGACCTGCCGAACTCGGTCACCAGTCCGTACCGGCCGTCGAACAGCCCCGGTACCGCCTCGCTCAGCAACCGGGCGTACTGCGCGTACGTCGGCGTGGTGACCTCGGAGGAGAAGTTCACCGGCAGGCCGCCGCCGATGTCGAGGGTGTCGATCTGCCGGCGCCCGGCCCGGCCGTTGATCTCCTCGGCCAGCGCGTACGCCTCCGCCACGCCCCGCGCCATCAGGGACAGCGGCACGCCCTGGGAACCGGTGTGGGTGTGCAGCCGGGTCAGCCACGGGCGGTCCAGGTACGCCCGCACCACCCACTCCCGCGCGCCCTCGTCGCGCAGCGCCACGCCGAACTTCGAGGTGGCCGTCGCCGTCGACAGCGCCCCGATGGCCCCCGCGCCCACCTGCGGATTGATTCGTATCCCGAGCGGTGAGCGGCTCGGCGCCGACCGCATCAGGGCGTCGAGCCGCTCCAGCTCCTGGGGGTTGTCGGCGTTGACGGCGATGCCCAGCGCCAGCGCCTGGCGCAGCTCGGCGGGCGTCTTCGCGGGCGAGTCCAGCACGGTGCGCTCCGGCGGCAGCCCCGCCGCGCGGGCCAGCGCCAGCTCGCCCGGACTCGCCACCTCCGCCCCGATCCCCGACTCGTGCAGCAGCCGCAGGACCGGCACCAGCGGGGTCGCCTTCACGGCGAAGGCGTGCAGCACCGGGGTGCCGGGCGCGGTGACCGCGTCGAACGCCGCCCGCAGCTCCGCCGCCGACTCCCGGATGCCGGTGACGTCGAGCAGGCCCGCGATGGGGGAGTCCGGCCCCAGCAGCCCTCGCTCGACGGTGGCCCGCACCGCCTCGTCCCGGCGCGCGGCCCGCTCGCCGCCGTCCGTCCGTATGTCCTTCGCACCGTCCATCGCCGCCCCCGTCGTGACGTTCCCCGAGACCACGTATCCAGACAAACATCCGAGGCGCGCCCGCGCTGGCGCACCACTGTATTGACTAGTTCTATTCAGGAAGCCAGGATGTGAATAGCAGCAGTACTTCCAGCGAGGAGGCAGCCCATGTCAGGACCCCGCCCGCCCGTCTCCCGCCACCGCCCTCAAACGAGGCCCTACGGGCCGCCCCCTGGTCCCGTACGAGCCCCGCGCGGTACGGAACTGAGCGCCCTGGGATGGCAGCAGGAGGCCGCCCTGCGGATGCTCCAGAACAACCTCGACCCCGAGGTCGCCGAACACCCCGACCAACTCGTCGTCTACGGCGGCACCGGCAAGGCCGCCCGCGACTGGCGCTCCTTCGACGCCATGGTCCGCACGCTGAAGGGGCTGAAGCAGGACGAGACGATGCTCGTCCAGTCCGGCCGCCCGGTCGGCGTCATGCAGACCCACGAGTGGGCCCCGCGGGTGCTGATCGCCAACTCCAACCTGGTCGGCGACTGGGCGAACTGGGAGGAGTTCCGCCGCCTGGAGCAGCTCGGCCTGACCATGTACGGCCAGATGACCGCCGGTTCCTGGATCTACATCGGCACCCAGGGCATCCTCCAGGGCACCTACGAGACCTTCGCCGCCGTCGCCGCCAAGAAGTTCGGCGGCACCCTCGCCGGGACGATCACCCTCACCGCCGGCCTCGGCGGCATGGGCGGCGCCCAGCCCCTCGCGGTCACCATGAACGACGGCGTCGCGATCTGCGTCGACGTCGACCCCCGCGCCATCGAGCGGCGCATCGAGCACCGCTACCTGGACGTCCGCGCCGACTCACTGGAACACGCCCTCCGGCTCGCCGTCGAGGCCCGGGACGCCCGCCGCCCGCTCTCCATCGGCCTGCTCGGCAACGCGGCGGAGCTGGTGCCGCAGATGCTCGCCGAGGGCGCCCCCGTCGACATCGTCACCGACCAGACCTCCGCCCACGACCCGCTGGCCTACCTGCCCGTCGGCGTCGACTTCGACGACATGGCCTCCTACGCGGCCAAGGACCCGGCCGGGTTCACCACCCGCGCACGGGAGTCCATGGCACGGCACGTCGAGGCGATGGTCGGCTTCATGGACGCCGGCGCCGAGGTCTTCGACTACGGCAACTCCATCCGCGGCGAGGCACAACTGGCCGGATACGACCGGGCGTTCGCCTTCCCCGGCTTCGTCCCCGCCTACATTCGCCCCCTCTTCTGCGAGGGCAAGGGCCCCTTCCGGTGGGCTGCGCTCTCCGGCGACCCGGCCGACATCGCCAGGACCGACCGCGCGATCCTCGACCTGTTCCCGGAGAACGAGTCCCTCGCCCGCTGGATCCGGCTGGCCGGCGAGCGGGTCCACTTCCAGGGCCTGCCCGCCCGGATCTGCTGGCTCGGCTACGGCGAGCGCGACAAGGCCGGCGAGCGCTTCAACGACATGGTCGCGAGCGGCGAGCTGGTCGCCCCGCTCGCCATCGGCCGCGACCACCTCGACTGCGGCTCCGTCGCCTCGCCCTACCGCGAGACCGAGGCCATGCTCGACGGCTCCGACGCCATCGCCGACTGGCCGCTGCTGAACGCCATGGTCAACGTGGCGTCCGGCGCCTCCTGGGTCTCCCTGCACCACGGCGGCGGCGTCGGCATGGGCCGCTCCCTCCACGCCGGGCAGGTGACGGTCGCCGACGGCACCGCCCTGGCCGGGGAGAAGATCCGCCGGGTCCTCACCAACGACCCCGGCATGGGCGTCATCCGGCACGTGGACGCGGGCTACGACATCGCCGAGTCGGTGGCGGACGACAAGGGCGTCCGGGTGCCGATGCGCGAGGGTGACCCGGCGTGACGGAAAGCGGCAACTCTCCGGTGGGGGCGGGCGCCTCGTCTTCGGGCGCGGGCCCGGTTGTGCCCACCCCTTCCGCGGCGCGGAACGACCGCCCACAGCCTGGTGGTCCGGTCGGCGGTTCGTTCCACGCCATGTGGCGTGAGCTGCTGCCCATCGGGCGGCACGCCGACTCCCGCGGCTACCGGCGCTTCGCCTGGACCGGCGCCGACGCCGAGTGCCGCGCCTGGTTCCGGGCCCAGGCCGAGTCGCGGGGCCTGGCCCACGAGGTGGACCGCAACGGCAACCAGTGGGCCTGGCTCGGCGACCCCGCCGCCGGGGACGCCGTGGTGACCGGCTCGCACCTGGACTCCGTGCCGGACGGCGGCGCCTTCGACGGGCCCCTCGGCGTGGTCTCCTCGTTCGCCGCGCTGGACGAACTCCGCTCCCGGCGGGTGACGTTCACCAAGCCCGTCGCCGTCGTCAACTTCGGCGACGAGGAGGGCGCCCGGTTCGGCCTCGCCTGCGTCGGATCGCGGCTCGCGGCGGGGCAGCTGAGCGTGGCGGACGCCTGCCTGCTCACCGACGGGGACGGGATCACCCTGCCCCGGGCCATGGAGGCCGCCGGTCTCGACCCCGAGGCCATCGGGCCGGACCCCGAGCGGCTCTCCCGGATCGGCGCCTTCGTCGAACTCCATGTGGAGCAGGGGCGGGCGCTGGACCTGAGCGGCGACCGGGTCGGCGTCGCCAGCGCCATCTGGCCGCACGGCCGGTGGCGGTTCGACTTCCGGGGCGAGGCCAACCACGCCGGCACCACCCGGCTCGTGGACCGGCGCGACCCCATGCTGTCCTACGCCGAGACCGTGCTCGCCGCCCGCCGGGAGGCGGCACTGGCCGGTGCCGTCGCCACCTTCGGCAAGATCTCCGTCGAGCCGAACGGCGTCAACGCCGTGCCCTCCCTGGTGCGCGGCTGGCTGGACTCGCGCGCCGAGGACCAGTCCACCCTCGACACCGTCGTCGACGGCATCGAGCGGGCCGCCCGGGAGTACGCCGACGCCCACGGCATCACCCTCGACGTCGTCCGGGAGTCCTTCACCCCCGTCGTCGAGTTCGACCACGCCCTGCGCGACGAACTGGCCCGTGTGCTCGGCAAGGACACCGGTCTGAAGGTGCCCGTCCTCGGCACCGGCGCGGGACACGACGCCGGGATCCTGTCCGGGACGGTTCCCACCGCCATGCTGTTCGTGCGCAACCCCACCGGTGTCTCGCACTCCCCGGCCGAGTTCGCTGCCGAGGACGACTGCGTGGCCGGAGTGCTGGCACTCGCCGACGTACTGGAAGGACTGGCCTGCTCGTGACCCGGACGTACTGGCTGGAGCACGCCTGGCTCGGCACCCATGTCGAGCCGGAGGTGGCCGTGGACGTACAGGACGGCCGTATCACCGCCGTCCGCACCGGCACCCCGGCCCCGCCGCCGGGCGCGGAGATCCTGCGCGGACTCACCCTCCCGGGGCTCGCCAACGCCCACTCGCACGCCTTCCACCGCGCCCTGCGCGGCACCGTCCAGGTCGGCTCCGGCACCTTCTGGACCTGGCGCGAGGTCATGTACCGCACCGCCGACCGGCTCACCCCGGACAGCTACCACGCCCTCGCGCGGGCCGTGTACGCGGAGATGGCGCTCGCCGGGATCACCGCCGTCGGCGAGTTCCACTACCTGCACCACGCCCCCGGCGGCACCCGCTACGCCGACCCCAACGCCATGGGCGAGGCCCTGATCGCCGCCGCGGCCGACGCGGGCATCCGCATCACCCTCCTCGACACCGCCTACCTCTCCGCCGGCTTCGGACAGCCGCCCACCGCCCACCAGCTGCGCTTCTCCGACGGCAGCGCGGACGCCTGGGCCGAACGCTGTTCAGTTCTCAAGGAACGGGATCACGCACGGATCGGAGCGGCGATCCACTCCGTACGGGCCGTGCCGGCCGACCAGTTGGAGACCGTGGCCCGCTGGGCCGAGGAGCGGCGGGCCCCGCTCCATGTGCACCTGTCGGAGCAGACCGCCGAGAACGAGGCGTGCCTGGAGGTCCACGGCTGCACCCCCACCCAGCTCCTGGCCCTCCACGGCGTCCTCGGGCCGCGCACCACCGGCGTGCACAACACCCACCTCACCGCCGAGGACGTCTCCCTGATCGGCGGCAGCGGCACCGGCACCTGCATGTGCCCGACCACCGAGCGGGACCTCGCGGACGGCATCGGACCGGCCGTCGCCCTCCAGAACGAGGGCTCCCCGCTCTCCCTCGGCTCCGACAGCCACGCCGTGATCGACCTGCTGGAAGAGGCGCGCGCGATGGAGCTGAACGAGCGCCTGCGCACCCGCACCCGCGGTCACTGGACGGCGGCGGCCCTCCTGCGGGCGGCCTCGGCCGACGGCCACGCGGCCCTGGGCCGGGACGACCTGGGCACCCTGGAGGCGGGCGCCCGCGCCGACTTCACGACGATCGCGCTGGACTCGGTCAGAACGGCGGGGCCGCTGCCCAGGCTCGGCGCCGAGATGGCCGTATTCGCGGCGACCGCGGCGGACGTACGGCACACGATCGTGGCCGGCCGGCACATCGTGCGCGACGGGGCCCACACGCTCGTACCCGATGTGCCGCAAGCCCTGTCGCGGGCGGTCGAAGCCCTCCGCGCCTGACGACCACCCACGAGGACGCCATGAGCAGCACCGCCATCACCAACATCGCCGCACTCGTCACCAACGACCCCTCCCTCGGCGACCGTTCCCCCCTCGGACTGATCCAGGACGCGGCCGTCGTCATCGACGGCGACCGGGTCGTGTGGACCGGTGAAACAAGCAAAGCACCCCCCACTGACAACCGGGTCGACGCCGGGGGCCGGGCCGTCCTGCCGGGCTTCGTGGACTCCCACTCCCACCTGGTCTTCGCGGGCGACCGGACGCAGGAGTTCAACGCCCGGATGTCGGGCCGCTCCTACAGCGCGGGCGGCATCCGCACCACGGTCGCGGCGACCCGGGCGGCCACCGACGCCGAGCTGGAGGCCAACCTCACCCGCTACCTCGCCGAGGCCCTCCGCCAGGGCACCACGACCTTCGAGACCAAGTCCGGCTACGGCCTGACCACCGAGGACGAGGCCCGCGCCCTGCGCATCGCCGCCGCGCACACCGACGAGGTCACCTACCTCGGCGCGCACATCGTCTCCCCGGACTACGCCGACGACCCGGCGGCCTATGTCGCCCTGGTCACCGGCGAGATGCTGGACGCCTGCGCCCCGCACGCCCGCTGGATCGACGTGTTCTGCGAGAAGGGCGCCTTCGACGGCGACCAGGCCCGCGCCGTCCTCACCGCGGGCAGGGCCAGGGGGCTGCACCCCCGGGTCCACGCCAACCAGCTCTCCTACGGCCCCGGCGTCCGGCTCGCCGTGGAACTCGACGCGGCCAGCGCCGACCACTGCACCCACCTCACCGACGCCGACGTCGACGCGCTGGCCGCCGGGAACACCGTCGCCACGCTGCTGCCCGGCGCCGAGTTCTCCACCCGCGCCGAGTGGCCCGACGCCCGGCGGCTGCTGGACGCGGGGGTCACCGTCGCGCTGTCCACCGACTGCAACCCGGGCTCGTCCTTCACCTCGTCCGTGCCGTTCTGCGTCGCCCTCGCGGTGCGGGACATGGGCATGACCCCGGACGAGGCGGTCTGGTCGGCCACCGCGGGCGGCGCCGCGGCCCTGCGCCGCACGGACGTCGGCCGGATCGCCCCGGGCGCCCGCGCCGACCTGATCCTCCTGGACGCGCCGAGCCATGTGCACCTGGCCTACCGGCCGGGCGTACCGCTGGTCGCCGGGGTCTGGCGCAGGGGCGTGCGCGAGGTCTGACCACCAGGTCCCCGCTCACCCGTCCCGGCCACCCGGTGAACCCGGTCCGCTCACCCCGGCTCGCTCACCCCGGGACCGCCCCGCTCACCCCGCCCGCCACCGCTGCCCGGCACCGCCGGTCTCCGGCGCCAGCGCCACCGTGTCGCCGCCGGCCGGGGTCACCGCGTGGCCGGGGGCGATCCCCGGGCGGACGATCCCCTGCGAGTCGACCGCGAACCGCAGGTTCTGCCCGTTGTCGCCGTCCACAGAGTCGCACTCCCAGATCCCGACACCCCGCTCCACCGAACCCCGGCTGTCCAGGCAGAAGTCGGGATCGGCGGACGACTGCACCACCCCGCGACCGGAGTCGACCCGCCACACCTGGGTGGGGGAGGACGTACAGGGCGCCGTGACGACGTCCGTGCCCTTGGCGAAGTCGCCGTCGCGGACGTCCAGGCACAGCCCGCTGGAGACGTTGACCACGCGCGCGTACGCGGCACCGGGCGGCCGGTGCGCGGGTGTGGGCGTCGGCGTCGGCGTGGGCGAGGCGCTGGGCGTGCGGGAGGGCGCTGCCGAACTCCGGCTCGGAGACGGTGACGTCGACGTGGACGCGGCCGACGGGGAGGGCGACGGCGTCGCCGACACCGTGGCCGTGACCGTCACCCGCGGCGGGCCCGCCGGACCGTCCGCGGAGGCCACCGGTTCCCCGTCCCGGGGTGACGCCCCGGACTGCGTGACCAGGAGGACCAGCAGCGGCGCCAGCGCCACGCCGAGCGCCGCCGACATCAGCGCGAAGCGCCGGGACAGCCGCAGTCCCGCGGTGGCCGGGCGCCGTTCGGCCGGCGGGGGTGGCGGCTCGTCCCGTACGTAGGACGGGCCGGCCCACGGCAGCAGCCCCTCGCCCAGGGCCCGGCGCGGGTCGTCGCGCAGCGCGGAGAGTTCCTCGTGGGCGGACGTGCAGGTTCCGCAGCGCGCCATGTGCGCGTGCAGATCGGTGCTCGCGCGCGGGCCGTCCGGCCGTACCGACTCCTCGATCAGCCGGTGGAAGTCGCGGCAGTCGGGGTCGGCGGACGCGGCCAGCCGGGCGCGCAGACAGGCCCGGCCCAGGCGCTGGAGCGCCGCGCCCGTGTCCCGGGGCACGTCCTCGGGGGTGATGCCGGCGTAGGCGGCGGTACGGGCGTCCGGTTCGCGCTCCACGACGGCGTACCAGAGCACGCCCTGCTCGCGGGCGCTCAGCGACTGGAACGCGCCCAGCATGGGCGGTACGGGTCCTGCCTCGCCCGCCGTGCTCAGCACCAGCAGCAGCCCCGGGTCCAGACCGGCCGCCCGTTCGTCGGCGGCCCAGGAGGCGGCCAGCCGCCCGGTCAGCAGCAGGAGCCGGTGCCGCCAGGGGCCGCCGGGGTCGATACCGCGGGAGGTCTCGCGGGCCGCGAGGGTGAACACCTGACCCGCCAGCTGCCGCGCCACGGAGTCGCCGGTGGCACAGAGGCGCGCGTACTCCAGCACGGCGGGCCGGTGACGGGCGCGCAGCTCCTGGAGCGCCGTGTACGCGGTGGCGGAGTCACCGCGCAGCAGCTCCGTCAGCCGTGCGTCGCTCTCGTCGGCCCACGCCATCAACTGCCTCCTCGCAGCCCGTACCTACCGGCGGGTATGACCGCACATAGTGATGGACGAGGGGCCGCGGGGAAAGAGTTTCCGCCGGTAACTCACAGCGGGGCCAAGGAAAAGCCGAGCGGCCCGGTCCACCAGGGGTCCGGGCCGCTCGACAGGTCCTGCGGGGTGGTGCGGAGGGTGCCGTCACTCCTCGACGGTCAGGCCCTTGCGCAGCTTCACCAGGGTCCGCGACAGCAGGCGCGAGACGTGCATCTGGGAGATGCCCAGTTCCTCGCCGATCTCCGACTGGGTCATGCACGCGACGAACCGCAGCGACAGGATCGTGCGGTCCCGGGACGGGAGTTCGGCGATGAGCGGCTTCAACGACTCGATGTACTCGATGCCTTCGAGTCCGTGGTCCTCGTAGCCGATCCGGTCGGCGAGCGCGCCCTCGGCGTCGTCGTCGTCCGGCTGTGCGTCCAGCGAGGAGGCGGTGTAGGCGTTCGACGCCGCCATGCCTTCGACGATCTCTTCGTTGGTCAGCCCGAGCCGTTCGGCGAGCTCGGCCACCGTCGGGGCGCGGTCGAGCTTCTGGGCGAGTTCGTCGCCCGCCTTGGCCAGGTCGAGCCGGAGTTCCTGGAGCCGGCGCGGGACGCGTACGGACCAGGAGGTGTCCCGGAAGAAGCGCTTGATCTCGCCCATGATGGTGGGCATCGCGAAGGTGGGGAACTCGACTCCGCGGCTGAGTTCGAAGCGGTCGATCGCCTTGATCAGGCCGATGGTGCCGACCTGGATGATGTCCTCCATGGGCTCGCTGCGCGAGCGGAACCGGGAGGCGGCGAACTTGACCAGCGCGAGGTTGAGTTCGACGAGCGTGTTGCGGACGTACGCGTAGTCGTGGGTCCCTTCCTCCAGCGACTCGAGCCGCGCGAAGAGGGTCTTGGACAGGGCCCTCGCGTCCACCGGTCCCACCTCGTCGTACGGGGGGATGTCCGGCAGGTCGGCGAGTACGTCGTCCTGCTCGATGGGATCCAGCTGTTCCGGGGCAGATGTCGACGTCGCCTCGTGGGTATGCGGTGCGTCGATCCGGGGTGACATGATGTCCTCCATCGTTCTCGGCATATGGCTGCCGAAGCCTGTGCGTGCACTGCGGTGTGCGGCGCCTCCAAAGCCGGCCGTGTCGGTTTACGTGTCTCTACTAGCCCTACCCGTTTTCCCGAGCCCATCGCAAGTGCTTCTTGTGGTGAAATGTCCGTTTCTGGGTGGTTGTTCGGGTGTCGAAGGGTCCAGAGAAGGCGTAGTGTTCGAGGGCGTCAGTCACAGTCGCCACGTCAGGAGTGAGAGACGGCATGGACCGCGGGACAGTCGGCAGCGCACAGTCCGGCCGGCTTCTGGTGGAGGTACGGGAAGAGGGCTCCAGCGCCGTCGTGATCCCGGTGGGTGAGTTGGATCACCACACCGCCGATCTCTTGCGCGAGCCCCTTGAGGACTGCCTCGGCAAGGGGTTCAGTCGACTGGTGGTCGACTGCGCCCGGCTGGACTTCTGCGACTCCACGGGGCTCAACGTGCTGCTCGGCGCCCGCCTCAAGGCGGAGGCGGCCGGTGGTGGAGTGCACCTCGCGGCGATGCAGCCGGTTGTCGCCCGGGTGTTCGAGATCACTGGGGCGGAGGCGGTGTTCACCGTTCATGACAGCCTTGAATCCGCGCTGGCCGGCGAGGCCGACTGAGCCGGGCCCGCGGTCCTGCGGACCGCCTCCGAGGCCCCTTCTGGAACGTCGCTCTCTGGACGTCACGCGATTCGTGCCGAATCCGGGGGTGTTCCGCCGGTCCGCCCGGGCAGGAGACATCCTGAACGGGTCGCCGCCGAGGCGGCGAGGAGCCCGACCGGATCCGCGTACTGACTTTCTTCCATTGCGAACTGGTGAATCGGTGAGGTGAAGCGCTGATGAGCACCACCCGGCCCTACTCGCCGGGCGACCGCGGCCCCGAGCCCAGCGGCGCTTCCGGGGTGTCCGACGGGAGCCCGGACGTGCCGTCCGAGCCGACGGCGGGCGGGCAGATCCGTGTCCTGAACCTCGAGGGCGAGAGTGGTGTCGTGCCGCTCGCCCGCGACTTCACCCGCCAGGCCCTGTACGCCTGGGGCTGGCTGCCGGCCGAGGCCGCGGACCGGCGGGCCGCCGCGGAGGACGTCCTGCTCGTCGTCTCCGAGCTGGTCACCAACGCCTGCCTGCACGCCGGGGGACCGGACCGCCTCCGGATCACCTGCGACAACAAGGTGATCCGCCTGGAGGTCTCCGACCGCGGCGCCGGCCAGCCCGCGCCGCGCACCCCGCACCGCGCGAGCCGCCCCGGCGGCCACGGGATGTTCATCGTGCAGCGGCTCTGCATGGACTGGGGGGTCGTACGGACCCCGGGCGTCACCGGCAAGACGGTCTGGGCCGAACTCGGCGCCCCCGCCTGAGCGGTCCCCTCCGCGGAGTGCCCGGTGTTACTCCGGGTCACCCCCTGGTCGTCACCCCCGTTCGAACTCCCTTCCGCCCCTCTTCCGTGCGCGTCGGATCGTCACAACTCCGGCGCGCACCGTGTCTTCCCTCCTTTCGGCCCCGGGCGTACCTTGACGGCCCGATCTGATGTGCCGTCAGGAATCGAGAGGGAGCGGAACCGTGTCGTACCGGAATCGAACCGCCGCGCTCGCGTCCGTCGCGGCCCTGGCCGGCTCGGCGGTGCTCATGGCCGCCCCCGCGGCCCGGGCCGAGGTCGTCGACGTCAACTACCAGTGCAAGACGCCGATCGGTGACAAGAGCGCCGTATCGCCCATCGACATCAAGGGCGTCGAGAGCGGCGGCGGATACAGGATCACCATGTCCTGGCAGAAGGGCGTCTCCTCCAGCCCGGTCGAGCTGGGCAAGGGCGCGATGAACCCGAGCGCCACCATCAAGCTGGGCGGCGCCGGGAGCGGCACGCTCACGGTGACCGGCCCGGCCAACCAGGAGGCGATCCCCGCCGACACCCCCATCAAGATCAACGACCTCACCGGCACCTGGACCCCGAAGAAGTCCGGCAAGGTCACCTTCACCCCCGGGGTGCTCACCATCAAGGCGCTCGGCACCACGACCACCTGCACCCCGTCCAACAACCCGGGACCGGCGCTCACCCTGGACGTCAAGGCCTCAAGCGGCGGAGGCACCCCGCAGAGCGGCTCGGAATCAGGCTCGGACACCGGATCGGACACGGGATCCGACACCGGCTCCGAACTCCCGCAGACCGGCCCCATGGACTCCGCGGTCGCCCTCGGCACCCTCGGCGGCACCGTGCTCCTCACGGGCGCGGCGGGCGCGCTGTGGCTGACGCGACGCCACCGGACGGTACGCCGCTGACGATCCCGCACCGCGCTTGGAGCCGCCGATGTCCCTGACCGCGCGTGTCCTGCCCCCCGCCCTGCTGCTCCTGCTGGCGGCCGCGCCACCCGCGGCCGCCGCCGACGCGACCTGGTCCGTCGCGCCGGCCGGCGGCGGGCGCCCCTTCCTCTACGCCGAGGGCGCGCCCGGGGCGGTCCGGTCGGACACCGTGTCGGTGACCAACCGGGGCGGCCGTGCGGTCACCGTCCGGCTCACCGGCGCCGGCGCGCGCATCGCCTTCGCCCGCTCCGAGGTCCGCGTCCCGGCCCGCACCCGCGCCGACGTCCCGTTCACGGTGACCGTCCCGGACACCGACCGCTCGGCGGGCATCACCGCCCGCGCCCCGGACGGCCGCACCCAGCGGGTCGCCCTGCACCTGCGGGCCAGGGTCCCGCGGCTGTCCGCGCTGACGGTCGAACGGGTGCGCGTACGCGGCGACCGCATCGCCTACGAGATCGTCAACCGCGGCACCACCCCGCTCGTCCCGCGCCTCGCCGTCCGCGCCGACGGACTGTTCGGCGCGGTCCTGGACCGCCCCGCGCGCACCCTGCCCGTCGAACTCCCGCCGGGCCGCCGGGTGAAGCTCACCGAGCCGTGGCCCGACCGCCCGCCGCTCGACGCGACGACCCTCCGTCTGACGGTGACCGCCGGGGGAGGGGCCCACGACACCGCCCGGGTGTCGGCCCGGTCCGTGCCGTGGGTGCCGGTCGCGAGCGGCGCGGGAGCGGCGGCCTGCCTCGCCCTGGCCGTACGGCGACGGGGGCGCCGTACCCGTATCGCGGGCGAACCACCTTGTACGGACGTCGAGTCGAGGGGAGCGGTGCGGTGAGCGGACGGACGGGGACCTCGGCGCTGCTCGTACTGCTGCTCCTGGCGCTGCTTCCGGCGCCCGCCGCCGCGGCCGACCCGCCCACCGTCGAACTCTCCGAGTCGCAGGCGGGCACCGGCGGTTCGATCACCGTCACCGGGGAGGGCTGGCGGCCGCGCGCGCTGCTGATGATCCTGGTCTGCGGGCAGTCGGTGCCCGCCACGGGGGTGACCGGGGGCACCGACTCCTGCGCCAACGCCGACGGCCGGGCCGTGACGACCGACGCCGAGGGCCGGTTCAGCCGGAGGCTGCCGGTGGCCGAACCGCCGGTGCCCTGCCCCTGCGTGGTGCACGTGGCCACGGTCCAGGGCGCGCGGGCCGAGGCCGACGCGGCGTTCCAGGTGGCCGGGCACGCCGTCGAGCCGCTGCCCGCGGACGCCTCCGGGGGCCGGCTGTCCGTCCTCACCGACACCCGGCTGGACGGCTCCGGAGGACTGCTCACCTGGTTCGGCGCCCCGCCCGCCCGGACCCTGGTCTTCACCGTCGGCAACGTCGGCACCGCGGCGGTGCGGAACCCGGTGTTCCAAGTCGGCACCTCGCACGGCGTGTTCGCCCCCGAGTGGCAGGAACAGCAGTGGCGCGGCACGATCCGGCCCGGCGGGAAGGCGCGCGTCGAGCTGCCCGTCGAACTGGCCGCCGGCGCGCACGGCGACTACACCGTCTCGCTGAAGTACGGCGGCAAGGTGATGGCCGAGCAGCCCTGGGGCGTGGGCCGTCCCTGGGGCGTGACCCTGTTCTGGATCCTGGTCTGCCTGGTCGTGCCGGCCGCGGTGTTCCGCGCCGGGATGGCGGCCGTGGACCGGATACGGCCCCGGCCGCGGGCCCGGCGCCGCCCGCCGCGGCTCTCCGCGCTCGCCCTGCGCCTCCCCGGGCTGAAGCCCCGCCAGGAGGCCAGGCACTCCGTTTCCTCGACCCTGCCGTGGTTCACCCCGGACGCCGATCCGGGCACGGCGGGCCGGCTCTCCGCACCGCACGACGACAGTCCGACGAGTCCCGCGACTCCCACCAGGAAGGGAACTGCGTGAGCAAGCGAAGGAGAGTCATACCGGCCGTGGCGGCGGCGGTGCTGCTGGGTCTGGCCGCCGGTCCGGCCCGGGCCGCCGAGGTGTCGTACGCGACCGAGTGCGTGCCGCCGTCGATCTCGGGGCTGCCGCCGGTCCAGGGCACCACGAAGGTGGAGATCACCGCCCCCGCGACGGCGAAGGTGGGCGACGAGGTCGAGGTGGTGTGGACCTTCGTCCAGGCCGCCTCGAAGAACCCCGACCTCATCGACCTGCCCGCGGACTCGGTGCAGCCGAGCGGCACGCTCAAGGCGGCCGGGGCGCAGACCGCGGACCTCGCGATGAGCGGTCCGCGGGAGAACCCGGCCATCCCCAAGGGGGGCGCCATGGTGCTCTCCGCCATGAAGGGCACGCTGAAGCTGACGGCGCCCGGCGAGGTGACGCTGACGCCGGACGCGTACGCCATCGACGCCATGTCGACGCGGACCAGGTGCACGCCCGAGGAGGCCGTGCGGTCGGCGGCGACGATCACGGTGGCGGCCGGGGACGGGAGCCCGTCGGAGCCGACGCCCGACCCGACGCCGAGCACCACGCCCAGCAACACGCCGAGCCCCTCGCCGTCCCCGTCCGAGAGTGCCGGCGGCGGGCAGACCGACTTCACCGGCAAGGAGGTCCAGGTCGCCTACGCCTGCAAGACGCCCATCGGCGACAAGGACGCGACCTCGCCCGTGCAGATCGACGCGAGGAAGAACGGCGGCAGCTTCGACCTGACGGTGCAGTTCAAGAAGTCGGTGATGGACAGCCCCGCCGACATCCCCGCGGACTCGGTCAAGCCGTCCATGGAGGTGGCCCTCGGCGGCGCCGACACGGGCACCGTCCACGTGGAGGGGCCGATGAACGCCGAGCCGATCAAGTCGGGCGATCCGATGGAGATCCCGGACCTCAAGGGCACCTACAAGCCGGGCGCCAGCGGCCAGTCGACGCTCTCCCCGGGTGTGCTGACCATCGAGGCGCTGGGCACCACGACGACCTGCACCCCCGAGAAGTCCGAGGTCTCCCTGACCCTCGACACGACCGAGCAGGAGGGCGGCGCGTCGGGCGGCGGCTCCACCGGCACGGCGGGCTCCACCGGCACGGCGGGCGGTGCCGCGGGCGGCGGTACGGCCTCGGGCGGCGGGCTCGCGGACACGGGCGCCGGGAACGACGGCGCCCTCAAGGCGCTGGGGCTGGTGGCCGGGACGGCGGTGCTGCTCGGGGCGGCCGTCTTCACCTTCCTGCCGGGGCGAAGGGCACGCTGACGAACGGCGACGGGGCCGCCACGACCCGGGAGGGTCGCGGCGGCCCCGCGGCAGCTCACGGCAGGCGTCAGTTGACGCTGCCCATCAGCTCCTTGACCTTCTTGCGGTACATCCACACCGCCACACCGGCCGCCACGGCGAGCGTGGCCTCCAGGGCGACGACACCGGTCTTGTTGAGGTCCACACCGGCGATGGAGAGCAGGCCGGTCGTGGCGTCACCCGCGGTGACGGCCAGGAACCAGACGCCCATCATCTGCGAGGCGTACTTCGCCGGAGCCATCTTCGTCGTCACCGACAGACCCACCGGGGACAGCAGCAGCTCACCGACGGTCTGGACGAAGTAGATCGCCACCAGCCACATCGCGGCCGCCTTGTGACCGCCCTCGGCGATCGACAGCGGGGCCAGGAAGAGGAAGAAGGACGCGCCGACCAGGACCAGACCCGAGGCGAACTTCACGATCGTGCTCGGCTCCTTGCCGCGCCGGTTCAGCGCGAGCCAGAACCAGGCGAAGACCGGGGCCAGCGCCATGATCAGGACCGGGTTGACCGACTGGTACCAGGAGACCGGGAACTCCCAGCCGAGGACGGAGTTGTCGGCGGAGGAGTCGGCGAAGATCGACAGGGTCGAGCCGCCCTGGTCGTAGATCATCCAGAAGACGGCCGCGGCGACGAAGAACCAGATGTACGCGGACATCGACTTCTGCTCGGTGCGGTCCAGGTCCTTGTCGCGCTTTATGCGCACCAGGACCATCGTCGGGATGATCACGCCGAGCAGGGTCAGCGGAACCAGGATCCAGTTCAGCGTGTAGTGGCCGGAGAAGCCGACGATCGCGTAGAAGACCACGGCGATACCGGCCCAGATCGCGGCCTTGCGCAGGGTGGCGGACTTCTCCGCGGCCGACAGCGGCGTCGGGACGACGCTGGAGCGTGCGGCGAGGTTGCGGCTGCCGATCAGGAACTGGGCGAGGCCGAGCGCCATGCCGAGCGCGGCGAGCGCGAAGCCGAGGTGCCAGTTCACGTTCTCGCCGATGGTGCCGATGATCAGCGGCGCGGCGAAGGCACCGAGGTTGATGCCCATGTAGAAGACGGTGAAGCCACCGTCGCGGCGGGGGTCGTCCGGGCCGTCGTAGAGGTGGCCGACCATCGTGGAGATGTTGGCCTTCAGCAGACCCGAGCCGATCGCGACCAGTCCCAGACCGGCGAAGAAGGTGCCCGAGGAGGGCAGGGCCAGCGTGAGGTGGCCGAGCATGATCACCGCGCCGGCGACCGCGACGGTCTTGCGCGGACCCCAGACCCGGTCGCCGAACCAGCCGCCGGGCATGGCGAGCAGGTACACGAGCGACACGTACACGGAGTAGATCGCGGTGGCCGTCGCCGCGTCGAGGTGGAGGCCACCCGGCGCCACGAGGTACAGCGGGAGCAGGGCCCTCATGCCGTAGTAGGAGAACCTCTCCCACATCTCGGTCATGAAGAGAGTGGCCAGTCCGCGGGGGTGGCCGAAGAAGGTCTTCTCGGAACCGGGGGTGCCCGGGGTGACCGAGTCCTTCGTCAGGCTGGACGCCATGGTCGTTCCTTGCTGGTCGGGACGCGCTGCTGGAGCGTTGCGCGCCCGGTGGGGGGCGGCCGGCACCGGCGGAGTCGCACACGTCCACCCCACGCCCAGGGGAGTCCGCTCCGGGTCACGGAGCGGCGGACGCCGACCACCGGGATCCACGCCTCCCGCGCGTCGATGCGCGGTGAGGCCCGGCCACAGGTCATTCCTTTCGAGGCCGGCGCGAACCGGCCCGCACACAAAAGAGACCCTCAGCGTCAGATACGTCGCCGAAGGTCCCCGTGGTGCTACAGGCGTTCAATCACCATACGGCAGGACAGCGCCTGAAATGGAAGGACTTGAGACACGGATCACAGGTGTCGCCGGAACCGCGCACACTCTTTCGAAGGTCTCACGCATCATGTCACCTCAGGACCAATGGTCTGGACCAAGGTAAGAGCCCGGTGAGGGGGAGGTGTGAATCACTCCCGGCCGTCCCATCCCGGCTCTTGTCCCGGGCGGACTACCATCAGCTCATGACCCGTGTACTGCTCGCCGAGGACGACGCGTCCATCTCGGAGCCGCTGGCCCGCGCACTGCGCCGGGAAGGGTACGAGGTCGAGGTGCGCGAGGACGGACCCACGGCGCTCGAAGCCGGTATGCAGGGCGGCGTCGACCTGGTGGTGCTCGACCTCGGGCTGCCCGGCATGGACGGTCTGGAGGTGGCGCGGCGGCTGCGGGCCGAGGGCCACAGCGTCCCGATCCTCATCCTGACCGCGCGTGCCGACGAGGTGGACACCGTCGTCGGCCTCGACGCGGGCGCCGACGACTACGTCACCAAGCCCTTCCGCCTCGCCGAGCTGCTCGCCCGGGTCCGGGCCCTGCTCCGGCGCGGCGCCGCCGAGCCGCCGCAGCCCCCGGCCACCCACGGGGTCCGCATCGACGTCGAGTCGCACCGCGCCTGGATGGGCGAGGAGGAGCTCCAGCTCACCGCCAAGGAGTTCGACCTGCTGCGGGTCCTGGTCCGGGACGCCGGCCGGGTCGTCACGCGCGACCAGCTGATGCGCGAGGTCTGGGACACCACCTGGTGGTCGTCGACCAAGACCCTCGACATGCACATCTCCTGGCTGCGCAAGAAGCTCGGCGACGACGCGGCGAACCCCCGCTACATCGCGACCGTGCGCGGTGTGGGATTCCGGTTCGAGAAGAGCTGAGCCCCGCGCGATGAGTAGGACGGGGCCATGCGCCGCCGACTGATCCAGTCCACGCTCGCCGTGGTGCTCGTGGTGATCGCCGTCTTCGGGGTCTCCCTGGTCATCGTCGAGACCCGCACGATCAGCAGCACCGCCCAGGAGCGCGTCGACTCCGAGGCGGTGCGGCTCGCGTCCATCGTGGACAGCCGGCTGATCGCGACCGGGGCCGTCACCGCGGACATGCTCCGCGACCAGGTGCCCGAGGACCGGTACGCGGTGATCCGGGTGCCCGGGGAGAAGCCCATCGCGCTCGGCACCAGGCCGACCGGCGACACCATCACCGCCAGCCGCATGGGCGAGGAGGGCGAGACGGTCACCGTCCAGGAGCCCCGCTCCGCGGTGACCCGCGAGGTCGGACGGACCCTGCTGATCATCGGCGCGGTCGCGCTGCTCGCGGTGATCGCGGCCGTCCTGCTCGCCCTGCGGCAGGCGAACCGGCTGGCCTCCCCGCTCACCGACCTCGCCGAGACCGCCGAACGCCTCGGCTCCGGCGACCCCCGGCCCCGGCACAAGCGCTACGGCGTCCATGAGCTGGACCGGGTCGCGGACGTGCTGGACGCCAGCGCGGAGCGGATCGCCCGGATGCTCACGGCGGAACGGCGGCTCGCCGCGGACGCCTCCCACCAGCTGCGGACGCCGCTGACCGCGCTGTCGATGCGCCTGGAGGAGATCACCCTCACCGACGACCCCGACACGGTGAAGGAGGAGGCCACGATCGCGCTGACCCAGGTGGAACGCCTGACCGACGTGGTCGAGCGGCTGCTGACGAACTCCCGCGACCCGCGTACCGGCTCCGCCGTCACCTTCGACCTCGACGAGGTCATCCAGCAGCAGCTCGCCGAGTGGCGGCCCGCCTACCGCAGCGCCGGGCGGGCGGTCGTCAGCTCCGGCAAGCGGCACCTGGAGGCGGTGGGCACGCCCGGGGCGGTCGCCCAGGTGCTCGCGGCGCTCATCGAGAACTCCCTGATGCACGGGGGCGGCACGGTGGCGCTGCGGACCCGGGTGACCGGGAACCAGGCGGTGATCGAGGTGACCGACGAGGGGCCCGGGGTTCCGGCGGACCTCGGGGCGCGGATCTTCGAGCGGGCGATCAGCGGGCGGAACTCCACGGGGATCGGGCTCGCGGTGGCGCGGGATCTCGCCGAGGCGGACGGGGGGCGGCTGGAGATGCTCCAGGCGACACCGCCGGTGTTCGGGCTGTTCCTGTCGCGTACGCCGGCTCGGCCGACGGGGGACGCGGCGCCCACCGTCCGATAGCGCCGGGGCGTTCTTCGGGCGCGGCGCCGTGAGGGCTGGTCGCGCAGTTCCCCGCGCCCCTTGGGGTGGTCGGGCGGCGTGTTCGGGTGCGGCTGTGTGGGGGCTTGTCGCGCAGTTCCTCGCGCCCCTGGGCCGGGGTTACGGGCGGCGGCCGGCTGTCTGCGGGGTGCGGGGGCTGGGGCGTACGGGGGTTTCCGTGGGCTGGTCGTGGGTGGGGAGGGCCCGGAAGACCCAGGTGCGGTACGACCAGAACCGGAACAGGGTCGCGATGCCGATGCCGAGGAACTTGAAGACGTTGCTCTGCACCGGGGTGTCCCAGTGGAAGCCGTACGTCGCGGCGTACAGGACACCGTTCTCGATGACCAGCCCGACACCGCTGAACAGCAGGAACAGGGTCAGTTCCTTGGTGCGCCGGGTCTTGTCGCGGTCGCGGTAGGTGAAGTACCGGAAGCCCACGTAGTTGAAGGCGATGGCCACCACCGTGGCGATGACGCTGGCCCGGACGACCTGGAGGTCGGTGAGATGCCGGACCAGGTTGAACACGCCCAGGTTGACGAGCAGCCCGGCTCCGCCCACGGCGCCGAACTTCGCGGCCTCGCGCGCAAGGCGGCGCACCAGCTCGGAGGAACCACCACGTCCCATGGAGTGAAAGCCCCCGTCGGTCGGTTTCGTCAACCAAGCCATGCTAACCACCCGCCCGAGCCGGTGCCTGTGGACCCGAACACAGGCGCGGAATCCGGCCGCCCCGGCGTGGCCGATACGCTAGGGGTGTGACGTTCCCGGTAGTCGGCATGATCGGCGGCGGCCAGCTCGCTCGTATGACACACGAGGCTGGCATCCCGCTGGGCATCAGGTTCAAGCTCCTCAGTGACACCCCTCAGGATTCCGCGGCCCAGGTGGTGAGCGAAGTCGTCATCGGCGACTACCGCGACCTGGACACGCTGCGTGACTTCGCGCGCGGGTGCGATGTGATCACCTTCGATCACGAACACGTACCCACCGAGCACCTCAGGGCCCTGGAGGCGGACGGCATCCCCGTGCGCCCCGGCCCCGACGCGCTGGTGCACGCCCAGGACAAGGGGGTGATGCGGGCGAAGCTGGACGCCATCGGTGTGCCCTGCCCACGGCACCGCATCGTCTCCGACCCCGCGGACGTGGCGGCCTTCGCGGCGGAGGGCGACGGATTCCCCGTCGTCCTGAAGACCGTGCGCGGCGGCTATGACGGCAAGGGCGTGTGGGTGGTCGACGACGAGACGGAGGCCGAGGCCCCCTTCAAGGCCGGCGTGCCCGTCCTCGCCGAGGAGAAGGTCGACTTCGTCCGCGAACTCGCCGCCAACGTCGTCCGGTCCCCGCACGGCCAGGCCGTCGCCTACCCGGTCGTCGAGTCCCGCCAGGTCGGCGGCGTCTGCGACACCGTGATCGCCCCGGCGCCCGACCTCGACCACGCCCTCGCCCTCGAAGCCGAGGAGATGGCCCTGCGGATCGCCAAGGAACTCGGCGTCGTCGGCCACCTCGCCGTCGAGCTGTTCCAGACCCGCGACGGCCGCGTCCTCGTCAACGAACTGGCGATGCGCCCGCACAACTCCGGCCACTGGACCCAGGACGGCGCGATCACCAGCCAGTTCGCCAACCATGTGCGGGCCGTCCTCGACCTCCCGCTCGGCGACCCGCGGCCCCGCGCCCCCTGGACGGTGATGGTCAACGTCCTCGGCGGCGACTACCCGGACATGTACTCCGCGTACCTGCACTGCATGGCCCGCGACCCCCGGCTGAAGATCCACATGTACGGCAAGGACGTGAAGCACGGCCGCAAGGTCGGCCATGTCAACACCTACGGCGACGACCTGGACGACGTGCTGGAGCGCGCCCGTCACGCTGCCGGCTACCTGAGAGGCACGATCACCGAATGAGCCCGCTTGTTGGCATCGTCATGGGGTCGGACAGCGACTGGCCGGTCATGGAGGCCGCCGCGCAGGCGCTCGACGAGTTCGAGATCTCGTACGAGGTCGACGTCGTCTCCGCGCACCGCATGCCGCGCGAGATGGTCGCGTACGGGGAGCAGGCCGCCGAGCGCGGACTGAAGGTGATCATCGCCGGCGCGGGCGGTGCCGCCCACCTGCCCGGCATGCTCGCCTCCGTGACCCCGCTGCCCGTCATCGGCGTGCCGGTCCCGCTGAAGTACCTGGACGGCATGGACAGCCTGCTCTCCATCGTGCAGATGCCGGCCGGTGTCCCCGTCGCGACCGTCTCGGTCGCCGGTGCCCGCAACGCCGGTCTGCTGGCCGCCCGGATCCTCGGCGCCCACGACGAGGAGCTGCTCGGCCGGATGCGGGAGTTCCAGCAGGAGCTGAACGACCAGGCCACCGAGAAGGGCAAGCGGCTGCGGGCCAAGGTCGAGGGGTCCAACGGCTTCGGCTTCGGGAAGTGACGGCCGTGGGTTCCCTGGACGCGGCCCGCGAGCTGCTGCGCGAGTTCCCCGTGGTCGACGGGCACAACGACCTGCCCTGGGCGTTGCGCGAGCAGGTCCGCTACGACCTCGCCGCCCGTGACATCGCCGTTGACCAGAGCGCTCACCTCCACACCGACCTCGGCCGTCTGCGTGCGGGCGGGGTCGGCGCGCAGTACTGGTCGGTGTACGTCCGCTCGGACCTGCCGGACCCGGTCCCGGCCACACTGGAGCAGATCGACTGCGTACGGCAGCTGATCGAGCGCCACCCGGCCGACCTGCGGGCCGCGCTGACCGCCGCCGACCTGGAGACGGCGCGCCGGGAGGGGCGGATCGCCTCGCTCATGGGCGCGGAGGGCGGGCACTCGATCGCCAACTCCCTCGGCACCCTGCGCGGCCTGTACGCCCTCGGCGTGCGCTACCTGACCCTCACCCACAACGACAACGTCGACTGGGCGGACTCGGCGACAGACGAGCCCGGCGTGGGCGGCCTGTCGCCGTTCGGCCGTGAGGTCGTGCGGGAGATGAACCGGCTCGGCATGCTGGTCGACCTCTCCCATGTCGCGGCGACCACCATGCGCGACGCGCTGGACGCCACCTCGGCGCCGGTGATCTTCTCGCACTCCTCGGCGCGCGCCGTCTGCGACCACCCGCGCAACATCCCCGACGACGTGCTGGAGCGGCTGCCCGCCAACGGCGGCGTGGCGATGGTGACCTTCGTGCCGAAGTTCGTGCTCCAGGCGGCGGTGGACTGGACGGCCGCGGCGGACGAGAACATGCGCGCCCACGGCTTCCACCACCTGGAGACCACCGCGGAGGCGATGCGGGTGCACCGCGCCTTCGAGGAGAGCAACCCGCGCCCGGTCGCCACGGCGGCCACGGTGGCCGACCACCTCGACCACATGCGGGAGGTGGCGGGCATCGACCACCTCGGCATCGGCGGCGACTACGACGGCACCGCCTTCACCCCGGACGGCCTCGACGACGTCTCCGGCTACCCGAACCTGATCGCGGAGCTGCTGGACCGCGGCTGGTCGGCCGCCGACCTGGCCAAGCTGACCTGGAAGAACTCGGTGCGCGTGCTGAGCGCGGCGGAGGACGTCGCGCGCGGTCTCCAGGCCGCGGTCGGGCCCTCCAACGCCACCATCGAGGCACTGGACGGCTGAGCGGCAGCGGGGGCGGGGCATCCGGTTCGGCCGGCGGCCCCGCCCCGGCGCTTCCCGCCCGTACCGTGGAACCCGGCGTCCGCGTGGATCGCGCGGCTTCGAGGCGAGGTGTTCATGCGGATCGGTGAACTGGCCCGGCGCACCGGAGTGAGCGAACGCTCGCTGCGCTACTACGAGACCCAGGGGCTGCTGCCCGCCGACCGCACCCCCGGCGGCCACCGCGACTACCCGGAGACGGCCGTGGACCGGGTCATCCGGATCCAGGAACTGTTCGCGGCCGGACTCCACAGCGGCCGTATCGCCCACCTCCTGCCCTGTATGCGCGACAGCGACGGCGGACCCGCGGCCGCGGCCACGCCCCGCCTCGTCCAGGACCTCACCGAGGAGCGGGAACGCCTCGACCGGATGATCGCCGACCTGGAGCGGTCCCGGGAGACGCTGGACGAGGTGATCGAGGCCGCGGGAGGCAACTGACCCGGCGGGCCCCCGAACGCCCCGGGAGCCGTCCACGGCGCGGAGCGCCGAACCGGACGGCCGAACCCGGACCGGGCCCGGCGCCCGCTCAAGGGTGGTCTATGCGGCACAGGCAGAACGGGTGCCCCGCCGGGTCGGCGAAGACCCGGGCGTCCTCCGTCACCGGGTCCTGCTCGCGTCTGAGCAGCCGGGCCCCCAGCGCCAGCACCCGGCGCTCCGCCGCGTCGACCTCCGCCCAGGTCGCCCCGGCGTCCAGGTCGAGGTGGAACTGCTGGGCGTCCCCGCCCTCCCGGGGCCAGGCCGGCGGCCTGAACCCCGGCTCGCGGTTGAAGGCCAGCCGGGGCACTCCCGGCGCCTCCAGCACCACCCAGTCCTCGTCCTGCACGTGGGGAGTGCCGCCCACGAGGGCCGCGTAGAACTCGGCGAGCGCGAGCGGCTCGGGGCAGTCGATCACGACGGAACGGAAGCGGGCGACGGTCATGCCTCGCCCTCCCGGCCCGGTCGGCACACGGCCACGGTCATGGAGCCGTCCCCCTCAGCAGGCGCACAGGCAGAACGGGTGCCCGGCCGGGTCGGCGTACACCCGGAAGGCGCGCGACCGGTCCTCGGTGTCCAGCGGCCGGGCGCCCAGCTCCAGCACGCCCTTCTCGGCGGTGTCCAGGTCGTCCACGGTCAGGTCGAGGTGGAACTGCTGCGAGTCCTCCGGCGAGGGCCACTTCGGCGGTACGAAGCCGGGGGCCGCCTGGAAGGAGAGCCGGAGTCCGCCCGGCGTGTTGAGGTCCACCCAGTCGTCCTCGCCCTCCACGGTGCCGCCGAGGACACCGGCGTAGAAGTCGGCCAGGGCGCGGGGGTCGGGGCAGTCCAGGACGACGACGTCCAGTCGGGCGAGAGCCATGACGTTGCTCCTCGGGTCAGTGTTACTGGAAAGGGGCTTCATGCGGTAACGCCGTTACTGCATGCTCCCGCATAGGAGGTAACGTCGCAAGCATGAATGCGCGTTCGCCCGCCCCCGGCGGCCTGGAACTGGTCGAGGCCCTGGTCAACACGGCGGACCTCGAATCGGGTGCCGACCGGCTGGACACCCCGGAGGGCCGGGCCGAACTGGGGCTGCGGGAGGACGAGGTCCCGGCCGCCCGGGAGCTGCGCGAGTCCCTGCGGGCGGCCCTCCTGGCCCACGCCGGTCACTCCGCCCACCGCACGGTGACCCCGCTGACGGACCTCCTCGCGCCGGCCCCGCTGCGCCTCGTCTTCGACGCCGGCGACGGCTCGGCGGCCCTCACTCCGGCCGGCCCGCCCACGCTGGCCTCCCGGGTCGCCTCGGCGGTGGCCCAGGCGCTGATCGCCGGCACCTGGGACCGGCTCAAGGCGTGCGAGGCGGCCGACTGCCACTGGGCGTACTACGACCGCAGCCCCGCGGGACGGGGCCGCTGGTGCTCGATGCAGGTGTGCGGGGCGCGCGCCAAGATGCGCCGGTACCGGGCCAAGTAGGCACCGGGCCGAGCAGCGGTACGCAGGAGTCGCTTGAGCACTCCTGGGTCGCCGCGCCCCGGTGTGCGGCAGAATGCGGGCAGACGCCGTTTCGGCCGACTGAGCCTCGGCCGAAGCGGCGTCGCCCGACCGGCGCCCGCTCAGCCCCTCAGGCAGGCCCGGCCCGCTCAGGCCCTCAGGCCGGCCCGGCCCCGCTCAGCCCCTCAGGCTGGCCCGGCCCCCCTCAGCCCCTCAGGCAGCCTCAGCCCCTCGGGCCGTACCCGCCTCTTCAGGCCGTCGGGCGGCCCATCGCCCGGTACGTCCAGCCCGCGGCCCGCCACCGGGCCGGGTCGAGGGCGTTGCGGCCGTCCAGCACGAGCCGGTCCGCCGCGACCGCGCCGAGCGCCGCCGGGTCCAGCTCGCGGAACTCGCGCCACTCCGTCAGATGCAGCACCACGTCCGCGCCGCGGACCGCGTCCACCGCCGAGTCGGCGTAGCCGAGCGTGGGGAAGAGCCGGCGCGCGTTGGCCATGCCCTTGGGGTCGTAGACGGTCACCTGGCCGCCCTGGAGGTGGATCTGCCCGGCGACGTTCAGCGCGGGCGAGTCCCGTACGTCGTCCGAGTCCGGCTTGAAGGTCGCGCCGAGCACCGCGACCCGCTTGCCGAGGAAGGAGCCGCCGCCCAGCGCCTGCCGGGTCAGCTCCACCATCTGGCCGCGCTGGCGCATGTTGATGGAGTCGATCTCGCGCAGGAAGGTCAGCGCCTGGTCGGCGCCCAGCTCACCGGCGCGGGCCATGAAGGCCCGGATGTCCTTGGGCAGGCAGCCGCCGCCGAAGCCGATCCCGGCCCGCAGGAACTTCTTCCCGATCCGGTCGTCGTGCCCGATGGCCTCCGCGAGCCTCGCGACGTCGCCGCCCGCGGCCTCGCACACCTCCGCCATCGCGTTGATGAACGAGATCTTCGTGGCGAGGAACGAGTTCGCCGAGGTCTTCACCAGCTCGGCGGTCGGGAAGTCGGTGACCACGAAGGGCGTGCCCTCGCCGAGGGGTGTCGCGTACACCTCGCGCAGCAGCTTCTCGGCCCGTTCGCTGCGTACCCCGGCCACGATCCGGTCGGGGTGCAGGGTGTCGTTCACGGCGAAGCCCTCGCGCAGGAACTCGGGGTTCCAGGCCAGCTCAGCGCCCTCTCCGGCCGGCGCGTGCTCGGCCAGGTAGGTGGCGAGCCGGTCCGCCGAGCCGACCGGCACCGTCGACTTGCCGACCACCAGCGCAGCTTCCCGCAGGTGCGGGGCGAGCGAGGCGAAGGCGGCGTCGACGTAGCTCATGTCGCAGGCGTACTCGCCGTGCCGCTGCGGGGTGTTCACGCAGACGAAGTGCACGTCGCCGAAGGCGCCGACCTCGGCGAAGTCCATGGTGAAGCGCAGCCGGCCGGTGGAGCCCTCGATGCCGGCGACGTGCTTGCGCAGCAGCTCCTCCAGGCCCGGCTCGAACATCGGGACCTCACCCCGCTGGAGCATCTCGATCTTCTCGGGCACGACATCGAGCCCCAGGACCTCGAAACCGAGTTCCGCCATGGCCGCGGCGTGGGTCGCGCCGAGATAGCCGGTGCCGATCACGGTGATCCTGAGGGCCATGGGTACTCCATTGAGTGGTACGGCAGCGGTGCGCGCCCGAGCATAGTCGGGGCACGGGAGTGCGCCCTACCGGGCACTTTCCCGCTGTCGCCAAGCTCACGTATCACCAGCGTGGGCGGGGCTCTAAAATTTGAGTTACTTAACGGTAGTTAGCGTCAGCATTGCAGCGTCTTTGGAGCGTGAGAGACCTTGGCCGGATCGGCTGACTTCGACCTGTACCGCCCGTCCGAGGAGCACGACATGCTCCGCGACGCCGTCCGCTCCCTGGCCGAGGCGAAGATCTCGCCGTTCGCCACCGCGGTGGACGAGGAGGCGCGCTTCCCGCAGGAGGCGCACGACGCGCTGGTCGCCAACGACCTGCACGCCGTCCACGTGCCCGAGGAGTACGGCGGCGCCGGCGCCGACGCGCTCGCCACGGTCATCGTGATCGAGGAGGTGGCCCGCGTCTGCGCGTCCTCCTCGCTGATCCCGGCCGTGAACAAGCTGGGCTCCCTGCCGGTGATCATCTCCGGCTCCGAGGACCTGAAGAAGAAGTACATGTCGCCGCTGGCCAAGGGCGAGGGCATGTTCTCCTACTGCCTCTCCGAGCCGGACGCGGGCTCGGACGCGGCCGGCATGAAGACCAAGGCGGTCCGCGACGGCGACCACTACGTCCTCAACGGCGTGAAGCGCTGGATCACCAACGCGGGCGTCAGCGAGTTCTACACGGTCATGGCGGTCACCGACCCCACCAAGCGCTCCAAGGGCATCTCCGCCTTCGTGGTGGAGAAGGGCGACGAGGGCGTCTCCTTCGGCGCCCCGGAGAAGAAGCTCGGCATCAAGGGCTCCCCGACCCGCGAGGTCTACCTCGACAACGTCCGCATCCCCGCCGACCGCATGATCGGCGAGGAGGGCACGGGCTTCGCCACCGCGATGAAGACCCTGGACCACACCCGCATCACCATCGCGGCCCAGGCCCTCGGCATCGCCCAGGGCGCCCTGGACTACGCCAAGGGCTACGTCCAGGAGCGCAAGCAGTTCGGCAAGCCGATCGCCGACTTCCAGGGCATCCAGTTCATGCTCGCCGACATGGCGATGAAGATCTCGGCCGCCCGCGCCCTGACCTACCAGGCCGCCGCCGCCTCCGAGCGCGGCGACGCCGACCTGACCTACCTGGGCGCCGCCGCCAAGTGCTTCGCCTCGGACGCGGCCATGGACGTCACCACCGACGCCGTCCAACTCCTCGGCGGCTACGGCTACACCCGCGACTACCCGCTGGAGCGCATGATGCGCGACGCGAAGATCACGCAAATCTATGAAGGCACGAACCAAGTGCAGCGGATCGTGATGGCCAGGAACCTTCCCTAGCTGCGTTTTCGCAGGTCAGAAGCTGTTTCGAAGATCCGGAGGGAGACCCTCGGCTTTCTGCCCGTTGCGGCCCGAGCAGGGCCGTTCCTGGGCGTCATGCTGGGGGAATCCTGGGCAGATGCCGGGCTGAAAACGGCCACTGACCTGTACAAACAACACAGCCCCCGGCATGACGCCGGGGGCTGTTGTCGTACGCGGATCAGGCGACCTCTGACGCCTCCGCGGAGTCGTCGGCGCCGGGTGTCAGCGGTGTAGCCGTTCTTGGCTGATGTGCGCCCCCAGCTCGCCACCGCGTCGCCCCTGGTGAACCGCTCGTGCGCCCTGAACGAGGACGGGCCATCGTGCAACTCGCCGCGGTGAACGGAAGCGGCCGGAAGCGGTCGCAGACTCCAACCCCTTCCGCACACTGCTCCAACCAACCAAAGAAGCAGCCCCGGCCACACGCCGGGGCTGCTTTGTTGCTTCGATCACTGGGCAGGACAACTCAGTTCAGGCTTCGAGCGATTCGGGGAGCACGTCACCACAGCCAGGGACAGGTACGAGGGGCGTTCGAGGTAGAAGCCGCACGACGCATCGGCACCCGAGTGCAGTTGTTCGGCAGCAGCGTTCACCAACTGGGCCAGACACGTGGTGCCCCGGTCCCTCTCCGACGCGAACCGGGGCGCGTACTCCGCCAATCGCTCCCCGAGCCAGGCCGCCGCTTCCTTCGCCTCATCCCACGTGCCACGAACAAGGGAACGGGGCTTGACGAGCCAGAACGCCGTTTCCAGCGGCGGCAGGTCAACGGTTGGGAACTCCGCCGCCACTTCCCGGTAGCGCTGGATCAGTTCCGGCCTACTTCCGGCCGGAGGCGGCTCAGGATGTGGGGGCCGCCGTAGGGCTTCCTGGTCGAAGCGGTCTTTCGGGCCGGTCCATAGATAGCCGTGGTGGTGCACAAGTCGTTCCCGTTCGAGAGGTACCAACCGGGTCGGACCCAGGGACGGGGGACGGACCCGGCCCGGCTGGCGGGAGGGGGAGGAGCAGACGTTGAGGCCGAACCGCGCCGGGTCGATCCCGGCCGCGTCCAGTTCCTCCGTGGTGAACCGCAGCGGCTCATCGCCCGGCCGCTTGCTGTCACCGAGCGCCCAGACGTCCTCACCGATCCGGGCCAGGGTCACGCACCCTTCGGTACAGGGGCCGCCGCACGCCTTCACGAACGCGGCCCCGTCGATGTCGAGCGCGTACAGGTCGGTTCCGTTCAGCATCACTGCACCTTCCTGCTCAACTGATCGCGGCCATGGCTGACCGCCGCCGCCCATGTCGGGCGGGAGTTCAAGGGAGGAGAGGCAGAGACTTCAGCGTCCGGAACCTTGGCCGCGTTCCGCGCAGCGCCAGCACTCGCATGGCGGCCATGCGCTCGTGAGCAGGGGCGGAAGGTCGTCCGTTGTGGCCACGGCTTGCTCCGGCCCCCAGGTCTGCCCTGAGTCGCGAGAGACTCGCATGGTCATCAGGGGGCGGTCCGTGAATAGCCTTGAGCCCGTTCCCTTGCTCATGACGCATGCGCTTCTGCGTGGTGCTGGCGCATCCGTACGTTGGCGTCGGATACGGCGCTGTAGTCAAACGTGGAGCGGGCGTTCTCGCGGGCTACCGATAGGGACAGGCAGTCAGCGCAACCGGGTTTGGGTGACGGCTCGCGAGGTGACTCCGACAGGCACGTCCGTGCTGTCGTGTGGGTTTCAGGATCGGAGGTTCTCTCTTCGCTCTCCATGGCGCCATCTTCGGCGGGCCACGGATGCGGCTCTAGCCTGTTTCCTGTTCCCGCAAGAAGTCATCGCGGATGCCCTCGACCAGGGTGCGCATGTCGTCACCGGACAGCGCCACTCGGGAGAAGCCGTTGAACTTCCTTACGTAGATATCTACGTCCCTGGGGTCGGTAACGAGTACCTCAGCATGGACCGTTTCCACGGTGACCATCCGGTTGTCCCGAATGGAAAAGGAGTGGTTCGCCATGTCCTGCTGCTGAATACTCAGAGGGACCACGCGGATGTCGACATGGGAGAGCCGTGATACGGAAACAATCCGGTCCAGTTGGGCGGCCATCATAGGGGGCGGGACGATCCGCCACCGCAACACGGGTTCTGTGATGACGAACCGCAGTGACTTGGAGCTGTCGTAGAGAACGGCTTGGCGTTCCAGCCGACCGCTGATCGTGCGGGCCAGTGTGTCATCGCTCAGCTCGTGGCGTTGCAGCACGGTTCGGATGTACTCGGGAGTCTGGAGCAGTCCGGGAACCAGGGCCGGTTGGAACATCCGCAGTACTGACATCTGGGCTTCGAGGGCCTTGACCTCCTGCTGACCCTTGTGAACGCCAACCCGCTTCAGCAGCCGCCACTCTGTCGTCTCCGTGCCGGCTGACCGAGCGGCCTCGGTGTACTCGGCCTTGATCTCGGGAGAGACGCCGATGGCAATGAGGATGCGTTCTACGTCCGTCGCGCTGGGCGCCAGCTTCGCGTTCTCGATCTTGGAGAGCTTCGATGGAGACATGAGTGCGCCACGGGCGACTGCTTTGGCCTCCTTTCCCGATGCCTGGCGCAGTGCCCGCAGCGCAGCCCCCAGCTGTGCCCTGTTCACGCCCCGTACTTGGCCCACCATTCGGTGAACGGTTCCGCGTGGGCGAGCGCCGCGTCACGGTGCCCGGTGAATTCCGCGGTTCGTTCCGGTGGTAGGACTTCCGAGCCCAGGTACTTTCCGACGCCGTCATAGTTCATCACGGCCACGGACTGGGAGTCGAAGAGCCAGAAGTCAGGTACGTTCGCCAGGGGGTTCGGCCTGTCGGTGATGTCCAGAATGAAGAACTCCTCACCTCCGGACATATTCCTCTGGTATCCCCATCCGAGTTCGAACCTAAGATAGTCCGTGAGTGGACGACGCAGAATGTGAACGCGGTAGACCCGTTTTCCTTCTCCGGTGTGTGAGCGGAGTTTTTCGACCCAGCCCGTGTTGTAGTCGTCCGGCTGTCGCTCCCCGGCCAGGAACGCGTGATAGGCATCGACGTTCCCGGACTTGCTGTAGTCGTCGAGGGTTTCCAGCCGGAACGCCTCATGCTGGAACGTGTCGAAGAGGTCGCCGAGGGCCCTAGATGAGGTTGTCACGGATGGCCTTCTGGATCAGTTCGATCGGGATCTCGACCAGGGTTTCGTGGGCGGGAATCTGAAGCCCGTGGTCGGTCGGAGTCTCCCCCTGGACCAAGAGCGTGCCGCGATCCGTCGCGTAGATCGTCGGGCAGTCCGTGATGTCGCACGTGCTGACCAGCTTGGTGACCTTCATGGTCTGGGTTTCCCTCTCCCGTGCTGCTGCCAGTACCCCGCATCTGGGTTGATGCTCCCGACGCCAGGGCGCGCGGGTCAAGCGATCACGGTTGACGGAACGGGAAACCGCGTAATCTCCCCGGAGCCTGCCGCTCCTCCGACCGGTCGGTGCGCTGCCGCCAGTACCGCGCCGACCTGGGCAGACTCCTGACGATCATGGGGAAATGCTGAGGAGCGCTCTGTCAAGAGGGGTGTCTGTACAGGTCAGCGCCGTACTACCTGCAAAGCACGCAGATCTACGAGGGCACCAGACAGGTCCAGCGCATCCTCATGGCGCGGAACTTGCCGTAACCCCGCGACCCCGCGACCCCGCCACGACGAGAGGGGCCCCCGGCGCCACGCCGGGGGCCCCTCTCTCGTGTGTCCGTGCCGCTCAGTTCCCGGAGACGGTGACCTTCTCGTCGTTGTTCAGCTGCTGGACCAGCTTCTTCACCTTCGCCTTGTCCCAGACGAGGTTGCCGCCCGTGGAGCCGGAGATCGGCATGTTCATCGACTTGCCCTCGCCGCCCGTGACGCCCTTCATGCCCCAGAACATCGAGGCCAGGTCGAACAGCCCCATCTCCTTGTCCACGATGAGGGTGTCCAGGCCGGCGCTCATCGTCGGGTACAGCTTGAAGGGGTTCAGCACGGTGCTCGGCGTCGCGGTCTGGTTGGCCAGGGCCGCGAGGAACTTCTGCTGGTTCTTCGTACGGTCCAGGTCGGAGCCGGCCAGCGCGTACCGGGTGCGGACGAAGGCGAGCGCCTCCTCGCCGTTCAGGGTCTGCTTGCCCTTCTTCAGGTCCGCGCCGGACTTGGTGTCCTTGATGTCCTGCGGGATGTCGATCTCGACGCCGCCGACCGCGTCCACGATGTTCGCGAAGCCCGCGAAGCCGATCTCGACGTAGTGGTCGATGTGCAGGCCGGTGTTGAACTCCACCGTCCGTACGAGCAGTTCGGGGCCGTCCTCGGCGTAGGCGGCGTTCAGCTTCACCTGCCGGCCCGTGCCCTCGTAGGTCTTGCCGGACTCCGAGCCGACGAAGGTCGGGATCTCCACGTTCGAGTCGCGCGGCAGCGAGATCAGGGTGGGCCCGTTGTCGCCGGTGTGCAGGATCATCATCGAGTCCGTGCGCTTGCCCTCGGCGGAGCCGGTGTGCAGCTTCTTCTTCTCCTCGGCGGTCATGCCCGCGCGGCTGTCGGAGCCGACGATCAGGTAGTTCGTGCCCTCGCCCGCCTCCGGCCGGTCGATGACCTTGGACAGGTCGACCTCGCGGTTGAGCTTGGAGTCGGCCCAGAAGTAGGTGCCGACGGTGGTGACGACGAGCACGGTGACGACCGTGATCGCTGTCCACTTGATCCGGCGCCGCCAGTCCGGGGCCGGCCGCGGCCCGTAGGTGCCGGAGCCGCCGTCGCCGCCACCGGGGGGCGAGCCGTAGACCTGCCCGGTGTTGTACCCGCTGTCGTAACCGCCGTAGCCGTCCTGGCCCCGGTCGTACGACTGCTGGGGCGGCACACCGTGCGGCGGTGCCGACTGGCCCCCGCCCGGACCGCGACGGACCTGCCGCATGACGCGCGCGCCTTCCGGCTCCGCGCCGGCGCTGCCGTAGCCGCTGCCGCGGTTGTCGTCGGACCATCCCTGAGGCCAGTTGTTCATGCGCCCCAGTGTGCAGGGAACGACTGTGCGTCTTACAGGGTCCGGGGGAAATAGCAGCGCGGCTGTTGCGAACCCAACACAAAGTCCGGGGTCGAGGGGCTCGGCATAAGGTGGAGGCCATGACAGACCAGGTCCCCACAGCGGAAGCGGACACCTCGGACATCCCGGGCAAGCCGACTTCCGCGTCCCGCACCACCCTGAGCCACATCATGACCCACAACGACACCAACCTGCTGGGTACGGTGCACGGCGGTGTGATCATGAAGCTGGTCGACGACGCGGCGGGCGCCGTGGCCGGCCGGCACAGCGGGGGCCCCGCCGTGACGGCGTCCATGGACGAGATGGCGTTCCTGGAGCCGGTGCGGGTCGGCGACCTGGTCCATGTGAAGGCGCAGGTCAACTGGACCGGCCGGACCTCGATGGAGGTGGGTGTGCGGGTCCTGGCGGAGCGCTGGAACGAGTCCACCGCGCCCACCCAGGTCGGCTCGGCCTATCTGGTCTTCGCGGCGGTGGACGCCGACGGCAAGCCCCGCAGGGTCCCCCAGGTCGTCCCGGAGACCGAGCGGGACAAGCGCCGCTGGCAGGAGGCGCAGATCCGCCGCACCCACCGCCTGGCCCGCCGCCGGGCCATCATGGAACTGAGGGCGAAGCGCGCGGCCGACGGCATCGAGGACTAGAGCCCGGCCGGGGCGCCGGTACCTACTTGCACCCCACCTCGTCCCCCCGCACCACCCCGGGCTCGCCGCTCTGCGCGGGTGCCGCCGCGCGGACCTTGCGGACCCGTTCGAAGTCCGAGCCCGCGATCACCTTCAGCGTCGCGCCCAGGCCCTTCACGGCCCGCAGCTCGCTGCCCGGCAGCGCCGTCGCCAGCGACTTGGCGGAGCGGTCCCAGCGCGGGTCGTAGGCCACCACGGTCCGCCGTACCGTCCGCTCCTTGGCGTTCACCGGCATCCGGGTGGTACGGAAGCCGGTGGACGCCAGCGCCGCGTCCACCCGCTTGCCCAGGCCCGCCGTGCCGGTGCCGTTCTCCACCTGCACCCGGATCTGCTGCGGGGCCACGTCCACCGTCACCGCGTCGCCCCTGGCGCGGTGCGCGGTGAGCGGCCGGTCCTCGCGCAGCGCGGCGAACAGGCCGGCCGCCTTCTCCTGGTCCCAGCGCAGCGTCGAGCCGACACCCTTGACCACGTAGCCCATCCGCCCGATGGGGACCGTGGTGAACTCCGACGACGAGGGGGAGAAGTTCCGCATCGCCCGCCCGAGGTCGAGCAGCTCGTCCGTGCCGAACCCCTTGTCCGCCCGTACCGATCCGAGCACCGCCCGGGTCACGTCCCGGAACTTCATCGGGTTCAGCAGGATCCCGGACGACGTGGCCCGCTCCACCAGCGCCGCCATGAACCGCTGCTGCCGCTGCATCCGCCCGAGGTCCGAGGCCCCGTCGACATGCCGGGCGCGGACGTACTGGAGGGCCTCGCCGCCCTTGAGGTCGTGGGTGCCGGCGGGCAGGTCGAGCCCGGTGTAGGAGTCCTTCAGCGGCTGCGAGGTGCAGATCTTCACCCCGCCCAGCACGTCCACCGTCTTCATGAAGCTGGTGAAGTCGACCTCCAGATAGTGGTCGATCTTCACCTTCGTCATCGCCTCGACCGTCCGCACGGTCAGCTGCGGCCCGCCCTCCGCGTACGCCGCGTTCAGCTTGAGCGGGTGCCCGTGATGCTGCTTGCCGCTCGTGGCGTCGCGGTGCGCCGGCGTCATCGCGTACGAGTCGCGGGGCAGGCTCACCACGCTCGCCCGGTTCCGGTCCTCCGAGATGTGCACGATCATGATCGTGTCCGTGCAGTGGCAGGGCGCCCCGCCCAGCCGGTACGCGCGCCGCTCGGCCTGCGAGATCCGGTCCCGGCCGTCGGTGCCGACCAGCAGCACGTTCATCCCGTGCCCGGCCCGCGGCCGGTTCTTCATGTCCTTGAACGGGTCCACCCGCGCGATGTCCGCGTCCAGGCTGGTCACCACCGCGTGCCCGATGCCGGCGGAGGCCAGCACCACCACCGACAGCGAGGTCACCGCCCGCATGGCCCAGCGCGGCCTCCGTTTCCGCGGCTGGGGCGGCCGCGGGGGACGTCTGCGGCGCTGAGGGGGTCGGGATGCGGGGGATGCGGGCACGGCGACACCTCCGCCAAGGCCGTACTACGGGGACGTGGGATTGTGAGCACCGTAGGCCGATACGATCTCCCGCCCGGTGCACCGCCCCGGGCGGGCGCGAGCGTGTCCCCCGTTCGCGGTAACGTGAGCCCCCTATGAACGCCAATCCCGACGTGCAGCTCCCCGCCGTGTCCGTCATCATGCCCGTCCTCAACGAGGAGCGGCATCTGCGCGGCGCCATCGAAGCGATCCTCGCGCAGCGCTACGCCGGCGAGATGGAGGTCGTGATCGCCCTCGGTCCGTCCACCGACCGCACGGACGAGATCGCGGCCCAGCTGGTCCGGGAGGACCCGCGCGTGCACACGGTGCCCAACCCCACCGGCCGCACGCCCGCCGCCCTCAACGCCGCGATCAAGGCGTCCCGCCATCCGATCGTCGTCCGCGTCGACGGCCACGGCATGCTCTCGCCGGGCTACATCGAGACCGCCGTGCGCCTGCTGGAGGAGACCGGCGCGCAGAACGTCGGCGGCATCATGCACGCCGAGGGCGAGAACGACTGGGAGCACGCGGTCGCCGCCGCGATGACCTCGAAGATCGGCGTCGGCAACGCCGCCTTCCACACCGGCGGCACGGCCGGCCCGGCCGAGACCGTCTATCTCGGGGTCTTCCGCCGGGAGGCGCTGGAGCGCCAGGACGGCTACAACGTGGAGTTCATCCGCGCCCAGGACTGGGAGCTGAACTTCCGGATCCGTGAGGCCGGCGGGCTGATCTGGTTCTCGCCCGAGCTGAAGGTGTCGTACCGCCCGCGCCCGAGCGTGAAGGCGCTGGCCAAGCAGTACAAGGACTACGGCCGCTGGCGGCATGTCGTCGCCCGCTACCACGAGGGCTCCATCAACCTGCGCTACCTGGCCCCGCCGACCGCGGTCTGCGCCATCCTGGCCGGGCTGCTGGTGGGGGTCACGCTGAGCCCGCTCGGGTTCGTGATCCCCGGCGGCTACCTCGCGGCGATCGTCCTCGGCTCCCTGCCCGCGGGCAAGGGGCTGCCGCTGAAGGCGCGGCTCCAGATCCCCGTGGCCCTCGCCACCATGCACATGTCGTGGGGCTGGGGCTTCCTGACCAGCCCCCGCGCCCTCGCCCGCAAGGTGATCGCCTCGCGCCGTCCCGCCGTGCTCAGCACCGGAAGCTGAGCCCGGCGGCTCGACCGCACCGCGGCCCCGCGGGGCCGCCGCCCGGAACCCGGCCTAGGGCTGGCCCTAGAAGGTGAAGGCCGGGTTCACGTGCATACAGGCCGACTCGTCGGCGCCGTTGAGCGCCTTGTCGGCCTCGGGCAGCTTGTCGTCCTGCTCGGGCGCCTTGTACGCGGTGCCCTCCCGCCAGTCCGCGCCCACCACGAGCGTGACACCGGTGACCGATGTGGACTGCTTCACCGAACCCAGCGGGATTCCGAGGGACTTGGCCACTCGCTGGGCGTCGCCCTCCAGCTCCGCGCTCGGGTAGCGGACGACCGTGACGTCCTCGCTCCGGATCACCGTGGCGTCGGAGACGGCCCGCGTGAAGCCCTCGGCCCGGAGCAGCCCGGCCACCGTGCCGGCCCGTCCGTTGGCGGGCCCCAGGGCGTCGGTGGCGGTGCCGTTCTGGACCTGCACGCCGATCTCGGCGTCGTCGGCCGCGGGGTCGTCGGAGAGCTCCTCCGTCGCCTTCTTCTTCTTGTCCTTGCCGTCCAGCGCGATGTCCTCGCGCACCAGCCGGAACAACTGCTCGGCCTCCTCGGTCGGCTCCACCCGGGCGCCCACGTACCGGTTCGGCATCGTGGTCATGGTGATCCGCTCCGGCTTCACCTTGCGCAGCTCGTTGCTGAGGTCGTAGAGCTTCTTGACGTCGCCGAGGCCGGGGTCGACGGTGAGCGCGTCGGTGGCCTCCTCGGCGAGCCGGCGCAGCTTCATCGGGCTGCCGAGGGTGGCGTTCTCGCGCAGCTCACGGACCATCGAGGTCATGTACATGTGCTGTGCCTTGGCGCGGGCGAGGTCGCTGCCGTCCTCGAAGCCGTACCGGGTGCGCAGCCACTGGAGGGCCTGCTTGCCCTTGATGGGGTGCGTGCCCTCCTCCAGCTTCAGACCGGAGCCGTGCCCCTGGCTGTCGCGGGAGTGGATGTTGGCGTCCACGCACACCGGCACGCCCCCGATGGCGTCCGCCATCGACACCACGCCGGAGAAGTCGACCATGACGAAGTGGTCGATGTGGATGCCGGTCAGCTCCTGCCAGGTGGCCACCGTGCAGCCGGGGCCGCCGTGGCCGAGGCTCTGGTTGGTCATGGTCCGGCCGTCGCTCGCCGGGTAGACCTCGTCGTCGTCCGGGTCGGTGCACTTGGGGATCTGGACGAGGGTGTCGCGCGGCATGCTGACCACCGACATGTTGGAGCGGTCGGCCGACAGGTGCAGCAGCATCTGGACGTCCGCCAGGGGCGCCGACCCGAAGGTCTCCTTGGCGCCCCCGAGCTTCTGGTTCTCCTCGGTGTCCCGCGCGTCGGATCCGATCAGCAGGATGTTCAGCGGGGTCTGCCCGGCCGCGTTCGGCGTGGGCTGGGCGACCTTGTTGTCCCCGAGGTTGAGGTCGTCGTGCTTGATGTTGCCGTTCAGGTGCCGGTAGTAGAGGTAGCCGGCCCCGGCCGTGCCCACTATCAGGACCGCGAGGACCGTCGCGGACCACTTCAGGAACCGCCGTCCACGGGCCGGCCGCTGTCCGCGGCGCCCGCCCATGCCCTCCCCGCCGTCGGCCGCTCCCGTGCCGCCCCCCTCGGCGACCGGTGCGGCCTCCCGCACACTGCTCTGCGTCACTGCTCGTCCCTCCCCACCCATGCCGGTCGAACCACCCCACCCTTGTGCCATGCAACGGGGCCCGCCACACGTCGGTTCAGACGTGCGGCAGGCCCGTAAGGTCACCTCAGAGGCTCAACCGGAGCACTGGACCTTGTCGGCCGTCGACTTCTCCACATCCGGCGTCTCCGCCGAGGAGGCGTCGAGCTTCACTCCCGCTCCCTTGAAGTCCTTGCCCAGGATCAGTGTCATCGTCGGCAGACCCTGTGCGTTCGGCTCGCTCTCGCCGGGCTTCATCGCGGAACCGGACAGACCGAGGATCTCAGCCAGCCGACGCGCCTGATCTGCCTGGTCAGGAGCGTACTCCAGGGTGGTCCTGGCCTGTTCGGCGTCCGCGTTGCCGCCGTTCTCGGACTTGGCCACGCCGGCCTCGGTCTGGAGCCAGGTCAGCTCGGCCTGCGCGCTGCCGGAGGGCGCGCCGCCGTTGAGGATCCGCACGCGCACCTCGGAGGCGTCGGACCTGGTGCCCTTCAGGCGGGCCGCGACGGCCGCCTTCTCCTTCTTCTTCTGCGCCTTCACCTCGGTGAACGACACATCGCTCTTGATCATGTCGAAGACCTGGGGTGCCGTCGCCTCGTTGACGACGACGGTCGCCTTGACCACCTCGGCCGGGTTGTCCTTGACCGGCACGGTGGTGAAGGTGATGTTCTTCGGCGGCACCTTCTTCAGTTCCAGGGCGATGTCCTTGAGCGTGCCCACCTTGCCTATGGCCTTGTCGACGGTGAGCGCCTCGGTGGCCGCCTCGGCCAGCTTCAGCAGCTTGGTCGGGCTGGTGAGGGTGTCGCTGGAGGACATCTTGCGCATCAGTGAGCCCAGGAACTGCTGCTGGGCCTTGATGCGGTCCAGGTCGCCGCTGTTGCCGAAGCTCTTGCGGGTCCGCAGGAAGGCGAGCGCCTCCTCGCCCTCCACCGTCGACTCGCCCGCGGGCAGCTTGAGGTGGGAGTCGTCGTCGTCGACGGCGCGCTCCAGGCACACCTCGACCCCGTCCACGGCCGTCGTCAGCGTCTTCACGGCGTTGAAGTCGGCCATCATGAAGTGGTCGACCTGGATGCCGCTGAACTCCTTGACGGTCTGCATGGTGCAGCCGGGGTCGCGGCCGCTCTCCCCGAGACTGCGGTTGAAACGGACGCCCTGGAGCCCGGGGACCGTGTCCTTGGAGCCGTCCTCCAGCGTGGTCTCGCACTCCGGGATGTCGACGATCAGGTCCCGCGGGATGCTGAGCGCGGTCGCGTTCGACCGGTCCTCGGCGACGTGCAGCAGGATGGTGGTGTCGGCGTGGCCGGAGCTGCCCTTGTCGCCGTAGCCCTCGTTGCCCTCACCGGTGCGCTTGTCGGTACCGATGATCAGGATGTTGAAGGCCTCGTCCTTCTTGAAGCTGCTCGCCCCCGCGGAGCCCACGTCGATGGTGTCGACGTTGCCCTCCAGGTGCTTGAGGTAGAGGTAGCCGCCGGCTCCGGCGGCCACCAGCACGAAGGCCATCGTGCCGCCGGTCCACAGCAGCACCTTCTTCGTCCGGGACCTGCCCGGCCCGCGCCGGCCCGGCGGCTCCTCGGGGGCCGAACGGCGTCTGCGCTGCGGGGGTACCTGGCGGCCGGGGGCCGCGGGCGGGGCGGTGCCCGCGCCCGGATCCGGAACCGCGCGTCTGCGCGGGCCGGGGACGGGCCTCTGCGGCGCATACGGTGACTGCGGTGCGGAATTGCTCAGTCGCAGTTCGTATTCGCCGGTTTCCGGATTGAGCACCCATTGGTCTGCGGGGTCGATGTTCTCCGACCGCCCACGGCCTGCGTCCACGGTTGTCCGAATCCTCCGTCGGGAAGGCGACGCGCGGGACTTGCCGCGCGGCCCGATGCACCGGATCGCTCACACTATCCGCACACTTCGGCGTCAAGGGGCCGTCGGTGAGATTTTCCACGGGAGGGCAACCAAAAGGCATGTCCCTACAAGCGGTCAATTCGCTCCATTTCCCTGAACTGACCGCTCACGTCGGGTCACTTGGCGCACTGCACCTCATCGGCGGTGGACTTCTCCACACCCTCCGGGGTCGTCCCGGACGAGGAGGCGTTGAGCTTCACTCCCGCTTCCTTGAAGTCCTTGCCCAGGATCAGCGTCATGGTGGGCAGGCCCTGGGAGTTGGTGACGCTCTCGCCGGGCTTCATCGCCGAACCGGACAGCCCCATGATGGCGGCCAACCGCCGTGCCTGGTCGGCCTGTTCGGGCGCGTACTCCAGGGTGGTCTTGGCCTGTTCGGCGTCCGCGTTGCCGCCGTTCTCGGACTTGGTGACGCCGGCCTCGGTCTGGAGCCAGGTCAGCTCGGTCTGCGCGCTGCCGGAGGGCGCGCCGCCGTTGAGGATCCGCACGCGTACCTCGGAGGCGTCGGACTTGGTGCCCTTCAGGCGGGCCGCGACGGCCGCCTTCTCCTTCTTCTTCTGGGCCTTGACCGCGGTGAACGACACATCGTTCTTGATCATGTCGAAGACCTCGGGGGCGGTCGTCTCATTGACCACGACCGTCGACTTCACCGTCTCGGCCGGGTTGTCGATGACCGGCACGGTGGTGAACGTCAGGTTCTTGGTGTTGAGCTTGCCCATCTCCAGCCCCAGGTCCTTCAGTTTCCCGATGGAGTCGAGGTTGGAGTCGACGGTGAGCGCCTCGGTGGCCGCCTCCGCCAGCTTCACCATCTTGGTCGGGCTGGTGAGGGTGTCGTTGGACTTCAGCTTGCGCATCAGCGAGCTGAGGAACTGCTGCTGGAGCCCGATCCGGCTGAGGTCGCCGCCGAAGCCGACGGAGTGCCGGGTGCGCACGAAGGCCAGCGCCTCCTCGCCCTCGATGGTGTGGGTGCCCTTGGACAGCTTCAGATGCGAGTCCGGGTCGTCGATGTCCTTGTCCAGGCACACCTCGACCCCGCCGACCGCGCTGCTCAGTGTCTTGACCGCGTTGAAGTCGGCGACCACGAAGTTGTCCGGGGTGATCCCGGTCAGTTCGGTGACGGTCCGCATGGTGCAGCTGGGGGTACGGCCGCCCTGGCCGAGGCTGGTGTTGAAGCGGACCCCGGCGGAACCGGCGATGACCTCCTTGGTGCCGTCCTCCTGCGTGGTCTCGCAGTCCGGGACGTCGACGATGAGGTCGCGCGGGATGCTGAGCGCGGTGGCGTTCGACCGGTCCTTGGAGACGTGCAGCAGGATCGTGGTGTCCGCGTGCCCCACACTGCCGCTGTCGCCGTAGTTCTCGTTGCCCGCGCCGGTGCGCTTGTCGGTGCCGATGACCAGGATGTTGATGGCCTGGTCCGTCTTGAAGCCACCGGTGCTCGCGCCGTCGTCGGAGACGCTGTCGATGTTGTCGTTGAGGTGCTCCAGGTACAGGTACCCGGCCCCGGCCCCGGCGACGAGCAGGAAGGCCATGGACCCACCCGTCCACAGCAGGAACTTCTTGACCCCGGAACCCTTTTTCGCGGGCCGCCGCGAACGGCGTCCGGGCGGCGGCTCCTCGGGCGCGCCGCGCCGCCTGCGCGGCGGCGGGACATCACGCGCCGGACGCGGCTCGCGCACGGGGGCGGAGGTCCGGGAGGCGGTTCTGCGGGGAGTCGGTACGGGTGACTGCGGTGCGGAATTACTCAGTCGCAGTTCGTATTCACCGGTGTTCGGATTGAGCACCCACTGGTCTGCGGGGTCGATGTTCTCCGCCCGCCCACGGCTTTGCGCGTCCACGGTTGTACGAATCCTCCGTCGGGGCCACGCGGCGCCTTCCCCCTTCAGGCGCTCGGGTCACGGTCAGACAGTGCGCGACCTGGTGGCCGGTGCACCGAGGCGCTCACCCTAGCCGCCCTCTTCGACCTGGAACGACGTCGGTGAGAAATTCCACGCCCCTACAACCGGTCAATACGGAGCATTTCCCTGAACAAAGGTTCGCCACCTTGGTGAGCGCTTTACCCACAGCTGTCCTGGGCGGCGGTGTTGCCACTGAAAGTGGGGGCGGGGGACGAGGTGTCGGGGGAGGAGTCCGTCTTCTCGCCACTCGCCTGCGCGCGGGCCTTTTGACTGACTTCGACGGGCGTGTCGGTCCGCAGGCGCTCGAACAGTCGTTCTGCCTCGGGTTCGACGAGCTGGTCGCGGTTGGCGTTGTAGACGTACGACTCCCGCGGCACGGTCAGAAATTGCACACGTTCGGTGGGGATGTCGCGCACCCCTCGGACGAGTTCGTACAAACCGCGCAAACTGGCCAGTCCGGGGTCGGTGGTCAGTGACGAGGTCGCCGCATCGAGCACGGGGTAAAGGCGTACCGGGTTCAGCAGGACGTCATTGCTCTTCACCTTGTTGACGAGGGCGCCGAGGAACCGCTGCTGGCGGTCCATCCGGTCGGTGTCACTTCCGTTCCCGAGGGTCTTGCGGGCGCGGACGTACCCGAGCGCCTGCTCCCCGTTGAGCTCGACGCGCCCGGCGGGCAGCCGGAGCTTGGCGTCCTTGTCGTTGATGGGCTTCTTCAGGCACACCTCGACCCCGCCCACCGCGTCGACCATCTCCTTGAACCCCTGGAAGTCGACGACCATGTGGTGGTCGATCCGCACACCGGTGAGCTTCTCGACGGTACGGATGCTGCACGCCGAACCGCCCATCTCGAAGGCGTAGTTGAACATCGCGAACATCGGCTCGGTACGGCCCCCGTCGGGCCGCCGGCACGAGGGGATGTCCACCATCAGGTCCCGGGGCAGGGAGACGGCGGTGGCGCTGCGCCGCCCGGCCGACAGATGGAGCAGGATCGTGGTGTCGGACCGCTCGGTCCCGGAGTCCCGGCCGTAGCGCCGGTTGCCCTCGCCGGCCCGGGAGTCGGAACCGATGAGCAGGATGTTCTGCGCGTCCTTCACCAGGGAGGTCGGCCGCTCGCTCTCGTACCGGGCCAGTTCCGCCGCCGCCGCGCTGTCCGGCGTGATGTTCCCGTCGAGCTTCACATAGACGGCCCACCCCGCCCCGAGAGCCGCCAGCACCAGCACACCCGCCCCGATCCCGACCCCCCGGACCCAGCGCCGTCGCCGCCGGCGTATGAGCCCCACACCACTGGCGCGGGCCCCTGCTCTCTCGCTCACGACTAGGTCCACCCCTTCCCTGGTCTCCCTCACGACCATGCCGCGAAAGCCCCGGGGAAGCGGGATGCAACTAGGCCGAACGAGTTACGCCTTCCAGCCCGTCCGGCGTGGTCTTTCAGCCTGTCCGGCGTTTGAGGACAAGGCCCTTTCGGGGCCGAAGGGGGGTCCGGGGGCGGCAGCCCCCGGGGGCGGGACGGGAAGGGGCGGCGGGGGCGAAACAAACCCGGCGCCCGCCACACCGCCCCGCTCCCCAAAGGATCGGCGAACCGCCGAACCTCACCGCACCACGGCAGTGACCCGCTCACTCTCGATCCGCCGGGCGAGCGCCTCCTCGCCCACCTCCCCGAGGTTCCGGCACAACACCACGGACCCCCCGGTGGCCAGCGCCCCGTACAACCCCGCGCTCAGCCCCTCCCACGTCTCGAACCCGTCCCCGGACAGAATCCGGGACCCGGGCCCGGTCAGCCCGAGCCCCTCGGCATCGCGTCGAGCCCGCTCGACCACCTCCGCCCCCGTGAACTCCCGCCCGGCGACGATCAGCGCGGCCTCCTCGGGATCCACCGGCGAGAACGGTACGAACCGGTCCCCCTGCCCCGGCACCTCCACCGCGTAGTCCACGAACCCCTCGGGCACCTGGGGGAACCGCCCGCCCAGCGGCCGCAGCGCGAGCGCCACCCGCTCTCCGCCGCAGGCCCGCGCCGCGTCCAGCGCGTCCGGACCGCTCACCACGACATCCGCGGCCGCCGCGTCCCCGGCCATGTCGGCCACGGTTCCGACGGACGAACAGGCCAGCAGCCACACGGCCGTCTGCCAGTGCGCGGGCAGCAGCAGGGCGACCCGGTCCCCGGGCCCGGCGCCGAGATCGCCCTGGAGCAGGTTCGCGGTCTTGGCCACCCAATTGGCGAAGGTGGCCACGGACAATTCGACCCGCTCGCCGGTCGCGTCGTCGTAGAAGGTCACAAGGGGGCGCCCGGGATCCGCGGCGAGCGCGGAACGCAGCAGGTCGGCAGGGGTGCGATCGGTGGCATTCACCCGAGTCAGCGTACGCGCGCCCCGCGCCGCACAGGTCCCGCGCCCGCCACCGTTCGGCCGAACACGGTCCGACAGACCGTCAATTCACCGATAGAAAGATATGTATGACTATGCCCAACATAGGTGGCATGCGTGGATTCCTTGCCTCCTCGATCGGTGTCACCTGCGCGGCCGCCCTGGCCCTTCCCCTGACCCCAACCGCGGTCGCGGCGTCGACGAGACCCGCCTCCACGGCGGAAGCGGCCACGATCCCCGGTGACAGACCGTCCCCCGGCCACACCGAGTCCCTCCCCCTCGAACCCCTCGGCTCCACCCGGGCGACCCCCTCCGCCCCCGGCGCCCCCGAGCAGGGCCTGTCCCGCCGGGACGTGCGGCGCTTCTCGATGGTCGGCGTCATCTGGGACGACCCCGACGTCGAACTCCACGGCCAGGTGCAGGTCCGCACCCGCGCGGCCGACACCGGCGAGTGGTCCGCCTGGCAGGACGTCGAGACCCACAACGCCGAACACGCGGCCGACCCGGACACCGCCGAACGCGCCTCCGGCCGGGTCCGCGGCGCCACCGCCCCCCTGTGGGTCGGCGACTCGGACGGAGTGGAGGTGCGGGTCCGCGCCGAGTCGACGGAGAAGACCGCCCCCGTGCTCCCCGAGGGCCTGCGTCTGGAACTCGTGGACCCGGGCGCCGAGGCGTCCACCGCCACCGCGACCCGTGCGGCCGCCCTCCCCGCGGACGCCCCCGGAACCAACGCCCTCACCTCCGGAACCAGCGCCCTCGCCCCCGGGACCGCCGCCCTCACCGCCGAGGCCGCGGCCGCCTCCGCCGCCAACGCCGAACTCGCCCCGCCGGGCGCGCTGGAGATCCCCGAGCTGAGCGCCGACGGGACCCGCGCGGAGCTGTTCGCGCTGCGCGGCGCGCAGCTGACGGAGGAACAGCGGGCGCAGCCGTACATCGGCCCCCGCCCGAAGATCGTCACCCGCAAGGGCTGGGGCGCCAACGAGTCGTGGCGGGAGAAGGCGTTCGTCTACACCAAGAAGGTGAAGGCGGCCTTCGTCCACCACACGGCGTCCGGCAACGGATACAAGTGCTCGCAGGCCCCCTCCGTCATTCGCGGTATCTACCGCTACCACGTGGTGAGCATGGGCTGGCGGGACATCGGCTACAACTTCGTCGTCGACAAGTGCGGAAACATCTACGAGGGCCGTGCCGGTGGCGTGGCGAAGGCCGTTCTCGGCGCACACACGCTCGGTTTCAACAGCGACAGCATGGGGATCGCCCTCCTCGGCAGCCACGCCACGGCCAAGCCCTCCGCCGCCTCGGTGACGGCCGTGGCCCGGCTCACGGCCTGGAAGCTCGGTCTCTTCGGCGCCAATCCCAAGGGAAAGACATACCTGAAGTCCGGGGGTGGCAATCTGTACGCAAAAGGCAAGAACGTACGACTCAATGTGATCTCCGGTCACCGTGACGGCTTCGCCACGGAGTGCCCGGGAGCGCAGCTCTACAAGAAGCTCGGCACCGCCCGTTCGAAGGCGGCCGGACTTCAGGGCCGCTGACCCCGGGAACCGCCGGACGAACACAGGTACCGCCATCGGGGGGGAAGGCGGATCAATGACGAACTCCGCACTGCCGTCGACGGCACCAGACACGGTCCGCACACCACGGTCTGCATACACTGACCGGCCGAAAGACAGTTCGGCCGGTCCCGGCAGGAAGCGGAGACAACAGGTGACAGAAGCGATCCTCCTGGTCGGCGGCAAGGGCACACGGCTGCGTCCGCTCACGGTGTACACGCCCAAGCCCATGGTCCGGGCGGCAGGCGTCCCCTTCCTCACCCACCAGCTCGCGAGAGCCAGAGCGGCGGGCGTCGACCACATCATCCTGGCCACCTCGTACCTGGCCGACGTCTTCGAGCCGTACTTCGGCGACGGATCGTCGCTCGGGCTGCACATCGAGTACGTCACCGAGGAGGAGCCCCTCGGCACGGGCGGGGCGATACGCAACGTCGCCTCGCGTCTCCACTCCGCCCCCGACGACCCCGTACTGATCTTCAACGGCGACATCCTGACCGGCCTGGACATCCGGGCCCTGGTCGACACCCACCAGCGCACCGCGGCCGATGTCTCCCTGCACCTGACCAAGGTGACGGACCCCCGGGCCTACGGCCTGGTCCCCACGGACGAGACGGGCCGGGTGACGGCCTTCCTGGAGAAGCCGCAGACGCCCGAGGAGATCGTCACCGACCAGATCAACGCCGGCGCCTACGTCTTCCGGCGCTCGGTCATCGACGCGATCCCCAGCGGCCGCCCGGTGTCGGTCGAACGCGAGACCTTCCCCGACCTCCTCTCGGCCGGCGCCCATCTCCAGGGCATGGTCGACTCCACGTACTGGCTGGACCTGGGCACGCCCGCGGCCTTCGTGCGCGGTTCCGCCGACCTGGTCCTCGGCAGGGCCCCGTCCCCGGCGGTGCCCGGCCGCTGCGGCGACCGTCTGATCCTCCCGACGGCCCGGGTCGCCCCGGACGCGAAGCTCGCGGGCGGCACCGTGGTGGGCGAGGGGGCGTTCGTGGCGGAGGGTGCCCGTGTCTTCGGCAGCACGATCCTGCCCGGCGCGGTGATAGAGCCCGGCGCGGTCATCACCGACTCCCTGATCGGCACCCGGGCCCGCGTCGGCGAACGCTCCGTCCTCACCGGCACGGTCATAGGCGACGGCGCGGTGGTGGGCCCCGACAACGAGCTGACGATCGGCGCCAGAGTCTGGTGCGACGCCCAGATCCCCCCAGCCTCCCTCCGCTTCTCCCCGGACCGGTAGCCGACCCGCAAGACGCCGTCGCCCGCACCGACGGCGTGGTCCTTCAGCCCGTCCGGCGTGGTCCTTCAGCCCGTCCGGCGTTTGAGGACAAGGCCCTTTCGGGGCCGGAAGGGGGGTCCGGGGGCACAGCCCCCGGGGACGGGACGGGACGGGACGGGGCGGCGGGGGCGAGAACCCTCGGCGGAGGCCCCGCTCACAACCGCCCGATATCCCCCCGAGGCATCCGCGGCGCCCGCCGCCCCGGCACCCGCCCACTCAACAGAATCAACCGAGCGGCCCGATGCCGCTGCCCCGCATAAGGCTCCAGCAACGACAACATCACGGAGTCGTCCGCATCCCGGTCCCCGGCCAACGCGAACCCCACGATCCCCGGCAGATGCAGATCCCCGGTCGTCACCGCGTCCGCCGCCCCATGACTGCGCTGCACCACCTCCGCCGAAGTCCACGGCCCCACCCCCGGCACGACCTCCAACCGCGCCCGCGCCGCCTCCGGCACCAGCCCCACCGCCTCCTCCATCCGCGAAGCGACCCGCACGGCCCGCAGAATCGTCGACGCCCGCTTGTTGTCGACCCCCGCCCGATGCCACTCCCACGACGGGATCAGCGCCCACGTCCGCGGCTCCGGCATCACGGACATCCGCTCGGGCGCGGGCCCGGGAGCGGGCTCCCCGAACTTCCGCACCAGCGCCCGCCACGCCCGGTACGCCTCGTCGGTGGTGACCTTCTGCTCCAGGATCGAGGGGATCAGCGACTCCAGCACCAGCCCGGTGCGGGTCAGCCGCAGCCCCGGCCGCCGGTGCCGGGCGAGAGCGACCACCCGGTGCCGCGGCACGAACGCCTCCGGATCGTCCTCGGCCCCCAGCAGCCGGGGCACCCCGTCCAGCAGCCACTGGGCCCCCGGCCCCCACGCCTCGGCGTGCACGGTCGTGCCCCGCAGGGCGACGCGCAGCGTGCCGGGCCCCGCCGGCGTCCGGCTGACCCGCCACACGGAGCCGTCCGGCGTCGCGCGGAACGTCGGATCCCCGGGCCCGCGCCGCAACGGCCCGAGCACCAGCCCCAGATCCAGCGGCCCCTCGGGCACCCAGGTCCGCGCCCGCCCGGCCACCGCGGCCTGCCGCGGCACCCCGGCGGGCACACCGACATGCCCACCGCGCACGGTCGTACGGGTGGGCCGAGGGGGGAAGCGTCCAGCCACGAATGAGGTCCCGGGGGTGAGGGGGTCGGCCCTACGAGGTTAGGCCGAGGCCGCCGTACGTCAGCGCACCTCGATGAAGTCCCCGGCGTCCCGCTCCGGGCGGGGCCGCGGCTCCTCCGCGGGATGCCCCACGGCCACCGCGCCCATCGGATCCCAGTCCCCGGGCAGCCCCAGCACCTCGCGCACGACGTCCCGGCAGAACATCGTCGAGGAGACCCAGGCCGAGCCCAGCCGTTCACCGGCCAGCGCCACCAGGAAGTTCTGCACCCCGGCGCCGGCCGCCACCACGAACATCTCCCGCTCGGCCGCGTCCCGCCGGGCGTGGTCGTAGGTGTGCGAGCCGTCCATGACGAGGCACGGCACCACCAGGTAGGGCGCGTTGCGCAGGACGTCCCCGCGCCGCACCCGCTTGGCGATCGACTCCTCGCTCTTGCCGTCCCGCCGCAGGTCCGCGATCCACGCGTCCCGCATCGCGTCCAGCAGCCGGACCCGGGACTCCGCCGACTCCAGCAGGACGAACCGCCAGGGCGTGGTGTGGTGCGGCGCGGGCGCGGTGACGGCCGCGGCGACCGCCCGCCGCACCGCACCGGGGTCGACGGGCTCACCGGTGAAGGCCCGGACCGTACGGCGCTGGGTCACCGCCAGCCGTACCGCCTCCGAGGTACCGAGCCGGAACATGTCGTCGTGGCCGCCGCGCACCATGGCCCGCGCCCCCGTGCCGTGCCCGTCGCCGTCCCCGGTCACCACGTGCGGCAGTCCGCGCACCACGGCGACGGGCAGCCCGGCGGCCTTGCCCTTGACGAGGTCGCCCGCTGCGGCCAGTTCGTCGGCGGTCGCCACGACGGTCGCGCTGAGCGGATTGCCGTACCCGTCGGTGCCCCCGCGCAGATCGTCGAGGACGCGCACCCCGGCGGCGCCGATCGCCACGTCCGTGAGCCCCGAGCGCCAGGGACGTCCGAAGGTGTCGGTGACGATCACCCCGACCTCGACGCCGAGGGCGTCGCGCAGCCCCTCCCGGACCGCCCGCGCGGACGCGTCCGGGTCCTCGGGCAGCAACAGGACCGTCCCGGCCGGGGTGTTGGAGGCGTCGACGCCGGCCGCGGCCATGACCAGGCCCTGCCGGTTCTCCACGATCCGCAGCGTGCCGCGCCGGGCCACGACCCGGACGGTCTCGGCGTCGATCGCGGCCTCCCGGTCGACGGCCTCGACGATCCGGCCCTCGGCCTTGGAGACGATCTTGGAGGTGACGAGCAGCACGTCACCGTCGGCCAGCGCGGGCTCGGCCGCCGCGATCAGCTTGGCGAGGTCGTCGCCCGCCGCGACCTCGGGGATCCCGGGCACGGCCCAGACGCGGTACCCGCCGGAGGACGCCTCGCTCACGCTCCCCGCACCTCCTCGGCCAGGTCCAGCGCCTCCCGGGCCATCCGCGCGGTCGCGTCGAGGTCGGTCATCATCAGCGGCACGGCCCGGCAGCGGATGCCGGCCGCCTCGATCCGCTCCACGGAAGCCGCGTCCACGGTGTCGACGAGCCAGCCGTCGAGCAGCCCCGAGCCGTAGTGCTCGGCGACCGCCGCGGCCGTCGACTCCACGCCGACCGCCGCGAGCACCTTGTCGGCCATCCCGCGCACGGGCGCGTCCCCGACGATGGGGGAGAGGCCGACCACCGGCACGCCCGCCTCCGCGATCGCCTCGCGGACGCCGGGCACGGCGAGGATCGTCCCGACGGAGACGACGGGGTTGGACGGCGGGAACAGCACGACGTCGGCCTCGGCGATCGCCTCCAGCACGCCCGGCGCCGGCTTGGCCTGCTCGGCGCCCACCGGCACCACGGCCTCGGCGGGGACGGAGGCCCGCAGCCGCACCCAGTACTCCTGGAAGTGGATGGCCCTGCGCTCGCCGTCGATCTCGACGGCGACATGGGTCTCGACCCGGTCGTCGGTCATCGGGATGAGCCGCACCCCGGGCTTCCAGCGGTCGCACAGCGCCTCGGTCACCGCGCTCAGCGGGAACCCGGCACCGATCATCTGGGTCCGCACGATGTGCGTGGCGAAGTCCCGGTCGCCGAGCCCGAACCACTCCGGGCCCACGCCGTAGGCCGCGAGCTCCTCCTTGAGGTGGAAGGTCTCCTCGGCCCGCCCCCAGCCCTGCTCCTCGTTGATGCCGCCGCCGAGGGTGTACATCACCGTGTCGAGGTCGGGGCAGACCTTCAGCCCGAAGAGGTGAATGTCGTCGCCGGTGTTGCCGATGACGGTGATGTCCGCGTCCGGCGCGGCCTGCTTCAGACCACGCAGGAACCGGGCACCGCCGATGCCGCCTGCCAGAACCACAATGCGCATGGGAGCAAGCATGGCAGGCGGGTCCGACAGCGCGACGGGCGGTCAGGGGACCCGGACGGCCTCCGCGGCGCACCGGCTGTGCATCGGCATCTCGGTCAGGCCGGGGAAGTAGACGTGCAGGCTGACCGCGGGCTCCAGCGCGTCATTGATCACCTCGTGCGCGTACCCCGGTGCGAACACCCGCTGCGATCCCGGAGCGAGGGTGCGCGTGCCGCGGTCGGTGCGCTCGGTGAGGGTGCCCTCCAGGACGGTCAGGACACCGGAGGAGGGGCCGTGGTCGTGCAGTCCGCTGCCCTGTCCGGGCACCCAGGACAGCAGCCAGACCTCGTAGCCGGGGCCGGTGCGCAGCCGGTGGTACCAGCGGGTGGTGGCGTCGTAGCGGACGAGGTGCTCCCACTGGGAGCGGTCGGCGGCGACGGAGCGGGCCAGGCCGGCGAACTCGGCGACGGTGGCCGGGTGCTCGCGCGGAGCCTGGAGGAGGTGCGGGACTTCGAGGATGTCGCCGGCGATCTGGAGGTCGCTGTCGCTGTTCATGGGTGCGGTGGTTCCTCGGCGGAGAGTGGGGGGTGGCTGGGTGTCACGGACCGTCTGCCCGGATCACGGGCGACAGGGGTGCCCGGGTCCGGGCGTGGGGAACAAGCAGCCGAGTCACGGTGGACTCAGGGCGGCCGGAGCGCGATGGGCTCAACAGCCGGGACAGCAACAACAGCTACGGCGAACGTGGGCAGCACCGGTGGACCCGGCGGTGCGGGTCGAGGTGAGTGCCAAGTTCGCGAGCATGCCCACAAGGACAGCGGCTCACACCTTCACTGTCAACTCGACGCCCGGTATGTGGGACATGTTTCACCTCATCCGGTTCATCTGGCTGGCGAAAGGTTTGTTCATGGGGTGGCCGGGACACATGGCGCACAACCGGGTGCGCGAACCCCGCTGTCGTCCCGTGATCCGACTGTGATCCGGTTCGCTTCGTCGCGCGTGTCGGAACGAGATCGAACGCCTGGGCGTCCTTCTCCGTACTAGGTCTGTACGGCCCGGAGCCCTCGTGGGTTCTGTCTGCATGTCAAGGTTTATGCCGATTTGAACACTTTCCGCTAGGCCTTGGTTCCGCAGAGTGAATAAGGGACCCAATAGCAGATCTCGGCTTGACTCGCCCGGAGCAGCACACTTGTAATTTCACTCGTGTCGTTCAGCCGACTTCGGTAACGGCTACATCACGGGGACGCGAAAGACAGACGAGGGGCGCAGCATGACCGAGCTGGTGCAGCAACTGCTGGTCGACGACGCGGACGAGGAACTCGGCTGGCAGGAGCGCGCGCTGTGCGCCCAGACCGACCCCGAGTCCTTTTTCCCCGAGAAGGGCGGCTCCACCCGCGAGGCCAAGAAGGTCTGCCTCGCCTGCGAGGTCCGCTCCGAATGCCTTGAGTACGCCCTCGCCAACGACGAACGCTTCGGCATCTGGGGCGGCCTGTCCGAACGGGAACGCCGCAGGCTGAAGAAGGCCGCCGTCTGACCGGACGGCACGGGCGAACGGCACACAGGGACGTGATCAGCGGCCCGTCGCAGGTGGGTTGTCCACAGGCGGCGGGCCGCCGTCATGCCCAGCCGATAGTGTGGGCGCTCGTCCGAGACGCCCCGCTGCCCTCCTGGGGCACAGGCGTCCACCACAGTCCACCGAACCGGGGCCCGTACCTCGATGTCCGTGCACAGCCACTCGGCAGCCCATCAAGACGCCGCTGCCACGCCAGAGTTCCCGCGTCACGTGGTGACCGCGGTCCTCGTCACCCACGACGGTGCCCGCTGGCTCCCCGACGCGCTCGCCGGGCTGCTCGGCCAGGACCGCCCGGTGCAGTCCGTGGTGGCCGCCGACACCGGCAGCGCGGACGACTCCGCCCAGCTGGTCACCGAGGCCCTCGGCGCCGACAGCGTGCTGCACCTCGCCCGGCGCACCGGCTTCGGCCAGGCCGTCGAGGAGGCGGCCCGCACCGCGCCGGTCCTCACCCCCGACGACCTGCCGTACCTGAAGCGGCCGAGCGGCTGGGACCCGGTCACCCGCTCCTGGCGCGACGACGCCTACGACATGCCGGAGCTGCCGCACGGCGAGCCCGTGCAGTGGCTGTGGCTGCTGCACGACGACAGCGCGCCCGAACCCGACGCCCTCGCCCAGCTGCTGCGCGTCGTGGAGAACGAACTCGAACTGGGCCGCGACGACGTCGCCGTGGTCGGCCCCAAGCTGCGCGGCTGGTACGACCGCCGCCAGTTGCTGGAGGTCGGCGTCTCCATCGCCCACTCCGGCCGCCGTTGGACCGGCATCGACCGCCGCGAGCAGGACCAGGGCCAGCACGACCACGTACGGTCCGTGCTGTCGGTGTCCACCGCGGGCATGCTGATCCGGCGCGACGTCTTCGAGCAGCTCGGCGGCTTCGACCGGCGGCTGCCCCTGATGCGTGACGACGTCGACCTGTGCTGGCGCGCCCAGTCGGCCGGCCACCGCGTCCTGATCGCCCCCGAGGCGGTCGTACGCCACGCCGAGGCGGCCTCCCGCGAGCGCCGCGCGGTCGACTGCGCGGGCCGCACCACGGCCTCCCCGCACAAGGTCGACAAGGCGGGCGCCGTCTACACCCTCCTCGTCAACAGCCGCTCGGCGGTGCTGCCCTGGGTGCTGCTGCGCCTGGTCGTCGGCACCCTGCTCAGAACCGTCGCCTACCTGGTGGGCAAGGTGCCCGGACAGGCCGTCGACGAGATCCGCGGTCTGCTCGGCGTGCTGCTGCGGCCCGAGCGGATCATCGCCGGACGGCGCGGCCGGGGCCGCCCGGTCGTCGACAAGGACGAACTGCGGCCCCTGTTCCCGCCGCCCGGCGCGACCGTCAGGGCCACCGTGGAACAGGCCGCGGGCAGCCTCTTCGGCAGCTCCGACGCGGAGGCGACCTCCGGTGCCGGACGGCACGGCGGCGGCATCGAGTCCGGACCCGGCGGCGACGACGCCGACTTCCTGGAGATCGAGCAGTTCGCCCGGCTCAAGCGCGTCGCACGCAAGCCCGGCCCGGTGCTCTTCCTCGCGCTGCTGCTCGTCTCCCTCGCCGCCTGCCGTGAACTGTTCGCCGCAGGCTCCCTCGCGGGCGGCTCCCTGCTGCCCGCGCCGGCCGACGCGGCGGACCTGTGGTCGCGCTACCTCGACTCCTGGCACCCGGTCGGCGCCGGCGGCACCGCGGCCGCGCCCCCGTACCTGGCGGTCGTGGCCGCGCTGGCCTCCCTGCTGTTCGGCTCGACCGGACTCGCGATGACCGTGCTGCTCGTCTGCTCGGTGCCGCTGGCCGGCCTCACCGCCTACTTCGCCTCCCGCCCGCTCGTCGAGTCCCGGCTGCTGCGCGCCTGGGCCGCGGTCGCCTACGCCTTCCTGCCCGCGACGACCGGCGCGCTGGCCGGCGGCCGGATCGGCACCGCCGTCCTCGCCGTCCTGCTGCCGCTCCTGGCGCGCGCGGGCGTCGCCGCGGCCGGCCTGGCGAACACCTCCCAGGCACGCGGCAGTTGGCGCGCCACCTGGGCGTACGCCCTGCTGCTGACCGTGACCACCGCGTTCACGCCGATCGTGTGGCCGATCGCGCTGGTGCTCGGCGTGGCCCTGCTGGCCGTCCGCCGCGGTGACCTGGCCGCCTACGGCGTGCGTTTCCTCGCCCAGTTCGGCACCCCGCTGCTGGTCCTCGCGCCCTGGTCGCTGACCCTGCTCCCGTTCGGCTTCTTCGAAGAGGCCGGCCTGGAGTACGGCTCGTCCGCGGCCTCCGCGCTCGACCTGCTCGGCGCGGTCCCCGGCGGCCCCGGCACGGTCAGCGGCCTGATGCTGATCGGCGTCGTGCTGGCCGCGCTGGCCGCGCTGCTGCGCGCGGAGCGTCAGTTCGGGATCTGGGCCGCCTGGGCGGTCGCCCTGGTCGGCCTGGTCTTCGCGGTCCTGTCCAACGGCTCCACCTGGGCCGGCCCGGCCACCCTCGTCTACGGCATCGCGCTGCTGGCGGCCGCCGTGCTCGGCGCAGACGGGGCACGCTCGCGTGTGGCGGAGCAGAGCTTCGGCTGGCGCCAGCCGGTCGCCGCGCTGATCGCCTTCGCGGCCGCGGCGGGCCCGCTGCTGCTCGCCGCCGGCTGGATGATCCGCGGTGCCGACGGGCCGCTGGAGCGCCGCGACCCGGTGCAGGTGCCCGCGTTCGTCGCCGAGGAGAGCGGCAGCCGCGACCAGGCCCGCACCCTCGTCCTCGACAGCGACTCCGCTTCCCATGTGAGCTACACCCTGGTCCGCGGCTCCGGCGCCCGCCTCGGCGACGCCGAACTCGCCGCCGCCGCGGGGGGGAACAGCGGACTGGACAAGGTCGTCGCCAACCTCGTCGCCGGCTCCGGCGCCGACCAGGCCGACCAGCTCGGCCAGTTCGCCGTGGCCTACGTCCTCGTCCACAAGGGCGCGCCCCGCGACGTCACCCGGGTGCTGGACGCCACGCCGGGCCTGAACCGGCTCAGCGAGCAGAACGGCAGCGCGCTGTGGCGGGTCGACCAGGAGGTCGCCCGCGCCACGATCGTCACCGACTCCGGCGAACCGCAGCCCATCGCCGCGGGCCCGGTGGAGATCCACACCGACCTTCCCGCGGGATCGGACGGCCGGACCCTGCGCCTGGCCGACACGGCCGACGAGGGCTGGACGGCCACCCTGGACGGCAAGCCGCTCACCCGCACCACCGTCGACGGCTGGGCCCAGGGCTTCGAACTCCCCGCCTCCGGCGGGCGGCTGGACGTCACCTTCGAGGACTCCTTCGGGCACACCGCCTGGCTGTGGACGCAGGGCTCGCTCGCCCTGGTCCTGGTCGTCCTCGCGCTGCCCGGCCGTCGCCGCGACATCGACGACGACCTCCCGGAGGAGCCGTCCCTCCCCGCCCAAGATGTCACCGGTGACGGCCGCCGCGCCCGCCGCCTGCGCGCCCAGGCCGAGGCGGAGGCCGAGGAGCGGGACGGGTCCGAGGAGTTCCCCGCCCCGGAGCGGCCGGACACCCCCGCTCCGATCCCGCAGCAGCAGTCCTACGGCGACTACGACGGCCCCAGCTACGCGGACGCCCCCGGGTACGGCGACTACGGCGACCAGTACCAGCAGGGCCAGGCCTACCCGGCGGGCGGCTACGACCAGAACTACCCGGCCGACCCGTACCAGGCCGGCCAGTACGACCCGTACGGGTACGGCGGTCCGGGGCAGCAGGGCGGGTACGACCGGACCACGTACGACGGGTCCTACCAGCAGGGCTACGACACCGGGTACGACCCGGCGCAGCAGCCGCACCAGCACGGGGCCGAGCGTCCGGACGGGAGCCAGCAGTGAACCGCACCACCCTCTCCCTGATCGCCGGCGCGACCGCGCTCGCCGCCGTCACCGGCTTCGCCTCGATGAGCGCCCCGGAGGCGTCCGGCGAGGACCGCGCCGAGGCGGCCGCGGTCCTGCCCGTGGAGCGCACGAGCCTGCTCTGCCCCTCGCCCAGCAGCTCCGACCTCGCCGAGACGACGTACACCTCGTTCACGCCCGTCACGAAGGGCACGGACGGCGAGGGCGAGGCCGAACTCCGCGCCGCGGGAGACGCGGAGGCCACGGAGGACGCGGACGCCCAGGACGCCCAGGACGCCGAGGACGCCGAGGACAAGGACAGCAAGAAGGACAAGCCCGTCCTGGCGCCGAAGGAACCCGGCAAGCCGGTGGCCGAGGACGTCTCCGGCGCCGACGCGCCCGCGCTCGTGGGCACCGCCGAGGGCAGGTTCGCACCCGGCTGGACCGTGCAGCAGACCACGGAGGTCGCGGCCGGTACCGGACGCGGCCTCCAGGGACTCAACTGCGCCGCGCCCGACACGGAGTTCTGGTTCCCCGGCGCCAGCACGGCACCGGACCGCACGGACTACGTGCACCTGACCAACCCGGACGACTCGGCGGCCGTCGTCGACATCAAGCTGTACAGCAAGGACGGCGCGCTGGAGACGACCATTCCGGACGGCATCACGGTCAAGCCGCACTCCACCGAGCCGGTCCTGCTCTCCACGCTCACCGCCGAGAAGCAGACCAACCTCACCGCGCACGTCACCGTCCGCAGCGGGCGGGTCGGAGCCGCGGTGCAGGCCCTGGACGACAAACTCGGCGGCGACTGGCTGACCGCCTCCACGGACCCCGCAGGCAGCCTGGTCCTGCCCGGCATCCCCGAGGACGCCACCGCGGTCCGTCTGATCGCCTTCACTCCCGACGGCTCCGACGCCGACCTGAAGGTCCAGCTGGCCTCCCCGACCGGCCTGATCACCCCGGCCGGCCACGAGACGCTGCACGTGAAGGAGGGCATGACGGCCGCGGTCGACCTCGGCGACGTGACCCGCGGCGAGGCCGGCTCGCTGGTCCTGACCCCCACCTCCCGGTCGGTTCCGGTGGTGGCCGCCCTGCGCGTGGTGCGCGGCAAGGGCGGGGCCCAGGAGACGGCGTTCATCCCGGCCACCCGGCCGGTCGGCACCCGCGCGAGCTCGGCGGAGAACACCGCCAAGGGCACCACCCTGTCCGTGACGGCCCCGACCGCCACGGCCCAGGTGAAGGTCACGGCCTCGGCGGGCACCGAGGGGGGCGAGGCGGCGACCAAGACGTTCACCGTCAAGAAGGGCACGACCCAGAAGATCGGCGTCCCGGTCCCGAGCGGACTGAAGGGCACCTACGCCCTGACCGTCGAGACGGTCTCGGGCGGCCCGGTGTACGCCTCCCGCACCCTGACGTCCGCCCAGGGCGACGTCCCCGCCTTCACCACCCAGACCCTCCCGGACGACCGGGGCATGGTGAAGGTGCCCGAGGCGGACGAGGACCTGTCGGTCCTTCAGGAGTAGCCGGGCCGGGGGCGCCCGCGGCCGTCGGGCCGTCGGCGCCCCGGCTCAGTCCTCCCCGTAGCGGGGATCCACGGTCTCCGGAGTGAGGCCGAGCAGTTCCGCCACCTGCTCCACGACCACCTCGTGCACCAGTGCCGCGCGCTCGTCGCGTCCCTTGGTGCGGATCTCGACCGGGCGCCGGTAGACGACCACGCGCGCGGGGCGTCCCTCCCGGGCCGCGATCGAGCCGCCGAGCGGGACGGCCTCGTCGTTCCAGGTCTGTCCCGACCCGCCGGCGGGCGGCACTTCGAGCACCAGGAAGTCGAACTCGGCCAGTTGTGGCCAACGGCGCTCCAGGCGCTCCACGGAGTCCTGCACCAGATCGGCGAACGCCTCGGCCCGGCTCGCGGCCAGCGGCACCTGCGGCGGAGCGATCGGCCCCCGCATGCCCCGGCCGTGACGATCACGACGGCGGGGCCCGGGGCCTGCGGCACGGGGCGGTACGGGGTTGTCCATCACCGGTGAAGCCTAGTCCTCGCCGCGACGGCGCGCCCCGCCCCACACGGCCGCGAGGCCATGATCCGTACCGGTCGAAGCCGATGTCGCCCCATGACCATTCCAGCCAAGGTTGGGCTCGATTCCATATCGCTCAGTGACCGGTGATTCAAGTCAAATGACGTTGTTTGTACCGACTGTTGACTGGACCAGATCCGGCCCGATCGGCTGAAAATCGCTGTTACCGCAGGTCAGGCAGGTGTGCCGGACGGGCTGAGGGAGGTGTTTCGCGGCACGACACGGTGGAGTGACCTGAGGGAGAGTCGTCGCGGCCCGCTCAAGAGTGCGGTACCGTCCAACGTCGTGAGCCCTGTACGTCGCTGTTCGCGCACCGCTTGCGGCCGTCCCGCCGTAGCGACGCTGACGTACGTCTACGCCGACTCGACCGCGGTCCTCGGCCCGCTCGCCACCTACGCCGAACCCCACTGCTACGACCTGTGCGCCGAGCACTCCGAGCGCCTCACCGCACCGCGCGGCTGGGAGGTCGTCCGGCTCCTCGACGGCTCCGCTCCGGCCCGCCCCAGCGGCGACGACCTGGAAGCGCTTGCCAACGCCGTGCGCGAGGCGGCCCGCCCGCAGGAACGTGCCGCGGAGGCCGGCGGCGGGGCCCGTACGGCGGACCCGATGGAGGTCGCCCGCCGAGGTCACCTCAGGGTCCTGCGCTCCCCGGACAACTGACCCGCCTTCGTTCCGCCCGATTCAGGATGCCGCCCCGACGTTACGGCTGCGGGTCCACTCGGTGATCGCTCGTCGCCCGCCCGGCCGGTGAAGGTAGTTTGGGCAGTCCGATGGGACTTTTCAGGAAGGTTGGCCGTGGCTGCTGATCTGTCACAGCTCGTGAAGGCTTACGACGTGCGCGGAGTCGTCCCCGACCAGTGGGACGAGGCGCTCGCCGAGCTGTTCGGGGCCGCCTTCGCCCGGGTGACCGGCGCGGACGCCATCGTGACCGGGCACGACATGCGCCCCTCGTCCCCCGGACTGTCCGCCGCCTTCGCGCGCGGCGCGGCCGCCCAGGGCGTCGACGTCACCGAGATCGGCCTGTGCTCCACCGACCAGCTGTACTACGCCTCCGGCGCCCTCGACCTGCCCGGCGCGATGTTCACCGCCTCGCACAACCCGGCCCAGTACAACGGCATCAAGATGTGCCGCGCCGGAGCCGCCCCGGTCGGCCAGGACACCGGCCTGAGCGAGATCCGCGCCCTGGTGGAGGAGTGGAGCGAGACGGGCGCCCCGCCGGCCGCCGACCGCACCGGCACGGTCACCCGGCGCGAGACGCTGGACGACTACGCCGCCCACCTGCGCTCCCTCGTCGACCTGACCTCCATCCGCCCCCTGAAGGTCGTCGTCGACGCGGGCAACGGCATGGGCGGCCACACCGTGCCCACCGTCCTCGCCGGGCTGCCGCTGGACGTCGTACCCATGTACTTCGAGCTGGACGGCACCTTCCCCAACCACGAGGCCAACCCGCTCGACCCGGCCAACCTCGTCGACCTCCAGCGGCGCGTCCGCGAGGAGTCCGCCGACCTCGGCATCGCCTTCGACGGCGACGCCGACCGCTGCTTCGTCGTGGACGCCCAGGGCGAACCGGTCTCCCCCTCCGCCATCACCGCCCTGGTCGCCTCCCGCGAACTCGCCCGCAACGGCGGCAAGGGCACCGTCATCCACAACCTGATCACCTCCTGGTCGGTCCCCGAGGTGGTCCGGGAACACGGCGGCACCCCGGTGCGCACCCGCGTCGGCCACTCCTTCATCAAGGCCGAGATGGCCAAGTCCGGCGCGATCTTCGGCGGCGAGCACTCCGCGCACTACTACTTCGCCGACTTCTGGAACGCGGACACCGGCATGCTCGCCGCCCTCCACGTCCTCGCCGCCCTCGGCGGGCAGGACGGCCCGCTCTCGGCGCTGGTCGAGCAGTACGACCGCTACGTCGGCTCCGGGGAGATCAACTCCACCGTCGCCGACCAGCAGGCCCGCCTGGCCGCGATCCGCGAGACCTACGGCGGCCGGGACGACGTCACCCTCGACGAGCTCGACGGCCTCACCGTCACCTCCGCCGACTGGTGGTTCAACGTCCGCCCCTCCAACACCGAACCCCTCCTGCGGCTGAACGCGGAGGCCCGGGACGAGGCGACCATGACGAAGATCCGCGACGAGGTCCTGGCACTGATCAGGGTCTGACCGTCCCCGACGGGTGCCCCTCGGCGGCGGCGCCCGTCCCGGCGGCACCCCCCTGCAAACCCCTGCACCCCCCGAGGAACCCGTCCCGGCGGTAACCTGACCAGGCACGTCCGCGACACCGAAACCCCGGAAGGGACCACCCATGCCGCTCGAAGCCGGTCTCCTGGAGATCCTCGCCTGCCCGGCCTGCCGCGCCCCGCTCACCGAGCAGGAGGCCGAGCTGATCTGCACCGGCCAGGACTGCGGCCTGGCGTACCCCGTCCGCGACGGCATCCCGGTCCTCCTCGTCGACGAGGCCCGCCGACCCGCGTAACCCACCCGGCGATCGGAGGCTGCCGACCGTGCTCGACGAATCGCTGCTCGACACCCCCGAGGCCCTCTCGGAGGCCGACCGCCGCGGACTGCTCCGCGGCGCCGCCGAGGCGGGCGCCAGGGTCCGCACCGCCGCCCGGCTCGCCGCCGAGGCGGGCGTGAAGGACCTCAAACCCGACGGCCGCCCCCGAGCCGTCCTCATCGCGGGCCCCGGCGCCGCCGCCACCTGCGCCGCCGACCTCCTCGGCACCCTCGCCGGGGCGGGCAGCCCCGTCACCCGGCTGGCCCCCACCGGCGTGGCCCCCGCCGCCGGCGCCCTGCGCTGGGAGCTGCCCGGCTGGGCCGGCTCCGTCGACCTGCTCCTCATCGCCACCCCGGACGGCACCGAACCGGGCCTGTCCCTCCTCGCCGAGCAGGCCTACCGCCGCGGCTGCACCGTCGTCGCCGTGGCCCCGGCCCGCACCCCGCTCGCCGAGGCACTGGCCGCCGCGCACGGCCTCTTCGTACCGATGGCCACCGCGCCGTACGAGCAGGACACCCCGCTCGCCGCCTCCGCGCCCGGCGTCCTGTGGGCGCTGCTCACCCCGCTGCTCGCGCTGCTCGACCGCGTCGGGCTGCTGACCGCGCCCGCCGAGGCCCTGGAGAAGGCCGCCGACCGCCTCGACCGCGTCGCCGAGCGCTGCGGGCCCGCCCTCGCGACCTACGGCAACCCCGCCAAGACCCTGGCCGCGGAGCTGGCCGACGCCCTCCCGGTGATCTGGACCGAGGGCACCTCGGCCGGTCCGGCCGGCCGCCGGTTCGCCGCCGCCCTCGCCGAACTCTCCGGCCGCCCCGCGGTCGTCGCCGAACTCCCCGAGGCACTCGACGCCCACAGCGCCCTCCTCGCCGGCCCGCTGGCCGCCAGCGCCGACCCCGACGACTTCTTCCGCGACCGCGTGGAGGAGGCACCCGCGCTGCACGCCTGCGTGGTGCTGCTCAGGGACCGCCCCAGCGGCGGGCTCAGTGCCGCACCCGGCGCCCGCGAGCTGGCCCTGAGCCACGACACGCCGATCAGCGAGCTGGAACCGGAGGCCGGCGACGAACTGGAGACGCTCGCCGAGCTGATCGCCATCACGGATTTCGCCGCCGTTTACCTGGCGCTCGCCTCGGGCGCCTGATCTGGCCCGGACGCCCCGACCGACGCACGCGGAGCACCCCCGCGTCGTACGCAGAGAGAACCGCATGGACCGCCTCGACAACACCGTCCGCCCCTACGCCTGGGGTTCCACCACCCTGATCCCGCACCTGCTCGGGACCGAACCGACCGGCGAACCCCAGGCGGAGATGTGGATGGGCGCCCACCCGGGCGCACCCTCGCACACCGGCCGCGGCACGCTCGTCGACCTCGTCGACGCGGACCCGGAGAAGGAACTCGGCAAGGCGGGCGTGGCCAAGTTCGGCCCGCGCCTGCCCTTCCTGCTGAAACTGCTCGCCGCCGGCGCGCCCCTCTCCCTCCAGGTCCACCCCGACCTCACCCAGGCGCGGGAGGGCTACGCCGACGAGGAGCGCCGCGGCGTCCCCCTCGACGCCGCCCACCGCAACTACAAGGACACCAACCACAAGCCCGAACTGATCTGCGCCCTCACCGAGTTCGACGGCCTGTGCGGCTTCCGCGACCCGGTCCGTGCCGCCGACCTGATCGACGGCCTCGGCGTGGACTCCCTCAAGCCCTACGTCGACCTGCTGCACGCCCACCCCGAGGAAGCGGCCCTGCGCGAGGTGCTCACCGCGATCCTCTCCGCGGACCGCGAGGACATGGCCCGCACGGTCACCGAGGCCGCGGCCGCCTGCGACCGCCTGGGCGGCCCCTACACGCCGTACGCCGCACTCGCCCACCACTACCCGGGCGACCCCGGCGTCATCGCCGCGATGCTCCTCAACCACGTCCGGCTCCAGCCCGGCGAGGCACTCTTCCTCGGCGCGGGCATCCCGCACGCCTACATCAGCGGCCTCGGCGTCGAGATCATGGCCAACTCCGACAACGTCCTGCGCTGCGGACTGACCCCCAAGCACGTCGACGTCCCCGAACTCCTGCGCATCGTCCGCTTCGAGGCCGCCGACCCGGGCGTCCTGCGCCCCGAGGCGTCCCCGGACGGCGAGGAGGTCTACGAAACCCCCATCGACGAGTTCCGGCTCTCCCGCTACGTCCTGCCCGAGGACTCCGCCGTACACGACCTCACCCGCGACACCGCACAGATCCTGCTGTGCACCGCGGGCTCGGTGCGCGCGGGCGAACTCACCCTCGCCCCGGGCGAGTCCGTGTTCGTCCCCGCGGGCGAAAAGGCCCAAGTGTCCGGCACCGGCACGGTCTTCCGGGCCACCGTCGTCGCCTGACCCGGGCCGGAGGTCACAAAGCGGTTGCCCCGCCGGGCCCTTGGGGCGGACCGGCGTCCGACCGCCTCACCGGGCTGCAACAATGACCCACCGGCAAAGGCCCGGCAAAGCCCCCGACGGGGCGACCGGCCCCGCGAGGCGTACGTACGAAGGGACAACGCGAACACATGAGCGCGTCAGGCGGCACCAAGGCAATCGTCGCGGCACTCGCCGCCAACCTCGCGATCGCCGTAGCGAAGTTCGTGGCGTTCCTGTTCAGCGGCTCGTCCTCGATGCTCGCCGAGTCGGTCCACTCGCTGGCCGACTCCGGCAACCAGGGCCTGCTGCTCGTCGGCGGCAAGAAGGCCCAGCGCGAGGCGACCCCGCAGCACCCCTTCGGCTACGGCCGCGAACGCTACATCTACGCCTTCCTCGTCTCGATCATCCTCTTCTCCGTCGGCGGCATGTTCGCCCTCTACGAGGGCTACGAGAAGATCAAGCACCCGCACGAGATCGAGCACTGGTACTGGCCGGTGGGCGTCCTCGTCTTCGCGATCATCGCCGAGACCTTCTCCTTCCGGACGGCCATCAAGGAGTCCAACGTCCTGCGCGGCAAGAAGTCCTGGAAGGAGTTCGTCCGGCACGCCAAGGCGCCCGAGCTGCCCGTCGTCCTCCTGGAGGACCTCGGCGCCCTGGTCGGCCTGGTCCTCGCCCTCGGCGGTGTCGGCCTCGCCCTCGCCACCGGCGACGGCGTCTGGGACGGCATCGGCACCCTGTGCATCGGTGTGCTCCTCATCCTGATCGCGGTCGTCCTCGCCGTCGAGACCAAGTCCCTGCTGCTCGGCGAGGCCGCCGGCGTCGAGAACGTCCACCGCATCGAGGCCGCGATCGTCGACGGCGACACCGTCACCCGCATCATCCACATGCGCACGCTGCACCTCGGCCCCGAGGAACTGCTCGTCGCCGCCAAGATCGCCGTCCGGCACGACGAGACGGCCGCCGAGGTCGCCGCCGCCATCGACGCCGCCGAGGCCCGTATCCGCGAGGCGGTCCCGATCGCCCGTGTGATCTACCTGGAGCCCGACGTCTACAGCGAGACCGAGGCCGCCCGCGGCTCCGACCCCGAGGCCAGCCCCGGCGGCCCGGCCCCGGAAGGCGCCGGTCACTGACACCTCGCACGGACCGAAGGGCCCGCCGGAACACTCCGGCGGGCCCTTCGCCGTCCCCACGGCAACCCGCCGAGGGCCCACACCCCGCCCGGAACGGCTTGATCCGCTCCGAGGCGGACTGGGGCGCCCGCGCCGACCGGTGTAGCTTGGGACGGAGCCAGACGTCGCTGCTGATGGCGGTCGGGCGGTCCCGACACGGACCGGCCGAGGGAGAGAGGGCCTCCGACGGACTGCGCTGCGCGCACGCGGGCATGCCTGTGTCCTCTTTCGGCACCCCTGTGTCCGCCGCCGCGCAGAACAGCCCTACCCACCTCGCCCCGATTCCGAGGAGCAGCTCGCAATGACGACTGTCGACAGCCGACAGGACTTCAAGGTCGCCGACCTCTCCCTGGCCGAGTTCGGCCGCAAGGAGATCACCCTCGCCGAGCACGAGATGCCCGGCCTGATGTCGATCCGCAAGGAGTACGCCGAGGCCCAGCCCCTCGCCGGCGCCCGCGTCACCGGCTCCCTGCACATGACCGTGCAGACCGCCGTCCTCATCGAGACCCTCGTCGCCCTCGGCGCCGAGGTCCGCTGGGCCTCCTGCAACATCTTCTCCACCCAGGACCACGCGGCCGCCGCCATCGCCGTCGGCCCGAACGGCACGCCCGACAACCCGCAGGGCGTCCCGGTCTTCGCCTGGAAGGGCGAGACCCTGGAGGAGTACTGGTGGTGCACGGAGCAGGCGCTGACCTGGCCGAACAGCCCCACCGGCGGCCCGAACATGATCCTCGACGACGGCGGTGACGCCACCCTCCTCGTCCACAAGGGCGTCCAGTACGAGAAGGACGGCAAGGTTCCCGCCGTCGACACCGCCGAGAACGACGAGCACCGCGTCATCCTCGAACTCCTGCACCGCACCATCACGGACGGCTCGCAGAAGTGGACCCAGCTGGCCTCCGAGATCCGCGGCGTCACCGAGGAGACCACGACCGGCGTCCACCGCCTGTACGAGATGCAGCGCGACGGCCAGCTGCTGTTCCCGGCGATCAACGTGAACGACGCCGTCACCAAGTCGAAGTTCGACAACAAGTACGGCTGCCGCCACTCCCTGATCGACGGCATCAACCGCGCCACCGACGTCCTGATCGGCGGCAAGACCGCCGTCGTCTGCGGCTACGGCGACGTGGGCAAGGGCTGCGCGGAGTCCCTGCGCGGCCAGGGCGCCCGCGTCATCGTCACCGAGATCGACCCGATCTGCGCCCTCCAGGCGGCGATGGACGGCTACCAGGTCACGACCCTGGACGAGGTCGTCGACAAGGCCGACATCTTCATCACCACGACCGGCAACAAGGACATCATCATGGCCGCCGACATGGCCAAGATGAAGCACCAGGCCATCGTCGGGAACATCGGCCACTTCGACAACGAGATCGACATGGCCGGCCTCGCCAAGGTCCCGGGCATCGTCAAGGACGAGGTCAAGCCGCAGGTCCACACCTGGACCTACCCCGACGGCAAGGTCATCATCGTCCTGTCCGAGGGCCGCCTGCTGAACCTGGGCAACGCCACCGGCCACCCCTCGTTCGTCATGTCCAACTCCTTCGCGGACCAGACCCTGGCCCAGATCGAGCTGTTCACCAAGCAGGCCGAGTACCCCATCGGCGTCTACACGCTGCCCAAGCACCTCGACGAGAAGGTCGCCCGCCTCCACCTCGACTCGCTCGGCGTGAAGCTCACGACCCTCCGCCCGGAGCAGGCCTCGTACATCGGCGTCGAGGTCGACGGCCCGTACAAGTCCGACCACTACCGCTACTGACCCGAACTCCGTGACGGACGCGCCCACCCACGGCGGCGCGTCCGTCCCGCAGCAGGTCCTTCAGGGCAGGCCCCCGCACCCCCGTGTCGGGGGCCTGCCCGTCTGGCGTGCGCGGCCGGAGCACCCCGTCAAGACCCAGGACTCCCATGCCCCGCGGCCGTTATTCGCTCCACGATCCGCACGATCACACCCCCCTCGCGGAAGAGCACTTCCACTGCGCCCCCGGTCCCTCCGGCTGGCGCTACGTCTCCCAGCTGACCGCCCCCACGGGCGATCACAGCGGCTCCGTCGACCTCGCCCTCGACGAACTCGGCCGCCCCATCCGCCTCGAACTGCACGCCGGCGGCTGGCAGGTGCGCGGCGCCGCCCTCGACGGCGTCACCTGGGTCCGCACGGACCCCACCGGCGCCCACGCCACGGAAGGCAATGTGCGCGCGCACGCCTTCACCGGCACGTCCCCCGCGTTCCTGATCGCCACCACCCGTCTGCTGCGCCTCACCCCTTCCGGATCCGCCACCCGCGTACGCCTCGTCGCCTTCACGGACCCGGTGCTCGCCCCACGCACCGTCGACCAGTCCTGGGCCCTGCTGAAGAGAGAAGCACACGCCACTGACAACGGCCCCCTGACCGTGGAGGAATACCAGGTCACCGCCCTGGACACCGGCGAACAGCACGCCGTGCACATCGCGGGCGACGTGGTCCTCGCGGCGCCCGGCATCGAGCTGGAGGACCTCGAAACCCCGCCCTCGACCTTCGCCTGAGCCGGACGGCCCGGATCAGGCGGGCGGAACGAACCCGGTGCCCGGCCGGGTGGAGGAGGAACCCTCCCCGGACTCCGGAACGGGATGCGAGGGAGCGCCCCCGGGGGCCGTGGGCGCGACGAAAGCGGGCCCGGACCGGTCCTCGTACGCGGGACCGGCCGGAGCCGAGGGGACCGCGGCCTGCGCCTGCGCCTGCCCGGCCTGAGGGCTCGCCACCGGCGCCGGCGCGAAGGCCCGACGAGCCTCCCGCGCCTGCCGCTCCTGCAACAAGGCGGCCAGGTACGCCGCGGCCGGCACCCCCTGCGGCACCGGAACACCCGTACGGCCGGCCAGATCGGCCGAGAGCCGCTCCGCCATCGACCACCCCACCTGCGGATCCAGCTGCCGCATCCGCGTCAGGTACTGCCGGACGGCGAGCCACAGCCCATCGGGGACCGCGGAGAGGTCCAGCTCCGAGAACCGACCCGCCAGCCACGGCGGGGGCGGCGGCACAGAACCGTTCCGGGCCATCGGCACCCGCTCCCGCACGACGAGGGTCCCCGCGAAGACGTCCCCGAGCCGCCGCCCCCGCGCCGACACCAGCGACGCGACACACGCGACGACGCCGAAGGTCAGCAGAATCTCGATGACACCGATCGCACCCCGCACCAGCGCGTGCCGGAACCTGATCGGCCCGCCGTCGTCCCGTACCACCCGAAGCCCGCAGGCCAGCTTCCCGAGCGAGCGGCCCTGGCTGAGCGTCTCCACCGCGATGGGAGCACCCACGAGCACCAGGACGAACGTCGCGATCGACACCGCGATCCGAGCCGCCTCGTCCAGCGAAGCCGTGGCCGCGACCAGGGCGATCGTCACGGCGACATAGACGGTCACGGCCACGACGAGATCGAGCAGCACGGCCAGCGCCCTGCTCGGCAGCCTCGCGGGGCTCACCTCCAACGCCACCGCCTCGCCCGTCACCAGCTCACTCACGCCCGCGCCACCCTTCCCCCACCTGCCTCCGGAACCGCCAGTCTGCCAAGCTGAGGGCGCATCGCGCCTCAGTACGACAAGCTGACATCCATCACGAGCGACCCACGACGAGCCGCAGACGAACAGCCGAGGAGCAGGCACACCGATGGACCTCGACGTCTTCGTCACCGCGCACCGCGCCGAGTGGGACCGCCTCGACGCCCTGCTCCGGCGCCGGCGCCGTCTGACCGGTGCGGAGGCGGACGAACTCGTCGCCCTGTACCAGCGCACGGCCACCCACCTCTCCCTGATCCAGACCAGCGCCCCGGACCCCCAGCTCACCGGCCGGCTCAGTCAACTGGTGGCACGCGCGCGGAGCGCGGTGACCGGCACCAGGCGCGCCACCTGGCGCGACGCCACCCGCTTCTTCACCCACGGGTTCCCGGCCGCCGTCTACAGGTCGCGCCACTGGTGGGTGCCCACGGCCCTCCTGTCGACCCTCGTCGCCGCGCTCCTGGGCTGGTGGATCGGCGCCACCCCCGAAGTGCAGTCCGCCATCGCGGCCCCGGACGAACTCCGCGAGCTCACCCGCCCCGGCGGCCAGTACGAGACCTACTACTCCAGCCACCCGGCGGCGTCCTTCGCGGCCCAGGTGTGGACGAACAACGCCCAGGCAGCCGCGCTCTGCCTGGTCCTGGGTGTCTTCCTGGGCCTGCCGGTGCTCTGGATCCTCTTCCAGAACATGCTGAATCTGGGCGTCGGAATCGGCCTGATGTCCTCCGCGGGCCGACTCGACACCTTCCTCGGACTGGTGCTGCCGCACGGCCTGCTCGAACTCACCGCGGTGTTCGTCGCCGCCGGCACGGGCCTGCGTCTCGGCTGGACCGTCATCGACCCGGGCCCCCGAACCCGGCGCACGGCCCTGGCGGAGGAAGGCCGTGCCGCCGTGGGCATGGCGATAGGACTCGCCGCGATCCTCTTCGTCTCGGGCGCCATCGAAGGCTTCGTCACCCCCTCCGGCCTGCCCACCTGGGCCCGCATCGCCATCGGCGTCGCGGCCGAGCTGGCCTTCCTGACCTACGTCTATGTCGTCGGCGGCCGAGCCGCGCGGGCCGGTGAGACAGGAGACGTGGAGGAGGCCGAGCGAGGCGCCACGCTCCCGACGGCGGCTTGATGTGCGAGCACGGCTGATGAGCTGCTAGTCTCCTCTTCGCCCCGGAAAACCCGTTGACACGGATGGATCGGGGAGGTAGATTCGAACAGTTGCCTGGACTGGACCTGATCCGGTCGGCGACCGTGAAAATCCAACCGCTTCTGTAAGCGTCGATCATGTCGACTGCCGAGAAGCACTCCCGATGAAATCGGAAAAGGACAGCCGGTCAGACCGGCTCGAAACTTCTGATAAAGTCGGAACCGCCGGAAAGGGAAACGCGAAAGCGAGAACCTGGAAAGCACCGAGGAAATCGGATCGGAAAGATCTGATAGAGTCGGAAACGCAAGACCGAAGGGAAGCAGCCCGGAGGAAAGCCCGAGAGGGTGAGTACAAAGGAAGCGACCGTTCCTTGAGAACTCAACAGCGTGCCAAAAGTCAACGCCAGATATGTTGATACCCCGTCTCCGGCATCAGCCGGGAC